>NZ_BJNF01000015.1 GCF_006539545.1 Nitrobacter winogradskyi
AAGGCCGGCGCTCGAAGCGGCCGCAGGTGCGGGCGCCGGCGACGTCGAGTTGAGGCCGGAACCCGTGGTGGACGATATCTCCGATGTGGACGGCCCGGAGGGCGAATGAGGAGCGGTGATGGCCGGTGTGGTTTGCGGATTCCCTTGTGCGTGAATCGGGCCGGAGACGCCGATGAGCAGAGCAACGCCGGCAATTGCGGCGCGCGCAATCCGCGCATGGTGCTTTCTCGATAATGTCATTCCTGAATGACGCATCATGATACGTTATCTCTCTATCTCTCTTCTGCGAGCAGGCTCGCTGATTGTTGAGAGCGGCGCGTCAGCACCGCATATACGCGGCCGTTCCGGCGTATGGAACGCGGCCATCCTTAATCTCAAGCGAGGCGAATGACTGGCTGCAAGCTCAAGTCTGCAAGCGTTCCTGCACACCAAACCCTGCGCGGGTCGATCGCCAGCCATCTATCGCCAAGCCGCTTATCGCTAAGCTAGGTGTAGCTAAGGCGCATATCGCCAAGTCATTTGTCGTTAAAGCTACGTGAGGCCATGGCGCATATCGCCAAGTCACGTTAAGCTGAATGCACGCCGAGCTGTTCGCGGCGTGGAGACGCTTCAGGCCACGCTCGGAGGCGCGCGCGACAGAAAATTGTCGGAGGCGCGTATAACGGGTTGGTACGCATAGCCAGCCAGAGAAAAACCCGTCGGTAACGCCAGACGAGCAAGGCTGACAACAGGCGGCGCGCCGACGATACCAGGCCCGGAAATAAGTCTGCAGGCATCGCAACCGGCTGATTTCAGATCCGTGCGGCCCGGGTCCGTGTGGTCAGGATCTTCGGAACACAGGATCGGGATAGTACTATCCGGAAGAACGTATTGGGCGAGTTCGATCGGAGTCAGGTGTTGGCTGGCAGGCTGATGAGCCATACCCACCATTACCATCGCCAGCGCGTAAAGCGCCGCAATGGCGATCTTTGTGTACCTTCTCCTCAACGCCGCGAGCACAGATTCCACTCCACTCGGATTCCGCGACCCTATGGCAATCGACCTGGCTTCGCAAGTTGCCGTGTCCATCCTGTTTTCGACCGCGCCGATCTGTCTCGTGCTTGTCAAGGAAGGCTGGAGCTTCTCTGCTTCTAATTCATCAAAAGCGTGGCTCTAAATTATTGTTCTCATGCGGGTTCTTCACGCGAATAGCCTGACCAAGCGCACGAGGACGATCTGCTGCCTATGGTTGATGACTGAGACGATTGCCTCAAATCAGGACATGGAAATCATGTATCGTGCCGATCGGGCTGCGGCACGACTGCATCGCGCATGCAAGCTCAAACATTCTCTCGCCGGCGTCTCCAGTTGCGGCAGAACTCGAGGGCGGAGATCATTTCCTTCTCGACGGTCGAGACCGAGATACCCAGGTTGCGGGCGATCTGCGGATAGGTCATGCCGTCGACCTTGCTGAGAAGAAAGATACGCTGGGTGCGGCGAGGCAATGTCTCCAGCGCGCGCAACAGCGCGTCGAGATCCATCCGGCTCGATACGGCATCCTCGGGGCCGACCACGCCACCATGCACCTGCTCGCGTGATACGCTTTCGGCATAGGAGGTGCGGACGCGTTCAGCGCGCATCGCATCGCGCGCGAGGTTGCGCGCCGTGGTGACGACCAGGCCGACATCGCACTTCCCCACATCGCGATGCATCAGCTTGATGAAGGTATCGTGGACGACATCCTCAGCGGTGTGCGGATTTCCCGTAAGGCGCCGAACCAGCCGCTGAAGCTGGCTCTGCTCCGCCTTGAAGATATTGAGCAGTTCTGTCGTGGACGACATGCTGTTCTCTCGTCGCGCATCAGCCTGATCTCGGACAGCGATCGTCCGGAGACAACATTCTGGCTGGCAGCTTTATGGTGCTTACTCGAACAGGGATACGTTCTAGCGTTACTATAGGCATTCTCAACGTCAAGAACATCTCTGCAACTGATAGTTGGTTGAATTCTAAACTGTGAGCCGGGTTCCCATTACGGCATTGGCGGCTGCGGGCCGTTTAGTCGATGTGGCCCATCGATCCCGGGCGGTTCACAGAAGAATACGTGCTGATGCAGATATCCAAGAACCAGATCGCCGAACGCGCAACATTCCAGAGCTTTGCCAATTGTTACTTACGTGAGGTCGATCCCGGCGTGGTCTCGGCGCACTGTCCTGAGGACGGCGTGGCCGTGGACTGCGTCGAATGGGACTGCGCGATGACGGCCGCGCGGTTGCGTGCCGAAATCGAGCGGTACTCGTTGTGCGGACCGTTAAGATTTGGGCGAATCTTTGTTTGCCGCCTGCCGGGGAATTCGTGGCGCGAGATCGCGCCGCTGCGTGCGCTCTATCTCATGGTGCAGGAATGCTACGCCAGCATGGGCGCCGAGCGGGCGGATGCCATGCGCAATGAAGAAGTCGAACTGCTGGGTCGCGTGCTCACGAGTTACCGCTGCATCGCGGACGGGCTGGAATGCGCGGCGGCGCACCGATGCGGAATGAGCTTCCTTGACGGCGAGCAGAGCCTGGCGTTCGGCCACTGGCTGCATCCCACGCCCAAGAGCCTTCAGGGCATGACGAGCTGGCAGCGGCCAGCCTATGCCCCCGAGCATCACGGACGCTTTCGTCTCAATTTTTTCGCCGCCGATGCAACCTTGCTACGTCACGATGCCGCGCCGGGCGTGTCTCTGCCCGATATTCTTCGAACGCTGATTCCGTTGCAGGATTGCCAGGCTTTGCGTCCGGGCGAGGCGCTGATCCCCATGCATCCCCTGCAGGCCGAGGCATTGATGCTGGACCCCTCGGTCGCGCAGCTGGTTGTTCAGGGACGGCTGCGTCCGCTTGGGGCCATCGGCGCCTGGTTCACGCCGACCTCCTCGGTACGCACGGTCTACAACGCGGACCTGCCGTGGATGCTGAAATTCTCGCTGCCGGTGCGGATCACCAATTCCTTGCGCGTCAACCATATGCCTGAGCTTGAAGCCGGCGTTGCGATGTCGCGGCTGTTCGCGGGCACGGATTTTCTGGCGCGCTATCCGCGTTTCCGCCTGATCCGGGATCCGGCCTACCTGACGCTGGCGCTGCCCGGCCGCGCGGAAAGCGGCTTCGAGGTGATCTTCCGCGAGAATCCATTCACCACGGGCAGCGAAAGCAGCGGCGTCACCATCGCCGCGTTGACCGCCGATCCGCCGCCGGGCGCGCGCTCCTGGCTGGAGACGATCATCCGCGATCTCGCCGCGCGCGGCGGGGAGCCGGTGAGGGAGGTCTGCCGGCGCTGGTTCTCGGCCTATCTCGACTGTGCGCTCGAGCCGCTGGTCAGGCTTTACGATGAGCTTGGCGTGGCGCTCGAAGCGCACCAGCAGAACAGCCTGCTCGATGTCTCGTCCGGCTATCCGGAGGCTTGTTACTATCGCGACAACCAGGGCTTCTACCTGTCCAACACTCACCGCGACCGATTGACGGCGCTGGCGCCGGAGACCGATGGAATCCCCGGATTGTATTTCGACGATTGCGTGATCCAGGAGCGCTTCGGCTACTACCTGATCGTCAATCAGATATGCTCGGTCATCGCGCGCATGGGGCATGATGGCCTGATCATGGAAGACGCGCTGCTCGCCATGTTGCGCGCGCGGCTGGAACGTCTCGCAAGCGAACTTACGGGTGTCGGCGGTGAATTCGCCGCGGGATTCCTCAACCGTCCGACCATCGCGGCCAAGGCCAACCTGCTCACCCGCATGCTCGATATCGACGAGCTGGAAGCGGATGATGGCCGGGCGATCTATGTGCAACTCCCCAATCCATTGTGCGCGGCAAGCCGTGCCGCGCCTCAGGGAGGTGCTCGTGCCGCTGCCCTTTGATATCGCCGACCAGCCGGAAGAGCGAATAGTGCGCCAGCTTACGGCGGCGGCGCTTTACGAAAATCTGTTCGGGAGTATCGACCGGACCATCCGAGGTGCTCGCGGTTTCGAATGGAGCGTCGATGGTCGTGCCTGGCGGGCACGCGGTCGTCTCGGCGCTTTCGGCCGGCCACGCCTCGAAGAGGGAACCGTCGAATGGCGCGCTGCCGGCGAATGGCATCAGGCTTCGATCGCCGACATTGTCGGGGCGCTGCCCGGCGCGGAGCAGGCGCGGGCGCAACTCGGCCGCGAGCTTGAGCAGACCGCCGCGCTGATGCGCTGGAATTGTCAGCACCTGTCGCCTCGCGACCGGAGGCATCTGGCGTTCTGTGCGCTCGATGCGGCGATCGACGAGGGGCATCCTTATCATCCCTGTTTCAAGTCGCGCACCGGCTTCGATGAGGCGGACCATCGCGCTTACGGACCTGAAGCAGGCAACAGCTTCCAACTGGTCTGGCTCGCCGTCGCGCGCGACCTGCTGCATCTCGCGCTGCCCGACAGCGAGGATCTGTTCTGGCAGCGTGAGATCGGCGTGCAGGGCTGGCATGAGCTACGACGGCGGAGCGCCGCGCTCGGCATCGAGGGACGGGATTTCGGTCTGATGCCGATCCACCCCTGGCAATGGCGCGACCTGTCCGAAGGCCGACTGAAATCTCTGATCCAGTCCGGGCGCGTGTATTATCTGGGGACTGCCGGGGATCCCTACCGCGCCAGCCAGTCGGTGCGCTCGTTGACGAATGTGCGCGACCCGCGCCGCAGCGGCGTGAAACTGGCGATGAACATCGTCAACACCTCAACGCGCCGCACGATCGAACCGCATTCGGTCGGGACAGCTCCGGTGTTGTCGCACTGGCTCGGCGAAGTGATCGACTCCGACCCGCTGTTCAAGGGCGATTGCCGTCTCGACATTCTGCGCGAACACGCGGGCTTGATCATGGATCGCGATGGCCCGCTCGGCGGCGAGATCGCGGCGATCTGGCGCGAGAGCGTCGAGGACAAGCTCGCCGACGGCGAGGCCGCGGCGCCGTTCAATGCGCTGATGGCGGTGGAAGCGGACGGGCGGCCATTCATTGATCCGTGGGTGAGCCGCTACGGCGTCATGGAATGGCTCGACCGCCTGATCCACGTCGCCCTGTTGCCGGTATGGCGGCTTCTCATCGTCCATGGCATCGCGACCGAGGCGCACGGCCAGAACATGGTGCTCGTTCACCGCGACGGATGGCCGGAACGGTTGATCCTGCGCGATTTCCACGACAGCCTGGAATTCGTGCCGGGCTTCCTTGCCGATCCGGCGCTCGCCCCGGATTTCGAAACGCTGAACCCCGACTACCGCAACGCGCAGCCCAATCAATATTATTGGATGCAACGCCCTGAGGATCTGCGCGACCTGTTCGTCGACTGCGTGTTCGTCTTCAGCCTCTCCGAAATCTCGCATCTGGCGCAGAGCTTCTACGGCATCGACGAGCACGCGTTCTGGCAGCGCGTGGCGCGGCAGCTTTCCGCTTACATCACGGAGCATGATCTCGGCGCGCGCGCGGCCCGGCTTGGCTTCGGCACGCGCGAGATTCTGACCGAAAGCCTGCTCGCCCGAAAGCTCGGCCTCAACGGCTCCGATTTTCAACACGAGGTCCCGAATGCACTCGCGGACCTTTCCTTGTTGGCACGAGAAAACGCATGATGATTCGCATAGACGACACCTCCTACGACCAGGCTCGCATGCAGGCCATGAGCGAACGCGCGGCTCTCGCCGTCGGTATCGCGGACCATCCGGGCCTCAGCTATGCCGTGTGCCTTTCCGATACGGCGGAATTCCTCGCGCTGTTCTTCGCGCTCCGCTCGGCCGGCGCCAGCGTGCTTCCCATCCGTCCCTCGACGCCACGCGCGGCTGCGCGACGGCTTGCGGTCAGCGTCGGCTGTCACCGGCTTGTCTGCGATGGTTTTGCCGTTGAGGAGCTTGAAGGGGGCGCCGCGGGTCCGGGACTGCTGTTACAGACGACGTCGGGTACGACAGGCGAGCCGAAGCGGGTCGCCCGGACCTGGGCCGAGATCGACCGTGAGATCGAAAGCTATGTTTCGGCTTTCCGTGAACCGGAGAGCATGACGCCCCTGGTCGCCTGCCCGGTCACCCATTCCTACGGGCTGATCTGCGGCGTGCTTGTGGCGCTCAAGCGGGGACAGTCGCCGCATGTTCTCAATACCGGCAATCCGAAGTATGTGATCGCGCGCCTTCGCGAGACCCGGCAGCCGTTGCTGTATTCGTCGCCGGCCATGCTGCACACGATCTCCCGGTTGCTGCCGGCGGGCGAGACGATCTTCGCCGCCATGACCTCTGGAACGCTTCTGCCAGATCCCTGGTTCGCTTCGATCCGCGCCCGCACCACGCATCTCTTTCAACAATATGGTTGCTCGGAAGCGGGCTGTGTCGCGATCAATCCCGACCTTACGGCACCGGATGAAATGGGAATCCCGCTACCCCATCTGGGCGTCGAGACCGGCGGGGAGGGCGCGCCGCGCGAGATCGTGGTGAGGGCGGGCGAGCGGGAGATTCACACCCGCGATCTCGGCTATCTGACAGGCACTGGAACGCTCGTCTTCGTCGCGCGGCTGGATGATACGATCAACGTTTCCGGCATCAACGTCTATCCGCGGGAAGTGGAGGATGTCGTGATGGCAATGCCGGGTGTGACGGACGCCGTGGCTTTCCGCCGGGTCGATCCGTCCGCGGGCGAACGCGTGGCTCTGGCCTTCTGCGCTGAACGCGCCATCGCGCCCGCAAGCCTGCGTGAATGGTGCATGCAGAATCTCGCTGTCCACCAGGTTCCCATGGAGGCGGTGCGCCTCGCTCGCGTGCCTCGGCAGGCGAACGGAAAGATCAATCGGCGCGAGATCGCGGCGTTGTACGCAGAGGGGCGACTCGAACACGCTATCGCGGAGGCCGCGATATGACACGCGAGGAGATAGTCGCCTCGATCCGAGCGGTGCTCGCCGAGCAGATGAACAACACTCATCTCGATGGTTTTGGCCCGCACTCGCGGCTGAACGCCGATCTGTATCTCGATTCAGTTCTGCTGCTGGACTTGTTTCTGCATCTGGAACTGAAGCATGGCCTTGTCATCTCCGAAGAAATGGTCACGGGCCCCGACATCGAAACGGTGGACGATCTCGCGAGCCTTCTGGCCGGTGCGAGGACCACCTCAGATGTCGCGGCGAACGCGTCGGAGGCCGCCGTGCCCGACGTCCACGCCGAGGAATATCCGGACATCAAGGTCCATTGCTTCGTCTCCTGCCTGTGCGATGCGGTGAAGGCGGCTGGACTGGATCACCGGCTGTTCTATTTCAGCGTATGGGATGCGGACTTCGCCGTCTCAACGCGGCACGAACTGCTCTATCATACGCCCGAGATCAGCCACGACTTCTTCCGCCGCTGGTTCCACCGGCTTTACGGCGTGCAGGTCACGCAATGGTATGATCATTCGGCATCGAAGCAGGCCAATCTTGAAAAGCTCATCGGTCTGGTAGCCGCACGCCGGCCGACTGAAAGCGTCATGGTGATGCTCGACATGTTTCACCTGCCGGAGCGGGAGAACAAGTTCAACCAGAATCCGTTTCCACACTATCTCATGCTGGAGGCAACCGAAGACCCTGATATCTGGCAGGTGCGCGATCCTGATTTCCGCTGGGAGGGTCCGATCGCGCGCGAGCGCCTTCTGAAAGCCATTGCCCAGCCGAGCGTCGCGGGCGGCTATATTTTTGATCGCCAGATGGTGACGCTGCCGTTGGCCGCGGACATCCGCGACTTCTTTCTCGCCTGCTTCGTCTCCGGCGACAATCCGTTGATCCGCAGCGTGCGGGAGATCGTGGCGGCCCATGTCGAGGGACGCGCCGATCTCAGCGTATCCGATCTGAAAACAGCATTACGTGAGTTGCCGGTGATCGCGATCCGCAAATGGGCCTATGAGCACGGCTTCGCCTATTTCTGGCGCGCACTCAATCTGCCGAACGACGAGTTCCTGCACTGGTGCGACAAGATCGAAGAACTCGCGGTCGGCCTGAAGGGGCTGCATTTCGTGATCCTGCGGCTGGCGCAAACCGGTGATTACGCCCATGCCGCGGATGTCTTTGCGGCGCTGGATAAACTCGATGCGCTTGAGACCGCCATCAAGGCGCGCCTGCAGGCGGTATTTTTCAACTGGTGCGCCGATCAAGGCTGGAAGCCTGCGTCGACGCCAGAATGTCTATCGGCGGCACGATGATGAAGCTCTCGGTCTGCACCATTACCTTTCGCCATCACCTGATCTCGATCTGGGATATCGCCGTCTGGGCAAGGCGCAGCGGTTTTGACGGAATCGAATTGTGGGGTGCGCATGCGCGCGGTCTGGCGCGAACCCATCCCCATTACGGCGCCGACTGGCTCGGTGATCTTGGTCTCTCGGTGTCGATGCTGAGCGACTATCTGCCGACCGATGGCGATCCCGCGATCGTTCGCGAACGAACGCACAGGCTCTGCCGAATGGCGCAACACTGGTCGGCTCCCAAGATCCGCACCTTCGTCGGCGACCGGCCCAGCCGCGAGGTGCCCGAGGACAAGCGGAAGGTCATGACGAGCCGCGTGCGCGACATGGCCGCGATCGCGTATGACCATGGGATACGGCTTCTGGTCGAGACTCATCCCAACACTCTGGCCGACAGCCTCGCTTCGACCCTGCGCCTGCTGGCGGAGGTCGACCATCCCGGTCTCGGAATTAACTTCGACGCGCTGCATGTGTGGGAAGGCGGCGACGATCTGGTTTCCGCCCACCGCGCGCTCGCCCCTTTCATCGGGCACTATCATCTGAAGAATGTTCGCTCTCGCGGCGAACTCAACGTGTTCGCTCCCGGAAATGTCTATGCCGCGGCCGGCTGCCGCGAAGGCATGGTGCCGCTGTTCGAGGGCGCCATGAGTCTCGATGCCTTCCTTTCCGCGGCTCTGGTCATGAGTGATGCTGATGCCTCGCTCGAATGGTTCGGAGAAGATTGCTTTGAGACCCTCATCCGGGACAGGGTCGCCTTACTGGCGCACATCGGCGCTCTCATGCAGAGAACGGTGCCGCTGGAAGCGATTGTCGAGGGCCGCTCCATCTGAGTCCGGTCACGTTGCATTCACCGGGCAATTCAATCGCTCATCGCCGAACCCGCGTTTTGGCGGCGCTTACCCTGGGGTATGTCCGTGAATTGACGTGTTCGCCGCCGGGCTGCCCGACAGAGAACGGCGTGCGATGGTAGTTCGTACGCCACGACATCAGTCAGATCGCAAACCCATTCGGATCACGTCGATCTCTATAGCGTTTTCGAGCGAAGCATGTCCTCGGGCTTGAGCCCTAAGGATGGAATCCGGTTCGCGTGGAGAAAACGCGTCAAAACATGAAGATAGAGTCTTTCACCGTTTCCATGAAGTGGTGAAAGACTCGAGAGGAGCGCGGTCATTGCGAGCGGCTCCTCGAAGCTCATTGCAAATACAGCCAGTTTGAAGCAGATTTTCTGCTATGAAATGTTCGACGAGGCGTTTGTTGGAAGCCGGTGTGGCTGAATGACGTATATATTATGATGAATCAATGGTTATGAAACGTTGTATGCTACGAGTTCTCCGAATGACGTCCCTGTCGAGGCAGCCAGGATAATCGTGTCGAAACTGCTCTTCGCGTCGCAGCGGATCACATCATTTTGCCCGTGCTGTTCCGGAGGCGCGGCGCGACCGTGTTCCGTGTCCCGCCTGTCGTCGCAATTGCAGGTCCGCAGCGGAAGGCGCCGCATTGGCCGCCTGGAAGCTCGCTTTACTCCATCTGTGCAGCGGTAGACCAGATACAGCATAATATAGTTACGGAGCCGTCGCGCGAGAGAGAGTATGGTATTCGCATCGGACAACAGGGACGATCGGGAGCGGGCTTCGCGGGAGGCGACTGAATGGTTCGTCCGCCTCAATAACCCTCTTGCCTCCGACGAGACGCGACGCGCCTATCGGGCCTGGCTGAAGGCCGATCCCGCTCATCACGATGCGATGGTCGACATCTCGGAGTTGTGGGGAGCGCTCGATCGGCCTGCTGCTCACCTCGCCGCCGGCGGCTGGCATCGCAGCGCCGCTGCGTCGCTGCGGCCTGGGCCGCTGAAACTCGGATTGAGAGTCGCCGCCGCGGCCGTGATCGCGATGGTGCTGACCGGTGGCGGCGCGATATGGCGCGATCCGGGCATGATCGACCGCGCATTCGCGGATGTTGCGACGCAACCCGGCGAGCGGCGGGAAGTGCGCCTTGCTGATGGCTCGCTCGTGATGCTGGACGGCGGTACAGCGCTGAAGACCGATATGGTCGGCGGCGTCCGCGCGATCACCATGCTGCGCGGTCGTGTGTGGTTCGACGTGGTCGCGGATCGGCAGCGCCCCTTCACCGTCCACGCCGGGCGGGTCGATGTTCTGGTGCACGGCACCGCCTTCGAGGTCGATCGCGAAGCCGGCGCAGTCACGGTTGAGCACGGCCAGGTCGCGGTGTCCGATGCCGAAGCGACCCGTGGACCGGTCAATCTGACGAACTGGCAGCGCGTCTCGCTCAAGGATGGCGGCCTCGGCGCACCGGAGGCGGTCGATCCCGAACAGGTGTTCGCCTGGCGGCGTGGATTGATCGTCCTCGACCGGGCCCCGCTTTCGCGGGTGGTGAAAGAACTCGATAACATGGCGCCCGGCCGTGTGCTGATTGTCGATCCGGAGCTGCGACGGATGACGCTGTCCGGCACCTTCCGGGCCGATGATCCCGGCGCCGTTCTGGAGGCGCTCCGGAGCACGCTCGGGGTCCGGACCCTCTCGGTTCCGGGTTTCGCCACGCTGATCTATCGATAAAAGGTTCATCTTTTTTTACGGGGTCTGGCTCCCTTGCCCGTTGAATATCGGGAAGGGTTGCCGATCGCGCGCGCTCCCCCGGTCGGGGTGGGGGACCTACACAGACCATGCGGAAGTTTACCAGTGCCGCCGTGCTGAGTTGCGGGGTGTCGATATGTTCGGTGATGCTTCTCGTCGCTGGCGCTCATGAAGCATGGGCGAGGGATGATACCCCCTACAGCTTCAGCATCCCTGCGAAACCGCGTCTTTCGGCGCTTGCCGATTTCACGGCCGCGACCGGCATCCAGGTGGTCCGTCCGGACGCAGGCGCAATCCGCGGTATCTCGCGAGCGGTAAGCGGCCGGTATTCAGCCGAGACGGCGCTTCGGGAAATCCTCGCCGGCTCGAATCTCGGCTATCATTTCACGGGCCCGCGCACGGTCGCGATCGAGGCGCCGGGCGCTTCCGTTGGTTATGGCGGCGATGTCGTCACGCTCGATACGATCAGTGTGACAGGCGGCGCGCAGGACATCGGACGCGGCGGCGTCAGCGAAATCAACATTACCCGCGCGGATATCGAGCGTCGCAACGCAACTGACGTCAAAGGCTTGTTTCGCGGTGAGGCGGGCGTCACCGTCGGATCCCCGCTGCCGATGTCCCAGAAGGTCTACGTGCACGGCATCGAGGAGACCAACCTCGCGGTCTCGATCGACGGCGCGCGGCAGAACAACAAGGTGTTCCACCACAACGCGACGACGATGATCGACCCGAACCTTCTCAAGGCCGTGCGCATCGATGCGGGAGTGGCGCCCGTTGATTCCGGCGCCGGAGCGCTCGCCGGCGCGATCGCCTATGTGACCAAGGACGCGAGGGATTTTCTGTCCGGGGACGGATTCGGCGGTTCGCTGAAGTCGATATTCAATTTCAACGGTCATGTCTCGACGAACAATCTGACCAGCTACTCCCGCCAGGGCGGCTTCGAGACGCTCGGCTCATTGACATATGGCAAGGGAAACGAGTTCAGGGCCGGCAATGGCCAGGAGGTGCTCGGCACCGCGACCAACTTTCTAAGTGGAATCGGCAAGGCCGCCTATCAGGGCATCGAAGGTCAGCGCTTCGCGATCAGTCATGAACAGATGCGTGACGACGCCATCCGGCCCTTCCGGGCGAACGCGGCGCAGATCGTGGACGTCAGGCCGACGCCTCTGCTGCGTCCTTACAAGCTCGATAGGCAGAACACCGTCTTCACCTATACCGACGATTCGCCCGAGGGATGGTGGGATCCCAAGTTCGTGCTGGCCTACACCCGCTCGAAAGTCGCGGTGGACCAGTACAGCGGCGCCACGATCGACACTTACAGCTACACCAGCGAAGGCGTCACCGAAAGTTTCAACGGAAAGCTGGAGAACAAGTTTGCTCTGCCCATCGGCAATATCGTCGCGGGCCTGGATTTTTATCGGGACCGTGCCGAATACACCGACAAGGACTACCGTACAGCCGAACGGGCCAGCAATTTCGGCGCTTATGCCCAGGCACGGCTAAGGCCCTGGGAACGCACCAGGCTCTCCTTCGGCCTGCGCGGAGAGCATCAGCATTTCGAGGGCGTCAACGGCTTTCGTTCCAGTGACCAGGGCCTCAGCGGCAACGTGTCCGGCGAACACGATCTGACGAGCTTTCTCACAGCCAAGGCCGGCTATTCGCGTGTCTGGGCCGGCATCCCGCTGTCGGAGAACTACGCCCAGAACCCCGCCTGGAACTACGGCGCCGGACCGAAGTCGGTGACGTCGAACAACTCCACGGCGGGTCTCGTTGCACATTATGGAAGCTTTGAACTCGAGGGGGGCGTCTTTCGTACCCAGATCAACGATGCGCGTGTGCCTCTATGGGCGCCCGACATGGCGTTGCGAGCTTTCAATCTGCAAACGCAGGGCTTCCAGGCTGGTGGTACTTATAATTGGGCCGACGGATTTGTGCGGGTGCGTTTCATACGCATCGATGCGGAAATCGACGGTAAGCCGGCCAACTCCTATGTGGGCAGGTATCTGACGGCCCCGATCGGGGATGTGCTGACGTTCCAGGCCGTGCACACCATCGCGCCGTGGAAGCTGACGGTCGGCGGCGATGTCGAGATCGTCTTTGATAACAACACGCTCTTCGATCCCGCGACCGGGATCGGCCGGCTCGAAGGCTATCAGGTGCTGAATGCCTTTATCGAGCACCGCTCCTTCTATCTGCCTTCGCTGAAGATGCGGGGAGAGATCAGGAACCTGTTCAACGCCACCTATACCGCCCGCGGCACCTACGGCCTGGAATTCGGCAATGGCCTGGTGCGGCCTCTTTACGAATCCGGTCGGTCGTTCCTGGCAAGTCTCAGGCTCGACTTCTGATGTCTGCGCTTCGTCCATCTTCGATAGCGAGACCGCAAGAGAACCGCCTTCATGCCGGGCCCACAGGCGGCATCCAGCGCGGGAGAGACGGCCCACGGAGTCACGAGATGCCGGCACATGATCGTCTGACCGAACTTCCGGAGAAGCGAATGGAGATTACTATCCGAGCCATGCGCAGTGATGACGCTGCTGATATCTTCGAGATCGTCAATCAGCGCACATTCCGTTTCTGGACTCTCGCTCTTCCTTACGAATCGTTCGACTCCGTCAAGAAGTGGCTCGAACCGCAGTCTCCGCGGGATCTGCATCTCTCGGCGGAGCTGGACGGCCGGGTCGTCGGCGCCTCGGCGCTACGCCCCTTCTACGGACGCCGCGCTCATGCGGCCGAGTTCTGGATCGGCGTTCACGAAGATCATTCCCGAAAAGGCATCGGCACACGGTTGCTCGAGGCGATGATCGATACCGCCGACAATTGGTTGAACATCAAACGCATCGAAATGACCGTGTTCACCGACCATGTCGGCGCTCTGGCGCTCTACAGCAAATTCGGTTTCGAGATCGAGGGCACTCACAAAGCCGCGACGTTCAGAGATGGCGTGTTCGTCGATGCGTATTGCATGGCGCGCCTGCGATGACCGGAAGGCCGCTCGAAACCCGTCGTCACACCGCAAATCAGCGCGGAGCACGCTTCTGCTCCGCTATCCATCCGCACTTATTGTTGAACACACATTGTATTGGAGACTTTTTATGAAAAGGCAGGTTGGTCAAATAGCTCTCATTATCTCAGGCCTGGGTGTCCTGCCTCTGTCTGAAAGCGCCATCGCGCAGTCCTCATCTTCGAGCGCCGGAACGACGCTCACGCCGATCGAGGTTATCGCGCCGCGGACGCGCCCGGCGACGCGAAACCGAACGGTTCGCGCGACGCCGAATCCGCATCGGGCCGCGGTGCGGCCGCGTTCCCGCGAGGCGGCGCCTCCGCCGGCCGCTCCTTCCGCGCCAGCTCTGCCGCAGACCGGAACCGTCGGACAGCCTCCGGTGCCATATGCCGGCGGCCAGGTCGGAACGGGCGTGCGGATGGGTATGCTGGGCAACACGTCGGTTCTCACGACGCCGTTCAATGTCACCGGCTATACCTCCAAGCTCATGGAGGATCAGCATGCCAGAAGCATCGGGGATGTCACGCTCAACGATCCTTCGGTCCGTAACGACGCGCCGCCGTTCAGTGAGCGCGACTCGTTCTTCATCCGCGGTTTCTCGGTAACCAATCTCGACACCGCTTACGATGGGCTGTTCTACCTCGCCAACCCGCGCCGGAGCTTTCTCGAGGGAGTCGAGCGCGTGGAAGTCCTCAAGGGTCCGAGCGCGCTGCTCAGCGGCGGCACCGCGCGCACCGGCGGCACGATCAACATGATTCCGAAGCGCGCCGGCGACGAACCTCTGACACGCTTGACGACGACCTACATCAGCAACTCGCAGATCTGGAACCACGCCGATCTCGGCCGTCGCTTCGGGGAAAACAAGGAGTGGGGCGTTCGTTTCAACGGTTCTTACCGCAAGGGCGATACGCCGCTCGATCTCAACTCGGCCGAAGTCGGTGTCGCCGCGCTTGGTCTTGATTATCGCGGCGAACGGTTCCGTGCGTCGCTGGACTTCAACAGTTCGGTTCAGAACATCCGCGCGCCGACCTCGCTGTTCAATGCGGCGGCCCCGAATATCATCATCCCCCACGCGCAGAACGGGCGCATCAACACATCGAGCCGCGACGAATTCATCGACAGCCGCTACAAGATGGTCGCTGGCCGCGCCGAGTACGATCTGTTGCCGGATACGACCGTGTATATCGCGGGCGGCGGCAGCAGATACAACGAGGACTTCCTCACTTCCTCCTACCGGATTACGAACCCTGACGGGACGGCGACCAACACGCTTGCGGTTCAGCCGCAGAAACTTCAGGGGTTCGCCGGTGAGATGGGCCTGCGTTCGAAGTTCCGGACCGGCGTCATCGGTCACCAGTTCAACGTCGCTGCGGTCACTATGACCAACGAGCTTTACCGCGGCGGCATTCTCGGCTTCACGCCGTTCAGCTACGTGACGAATATCTACAATCCCGTCCGCTTGCCGCCAGGCTCGTTCCAGACCACAGGCTTCGCGAGGTCCGATGACAGGCCGTTGTTTACGCGGCTGGTCGCGCGGAGCGTCGCGGTGTCCGATACGCTCTCGGTCTTCGACGACAGACTGCTGCTGACGCTCGGCGGGCGCTGGCAGGACATGACGATCACCGGCTATGCGACCGCGCCCGGACCTAATCTGGGCATGGAGACCTCACGTAATCAGCAGGCTCGCTTCAGCCCGGCCGTCGGCGCTGTCTTGCGTGCGACCGATCGGCTGTCCTTGTACACGAACTACATTGAATCGCTCGATGCGGGACCGACGGCGCCCGCGCTCGCGGGCAATAGCGGCACCATTTTCCCGCCGGTGGTGAGTCGGCAACAGGAGGTCGGCGCCAAGTACGATTTTGGCACCGTCACGGTGACGGCTTCGCTCTTCGAGATCAGGCAGCCGTTCGCCTTTACGGATCCCGGCACCAACCTCTTCTCCGTCGCCGGCCTGCAGCGTAACCGCGGTTTCGAACTCAACGTGTTCGGCTCGCCGATCGAGGGTGTTCGTCTGCTCGGCGGCATTGCCCTCATGGATGCCAAGCAGGTCAACACGATTGGAGGCCGCTTCGACGGCAACGACGTTCCGGGCGTTCCGGTCACGGCTCTGAACCTTTACGGCGAATACGATCTGCCGCATTGGATGGCTGCGGGCGTGACCTTGACCGGCCGGTTGATCCGTACCGGGGACGTGTTCTACGATCAGGCCAACACGCAATCCATTTCTGGCTGGACGCGGGTGGATCTCGGGGCGAGATATACGTTCGTCGGTCCATTGGGCAAGCCCATCGTGATGAGGGCCATCGTCGAGAACGTGGCTGACAACGCCTACTATCTATCCGCCGCCCGCGGCTTCCTCGCCGTGGGTGCGCCGCGAACCTACATGCTGTCGGCAACGTTTAATTTCTAGAGCCTTTCCGCTTCTGATTGAATCAGAAGCGGGGTTCTATGATTTTGGTTTGACGCGTTTTCTTTACGCGAACAGGTCACCATCCTCGGGTCAAGCCCGAGGATGGTGACCTATTCGCCGCAAGAAAATACGACTGGACAATAACTTCTGGAGCATGGTCCGATTCAATTCGATCGCATCGTGCTCCAGGAGTCTTGTTCAACGCAATTGCATCAGACTCCTGAGCCGAGGGGCGCGGGACCGGATGCAGGCGGTGAATCATGCCGCGACGTCACGGTCCAATCGCATTCGAGCCTGGAGGTCGTCGATGAACTCGCAGTCCCGCAACGCCATGGAAACGAGCCGCGCAACGGTGAACACGGTGCATGCAAGCCGATACTTGCAGCAGCTTTGCAAACATTGGGCCCATAAATTCGAAACCGAGTACGATTCCGTCAACGGCAGGATCGTGCTTCCTCTGGGAGAGGCCCGGCTGACAGCCGAACCAGAAAGTCTTGTCATCGACCTGGCGACCGAGGACGCCGCCAGCCTTGCGACCCTGCGGGAGGTCGTGGCCAGTCATATCGAGCGTTTCGCCTTCCGCGAAACACTCCACTTTGACTGGGCGTAATCGAAGCGCGGAACCACCTTGCCGGACTCTCCGCGGGCGTCGATGGCGGTCGCCCTGATGATCGCTGCGGCATATCGTAAAGAGCATCAGGCCGCCGCTCGCTGCATCACGAGTCGCATCCTGCCTGAGTCAAATAGCAAAAGGCCCGTCCCACAGCCTTTTTGCTGCTGATTCCATCAAAACAAAGAAATCTAGGGTTTTCCAGGACGGGGCGCCGATATAGAGACGATGTCAATGGACAGAGGGACGGGCGGGGCGAGCGTTGATCGAAGCTCCTCGCGGTTGATGCAGAGAACAGGAATGCTCAGGGATTTTCAGGTTGCTCTCATGGCTGCCATCGCGCTGGCCGCGGCGACCAGCGTAGCGATAGCGGGCCTTTCTCAGGACCGCCGGGAGGATCAGCCGCCGCAGAGCCGCCCGAAGCCGCCCCATGCTCGCCAGAGCAATCCGCCCGCGCGGGGCAATCTGCCTGCTGCCGGCGGGTTCGATGGCGGCTGGTCGTTCACGGGGACAAGCACCAACTGTCAGGGAAGTGGCGGCGGCTCCTTTACGGTTTCAGGGACACAGGTCATCGTCTCCGGCGGCGGAAGCGGTCGCGTCAGCCGAAGCGGTGCGTTTCAAGCCTCGACAAATGCCGGCGGCGGTGTGAGTCTCAGCGCGGTTGGCCGGCTTTCGGGAAACAGAGGGGGCGGATCCTATCGGCGCAGTGACGGATGTGTCGGCAGGTGGACCGCCGTCCGGCGGTGAGAGGCGATTGCCAGGCTCACAAGGCTCGCTTGAGAATACGGGCTGACGAGAGCCCTTCAGCGATGGTTTCCGGGGATGATTATTTGGCGGCGTGCGGCGGGTCGATCGTGCGTTTCACCCACTGGCCAAGAACATAAGACACAACGAATATGGCTGTGGCGATCAATGCGATCGTCAAATCCGCGACGTCGCCTTTAAGTACCTTGGCGAGAATATAGACGCTCGCGAGCCCTGCTCCAAAGACAGCTAGCGAGGCGGCTTCGGCAACGAATTTCCGGGTCAATCTGGTCTCCATGAGGGATGGATTCTCGATCTGCGAGAACATTGCGCAACTGGCGTCGCGTGGGAGCGTAAGCCAGCCGGCTGCCCTGATCCGGGGCCGTTCCGCTTCCGAACAGAATCGCGGCTCCCTAATTTTGATCTATAGCGTTTTCGAGCGAAGTGGAATCCGGTTCGCGTGAAGAAAACGCGTCAAATCAATATCATAGATCTTCGCTTTTGATTCAATCAGAAGCGATAATGCTCTGGGCGCTTTTTGCACGCGAGCAGGTCATCCATCCCCGGGGTCAGGCCCGAGGACATGCGTCCCGCAGGGACGCTATAGAGCATCCCCGATAAAATATCGAGGCCGTTCTGGTTCGCGATCTCAACGCGCGAATGTCTGATCGGATTTCCGCTTGCTTCTGGTCGCGGGGCCGAAGCTATAAGTCCGGCTCATTGCGGTCGGCGGTAGCGGATGGCAAACTCCGGAACCGGCCATGATGTCGACGCTGAGCGTTCAATCCGATGGCGGTCGAGGAGAAACCGAATGGCCGGACTGTATTTCGAGCAGTTTTCCGTCGGGCAGACGTTCGTTCACGAAATTCGGCGAACCGTCACCGACATGGACAATATTCTGTTCTCCTCGCTGACCTGCAATCCGGCCGCGGTGCACATCGATCACGAATACGCCAGATCGACCGAATTCGGCAAACCTCTCATCAATTCCATCTTCACGCTGGGTCTCGTCATCGGCCTTTCGGTGCAGGACACCACTTTTGGAACCACGGTCGCAAACCTCGGCATGGAAGAAACAAAGTTCTCCCATCCGGTATTCGCCGGCGATACATTGCGCGCGGAATCGAAAGTGATTTCGGTTCGCGACAGCAAGTCGCGGCCAACGCAGGGTATCGTCACTTTCGAGCATCGCGGATACAACCAACGCGACGAAGAGGTGGTGTTCTGCCGGCGCAACGCGCTGATGATGCGGAGTCCGGCATGAAATGGCGCTCGCTACTTTTCGTCCCCGCTGACAGCGATCGGAAGCTCGCGCGAGCTGATAGCTGCGGCGCGGATGCGCTGGTGCTCGATCTGGAAGATTCTGTCGTGCCGGGCCGCAAGGCGATGGCGCGTGAGGCGGTGAAGAGTTTCCTCAGTGGCGCGATTGCCCGGGATTGGACGTTTCTGGTCCGTATCAACGCGCTCGGAACGGGCCTGACGCTGGCCGATCTCGCGGCTGTGGTCCGCCCGGGGCTGGACGGCATCCTGATTCCGAAGGTCAACGGCATTCAGGATATCGAGCAGATATCACACTACGTCGATGTCCTGGAGGTGGCCGCGGGCATTCCCGCCGGTCATGTGAAACTGCTGGCTGTCGCCACCGAGACGCCGGCTGCGATGCTCGGCTTTGCCGGTTATGCAGCACGACGTCCAGGGCAAGTCTCAAGGCTCGCAGCCATGACGTGGGGTGCTGAAGATCTCAGCGCCGCGGTGGGCGCGCTGACCAATAAAGAGCCGAACGGCGATTGGACATTCCCTTATCAGGTCGCGCGCGCCCAATGTCTTTTCGCCGCCAACGCGGCCGGGGTTCTTGCGCTGGATACGCTGTACAGTGACTTCAAGGATCAGGCGGGCCTTGCCGAGAGTTGCCGTGTCGCCCGCCGCGACGGATTTGTCGGACGGCTTGCGATCCATCCGGATCAGGTCGCGACCATCAACGCCTGCTTCACACCAAGCGAAGCCGATCTGGCGCACGCCCGCCGCGTCGTCGCCGCCTTCGCCAGTCAGCCTGATGCGGGCGTGATAGGTATCGAGGGCAGGATGTACGACATTCCGCACCTGATCGCGGCGAAGCGTACGCTCGCGTCAGTCGGCGAGTGAGTGAACGACGAATTGTGGGTCGAGGCCTGAGTACCTAAACAACGTCGCTCAGAGATTGGAGTCGGTGATGGCCGCATACACCATGGTGCGAAGTTCGCGCCTGACAGGATAGGCGGTCGAGGGGATCACCTGCGTCATGAAGATGGCGATCAGCTCTTCCGCCGGATCGATCCAGAACGACGTCGTCGCAACGCCGCCCCAGGCGTATTCGCCGGGACTTCCGGCTATCAGCGTCTTTGCGGGATTGATGGTGACGGCGAAGCCGAGGCCGAAGCCGATGCCGCTGTAGGTCGCCTCTGAGAACATGGACCGCGACACCTCCGGCAAGTCCCGATTGCCGGGCAGATGATTACTCGTCATCAGCGCCAGCGTTTTCGGCCCGATCAGCCTGACGCCGCCGAGTTCACCGCCGTTGAGCAGCGCCCGGCAGAAGGTGAGGTAGTCGGCGGCGGTCGAGCACAGGCCGCCGCCGCCCGAGATGAAGCCAGGCGGGGAGAGGAAAGGGCTGGTGGCGGGATCGTCCTGCAACGTCAGCCCGCTCGTCGCAGCCGGCGAATGAGCCGGCATCATGCCGCCTGCATCAGCGCTATAGCAGGCCGCGAGTCGGTGCGCCTTGCCGGCCGGCACGAAGAAGCCGGTGTCGGCCATTCCCAACGGGTCGAAAATACGCTCTTTCAAGAACCGGTCGAAGGGAGTGCCGCTGATCCTGCCGATCAGGTAGCCGATCACATCCGTGGAGACCGAGTAGTTCCAGGCCTCGCCCGGCGAGAATTCCAGCGGAATACCGGCAAGATCTGCGATCATCGAATCGAGCGTGCCAGCAAGGTCCAGCGCGCCGATCTGCTTGTCGCGATACGCCGCGTCGACGCTGGTCCGCTGCTGGAAACCGTAGGTCAGTCCGGATGTGTGGCGGAGCAGATCGACGATCTGCATGGGTCGCGACGGCGGCCTGGTCATGAAAGCAGGCGCGGCGCCCGCTTGGAACACGCCAAGGTTCTTCCATTCGGGAATATGTTTGTGAACGGGATCGTCGAGCGCAACCAGACCCTGTTCCACCAGCATCATGAAAGCCACCGAGGTGATCGGCTTGGTCATGGAATAGATACGAAAGATGGTGTCATCCTTCAGGAGCACCTTGCGTTCCAGGTCGGCAAAACCCTGCACGGAGTGATGCACGAGGTTGCCGCGGCGATACACCATCAACTGTGTGCCCGGAAACCGTCCGGCGTCGATGTATCGCCGCTTCAGGTGATCATCAATGCGCGCGAGCGCGACGCTGGACATCCCCGAAGCTTCGGGAGAGCCGGGATTGAGGGCTGTCATCTGGGGTCGCTCCGGGTGAGAGGCCAGTTTCGGATCGATCAGGACCGTTCCGCTTACACGATGTGTCGCATGCCCCGGTTGATTGTTAACGGCGGATCCGCCGGGAGTGGCAATCGGCTGCAGGTTCGTGCAAGAAACGGCGCGGGCCGACACCCGCTCCCGGAAAGATAACGCTTTGGAGGCGATATGACAGACGTTCAGACCGTCCTGAACTGGTGGGCTTGACGAATGGAGGACGCACCGATTCTGATCGTCGGGGCTGGCCATGCCGGCTTTCAACTTGCCGTTTCGCTTCGTCAGGCCGGGTACGAGGGGCCTGTCGGTCTGATCAATGACGAGCCGCATCTGCCCTACCAGCGGCCTCCGCTCTCCAAAGCCTACCTGAAAGGCGGCGGAAGCCCGGATTCGGTGATGTTCAGGCCGGAGAAGTTCTACCACGATCAGCGTATCGAACTGATCGCCGATCGCGCCGTCGCCATCGACCGTGGCGCGCTTCAACTCGTGTGTGCCTCCGGTGCGTCCCGGCCTTATAAACACCTCGTCCTGGCGACGGGCGCGCGCAACCGTCTGCTCGACGTTCCCAACGCCGATCTGGAGGATGTCCTGTATCTACGATCGCTCGACGAGAGCGAGAAGCTGCGGCAGCTCTTTGCCACCCGGCGGCGGGTGGTCGTTGTCGGGGCGGGCTTTATCGGTCTCGAATTCGCGGCCACGGCGCGGGCGAAGGGGCTTGAGGTCGATGTCGTGGAGCTTGCGCCGCGCGTGATGGCGCGTGCTGTGACGCCGGAGATCTCGGAGTTCTTTCAGCAGCGCCATAGCGAAGCGGGGATTCGCCTTCATTTCGGGGTGCAGGCGACGAGCATCGCCGGCGACGGAGGTCGCGTGTCGGGCGTCGCCTTGAGCGACGGCAGACAACTCCCGGCGGATCTCGTGGTGGTCGGCATCGGCGTTCTGCCCAATGTCGAACTGGCGGGGGAGGCGGGCCTGCCGGTGGCCTCCGGAATTATCGTCAATGAGCATCTGCTCACCGCCGACCCGAACATTTCGGCGATCGGTGACTGCGCGTTGTTTGCGAGCGAGCGTTTCGGGGCGTCGCTGCGGCTCGAATCCGTGCAGAACGCGACCGATCAGGCTCGCTGCGTGGCGGCGCGGCTGACCGGTCACGCGAAGAACTATGACGGTTTTCCGTGGTTCTGGAGCGATCAGGGGCCGGACAAGCTGCAAATCGCGGGTTTGACGACCGGTTACGATCAGGTCGTCGTGCGTGGCGACGTCGGGCAGGGGTCGTTCTCCGCGTTCTGTTACAAGGGCGGTTGTCTGATCGGCGTCGAGTCGGTCAACCGTGCATCGGATCACGTCTTCGGCCGTCGCTTTCTGGCCGTGAACGGTTCGATCCCGCCGGAGCAGGCTGCCGATCCCGCTTTCGATCTCAAGCGAGCGCTTGCCTGACGTCCCGCCGGTGGAAACATCGCCTTCCGATGGTCAGGCTCGATAACCTGTGCGTCCGTTGAACCATCGCGGCCTCCATCATGCGGCGATCGGTGGACGCACAGGCTTCACATGATGCTTTTATACAGCCTGTATCCGGGCGATGGATGTTATCATTGGACTGCATAACTGACGGCTCACCATCCTGAAGGCATAGCGAAGGCTCGCTTTCGGCGCGACGTATCCGGCGGATCAATAGCCTGGCACGGTTCGCGAATCAGACACACAGGGAGAGAACCATGACGGTTTACGCCGGCCCGGTCTTCGACATGGCGGTTCAGCAATTCGGGGTCATCGCTGATCACCTGTCGATCCCGATGGATGAGCGAGAGCGCATCCTGATGCCCAAGCGCGCCATCACGATTTCCTGCCCGGTGCATCGCGACGACGGATCGATCGCGGTTTTCGAGGGATACCGCGTGCAGCATCACCTCACGCTGGGTCCGACCAAGGGCGGCACGCGCTTTGCGCCGTGCGTGGATATCGGCGAGGTGGCCGCGCTCGCCATCTGGATGAGCTGGAAATGCGCGCTGGTCGGATTGCCCTATGGCGGAGCCAAAGGCGGCGTCAGCGTCGATCCGCAATCGCTCTCGATGCGCGAGTTGGAAGGACTGTCGCGCCGTTACATGCAGGAGATGATTCCGTTCGTCGGGCCGCACACCGATGTGATGGCGCCCGACATGGGCACGAACGAGCAGGTGATGGCCTGGTTCATGGATACCTATTCCATGTATCAGGGCCGCACCGTCACCGAGATCGTCACCGGCAAGCCCGTCAGCACGGGCGGCACGCTCGGCCGTCGCGAGGCCACGGGCCGCGGCGTTGCCCATCTCGTCCGCCGCGTCATGAACGAACGCGGCATCGCGTTCGGTGGTGCGACCGCCGTCGTTCAGGGCTTTGGCAACGTCGGCTCCCAGGCGGCGCTCGAACTTTACAATTCCGGCGTCAAGATCATCGCGGTGAGCGATCACACCGGCGCCCTTTACGACAGCAAGGGCCTGGATATTCCCGGGCTGCTGCGCCACACCGGGGCGCAGGGAAGCATCGCGGGATACTCCAACCAGCTTTCATACGATCCCGCGGCAATCCTGACCCTGCCGTGCGACGTGCTCGTTCCCGCCGCGGTGGAGCGCGTGATCGACGCGCGCGTCGCCGAGAACCTGAAATGCCGCGTTCTGGCCGAGGGCGCCAACGGGCCGACGACGCCTGAAGCCGACCTGATCCTGGAAACGCGACAGGACGAGATTTTCCTGATCCCGGACATCCTTTGCAATTCCGGCGGCGTGGTGGTCAGCTACTTCGAATGGGTTCAGGGTTTGCAGCAGCTGTTCTGGGAAGAAGACCAGGTGACGCGCCGCGAATACCAGATCCTTGATCGCGCCTTCGCCCAGATGGTCGAGCGGGCGAAAAGGGACCGTATTTCGCATCGCACCGCCGCGATGGCGCTCGGCGTTGAGAAAGTGCGGTCCGCGAAGGCAACGCGCGGACTTTTCCCGTAACCGCCCGACCGCCGTATTCCATCGCTTCCCCGGCATCTAAAAAGGGCTTCCGGATCATTTCGATCTTGAATTGAATTGAATTGATGCAATGCAACATTGGTCTTGACTAAATTGAAGTGAGTGCTTACTCACGACGCTATGAGCAGCCTGCGGATGACCGGCGATCTGCGACGTGAGTTGATTCTGAGCGCTGCGAAACAGTGTTTCGCACGCCACGGATTTGCGGGTACGACGACCAAGAGCGTTGCGACCGCCGCATCGATCTCAGAGGCGTTGCTGTTCAAGCATTTTCCCACCAAGGCCGCGCTCTACGCCGAAATTCTGGCTGAAGCCTGCGAGGCGGATCCGGCGCTGCATCGCCTGCTTGATCGCGAGCCCTCGACGGAGACGCTCGTTATCCTTGTCCGCGGCATGGTCAGGCACTTTCTGAACGTCTCCGCTTCGCCGGATCAGCAGGAAGCGCAGCGCCTGCGCCTCATGGTTTCAAGTCAGCTCGACGACGGTGAGTTTGCCCGATTACTGTACGAGAAAATCCGGGATCTGATCGGCCGGGCCTTCACAGCTTCACTTGAGCAGGCGATTGCAGAAGGGGATGCCGAGCGGGTCGGGCGTGATCCGCTCAATCTGTTCTGGTTCGCTCATCATACGGTTCTCATGTTGGTTCTCACCAGGTTTCCCTCCGTTCCAGCCCTGTCATATGGCGGCGAGCCCGACCTGGAACGGCAGATTTGTGAATTCATTCTTCGGGGGATCGGTTTGAATGCAGCGGCGATTGCCTTGCATCTGGACCGGGAACCTGTATTCAACGCCGCCCAAACGTCGGCCGCAGAAAGTGCATGACATGACGGTAAGAAGGGAAGGCGATACCGGCGACAAGACCGACGTACCGCCGCGCGAACTGGACGAGAATCCTCGCAAGCGCCCGGTGCGCATGGTTCGCTGGTTTATCATTGCCGGCATACTGCTTGCGTTGCTGGTCGGCGGGCTGGTCGGGTTCAACGCGTTTCGCGCGCACATGATCGCGCAGTTCTTTGCCAATAATAAGCCGCCGCCGGTGACGATCAGCGCGGTCGAGGTCAAATCGGAAGTCCTGCCCAACCTGCAGCGGGCGGTGGGCAGCCTGGCCGCGGTGCATCAGGTCAATGTAACGTCCGATGTGAACGGCCGCATCACCGAGATTTTGTTCACCGCCGGCAGCCGCGTCGTCAAGGGAGCGCCGCTGGTTCAATTGTTCGACCAGCCGGAGCAGGGTGATCTGGCCAGCTTCAAGGCCCAGGCGACGGTTTCGAGACTTGCCCTGGAGCGGGCGAAGCAGCTCGCCGCGCGCCAGGTCGGTCCGCAGGTGACGGTGGACCAGGCGCAGGCTGCTTTCGACCAGGCCAATGCCGGCATCGCCAAGACCGAAGCGATCATTTCGCAGAAGCTGGTGCGCGCGCCGTTCGACGGCGTGCTCGGCGTGCGTCAGGTGGAAGTGGGACAGTTCCTGAACGCGGGGACGCAGATCGTGTCGCTGACCGATCTGTCGACCCTGTTCGCGAACTTCACCGTGACTGAAAAGGACAGCGCGCGGCTTGCGGTCGGCCAGACGGTGCGGGTGTCGGTCGATGCCTATCCGGGCAGGGAGTTTGACGGCAAGATCACCACCATCGAGCCCCAGATAGCCGCCGAAACCCGCAACATCCGCGTCCAGGCCACCATCGTCAATCCGGACAACATCCTTAAACCCGGCATGTTCGCCGATGTGATCGTGGTGCTGCCGGACAAGCCGGCGGCTGTCACGGTCCCGGAAACCGCGGTCGATTACACGCTGTATGGCGACTCCGTCTATCTCATCAAGGAGAAGAAGGAGGATGACGGCAAGACCAGCTTGACGGTCGAGCGCACCTTTGTCCGCACCGGCGACCGGATCAATGGTCGCGCCATCATCGAGAAAGGCGTGCAGCCCGGCGACAGGGTCGCCGCGGTCGGCCAACTCAAGCTGCAGTCGGGCGCCGCGGTCGAGATCTCGAAAGATCCGATGCCGCAGATTCCGGCGGAGACGCCGCTGAACTGATTAAAGAGCGGGATCCGCCACGTCGGCGGCTCCGGATCGATCGAACGCCTCGCGGTCATGCTCCGCTCGCCGGAACAGCCACGCGTCAATGGAGCGCCTTCATGGCATTCACGGACATCTTCATCAAGCGGCCGATATTGTCGGTCGTCGTCAGCCTGCTGATCCTGCTGATCGGCCTGGCGGCGGCGTTCAACTTGCCGGTCCGGCAGTATCCGAAGCTGTCCAACACCGTGATCACCGTCTCCACGATCTATCCGGGCGCGTCGCCGGATCTGATGCAGGGCTTTATCACCACGCCGATCGAGCAGGCGGTCGCGTCGGCCGAAGGCGTTGACTACATCACCTCCACCTCGACCCAGGGCCAGAGCCAGATCAAGGTCTACGTCAAGCTGAACTTCGATCCGAACGCGGCGCTCACAGAGGTTTTGTCGAAGGTCAATTCGGTGAGATATCTGATCCCGAAGGAAGCCAACGACCCGGTGATCCTGAAGTCCACCGGCGAGACCACGGCGGTGATGTATATCGGCTTCTCGAGCGACGAACTGTCGGGTTCGGCCATTTCCGATTACCTGACGCGCGTGGTGCAGCCCATCCTCTCGACCGTGGACGGCGTGGCTTCGGCCGACATTCTGGGCGGCCAGACTTTCGCGATGCGGGTGTGGCTTGATCCGATGAAGATGGCCGGGCGCAACGTGACCACCGCGGAAGTCGCTATCGCGATCGCCGCCAACAACTTCCAGGCGGCGGCGGGCCAGACCAAGGGCTACTATACGATCTCCAACGTTACCACCAATACCGACCTGCAAAGCGTCGAGCAGTTCAAGCGCATGACGGTGAAGGCCAAGGACGGCGGCTTCGTGCGCATGGAAGACATCGCCAAGGTGGAACTCGCGGCGCAAAGCACGAACGCCAGCGTCGCTTTCAGCGGACAGCGCGCGATCTTCATCGGCGTGCAGGCGACCCCGCAGGGCAACCCGCTGAACATCGTCTCCGGAGTACGGGCGCTGTTTCCGGACATCGAGCGCAATCTTCCCCCCTCGATGAAGATGAAGGTGGCTTACGATTCGACCAAGTTCATTACCTCCTCGATCCATGAGGTGCAGAATACGCTGATCGAGGCGGTCCTCATCGTTATCGTCGTGATCTTCCTGTTTCTCGCCTCGCTGCGTTCGGTCATCATCCCGGTGGTAACGATCCCGTTGTCGCTGATCGGCGTCTGCGCGCTGATGCTGGCGGCGGGGTTCAGCTTCAACCTGCTGACGCTGCTGGCGATGGTGCTGGCGATCGGCCTGGTGGTCGATGACGCCATCGTGGTGGTGGAGAACATTCACCGGCATCTCGAAGAGGGCAAGTCGGCGGTTCAGGCGTCATTGCAGGGCGCGCGCGAAATCGTCGGCCCGGTCATCTCGATGACGATCACGCTGGCCGCGGTGTATGCGCCGATCGGCTTCCTCGGCGGTCTCACCGGCGCGCTGTTTCGCGAATTCGCTTTCACGCTGGCCGGGGCGGTGATCGTCTCCGGCGTCATCGCGCTGACACTGTCGCCGATGATGTGCTCGGTGCTGCTCAAGCACGGCGGGCAGGGGTGGTTCGCAGCGAAGGTCGACAGGATTTTCAGTTCGGTTACCGACTGGTATGGCCGGAAGCTGGATCGCTCGCTCGACTACCGGCCGGTGACGGCGATGTTCGCGGTGACGATCCTCGGGCTGGTCGGCTTTCTTTACATGAACACCTCAACGGAGCTGGCGCCTGAAGAGGATCAGGGCATCGTGTTCGCGGTCATCAAGGCGCCGAAATACGCCAACATCGACTACATGGATTTTTACGGCGACAAGCTCGACAAGGCATATGCGAATTTTCCCGAGACCGACCTGCGCTTCGTGATCAACGGCACCAACGGCATCAACGATGGTATCGCTGGCATGTTGTTGAAACCGTGGGACGAACGCAAGCGCTCCGCGATGACCATCAAGCCGCTGGTGCAAGGTGAAATCAGCAAGGTGGAGGGCGTGAACGCTTTCGCCTTCAACCGACCCCCGCTGCCGGGCGGTCCGGGCGGTCTGCCGGTGCAGATGGTGCTCTACAGCACATCCAGCTTTCAGACAGTCTATGAGGAGATGATCAAGCTCAAGGAGGCGGCGCAGAAGAGTGGTCTGTTCATCGTTTCCGACAGCGACCTCGACTATAACCAGCCGGTGGTGCGCGTCGCTATCGATCGGACCAAGGCCAATGACCTCGGCGTCACCATGCAGCAGCTCGGCGGGACGCTGGCGACGCTGCTCGGCGGCAACTATGTGAACCGTTTCAACCTTCAGGGACGCTCTTATCAGGTGATCCCGCAGGTGCCACGCGGCGAGCGCCTGTCACCGCAATCCCTCGATGGGTATTACGTGCCGGGGGCCGGCGGCCAGCAGATTCCGCTGTCCACGCTGGTCTCGATCAAGACTGAAACCGATCCCAACGCGCTGACCCACTACAACCAGCTCAATGCGGCGACCTTCCAGGCCGTGCCGATGCCGGGCGTGACGGTGGGCAAGGCCGTGGAGTTCCTCGAACAGCAGGCGAAAAACCTGCCGAAGGGATTCAGTCACGATTATCTCGCCGACGCACGGCAATACGTCACGGAAGGCAATCAGCTCGCGATTGCCTTCGGCTTCGCGCTCATCATCATCTTCCTGGTGCTGGCGGCGCAGTTCGAAAGCCTGCGTGACCCGCTCGTCATCATGATCAGCGTGCCGATGGCGATCCTCGGTGCGCTGATCCCGCTGTTCTTCGGCGTCGCGACGATCAACATCTATACCCAGGTTGGCCTGCTGACGCTGATCGGCCTTATCAGCAAGCACGGCATCCTGATGGTCGAATTCGCCAACGAACTTCAGCTCAACGAGAAGCTCGACAAACGGGCGGCGATCGAGAAAGCGGCGCGGGTCCGGCTGCGTCCGATCCTGATGACGACCGCGGCGATGGTTACAGGTCTGCTGCCGCTGCTGACGGCGTCGGGAGCGGGCGCGGCGAGCCGGTTCTCGATCGGCCTCGTGGTCGTGGCCGGCATGATGATCGGAACGCTGTTCACCCTGTTCGTGCTTCCGGCTGTCTATGTTGCGATCGCGACCGATCACCTTAGCGGCACCAAGTCTGAACGTCGCAGGCAGATCGCTGAATTCGACATGGAGTCGAAAGCGCTGCGACCGACATAAACTCTCGTCTATAAACTCTCGTCGGCTGTCACCCGGCGAAGGCTTGGATGGTGTCCGGCGGCGATGGCCGAGCCGCCTCTGTGGCTCCCACGGTCCAGCCTGTCCGCAAGTTGACGATCTGCAAGTTGAGGATGGCGGACAATCACCACCCACAAACGGGGCGGTTTGCGCACCTGAACCGCAATACTTAAATGTGAGGGGTGACGTTCGGCGAGGCCGTACGGTCCTGCGTTCGGAGATTCGTGTGGCGCTAGTCAAATCCGATGTTCTGGTTCTCGGCGCGGGAATTGTCGGCGTTTCCGCGGCGCTGCATCTCCAGAAGCGGGGGCGCGATGTCATCCTGGTCGACCGGCACGACGGGGCGGGCCGGGAGACGAGCTACGGAAACGCAGGCCTGATCGAATCCGCGTCGGTTTTCCCGTACGTGTTTCCCTACGATCTGCGCCAGGTCCTGCGCTATGCGCTGAACCGTTTTCCCGAAGCGCATTATCGCTTCCGCGATCTGCCTGCGTTTTTGCCGTGGTTGATCCGCTATGTTTTTGCATCCGCGCCCGAGCGCGCGTTGCGCAGCGCGATGGCTGCCCTGCCGCTGATCAGCCGCAGCCTTGCCGAGCATGAGGCCCTGATCGCGGAAGCGGGCGTGCCGCAGCTTCTGCGCCGGACGGGCTGGATCAAGCTGTTCCGGTCGACGGCGACGCTGGACAAGGGCATCGCTGATCTCGAACGCGTTCGCCCGTATGGGGTTGAAGGGGATATTCTCGACGCCAGGGCGATCGCCGCGCGCGAGCCGAATCTGTCCGGAACGTTCGCCGGCGCCATTCACTGGCCCGCGCCGGGCTTTATTCCGGATCCGGGAGCGCTGACGAAGGCTTATGCCGCGTTGTTCGTGCGTCGAGGCGGGCGTTTCATGGCGGCCGACGCGCGCACGCTGACGCAAGGTCAAGCGGCATGGCGCGTCGAGGGTCCGAAAGGAGCGCTGTTGGGACGCGAGGCCGTGATCGCCCTGGGGCCGTGGTCGGATGATGTCTTCCGTCCGCTCGGCTACGACATGCCGCTCGGCATCAAGCGCGGGTATCACCTGCATCTGGTCCCACGCGGCAATGCGGTTCTCAATCGTCCGGTTCTCGATTCGGATCGAGGCTATCTGCTGGCGCCGATGAATCAGGGCATTCGCTTGACGACCGGCGCGGAGTTCGCGCGGCGCGATGCGCCTCCGACCCCTGTGCAGATCGAACGAACGCTGCCTCTGGCGCGTGAATTGTTTCCCCTTGGAGAGGCGATCGAGGCAACGCCCTGGATGGGACGGCGTCCGTGCATGCCCGATATGCTGCCGGTGATCGGAAAGGCGGCCCGCCATGAGGGGTTGTGGTTCAACTTCGGGCACCAGCATCACGGTCTGACCCTGGGCCCGGTCACGGGCCGGCTGCTGGCCGAGATGATGACGGGCGACGCGCCTTTCGCAGACCCGAGACCGTTTGCCGCGGAGCGCTTTCGTTAAAACCTGTGCGGTTCGCATGGCGCTTGCGCCACGGCTGTCATCGCGGCGATATTGTCCTCCCGCTGGCATATCGAGGCCAATCCAGGAGTGCGCCATGAAGATGAACATCGAGATCGAATGTACGCCCCTTGAGGCCCGCCAGTTTCTGGGACTTCCGGACGTTCAGCCGATGCAGAATGCCGTGATGGACAAGCTTCAGCAGAAGATGGCGGAGAACCTCGACAAGTTCTCGCCGGAAGCGATTATGAAGGACTGGTTCGATCCCAAGATGGCGGAGCGCTTCCAGGATATGTTCGTCAACATGTCGGGACTTGGGACCGGACGAACAACAAAGGACAAGAAGTAGAGGCGGCGAGGCGGTGAAGTTTCAGCCTCGGCCTGGCGGGTAGCGCTCGGGAGTGGACGCTGGTTCAGCGGCTTGCCGTGCGTGTCGTGATGCGGACCTCCGACGTCAGCGTTCTGTGAACCGGACACTTGTCCGCGATATCAATCAGTTTCTGCCGCTGTTCCGGGTCCAGCGTCCCTTCCATCGCGATTTCACGCTCGATCTGGTCGAGTGTGCCGGTTTTGGTTTCGCACTCGGCGCAATCCGCCGCATGAACCTTGCTGTGCCGCAGCGTTACGGTGACGCGATCGAGTGGCAGCGCCTTTCGCTCGGCATATAATCGCAGCGTCATCGAGGTGCAGGCGCCGAGCGCTGCAAGCAGGAAGTCGTAAGGTCCGGGTCCGGTATCGTCGCCGCCGACCGGTATAGGCTCGTCGGCCATCAACCGATGTGGACCGACGGTCACCGTCTGCTGAAATTTGCTGCGGCGGGTTTCCCGGACGACGACGTTGCGCGAGGCCGGGCTTTCGGCGGTGCCGGGGGGCTGCGATTCGAGATAGCGCTGCGCCCAGGAGGCGATCACCTCCGCCACGTAGCCGGTATCGCGCCTCTCGCTTAGCAGATGATCGGCGCCGGCGAGCGATATGAAGCTCTTTGGATGTTTTGCAGCAACGAAAATGCGGGTGGCATTGTCGATGCCGACGATGTCGTCGGTCGGTGAATGCAGGACCAGCAACGCCTTTCGCAGGTTCGCGATCTGCTCCGTCAGGTTGTGCTCGGCGATATCGTCGAGAAATTGCCGGCTGATCGGAAACGGGCGGCCGGCGAGGGACACCTCGACCGCGCCTTGCGCGCGGATGTCCGCGACGTGATCGGCGAACAGGTGCGTGACATGCGCGGGATCTGAGGGCGCTGCGATCGTCACAACCGCTTCTGCTTCGGGAATCCGTGCCGCGGCAGCGAGAATGGCCGCGCCGCCGAGGCTGTGGCCGATCAGAAGCGCCGGCGCCTTGCGGGTTTGACGTAAATGGTCGGCCGCCAGAACCAGATCAGCGATATTGGAGGAGAACGTGCTGTTGGCGAATTCGTCTTCACTGGCGCCGAGGCCGGTGAAGTCGAATCGCAGAACGGCTATTCCCCGCCTCGTCAGCCCGTCGGCGATGCGCCGTGCCGCAAGCACATCCTTGCCGCAGGTAAAGCAATGCGCGAACAGCGCATAGGCTGCGGGCTCACTGTCGGGGAGGTCCAGCGTGGCCGCAAGTTTATGACCACCTGATCCCGAAAACTGGAAACGTTCGTGCGGCACGTCTCGCTTCCTTCCTTTGCGCAGTCGAATCGGACTTCAAGCCTTGCCGAGCAGCAGCGGAAGCTGGCGCGGGCCGCGCACGCTGCCCTCGGACCACTTCACCTCGCCCGACGGATCGAGCCGGAACTCCGGAATTCGTTTGAGCCACTCTTCGATCGCAACAAGCATTTCCATGCGGGCGAGGTGGGCGCCGACGCAGCGATGGATGCCGACGCCGAAAGCGATGTGGCGGTTCTCCTTGCGGTCGATGATGATCTTGTCCGCATCGGGAAAGACAGCCGGGTCGCGGTTGGCGGCCGGGAACGATAGCAGCACCATGTTGCCGGGCTTCATCGGACAGCCGCTCACGGCGGTTTCTTTCATGACCTCGCGCCCCGATGTGGCTGGCGCGAAGGCGCGCAGGAATTCCTCGACGGCGGTCGGTATCAGTTCCGGCTCGGCGATGAGACGCTCGCGATCCGCCGGCGTTTGCGCAAGGTGCCACAACGAGGAGCCGATGGCGCCCCACGCGGTGTCGATGCCGGCGACCAGCAGCAACCGCAGCGCGCCCTGGACATGCATGTCCGTCAACGGTTGTCCGTCCTCGCCCCGCGCATTCATCAATGTCGCGATCAGGTCGCTGGTCGGGTGTTTCTTTCTTGCTTCGATCTGCCCGGCGAAATAGCCGACCATTTCACGAACGGCCTGCATCACCGCCGCGTCGTCATTCAGGCCGACTTCAAGTATCTCGTGAATCCACTTGATGAAGAGATCGCCGTCCTCTTCCGGCACGCCCAGCATGATGGTGATGGCCCGGGTCGGAATGTATCTCGTATAGCGGGCCGCCGCGTCGCAGCCTTTCTCGTTTATGAAGCCGTCGATCAGTTCATTGCAGATCGCGCGTATCCTCGGTTTCAGCTTCGCCACGGCTTCGGGCGCGAAAGGCGGGAGCAGGATCTGCTTGGCGTGTTTGTGCGCGGGCGGGTCCGATGTGATGGGCGGCGCCGGCGGCGGAGGCTCCGGGCGGAAGTTGCGAACCACCACGCGGCGCGACGAAAAATGCTCGGTGTCGTGGGAGATTTGCTTGACGGCCTCATAGGTGGTCGGCAGGTAAACCCCAAGAAAGCGGTTGGTGTGAGCGATGGGACATTTGGCGCGCAACTCGTCCCAGATCGGGTAAGGATTTTCGGTCCAGCGGGGATCGGTATGGTCAAAATCGTGAACCCAGTCGGTGACGGGAGCAGGGCTGGACATCGATTCCTCCGGGAAATGACCGCCACCGTCCGACGCTGGAACGCTGGCGCTTGAAATACCAAAATACGATCTCGGTCTTCTCGGTAATGAGAGCGATTTGCGGGGAGTTGGCCTGCGCGAATCGCGTCTTGTCCTGCAACCGGCCGGGGTGGACGCCATGGCGGATGGCGTGGATACCGCCTGGCGCGTCGAGTTCAAACGCGCGAGCCTCTGGCGCTTTTCAGGACCGGTTTGGATCCTGAGAGAACGGACATGCACGGTCGTCCTTTGAAATGACGGGTGACCTCTTTCCGCAAGGATAACCCCGCTTTCGGCGCAGCGCCACCGCCGCCCCTTGCATAATCCGGGGACAAAGAACCTATGGCATTGGTTTTCTTATAACTTGAGTGGCCGGGCAATGGCGGCGTCTCGCCTCATTCCGCCGGTTCGACCATGCCTTTTTCCAAGCCGTCCATCTTTTGTGCATCGAGGGGCCAGCATTTCTTGCGTTGCAGCAGGAAAATTGCCACTGAAGAACCGACTTTTCAGGAGCAGCGTGATGTCCAGTCTGATGCCGTTACCTCGTGCAGGTCAGCCGGAGTCTGACGCCGCCGACCTCGACGCAAGGCTGCGCGACGATATCCGGCTGCTCGGGCGTATTCTCGGCGATACCGTGCGTGATCGCGAGGGACCGGAGGCGTTCGATCTGGTCGAACGCATCCGGCAGACCTCGATCCGCTTTCACCGCGATGATGACAAGCCCGCGCGGCGCGAACTGGAAGCCATCCTCGACGGCATGTCGACGGACGAGACGGTGCTGGTCGTCCGCGCCTTCAGCTATTTCTCGCATCTCGCCAACATCGCCGAGGATCAGAACAATATCCGCCAGATGCGCAGCCAGACCCTTGCGGGTGGGGCGTGGCATCAGGGCCGGCTGGCGCACACGCTTGCCTGCGCGCGCAAGGCCGGGTTCAGCGCGGCCGAGTTGCGAGATTTTTTCGACAGCGCGGTGGTCAGTCCGGTGCTGACCGCTCATCCGACCGAGGTTCGCCGTAAAAGCACCATCGATCGCGAGATGGAGGTCGCGGCGCTGCTCGACCGTCGCGAACGGATGCAACTTACGCCAGACGAATACGAGGCCAGCGAGGAACAGTTGCGCCGCGCGGTGCTGACGCTGTGGCAGACCGATCTCCTGAGGCGGACCAAGCTGACGGTGCTCGACGAAGTCGCGAACGGCCTGTCGTTCTACGATTATACGTTCCTTCGCGAGGTGCCGCGGCTGCACTGCATGCTGGAAGATCGCCTGCACGATCCGGACGAGAGCGGCGTCGCGAACGAGATCGCGTCGTTCCTGCGGATCGGAAGCTGGATCGGCGGCGATCGCGACGGCAATCCTTTTGTGACGGCGGACGTCATGCGCGGCACCCTCCATTGGCAGGTCTCGCGGATACTGCGTCACTATCTCGATGAACTGCACGAACTCGGCCGCGAACTGTCGCTGGCCGCCGATCTCACGGATGTCTCGCCGGAACTGAGTTCGCTGGCCGAGCGATCGGCCGACACCTCTCCGCATCGCCGCGGCGAGCCTTACCGCCTCGCGGTATCAGGCATTTACGCGCGGCTTTCGGCCACCGCCGTGAAACTGAAAGCGGACACGCTGCGCCCGCCATACGGCGCGGCGCCGCCCTATGCGAGCGCCGCCGACTTCAGCGCCGATCTCGATATTCTCCACCACTCATTGACCGCGAATAACTCGGCGGTGATCGCGCGCGGGCGGCTGCGCAAACTACGCCGCGCCGCCGACTGTTTCGGTTTCCATCTCGCCTGTCTCGACTTGCGGCAGAACTCCACCGTTCATGAAAGAACGATCGCCGAACTGCTCGCCGCCGCCAGCCCGGGCACGTCCTATCTGACGCTGGACGAGGAGGCCCGTATCGTCCTGTTGCTAAGGGAGCTGCGCAGCGCGCGTCCGCTGACATCGCCGTTCATCACATACAGCGACGAGACGCAGGGCGAGCTTGCGGTGTTCCACGCCGCGGCGGAGGCGCACGGAACGCTTGGCCCTGATGCGATCCCTCAATGCATCGTCTCGATGACCGAAGGCATTTCCGACCTGCTCGAAGTCGCGCTGCTTTTGAAGGAAGCCGACCTTCTCGATCCCACCGGGCACAGCGCCATCAATATCGTGCCGTTGTTCGAGACCATCGAGGATTTGCAGGCCTGTGCCGGCATCATGGACCGGTTGCTGTCGCTGCCGGAGTATCGGGCGCTGGTCGACAGCCGTGGAGGCTTGCAGGAGGTGATGCTCGGCTATTCCGACAGCAACAAGGACGGCGGCTTCGTCACGTCGGGATGGGAGCTTTACAAAGCCGAGATCGGCCTGGTCGAGGTGTTCGAGCGCCACAAGGTGCGGCTGCGCCTGTTTCACGGTCGCGGCGGATCGGTCGGCCGCGGCGGAGGTCCGAGCTACGATGCCATCCTCGCGCAACCCGGTGGCGCGGTGAACGGCCAGATCAGAATTACTGAACAGGGTGAAATTATCTCCAGCAAGTATTCCAACGCCGAGGTGGGCCGCTCCAATCTGGAGATCCTCGCCGCCGCCACGCTGGAGGCCAGCCTGTTACAGCCGCGGCAGAGCGCCCCGAGCCTGGAATACCTCGACGCGATGGAGTCGCTGTCATCGCTTGCCTACAAGGCTTATCGCGACCTCGTCTTTGAGACGCCGGGTTTCGAGGACTACTTCTGGGCCTCCACCGTCATCAACGAAATCTCCACATTGAACATCGGCAGCCGGCCGGCGTCACGCAAGAAGACGCGCCGGATCGAGGACCTCCGTGCGATTCCGTGGGTCTTCAGTTGGGCGCAATGCCGGGTGATGCTGCCGGGCTGGTACGGGTTCGGCAGCGCGGTGGAGGCGTGGATAGAAAGTCATCCCGACAAAGGCATGGCGTTCCTGCAGGAGCTTTACGGGGAATGGCCCTTCTTCCGCATGTTGCTTTCCAACATGGACATGGTGCTCGCGAAAAGTTCGATCGCGATCGCGTCGCGTTATGCCGATCTTGTCCCCGACGTTGAACTTCGCGAGGCGATCTTCGGACGCATCCGGCGCGAGTGGCATCTCACCATCGACAAGCTGCTCGCCATCATGGGGCAGGAGCGGTTGCTTGCCGGTAATCCGCTGCTTGAGCGCTCGATCCGTAACCGCTTTCCCTATCTCGATCCGCTCAATCATGTGCAGGTCGAACTCCTGAAGGACCATCGCGCGCAGTGCGAGGATGAGCAGGTGCTGCGGGGTATCCAGCTCACCATCAACGGAATTTCCGCGGGCCTGCGCAACAGCGGCTAGAGCATTTTCCGGCGAAGTGGTTTCCGGTTCGCCGCAAGAAAATGCGACCAGACAATCGAGCATTTTCCGGCGAAGTGGATACCGGTTCGCCGCAGGAAAATGCGACCAGACAATAATTTCCAGAGCATGGCCCGATTCAACATGATCGGATCATGCTCCAGGATGCCATCTATTCATCCGTCCGCCTGCGAGATGCGCCATGCCCGATCAACCGACCCTGGCCTCGCTCGCCGCCGATCTCGCGGCGGGCCGCGTCACGGCGCGCTCGCTCGTCAGCGACTGCCTTGCGAAAATCGCGGACCGGGCGGGAGAGGGCGCGCGCGTGTTCATCCAGGTCGATGCGGACGGCGCGCTCGCCGCGGCCGAGGCCATGGACAGGCTGCGCGAGGTCAACGCCGCGCCGTCGCCGTACGCCGGCATTCCGGTTTCGATCAAGGATCTGTTCGACGTCAGGGGACAGGTCTCGCGCGCCGGGTCGCTGGCGCTCAAGGATGCGCCGCCGGCAGCGAAGGACGCCCCGGTCGTGGCGCGTCTGCGCCGGGCCGGCTTCGTGGTGATCGGGCGCACCAACATGACCGAATTCGCCTATTCGGGTCTGGGCGTCAATCCGCACTACGGCACGCCGAAAAATGGCTGGCGGCGCGATGTCGGCCATGTGCCGGGCGGATCGTCGTCGGGCGCGGCGGTCTCGATCACAGACGGCATGGCGCACGGCGCGCTCGGCACCGACACCGGCGGATCGTGCCGGATTCCGGCGGCCTATTGCGGCATCGTCGGCTACAAGCCGACCGCGCGACGCATTCCGCTCGATGGCGGCGTCCCACTGTCCGCCACGCTGGACAGTTACGGTCCGATCGCGCGCTCGGTCGGTTGCTGCGCCGTGCTGGACGCGGTTCTGGCGGACCAACCGGTCGCGCCGGTCGCGCCGCGCTCGGTGAGAGGACTTCGGTTTGCCGTACCGACCACGGTGATGCTGGACGACCTCGATCCCACCGTTGCGTCAGCCTTCGAGCGTGCGCTGGGCCTTCTGGCCGATGCCGGCGCGCTGATCGGTCGCATCGCCGTTCCCGAGTTCGGCGAGGTTGCGGCGCTGAACATCGGGGGCGGATTTGCCGCGGCGGAAAGCTGGGCCTGGCATCGCGCGCTCATCGCCGAGAAGGCTGAACTGTACGATCCCCGCGTTCTCAGCCGCATTCGGCGTGGCGAAAGCATCAGCGCAGCGGATTATGTTGATCTGTTCTCCATTCGCCGCGCGATCATCGGAAGTTTCGAGCGGCGCGTTGCGCCATACGACGGACTGGTGTCGCCGACCGTGGCCACCACGCCGCCGCTGATAGCTGATCTCGCAGATGATGCGGCCTACGTGAAAGCCAACATGCTTTCGCTGCGCAACTGTTCGCTGATCAACATCCTCGATGGATGCGCGATCTCGCTGCCCTGTCATCGCGAGGGCGAGCCGCCGGTTGGCCTGATGCTTGCCGGGACGGGCGGAGCGGATCGCCGGATTTTCGAGCTTGCGGCGGCGATTGAGCCGATTATTCGCGGCTGAAGCCATTCCGGCTTCGATGCTTTGATGAACTCAAAGCCCGTATCCCCGGCTTTCTCATGAGATGGGTGTCGCGGCGGATACCGTGAGCGCGTCTGCCATGCCTGAAACGTCTTTCGCTTCGCCACATTGTTGAAGGATTTGTTGCGCAGCTTTCAACGGCAGCCATATCGTTTTCGAGCGAGGCGGGCACCGGTTCGCGTGAAGAAAACGCGTCAAAACAACAATCCAGAGCTTCACTTCTGATTCAATCAGAAGCGAACGTGCTCTGGGGCGTTTTCGAGCGAAGTGGATGACCTGTTTGCCGCAAGAAAATACGACGAGATCATGAGCATGTGCGATTCAACCTGATCGGATCATGCTCTGGGAACCAACATCAGCGTGAAAGCGTTGACAACGGTTTTCGTTTGATATGCCTTTGCACGATGGGGAAACTGCGATGAGGGGTGTTGGTCAGCATGGCGTTCGGCGTATTCTTTGCGTCTTCCCCCGCTACACATCCTCGTTCGGGACGTTTGAACACGCCTATCCGCTGACCGGTGGCGTACAGGCCTTCATGCCGCCGCAGGGACTTCTGCTGATCGCGGCCTATCTTCCAGCCGATTGGAAGGTTCGTTTCATCGACGAGAATATTCGCTTCGCCACAGACGAAGACTTCGAATGGGCCGAAGCCGTATTCGTCAGCGGCATGCACATCCAGCGCCAGCAGATGAACGATATCTGCCGCCGCGCCCACGCCTTCAATCTTTCCGTCGCGCTCGGCGGGCCATCGGTCAGCGCCTGTCCGGATTACTATCCGTCCTTCGATTACCTTCACGTCGGTGAACTCGGCGACGCCACGGACGAACTGATCGAACGGCTGGCGCGCGATCCGGCGCGGCCCGCCGCTCAGGTCGTCCTCAAAACCGCCGACCGGCTGGACATGGACAAGTTTCCCATTCCCGCTTACGAGCTGGCCGACATCAAGCATTATTTCCTGGGCAGCATCCAGTATTCCAGCGGCTGCCCTTATCAATGCGAGTTCTGCGACATTCCCGGCCTGTATGGCCGCAATCCGCGCCTCAAGACTCCCGGGCAGATCACGCGCGAACTCGACAAGCTGCTGGAATGCGGCATCAGCGGCTCGGTTTATTTCGTCGACGACAATTTCATCGGCAACCGGAAGGCTGCGCTGGAGCTTCTGCCGCATCTGATCGAATGGCAGAAGAAGACCGGTTACGTTCTGCGCTTCTCCTGCGAGGCGACGCTGAACATCGCCAAGCGTCCGGAGATACTGTCGCAGATGCGCGAAGCATTTTTCGCGACGATCTTCTGCGGCATCGAGACGCCGGATCCGGTTGCGCTGAAGGCGATGCACAAGGATCACAACATGATGGTTCCCATCATGGAGGCGATCAGGACGCTGAACGATTACGGCATGGAGGTGGTTTCCGGTATCATTCTTGGACTCGATACCGACAAGCCCGAAACCGGAGAGCATTTGCTGGAGTTCATCGATCACTCCCGGATCCCGCTTTTGACCATCAATCTCCTGCAGGCCCTGCCGAAGACGCCGCTGTGGGACCGTTTGAAACGCGAAAATCGCCTGATCGAGGACGACAGCCGCGACTCCAACGTCGACTTCCGCTTGCCTTATGATCACGTCGTTGCGACCTGGCGCGATTGCATGGGCCGCGCGTACGAACCTGAAAAGCTTCTGGAGCGCTACGAGTACCAGATCCGCGAAACCTATCCGAAACGGATTCAGCCGCGCACGCGGCAGCAGAGGTCATGGCGGAATATCAAGCTCGGCCTGACCATGCTTCGCAACATTTTCTGGAAGGTGGGGGCGCGCGGCGATTACAGGCGCGTGTTCTGGAAATTCGCGTTGCGCAGGCTGGCTCGGGGTGAGATCGAATACCTCATCAGCTCGGTTCTGGTTGCCCACCACCTGATCATGTTCGCGCGCTCGGCCTCCCGCGGCAAAACCAATGCTTCCTATTATTCGTTGAAACTTCGGGAATCCGCCGAAACCGCCGTTCCCACGGAACATAAAGCGGCCGCGACCGTGCCGACCCTCCTGGCTGACAGGCCGAGCGGCCAGCGGGTCACACCCGTCTGATAAAATTCACCTCAGTAAATCGCTGGACCAGCGGGCGCGGCGGTGTAAGGCCGGGATGGCAAGAGCACCTGCGTCAAACGCGCCTCGAACCGAGATCATTTTGACTTGAGCGACGCGGATAAGAGGGTGATCCGCCCTTGCTTGTAGTCTATCCGGGAAACGGCTAGAGTCTGTTTCATCTGCGTTGAAACAGAACAGACTCGTCCCCTATTTTTCGTTTGAGCATGATCTTCTCCGAGAACCGGTTTCCACTTTTCGGGATCATGCTCTAAACGTTGCGCCCGAAAATCGACGCATGCTGTCAGAACCGGGCCGGCCGTCCGCGGTTTCAGGGTCTGCTCCGGGGCTTTCCGGAAGTTTGCCAGGCGATGGGTTCTCGACAGAACGGACAGCATATGCATGAGCGAAATCCCGATGCGACCGATATGACGAAGCCGGACGGGCGGTCGCTCAGCATCGCTTTCGGGTTCGAGCGGATCGGGCTGATTGCGATGCGCGCGCCCATTCTGTCCTGCATCATTCTGCTGGCCATGGTCGTCGGCGCTGTGTTCGGGATCCAGCGCATCACGATCGATGACTCGCTCAGCCAGTTGTTCCGCTCCGATACCAAAGAGTATCGCCAGTACGAGGAAGTCACCAGGCGCTTTCCGTCGACTGAGTTCGATGTGCTGGTCGTGGTCGAGGGCAAGACGCTGCTCGAACGCGATAACCTCGAAAAGTTGCGGGATCTGGTCACCGATCTGCAACTGGTGGACGGCGTGCGTGGCCTGATCTCGTTATTCTCGGCGCGTCAGGCGCCCGAGCCTGGCAAGCTGCCTGCGGCGCTCTTTCCATCCGAACTGCCGCAAGGCGCTGAATACGACCAGTTCATCGAGACCGTGAAGTCCAACGAGATCATTCGCGGCAAGCTGCTGTCGGAGGACGGCACGCTGGCGCTGGTCGTGCTGTCGCTGGAGCCGTCGATCGTCAGAGACAGCAAGCTGAAAGCGACCGTCGGCCAGATCCGCCAGGTCATGAACGACGATCTTGCGGACACCGGACTTACCAAAGAGTTGTCCGGCGTGCCGGTGATGCAGCTCGAAATCCGCAACGCGGTGGAGCGTGACGGGATCATCTACAACGTCGCCGGCATTCTGGCGGGCTGCCTGATCGCGATCGTGTTCTTCCGCAAGGTCTCCTTCATGGTCATTGCGGCGTTTCCGCCGCTGCTTGCCATCCTGCTGTCGTTGGGCGTGCTGGGCTGGGCGAATTTCAGCCTCAACATGTTTCTCAATGTGATGACCCCGCTCATCATGGTCATCAGTTTTTCCGATTCGATGCAGCTGACGTTCGCGGCGCGCGACCGTCTGATCGCCGGCGAGGACAAGTATTCCGCCTTCCGCAATGCCGTCCTCGTCGTCGGGCCCGCTTGCGTCCTGACCCATGCCACCGCCGGAATTTCCTTCATCGCGCTGCAATTCTCGAACTCGGACCTGATTCGCAGCTTCGGCGAGGCCGGCCTGCTGGCGACGATCATCGCGCTGCTCGCGGTGCTGCTGCTGGTGCCGGCGTTCGGCGTTCTGCTGGTTCGCGACGAACGGCGTTTCGCGGAGAAGTTCAAGACGGCGGACTGGGGCGTGCAGGCGCTGCGCCGCTTCTGCGCCTGGATCGCGGAGCGGATGGTGGGGCATCCCGGCTTCTTCAGCGTGCTGGCGCTGCTGGTGGTCGGTGGACTGGCCGTGGTCTACGCCAGCCTGGAGCCGCGTTACCGGCTCGCCGATCAGGTTCCGGACAAGGAGCAGGCGGTGGCGGCGAGCAGTCGCCTCGATGCCAAGCTCACCGGGGCCAATCCGATTGACATCCTGATCGAATTCCCCGCCGGCGAGACTCTGTATTCGCCGCAGACGCTGGCCACCATCGCCGCGGTCCACAAGCTGGTGGAGGAGCAGGCCGGCGTCGGCAATGTCTGGTCGATCGAAACATTGCGGCGGTGGCTCGCCGAAAAGGCCGGCAGCCACGATGTCGCGACCCTCAAGGAATATGTCAGCGTCATTCCCGAGCATCTGGTGCGCCGCTTCATCTCCGAGGACCAGACGGCGGTCGTGGTGTCGGGCCGCGTGCCTGACCGCGATTCGAGCCAGATTCTGCCGGTGGTCGAGAAGCTCGACCGCGCCATGGATGCCGTCAGGACAGCGCATCCGGGTTATGAGGTGGCCGTCACCGGCCTGTCCGCCATCGCCGCGCGCAACAGCGCCGGTATGATCGAGAAGCTCAACCACGGTCTTACGATCGAGTTTGTGCTGGTGGCGGTCTTTATCGGACTGGCGTTCCGTTCGGTCGTCGTGATGTTTGCTTGTATCCTGCCCGGAATTTTTCCGGTCGTGCTGTCCGGCACGTTGTTATGGTTGCTCGGGGAAGGGTTGCAGTTCGCGAGCGTGGTCGCGCTCACGGTGTCGTTCGGCCTTGGACTGAGTGCGACCATCCACTTTCTCAACCGCCTGCGGTCGGAGAGCCAGCCTGGCGTCGGCGCCGGCAAGGCGGTTGAGCGCGCAACTGTGCTGATGGGGCCAGCCTTGATCCTCACCACCGTGGTGCTGGCCTGTGGTCTGGTGGTGACCGTGTTTTCGGACCTGCCTTCACTGCGGCTGTTCGGCTGGCTCAGCGCCTTCGCGATGGTCGCCGCTCTGGTGGCCGACTTCCTGATCCTCCGCCCCACCGCGATGTGGCTGATCACCTTTGCCGAACGCTTCCGCCACGGCGGCGTGGCGAAGCCGGCGGAATAAGCAACGCCGGCAGCACAGCTTGACGGTGGATCAGTAAGTCCTCAGCGACGCGCCATGGTGATGGAAACGTTTCTGATTTCGTCCCTGGACGTGATCGTGACCGATTGCCGGTTGCCTTGGATACGTATGGTCAGGTTTGCGGTAAAACCGGCGGCTTGCGCGAACACGTCGATCTCTCCATCTTCTGCGCGGCCGTGCAGGGAGCCGAAGAGGTTCCGGCTGGCTTCGCTCCAATGTCCGGTAATCTTATTGCCATGGCTGGCGACGTCGCTGGAGAGATCGAACCTGTAGCTGGCGCTGGCGCATTGCAGGTTCTGGTTCATGGCCGTGCCTCGGCCATCCACCCTGTAAGACGCCTTGCAGCGAATGTTCTCTTTCGATCCGTCGGACAGGGTGACGGTGCCTTTCCCCGACCAGTTTCCTGCGAATCCTGTGAACGGAGCAGACTGGGCGAAGCTCGCCGGGGCGGACAATGCGAGGCCCGCGACTAAACCGACGGTGAAAGCTGACCTCTGAATCAGCCCGATGGCAAACTGCTTCATGGCCGGTTTTCCTTATCAGCAGGTGCTTTGCCAATGCTTCTCGTGCTGCATCAAGCTCTATAAGTTCTACCGTGCTCGCGCGGTTCAATCCGGCGGATGAACCGTGAAAAACGAGATGATGACACTTGACGGGCCATCGGCAAACCTGCCACGGAGCATAGCAGAATCCTTGTGCGTACTTTAGTCGATTATTTCAGCCGTGTTAAAAATTATCATCTGAAAAACCGCTGGGGTGCATCTGGGCAATCGCCTGCCGCCGCAAATTTGGCCGTATTCGCAGCGCTTTTGGCATTCGCCGATGTATCGGAAGGGTGTGCTTGGGAATGGTCCAGGTGATCGTGTTCGCTGCGCGCCGCAGCAGCAGGCAGGTTCGGGGCGTCGACACGCACGCGGCGTCGAAACGGCTGTGGTCCTTGTGAACCCTTTCGGTATGGTATCGATAGAATGACGTGATCTCTTCCAAAGTTTTGAAAGGCCTGTCACCGGGTATGACCCGCATGGTGCAGGTTTGAGTTCTCCCTCGTTGCAATGAAGGATTATGATGTCCAAGATTTTACTATCGTCCGCCCTGCTTTTGTCCTTCGGATCGACCCTGGCAATGGCGCAGGTCCAGAGGCAGCCCCAGCTTCAACCGCACAGCGGGACTGAAGCGGAACACCGCGCTTGCGTGCGAGACGTCAGCCGTTTTTGCCGCGCCGTGATGGATCAGGGTGATTTGACGGTTCTCGCGTGCCTGCAGCAGTATCGCCCGAAGCTCTCCAAGGCGTGCAACCAGGTTCTGCTGAGTCACGGCCAGTAAAACAGACCAGCCCGCTTTATTCGTTCCCTTTTGTCGCAGTGCCGGGCGGCCGGACTAAAAGGCGAAAGATAGCATTGGTTTAGCCCGCGGTTTCCCCTATATGGAACGCGGGCTACTCAGCCCGCCGGTTTTGGAACCAGCGGGAGGCCCGATTGCGATTCAGTCAACGTAACCGGTCCTGATGTCTTCCTGATGCCTGCCGCGAACCAGCTACGATCCGGAAAGACCCATCGCGACGAGAATTTTCCCGTCGCGTCGTGGATTATTCATCCGCGCCATCGCGCGCTGATTCTCGCATTCTATAATTTCGTCCGGACGGCGGACGACATCGCCGATCACGCCGAACTCGGTGAAAAGGACAAGCTGGCCTGGCTCGATTTGTTCGAGAGTGAACTTCTGGGGCAGGGAGACAGCCAGCCGGAAGCCGTCAACCTTCGCAAAGCGCTGGCGCAACGGTCGATGCCGCCGCGCCACGCCATCGATGTGCTGAAGGCGTTCCGGATGGACGTCACCAAGCTGCGCTACGAGACCTGGGACGACGTGATCGATTATTGCCGCTATTCGGCGATGCCGGTCGGACGCTTCATGCTCGACGTGCATGGCGAGAGCACGTCGACCTGGGCCGCGTCCGACGCCCTGTGCGCCGGCCTGCAGATCAACAACCATCTTCAGGATTGCGCCAAGGATTACAAAAACCTCAACCGGGTCTATCTGCCGCGCGACGCACTTGCTGAATCGGGCGTTTCGGTGGAGATGCTCGGGGAGCAGAAAGCCCCGCCGGCACTGCTGCAATGCCTGCACGCGCTCGCCGGACGAACCGAAGCATTGCTCAACGAAGGCCGGCCGCTGGCGGGCGAGATCAGGGACATGCGGCTGGGGCTTGACGTCGCCGTGATCCAGATGTTCGCCGACAAGATCGTTGCAATGCTGAAGGTGCGCGATCCCTTGAGCGAGACGGTTCACCTCAAGCCGTGGCAACTGCTCGGTTACAGCGTCGCCGGCATCACTGCGGAGATGCTTCGGCGCTCGGTGCGGCGGCGGCCGGTGTCGAACCCGGCGGCCGGCGCATGACTATCGCGACGACAGCCGACGCGAGTTCGGGAGAAACCGCGTCCAACAGCTCGTTCTACGCGGCGATGCGTATCCTGCCGCGCGCGCAGCGGGAGGCGATGTTCCAGATCTACACGTTCTGCCGCTATGTGGACGACATCGCGGATTCGGACCGTCCGCGATCCGAACGGCAGGCCGCGCTTCAGCAGTGGCGTGACGACATCGACGCGCTCTATCAGGGAGGTGCGCCGGAACGGTTGCGCGATTACGTCGCCTCCATTGATGCCTTCGGCATCCGCCGCGAGGATTTCCTTGACGTCATCGACGGTATGGAAATGGACGTGCTGGCGGATATTCGCGCGCCCGAGGAAGCCACGCTCGATCTGTATTGCGATCGCGTCGCCAGCGCCGTCGGACGGCTGTCGGTCCGGGTGTTCGGCTTGCCGGAGCAGGAAGGCATCCTGCTCAGCCACCACCTTGGCCGCGCCCTGCAGTTGACGAACATCCTGCGTGACCTCGACGAGGACGCCGCGATCGGCCGGCTGTACCTGCCGCGCGAGGCTCTGCTCCGCGCCGGCATAGACTGCGCCGATCCGGCCGCCGTGATGTCGAGCCCGGCGCTCCCTGAGGTTTGTGCCCGGCTCATGGAGCGGGCGCGGACGCATTTCGTCGAATCGGATGAGATCATGAATCGCAACGCGCGCCGTGCCGTGCGTGCGCCGCGCATCATGTCGAAATATTATCACGCGATACTGGATTTGCTGGAGGAGCGCGGTTTTCAGCCGCCACGTTCACCCGTTCGCGTGAGCTACGCGGCGAAGATCGCCATCGTCCTTCGGTATGCGTTGATCTGATGCAACGGACCGTTCATATCGCCGGTGGCGGCATTTCCGGGCTTGCGGCGGGCGTGCGCCTGGCCGACGCCGGTTATCTGGTTCGCGTGCACGAGGCGGCGCAGCAGGTGGGCGGCCGTTGCCGTTCCTATTTCGACGGCGCGACCAATCTCACGATCGATAACGGCAACCATCTGGTGCTCTCCGGCAACCACAATGTGCTGGCTTATGCACGCAAGATCGGCTCGGAAGCCGGCTTGCAGGGGCCGCCGGAGGCTGAATTCCAGTTCATCGATCTTGCCGCCGATAAACGCTGGACCCTGCGGATCAACGACGGGCGCGTTCCGTTCTGGGTGTTCGACCGCACCCGCCGGGTGCCGGACACATCACCCGCCGATTACTTCGCGCTCGCGCCGCTGATCTGGGCGAGCGCCGGCACGCGGGTCGGCGACGCCATCAAATGCGAAGGCGTGCTTTATAAGCGGCTGGTGCTGCCGCTTCTACTTGCGGCGCTGAACATCGATCCGCCCGACGGATCGGCCGGCCTTGCCGGTGCGATCATTCGCGAGACGCTGCTGGCGGGCGGTCAGGCGTGCCGCCCGTTGATCGCGCGCGACGGGCTGAGTTCAGTGCTGATCGAGCCGGCGATCGATTACATTCGCGCCAGGGGCGGCAGCGTCGATGTCGGCCACGAGGTGCGGCGCCTCACGATGGCGAATGGCGGGGTCACGGAACTCGCGCTCGGCGATCAGACCATCGCGCTCGGCCCCGAAGATGCCGTCGTGATGGCGGTTCCGCCGCGCTCCGCCGCCACGCTGCTGCCCGGCCTGACCGTGCCGACCAGGTTCCGCGCCATCGTCAACGCGCATTTCCGTTTCGTTCCGCCGCCTCATCATCCGCAGATGATCGGCGTCGTGAACGGCCTGATCGAATGGCTGTTCGCCTTCCCGGATCGATTTTCCATCACCATCAGCGGCGGCGACCGGCTGGTGGACATGCCGCGCGAGGAACTGGCGCGGGCGATCTGGAAGGATATCTGCGCGGTCGCCGGCCTCAAGGCCGAGATGCCGGCCTGGCAGATCGTGCGCGAGCGCCGCGCCACGTTCGAGGCTTCGCCCGAGCAGAATGGCCTGCGTCCGGGAGCTGTGACGGCGTGGAAAAACCTGTTCCTCGCCGGCGACTGGACTGATACGGGGTTGCCGGCAACCATCGAGGGATCGGTTCGTTCCGGAAACCGGGCCGCCGATCACGTTCTGAAAACCCGTTCAATCTGAGACGTCAGTCGCCATGAATTCCATCAACGCCACAGCCGCGCCGATCGACGATAACGTTCTCGGGGATCGTATCGGCGATGCGACGCGCGGACTTCTGAGCCTCAGGCAGTCGGACGGTCATTTTGTGTTCGAGCTCGAGGCCGACGCGACCATCCCGTCAGAATATATCCTGATGCGACATTACCTCGGCGAATCGGTTGACACGGTGCTCGAAGCCAAGATCGCGGCCTACCTCCGCCGCATCCAGGGCGCGCACGGCGGCTGGCCGCTGGTGCATGACGGCCCGTTCGACATGAGCGCCAGCGTGAAGGCCTACTTCGCGCTGAAAATGGCCGGCGATTCCATCGATGCGCCACACATGGCGCGGGCGCGCGAGGCCATCCTGTCCCGCGGCGGCGCGGTGAATGTGAACGTCTTCACGCGCTTTCTGCTCTCGTTTTTCGGCGAACTGACCTGGCGCAGCGTTCCGGTGCTGCCCGTCGAGATCATGCTGCTGCCGATGTGGTCGCCGTTCCATCTCAACAAGGTCTCCTACTGGGCGCGGACCACCATAGTGCCGCTGATGGTGCTGGCCGCGCTGAAGCCGCGCGCGCGCAATCCGCGCGGCGTAGGCATTCGCGAACTTTTTCTTCAGGATCCGGCGACGGTCGGCACGCCGAAGAGGGCTCCGCACCAAAGCCCTGGCTGGTTTTCGCTGTTCACCGGCTTTGACCGGGTCTTGCGACTGATAGAGCCGCTGTCTCCCAGGTGGCTGCGGACGCGCGCCATGAAAAAGGCGATCGCGTTCGTCGAGGAGCGCCTCAACGGCGAGGACGGCCTCGGCGCGATCTTTCCGCCGATGGTCAATACGGTGATGATGTATGACGCGCTGGGATTTCCGCCCGAGCATCCGCCGCGCGCGGTGACGCGACGCGGCATCGACAAGCTTCTGGTCGTCGGCGAAGATGAGGCCTACTGCCAGCCCTGTGTGTCGCCGATCTGGGATACCGCGCTGAGCTGTCACGCGCTGCTCGAAGCGGGCGGACCTGAGGCTCTGAACAGCACCGGTAAATGCCTCGATTGGCTGCTTCCGAAACAGGAACTCGTTCTCAAGGGTGACTGGGCGGTGAAACGTCCGGACGTGCGACCGGGCGGCTGGGCGTTTCAATACGCCAACGGCCACTATCCCGATCTCGACGATACCGCGGTCGTCGTCATGGCGATGGACCGGGTGCGCCGGAACGGCCCGAATGGTCAATACGACGAGGCGATCGCGCGTGGTCGCGAGTGGATCGAGGGGATGCAGAGCCGGGACGGCGGCTTTGCCGCGTTCGATGCCGACAATCTTGAATACTATCTCAACAACATCCCGTTCTCCGACCACGCCGCGCTGCTCGATCCGCCGACCGAGGACGTCACGGCGCGGTGCGTCTCGATGCTGGCGCAACTCGGCGAGACCGTGGACAGCAGCCCGTCCATGGCGGCAGGCGTCGAATATCTGCGCCGGACCCAACTCGCGGAGGGATCGTGGTACGGCCGCTGGGGCCTGAACTACATCTATGGCACCTGGTCAGTGCTCTGTGCGCTCAACGCCGCCGGGGTCGATCACCAGGATCCCGCGATCCGCAGGGCGATAAACTGGCTGGTGTCGATCCAGAATGCCGATGGCGGCTGGGGCGAGGATGCGGTCAGCTACAGACTCGACTATAAGGGATTCGAGGGAGCGCCGACCACGGCTTCGCAGACGGCCTGGGCGTTGCTGGCCTTGATGGCGGCGGGCGAGGTCGAAAATCCTGCAGTGGCGAAGGGAATCAAGTACCTGATAGACACACAAACAAAAAAAGGTCTGTGGGACGAGCAGCGCTATACGGCCACGGGCTTTCCACGCGTATTTTATCTGAGGTACCATGGCTACTCCAAGTTCTTCCCGCTCTGGGCGCTGGCGCGGTATCGGAATTTGAGAAGCACCAATAGCAAGGCGGTAGGGGTCGGGATGTGAGTTTGGGGACGACGATTGACGTGTCCGTGGGCAATGCCCTTGACCCGCGGCCGGTATTGATTGTGACCGGTCTGGTTCAGGAAGCCCGCATCGCCGCAGGCCCCGGCATGACCGTCATTTGCAGCAGCAGCAATCCCCGGCAGTTGCGCAAGCTTCTCGACGGATTCGATTCGTCCACGGTACGCGGCGTGATCAGCTTCGGCGTCGCCGGCGGGCTCGACCCGTCCCTGAAATCGGGAGACGTTGTCGTTGCAACGGAAGTTGTGAACGGTGCTTCGCGGTGGCGGGCAGGCCTCTCTTTGAGCGAGGAACTGATCGACGGCACCGGTATGGGTGGTCAGAAGGTGGTCCGCGCCGGGCTTGCCGGCGTCGAGCAGGTCGTGCTGGGACAGGCCGGCAAGGCGGTGCTCCACGCGACGACCGGTGCTTCGGCTGTCGATATGGAAAGCCACATCGCGGCTGCTTATGCGACGGAGGCAGGTCTCCCCTTCGCCGCCTTGCGTGTGATCAGTGATCCCGCGACGCGGGCGCTCCCGGCGATCGCCCGCAACGCCATCAAGCCGAACGGCAACATCGACCTGAAAAAAGTGCTGAGCGGCCTTGCTCGAAATCCGCTGACTTTGCGGGCGCTGGTGTCGACGGGAGTGGATTTCAATCGCGCTCTGCGCTCCTTGCGCGGATGCCGCGTTTTTCTGTTGGGCGGTACGACTTTCGTTCCAGCGGATTATCCAGCGGCGCCGGTCGCAAGACCCCGCGGGTCAGGCCATCGAAAGAGCCGCACCGGAGAGCCGGTTCCGGCACGGCGCTTTTCCGGTCTGCGAGCGAGCGTGCCCCAACCCGCCCGGCTTTGATAGGCTGAAGCCGGCTCGGCTCTTCAAGTATGCGATCACGTTAGAGCATTTTCGTTTCTGATGGAATCAGAAGCGAAGCTCTAGAGCGGCC
>NZ_BJNF01000016.1 GCF_006539545.1 Nitrobacter winogradskyi
CTTCGCTCGAAAACGCTATAGGTTGAAGCGTATTCCCGTGTTGGCGAACTCGCTGACGCATTTTGCGGCCGCATGTGGCTTCCAGGGAAACCGCGACTTCGCAACCTGACCCGAGGGTCGGGGATACGGGCTCATGTTAAGAACACGCGTCAGATCAAAACCCAAGAGCCCCGCTACTGTTTCCGTCAGAAGCGAGGCTCTCTGCTTGCTCGGTTGAGACCAGACCGGCGAACTCCGGAAAGCTCACAGCGGCGTTACTGCTGTGAGCCTGCCGGGCTGCGGCCTGTCTCGGAAGGTGTCACGCTGCGGTAGAGGCCTTCTGCTCCTTTGCCGCCTGTTTGGCAGCGGCGGCGGCAGCTTCATCCTTGCGGATTTCCGACAGCTTCTTCTGAACCTGTTCGGCGAAGATGTATTGCGCGGGACGCTGCGTGCCGAGATCGATCTCGGGCGCCATCGGACCCCTGGTCCGGACCCCGCGCAATGCCACCCACATGGTCTTGAGCGGATTGTTCAAAGCGGCGGTGGCGGCGGTCGGCTCGTATCCGCAGTGCGCCATGCAATTGGCGCACTTTTCATACTTGCCGGTCCCGTAGGAGTCCCAATCGGTGGTCTCCATGAGTTCCTTGAAGGTTTTGGTATAGCCTTCGCCGAGCAGGTAGCAGGGCTTCTGCCAACCGAAAATGTTGCGCGCCGGCATTCCCCATGGCGTGCAATGATATTCCTGATTGCCGGCGAGGAAGTCGAGGAACAGGCTGGAGTGCATGAAACTCCACTTTTTTCCCTTGCCGAGCGCGAAGACATCACGAAACAGCTTTTTGGTCTTGGTGCGGTTCAGGAAGTGCTCCTGATCGGGCGCGCGCTCATAGGCGTAACCCGGCGACATCGAGACGCCGACGCCAAGCTCGGTCGTGAAGTCGAGGAACTTTGCGATCTCTTCGGCCGGATAGTTATCGAAGATGGTGGCGTTGACGTTGACGGTGAAACCCCGTGCCTTCGCCGCCTTGATGGCGGAGACCGCGCGATCGAACACGCCCTCCTGGCATACCGACTTGTCGTGGTGCTCGCGCAGGCCGTCGAGATGGACGGAGAAAAACAGATAGGGCGAGGGCTCGAACAGATCGAGCTTTTTCTCCAGCAGGAGCGCGTTAGTGCAGAGCGAGACGAACTTCTTGCGCGCGACCAGTCCGCGCACGATCTCGCCGATCTCCTTGTGGATCAGCGGTTCGCCGCCCGGAATGGCGACCATCGGCGCCCCGCATTCCTCGGCGGCGTCCCAGCATTCCTGAGCGCTCATGCGACGGTTCAGGATCGCATCGGGGTAGTCGATCTTGCCGCATCCGGCGCAGCCGAGATTGCAGCGGAAGAGGGGCTCCAGCATCAGCACAAGCGGATAGCGCTTGCGGCCCATCAGCTTCTGCTTGATCAGATACCCGCTGATCTTCAGTTCTTTGAAAAACGGTATTGCCATAATCGAGTGTTCTTTCGGGAGTTAACAGCTGAAAATCTGAAGGGGATCAAGCTGAGGTGAGTTCAGAGGGAAGCCGGAATTCAATGTTCTCTTCGCGTCCCGGCAGGACCGAGACAGCGACCGGCCTGATGCGCTTCAAGGCCGCGATGACGTCGTCGACCAGGACTTCCGGAGCCGAAGCGCCCGCCGTAACGCCCACCGCTTTCGCCCCTTCCAGCCACTTAGCGTTGAGTTCGCTGCCGTCCGCGATGAGATAACTGGCGACGCCGACCTCGGTGCCAATTTCCCGCAGCCGGTTTGAATTGGAACTATTGGCTGCGCCGACCACCAGAATGACGTCCACCAGCTTGCTCAGGTCTCTTACCGCGGATTGGCGATTCTGCGTTGCATAGCAGATATCCCGCGTGTCGGGACCTTGAATATCAGTAAAACGCTGCTGGAGGGCGAGGATGATATCCTTGGTGTCGTCGACGCTCAGCGTCGTCTGCGTGATATAGGCCACAGGCGTATCGGCAGGCAGCGTCAGGGCCGCGACGTCGTCGACATTCTGAACAAGCAGGACGGGGCCCGGAACCTGTCCCATGGTTCCCTCGACCTCGGGATGGCCGGCATGGCCGATCAGGATCAGGGTCCGACCCTTGGACGTGTAGCGTTTGCCCTGGTTGTGAACCTTGGTGACGAGCGGGCAGGTGGCGTTGAGCACGGGAAGACCGCGGGCGGCGGCCTCTTCTTCCACGCTTTGCGCCACGCCGTGCGCACTGAATACGGTCACCGCCTCCGGCGGGACCTCCGACAGATCCTCGACGAAAATCGCCCCTTTGTTTTTCAGGCTTTCGACGACGTATTTGTTGTGTACGATCTCGTGGCGGACATACACTGGGGGACCGTACTTCTCCAGCGCGCGTTCGACAGTCTCGATCGCGCGGACAACGCCTGCGCAGAATCCGCGCGGCTGTGCCAGCAGAACTTCAATCGGACGAGGATCAGTCAATTTGCACCTTATGCATTATGCTGTAACTCCATATAGAACCGGGTAGTCTTCTCAAAATCGCGCGCGCCTTCAAGAAATGTCACAGACGTATAATCTGCGAGCCGCCATTTCCGGGTTTCAAAGCTATGACATATATGGCATTTGCGGCAGAACAAAACGCCCCGATGCCGCAGACTCCCAGCCTGCGGCCGATCCCGGAACAAAATCCCCGGTATTATGATATAGGGTTAACCTGCCTGAATGGCCTCACTCATTCGTCACTTGCCGTTCGTGGAGTCGACTATATCAAGGCGCTTGAACCATCGGCAATCTCCCGAACCAAACCCTTCCGCGGGTGTTACGCACCTTATCCATGTCTCTGAAATAGCATAAAAAGTTCATTACAGCGTTTTCCAAGCGAAGCAGGTAACGCTTCGCGTGAAGAAAACGCGTCAAAACAACGATCTGGAGTTTCGCTTCTGATTCAGTCACAAGCGATAAGGCTCAGATCAGGCGGAAAAACCGCTGATGGTGCGTATCCGTATACGGTAGCAGAAAGAAAGAATGTGCTGACAAGTACTGTTGTTTCAATCGTTAAGGCTTGCACGCGATTTGCCTGGGCTACTGCATTGATTGCGACCGTCCTGGCCGCCGGCGCCGTCTTCTATTCCGTGAAGAATTTCGAAATAAATACGGATATCAATAGGTTAATATCACCTGACCTGGATTGGCGGCAGCGCGACATCGCGTTCGAGAAGGCGTTCGATCGGGAAAGGCTGATCCTTGCGGTCGTGGAGGCTCCCACGGCGGAGTTTGCCAGCGCCGCTGGCGCCATGCTGGCCGCGAAACTCGCCGAGAACCATCGCCATTTTGAATCGGTTCAGCTGCTGGGCGGAGGGTCGTTTTTCGAGCGCAACGGCCTGTTGTTCCTCCCCACGGAGGAGGTCAAGCAGCTGACCGGCCAGTTCGGCGAGGCCGCGCCGCTGGTCGAGATCATGGCCGGCGATCCAAGCTTGCGCGGGCTGACCGCCGCTCTCGAAACGGCACTGGTCGGCTTGAAGCGGGGTCAGTTCGAACTCGACAGCACGGCGAGGCCGTTCTCGCGGATCGCCGAGAGCGTCGAGGACGTGCTGACCAAGGGAAGCGCCACCTTCTCCTGGCGTCAGCTTGCGAGCGACAAGCCGCTGCCGGATTCCGATCGCCGCTCGCTGATCCAGATCAAGCCATACCTCGATTTCAACGCGCTGGAGCCGGGCAAGGATGCTACCGATGCGATCCGCAACACCGCCTCCGATCTGGATATTGCCGGCAAGTTCGGGGCGCGCGTCCGGCTGACCGGCCCGGTTCCGATCGCCAACGAGGAATTCGCCACCGTGCAGGAGGGGGCGATCGTCAACGGCGTGGGGACGGTGCTGATCGTGCTGGTGATCCTCTGGCTGGCGTTGCGCTCGCCGAAAATCATCCTCGCGGTGTCCGCAACGCTGTTCATCGGATTGGCGATCACGACGGCGGTCGGCCTTATGATGGTGACATCGCTCACGCTGCTGTCGATCGCCTTTGCCGTGCTGTTTGTCGGCCTCGGCGTTGATTTCGGCATCCAGTACAGCGTCCGCTACCGTTCCGAGCGTTTCAAGTCCGACGATCTGGAAAGGGCGCTGGTGGTGGCGGCGAAGCGTTCCTCGGTCCCGCTATCGCTGGCGGCGCTGGCGACAGCGGCGGGCTTCCTGTCGTTCCTGCCGACGGATTACAAGGGTGTTTCGGAACTCGGCAAGATCGCCGGCGTGGGCATGATGATCGCGTTTTTCGCAAGCATCACCGTTCTTCCGGCCTTGCTGCGCATTCTGAATCCGCCGGGCGAGAAAGAGCCGGTCGGCTACGCGTTTCTGGCTCCGCTCGATCGTTTTCTCGAAGACCATCGCGTGGCGATCGTCGGCGGCACGATTGCGGTCGTCATTCTCGGCGCGCCTGCGCTTTACTTCCTGCGGTTCGATTTCAATCCGATCCACCTCAGGAGTGCAAAGGTCGAGTCGATCGCGACGTATCTGGATTTGCGAAGAGATCCCGATACAGGCGCGAACGCCATCAACGTGATGGTCAAGTCCGAGCAGGAGGCGAGGCAGGTCGAGGCCCGGCTCGCCGAGGTGCCTGAAGTCGCAAGCACACGGTCGCTCGATAGCTTTGTGCCAGATGACCAGCCTGCGAAGCTCAAGCTGATCGCGCGAGGCGCCAAAATTCTTGATCCCGCGCTCAATCCGGATTCGATCGATCCGCCACCCTCGGACAAGGAGAATACCGACGCGCTGAAGGCCACCGCCGATAGCTTGCGGAAGGCGGCCGGTACTCATCAGGGGGCGGGGGCTACGGCCGCGAAACGGCTGGCTGACGATCTGACCCGGTTGGCCGATTCGAACCAGGCCACGCGCGAGAAGGCGCAAGCCGCGTTCGTCGAGCCGCTTAAGATCATGTTCGATCAGCTTCGCAATCTGCTGAAGGCGGAACCTGTCACGCTTGAATCCCTGCCGCCGGATTTCATGAATCTCTGGAAGACCGAGGACGGCATTACCCGCGTCGAAGTGTTGCCGCGCGGGGATCCGGACGACAATGAAACGCTGCGAAAATTTGCCAGCGCCGTGCTTGCCGCCGCGCCCAACGCGATCGGCGGGCCGGTATCGATCCTCAAGTCCGGCGACACCATCGTCAAGGCGTTCATCGAGGCTGGGCTATGGGCTCTGGTCTCCATCAGCATCCTGCTCTGGCTGGCGCTGCGCCGGATTACCGATGTGCTGCTGACGCTGGTGCCGCTGCTGGTGGCTGGAGCCGTCACGCTGGAGATCTGCGTGTTGATCGGACTCCCGCTCAACTTCGCCAACATCGTGGCGCTGCCCTTGCTGCTCGGCGTCGGCGTGGCGTTCAAGATCTATTATGTCACGGCCTGGCGATCCGGCAGAACGAACCTGCTGCAATCAAGCCTGACACGGGCGATCTTCTTCAGCGCTCTGACAACCGCGACCGCTTTCGGGAGCCTGTGGTTGTCGAGTCATCCGGGCACGGCAAGCATGGGTAAGCTGCTGGCGTTGTCGCTTATCACCACACTTGCCGCGGTGCTTCTGTTTCAGCCCGCGTTAATGGGTCGCCCCCGCGATGTCGGGAAGTAGGCAGATGTCGCCGACAGGATCATCCGATGCCGTGCCGGTGGTTGCTGCCTTGTTCTTGGAAGAGGTTTTGTGTGGCTTCGATTGAGCGGTCTTGGCTGTGCCTGTCTTTGAGGCAGTCGCGCCAGGGCCGTTGGACGCACTGCTCGAAATCGGTGGGCCGACGCGGGTCCACGTCTCGCCGCCGCAAAGAAAGCCGAGGACGCAACCTTCGATCTCGAGTTGATCGGGCGATGCAAGCTTGATCGTCGACTCGTATGTCTTGCCGTCCTTTGCGTTGTAGACCTGGCCCTCCCACGCATCCTTGTCGGCCTTCTTTTTCATATCCAGAAGGATCGGCATTCCCAGCGTCGGCCGGCTCCTTTTGGCGGCGTCCGGATTGTTCTGATCGACGCCGCCAGGCTTTTTCTCCCACGCGACCACGCCCCACATCGAGCCGTTACATTCGGCGACGCGAATGTTGGCGACTCCCTCGGCAACGCGCCAGTCACCGGTGGGATCAGCCGCTCCGGCGACACCGGAACTCACCGTCATCACGGTTGCTGCGACAAGGGAAGTCACGGCGGAAGTCCTGCAATAATCTAAAATACGCATGGGATGTCTCGAGCGCTGGAGCATATTTTCAAGCCTGTGCTGAGGATAGAGGATTGGGGATCAGTGACAAAGTCGAATGCCGTATTCACGTTTTTCAGTTGACGAAGCGGCCATCAACCGAACTATGTAGCGAATGCTATATCCAAATCTAGACGTTTCCGAGATGTTTGTGGAGCGGCAGTCGCAACGCAGCGCGATGCACGTCCGCCATCTCAATGAACAGCTTGTCAGGGTTCTGAAGACCATCGGCTATGACGTTGGTTTCCAAAGCGGGCAGGGTCAGTATCTGGTCGATCGCGATGGCGCGCGTTATCTTGATCTACTGAGCGGGTTTGGCGTTTTTGCGATCGGCCGGAACCATCCGGTGTTGCGGCATGCCCTGAAAAGCATCCTCGACAGTGACCTTCCCAATCTCGTGCAGATGGATGTCTCCACGCTGGCCGGCGTTCTGGCCGAGCGGCTGCTCGATCATATTCCTTATCTCGACAAGGTGTTTTTTGCGAATTCCGGAGCGGAAAGCGTCGAGGCCGCCATCAAATTCGCGCGCGTCGCCACCGGGCGGACCGGTATCGTGTATTGCGATCACGGTTACCATGGCCTGACCTACGGTGCGCTCTCGCTGACGGACGACAAGAATTTCCGCGGTGGATTCGACCCCCTGCTGCCGGATTGCAAGGTGATCCCCTTCAACGATCTCGCCGCGCTGGAGCAGGCGCTGTCGTCGCGTCAGATCGCCGCCCTCATCGTCGAGCCGATCCAGGGCAAGGGCGTCAATATGCCCACCGATGAGTTCCTGCCGGGAGCCGCCGCGTTGTGTCGCAAATATGGCACGCTGTTCGTGGCGGATGAAATTCAAACCGGCGTCGGCCGGACCGGACGATTTCTGGCCGTCGAGCACTGGAACGTCGAGCCGGACATGGTGTTGCTGGCCAAGGCGTTGTCCGGCGGTCATGTGCCGATCGGCGTGGTGCTGACCCGCAAGCACATCTTTGATAAAGTATTCAACCGGATGGATCGTGCCGTCGTGCACGGTTCGACATTCGCCAAAAACGATCTCGCGATGGCGGCCGGCATTGCCACGCTTGAAGTGCTGAAAGCCGAGAATCTGATCGAGAACGCGGCGCGGCGCGGCGCGGAGTTGCAACTGGCGCTCAACCGCATGGTCCCCGGCTATGAACTTCTGAAGGAGGTGCGCGGCAAGGGCCTGATGATCGGCGTCGAGTTCGGGCCGCCGAAATCGCTGCGCCTGAGAGCGTCCTGGAATCTGCTGGAAACCGCCAACAAGGGTCTGTTCTGCCAGCTTATCACCGTTCCGTTGTTCAAGGATCACAAGATCCTCACCCAGGTCGCCGGTCACGGCAGCCATACGATCAAGCTGCTGCCGCCGCTCGTCATCAATGATGAAGACTGCAAGTGGATCGAAACCTCGTTTGACAGCGTCATTGCCGCAAGCCATCAGGTTCCAGGTGCGATCTGGTCGCTCGGCAAGACCCTGATGGATAATGCCGTCCGCAAGTCGGCGTGACGCCGTTATCGTCTGCTGAACGGGTGCAATCAAATGCGCCGGGAGATCCTTGCAACCCGGCCCGGAAACTCAAAGATGCCTGTCGTCAACCGCGTTGCCGATCTGCAATCCGATATCGCCGGCTGGCGCAGGGATATCCACGCCCACCCGGAGTTGCTCTACGACGTTCCCCGCACCGCCGCGTTTGTGGCCGACCGCTTGCGGGAGTTCGGCTGTGACGAGATCGTAACCGGTCTAGGCAGGACCGGCGTCGTCGGCGTCATCAAGGGCAGACGCCCGGCCGGCGGGGAGATCAAGGTGATCGGTCTGCGCGCCGACATGGACGCGCTGCCGATCCAGGAGGAAACCAACCTGCCTTACGCCTCGGCGGCGGCCGGCAGGATGCATGCCTGCGGTCATGACGGCCACACCGCGATGTTGCTTGGCGCCGCGCGCTATCTCGCGGAAACGCGGAATTTCGCCGGCGAGGCGATCGTGATCTTTCAGCCGGCGGAAGAGGGCGGTGCGGGAGCCGCGGCGATGATCAAGGACGGGCTGATGGATCGTTTCAGGATCGATCAGGTCTATGGCATGCATAACCTCCCCGGCGTCCCGCTCGGGGCCTTCGCGATCCGGCCGGGGCCGATCATGGCCGCGACCGACAGCGTCGATTTCAGGATCGAGGGTCACGGCGGCCACGCCGCGCGTCCGCATCTGTGTATCGACCCGGTGCTGGCCGGCTCGCAGCTTGTCATGGCCCTGCAATCGATCGTATCGCGCAATGTCGATCCGCTGGAATCGGCTGTGATTTCCATATGCGAGTTCCGCGCCGGCAGTACCCGCAACGTCATCCCCCAGACGGTCGAGTTGCGCGGAACCGTCCGCACCCTGAAAGCCGACGTGCGCGACCAGATGGAGAAGCGGATTCGGGAGGTCGCCGCCGGCGTGGCGCTGACAACCGGCGCCCGCATCGATGTCAAATTCCAGCGCGGTTATCCGGTCACGGTGAATCACCCTGAGCAGACGGAAACCGCGATCAGGATCGCGAAAGAGATTGCTGGCGACGGCAATGTTCACGGGACGCCGCCGATGATGGGCGGGGAGGATTTCGCCTATATGCTGGAAGCCCGGCCCGGCGCTTTCATCTTCATCGGCAATGGCGACAGCGCGGGCCTGCATCATCCCGCCTACAACTTCAACGACGACGCCATCGCATATGGCTCGTCGTACTGGATCAGGCTGGTCGAGACCATGCTGGCGGCATAAGCGGAGGCGTTTAGCCCCGAAGTGAGGGGGTAGATCGTATCTAAATCGCCTGGGGTTGTCCGCCCAAGCTTTGCAGATGGCCTCATATGATGTGAGGCAATAATTGCTTGGCGAAGTTGTAGGCATCGAGGAACGCAGCGAGGTGATCGCAAAGCTGCTGGTGATCCTCATAGGGATAGCGCTGGACAGTCGTCTCCTTGAGGGTGCGGTTCATTCGCTCAACTGGCCATTGGTCCAGGGACATCCGATCGTCGGCGCGATTGCATCAGGACCGAGAAGGATCGTGAACGCTGAGCGTACCAAACCGCAGATGACATCTCTCCGCTGTGATGGCTACGAGGTTTTACCGTCTTTCACCTTCAAGCCGTTGCATATGCGAGGAGCGCCGGCCTATTGCGGCATCTAGACACTATCGGCTTGAGACGGCTCATTTCTCAGAAGCTGGAGAACGAGCCGGCACCTTTCGCGCGTGTAGTCCGCAGCCGTCTTGCCCGCCTTGTCGCGGCGGGAGGGATCGGCGCCGGAAGCGAGGAGAAGCCGGATCAAACGCGTTTCCCCCGTGCTGAAGGCATGGGTCTTCGCGTACATCAAGGGCGTCGTGCCATTCGAGTTTCCGGCGTTGACGTCGGCCCCTTCGCGAATGAGCCGCTCGACTTCGGCAATGTCACCCCGCCAGCAGGCTTCCATCAATGGCGTGCGCGAACTAGTGGACGACACGAGACGCGTGCCGGTCTTTGTAGGTATCGAAAGTCCGCAGCATCTCCGCTTCCGTTTCCAGAGGCATACGCTTCGTAGCAGGAAGTTGGGGAAGATCGAGAATAGAAGGCTTTTGAAGCAGGAGATCGAAATGGGTTAACATCCAGATCTCGTTTTCGTAATGCCTTTGGGCGAGAGTCTGGAGATCGTCCTCGGGAAAGATCGGTGTAGGTAACTGGAAGACGATCTCTCCCGCGTCGGCTTGGTCGTCGATCCGGTGTAGAGTGTTGCCGAGGGGGTTGCCATTGAGGATCGCCCACTTGAACGAGTCCAGCCCCCGGACGGAGGGGATGAGACCCGCGTGCACGTTGAGGATGCGCCCCGAATTGGCGAAGTCGGCCTCTATCAGGTTGGAGCCGCAGACGATGAACCAATCGTAGTCAGTGAGGATGCCGCGCCAATTCGCATAATCCAGCACACGGCCGCCGCTGAAGGCTGCGAGGGAGCGAGGATCGGGACCTTCGAACTGGAAGGGCCTATGCCGAAATGCCACCGACCGCTCCGGTCGGGGCGTGAACGGCATCAGAAGCAGGTCGACACTACGGAACGCTCTGTTATGAAGGCCTATCAGCACTTGGGCGGTTTTCAGGTGTGGCGTATCGTACGAGAGCAGACAGATTTTCATCATCGATATCCGGTCGGTCTGTTGATTTCTGCTGAGATCTGACCCAGGGTTTTCGCCGAGAAATGACCCGCCTTCATGTATGGTTTGGGTTTCAGGTTTTGGTCAAGGTGGTTGCCTTCTCATTCGTTGTTACAATGGTCTGAGCGGAGCTGCGCAGTTCAGTCGCATAATTTTCAATTATGGAACAGATTTTGAATGTTCGCCGAAGAAGCCGTAAAGACTTCTGGCCGCCGTACACGACCCTGGGCGGGATGATCTTCACCCTGCCAGTATTGGCAGGTCGAAATGATGCGGTGCAGCATAGAACGTTGCCTGAAGGATTCCGCGAATCGCCGCACCCAACACCTTCACGAAGGTGTTCAGTCCCCGGAGTGTGGGGGAATCAGCGAAACTGATCCCACATTTCGGGAGGCATTATGGGCCAGTTACTTCACGGCAGCGCCAGCGCGAGGTGGAAACCGATTCTCGGAAAAGATCATGTTCAAATAAAAAGATAAACGACGAGTCTGATTCAACACATTTGAGACAGGCGCTGATAGCGTTTTCGAGTAAAGTGGATGACCTGTTCGCGTCAAGAAAACGCGTCAAAATAACAAACTCAAGTCTCGCTTCTGATTCCATCAGAAGCGGCGATGCTCTGGCGGATCCTTGATCCGTGGTGTCGCTGGTGATGAGGCCCTGTCTTTCACGCCGCCCGGTCGCGTTGCATTTGTGTCGCGGCGATTTTCAGATCGTCGACGAAGCGCTCATATTCGCGGGCTCTGGCGTCCTCGTCCGGCAGCCGCAGCAGATAGGACGGATGCACCGTCACCAGCGCCTTGCGCCCGTCCTTCATGTCGATCAGCCGTCCGCGTGATTTATTAATCGGTGTGATCTTTCCGAACACGCTTTGCGCGGCGGTTGAGCCCATCGCCACCACCAGCGCCGGATTGACCACCGCCAGTTCGCGCTCATACCATGGGCGGCACGCCCTGATTTCCGCCGTGTTCGGCTTCTGGTGCAGCCTGATCTTGCCGCGCGGCACGAACTTGAAGTGCTTCACCGCATTGGTGACGTAAACTTTCGTGCGGTCGATTCCGGCTTCCTTGAGTGCGCGGTCAAGCATCTGTCCCGCCGGGCCGACGAACGGCTTTCCCGCGAGGTCTTCCTTGTCGCCGGGCTGCTCGCCCACCAGCATGACCTGTGCGTGCGCCGGTCCCTCGCCGAACACGGTCTGCGTCGCATCCTTCCAGAGGGGGCAGGCACGGCAGTCGGCGGCCTTTTCGCGGAGGCTTGAGAGGCTGTCATGGGCTGATGGCTGGCGTGCCATCGGCTGCTCCCGCTGCTGCGGCTTCCTGGGCGCGGTGGCCTCGGCCGCGATCATCTCGCTCGAGACGCGGCCTGCGTTCGCGATCAGGGATTTAACCAACGAAGCCTCGGGCAGGTTCGGCCAATATTTCTTCGGCATTTCGGTCTGCATCGCCTTCACCTTGAGGCGGGCCGGATTGAAGATGCTGGCGTAATAGCTGCGCCAGACTTTTTCGAGCCGGTCTTCGGTCGGCGCCTCGTCGCGGCTGACGCCCGGCGTGAACGACAGCCGGTCATCGTTCCAGTGCGCACAGATATCCGGCGTCAGAATCGACCAGTTCATGTCCGCGAAACGCCGCATGAAAAATGGAGCGGCGAGTTCGACGATGTGATGCTCGGGCTCGAACCAAGCGATGAAATGGGTGTCCCGTTCACGGCCGATCTCGCGAAACCGCACGAAGGCGTGCATCTTGTGTTCGTCGCGACGGACCGCCCTGACCATGTCTCTTATTCTGATGACATCCTGGTCGGTGGCGATATCGAGCAGATCGTGATTCATCCGTAGTCGCCACAGCAGGCGATAGAGCAGGGCAAACCGCTGGGGATCGCGATGCAGGATCGACGCCTGCGAGAGTTCGATGAACTGCGCCGGTACATTAAAGGTGCTGACAAGCGGTCCGTCGGGCAGAACCGCGGCGGCGGGTGTGAACAGGTCCGGCTCGTTGCCGGACGTGCGCCAGACTACATCGTGTGGGGCGACATTGTTGAGCGCGAGCGCACGGGCGGCGCGGCGCCAACCGTCGAAATCGGTTTCGCTGTCGAGGATGATGTGGCGGGTCAAAATCCGAACCCTAGTTGCATGGCTTTCGGCTTCAACTGCTTCGCCAGCGTCATGCTCTCCAGCACCTTCGGCGACGGCCGATGATCGGCAAGAACGATGAAGGGCAATGCCTTGTTTCGGGGGACGTGCAGGCGCGAAAGGTCCGCTGCGCGGATCGAGGTGTAACGTCGCGCGGAGAGAATGCGCTCCACGGCTTTGGCTCCAAAACCCGGCACCCGTAACAGCTCCTCCCGGCTGGCGCGGTTGATGTCGAGCGGAAAGCGATCGCGGTGGCGCAGCGCCCAGGCGAGTTTCGGATCGATATCGAGCGGCAGCATCGGGTTCGTGGCATCGACGATCTCGCTGATGTCAAAGCCATAGAAACGCATCAGCCAATCGGCCTGATACAGCCGATGCTCGCGCATGAGAGGCGGAGCGCTCAGGGGCAGGGCGCGGCTTGCATCGGGGATAGGGCTGAAGGCGGAGTAATAGACGCGCTTGAGGCTATAGGAGCCATAGAGGTTGGCGCTTGTACTCAAAATCGTTTGATCCGATGCGGCATCGGCGCCGACGATCATCTGCGTCGTCTGGCCGGCCGGCGCGAAGCGTGGCGCTCTCACGCGCGCTGTGGCGTCGGCCTTCTTTGCCTCCTTCGCTTCATCCAGCTTCAGCCGCAACCGTCCCATGGTGCGGCGGATGGCGCGCACATCCTTCTCGGGCGCGAGCTTCGCGAGGCTGTCCTCCTCCGGCATCTCGATGTTGATGGAGAGGCGATCGGCATATTTGCCGGCCTCCGTGATCAAGTCATCATTCGCCTCGGGAATGGTCTTGAGATGGATATAGCCGCGAAAGCGATGCTCCTCGCGTAGTTTACGCGCGACAGCGACCACCTGCTCCATGGTGTAGTCCGCGCTGCGGATGATGCCGGAAGAGAGAAACAGTCCTTCGATATAATTGCGGCGATAGAAGTCGATGGTCAGCCTGACCACTTCGTCGATGGTGAAGCGGGCGCGCGGCACGTTCGATGACGCACGGTTGACGCAATAGAGGCAGTCGTAGTTGCAGGCGTTGGTCAGCAGCACCTTCAGCAGCGAAATGCAGCGCCCGTCCGGCGCATAGGAATGGCAGATGCCCATGCCGGGAGCGGTCGAGCCGAGACCTTTGCCGTCGCGGCTGTCCCGCAGCTCCGTGCCGCTGGAGGCGCAGGAAGCATCGTATTTGGCGGCGTCAGCCAGGATTTCCAGCTTGCGTTGCAGGTTCATGCTTTCCGATCCTTTGGCATCACAACCAAAAACGAGGTTGGTGATCTCGGGCGAAAGCGTCGCCGGAAAGTCCCGGTTGACTCTTGGCCATGGCCGACATTAACTAGAACATATAGTGAACATTAAAGCTTGTCACGGGTTCTGATGTCACGGACGGATTTTTGATCATGCCTGGAACCGGAAGCAGTGCGGGAAAGCTTGCGCGCCTGCGTGACCGCATCGCGCGGATCGAGACCTGTCATGGCGGTGCAATGTCAGGCAGGGCGGCGCTCGACCACGCGGAGATGGATGCGGTGTTGCAGGGCGGGCTCTCGCGCGGCGCCGTGCACGAGGTGTTCGCGGAAGGACGGCACAGCGCGGCGGCGAGCGGGTTCATCGCGGGTCTTGCGCGGCGGATATGTGCGAGCCGGCCGCTGCTTTGGGTGCGGCAGGATTTTGCCGCATGCGAATCCGGCGCGTTGTCGATGTGCGGATGGCGCGAACTCGGTCTTGATCCGCGTCTTCTGGTGATGGTCCACGTACCCGATGCGGAGAGCGCGCTGCGGACGGTATCCGACGCGCTGGCCTGCGATGCGCTCGGCGCCGTGGTGATGGAGATATGGGGCGAGACGCGTCGGTTCGATCTCGTCGCCAGCCGCAGGCTGACGCTGGCCGCGCGTCATTCCGGCGTCACCGGGTTGCTGCTGCGGGTGGCGGCGACGCCGCTGCCTTCGACGGCGGAGACACGGTGGATCGTGCGCCCGGCGGCAAGCCGGCCGTGCGCGGCCTGGCAGGCATGGGGCGCGCCCGTCTTCGAAACCCGGCTTGTGCGTAATCGTCATGGCCAGACCGGTCAGTGGATCATGGAATGGAAATGTGATGAGTGCCTTTTCCGCGACGTCTCCGGCTTCGGCCCGCAGGCGCATCCTCAGCCTGTGGCTGCCGCGCCTGCCGGCCGACCGCATCCGGCGCGAGTCGTTCCGCTCAGGCGAGCGGGATAATGGCCGGTCCTGCGTCATCGTCGCCAAACAAAATAACGCGCTGGTCATTTCCGCGCTCAATGACGCGGCCGCGCGCCTCGGCCTGACGATTGGCCTGCCGCTGGCCAATGCCCGCGCGATCTGTCCCGACATCGACGTGTTCGATGCTGACGAGACCGCGGACGCGCGGACATTGAACGGCATCGCCGACTGGTGCGACCGCTTCACGCCGCTGGTGGCGCTCGATCCGCCGCACGGCCTGCTGCTGGACATCACCGGCTGCGCGCATCTGTTCGGCGGCGAGGCGGCGCTGATGAACGCGCTGTGCGGCGCGCTGACGCGACAGGGCTTTGCCGTCGGCGCGGCCATCGCCGGCACGCCGGCCTGTGCGCGGGCGCTGACGCGCTATGTTCATGGCCGGATCGTCGCGCCTGGCGAGGAACTGGAGACCGTCGCGCCGCTGCCGGTGTTCACGCTGGGGGCGGATGATGAGATCACGCGCGGGTTGCGCCGCGCCGGTTTGAAAACCATCGGCGATGTCGCCGTACGCGGACGCCATGAGATCTCCGCGCGTTTTGGCGCAGCTTTCACGGCGCTCCTGGAACAGACGCTGGGGCAGCGCGACGCGCCCATCAACCCACGCAGGCCGCCGCCGGATTATATCGTCGAGAAGCGGTTCGCCGAGCCGATCGCCACCGACAGCGCGATCGCGATGACGCTGGCGGGTCTTGCGCGCACGCTGATCGCCGCGATGGAGAAACAGGGAAAGGGCGGGCGGCATCTGGAAGCGGGTTTTTTCCGCACCGACGGCGCGGTGCGCGTCATCACGGTGGAAACCGGCCGTCCCGTCACGCAGGGCGAGATCGTCGATCGCCTGTTTCGTGAGCGGCTGGATGCGCTGGCCGACCCGCTCGATCCTGGTTTTGGCTTCGATCTGGTGCGGCTGTCCGCCGTGCGAACCGAATCCGTCGTGCACGAGCAGCGCGACCTCGATGCGCGCGTTCAGGACAATGACGAAGTGGCGGCGCTGATAGACCGCATTGCCGCGCGCATCGGCAGCCATCGCGTCGTCGTTCACCTGCCGCAGGATACTCATATTCCCGAACGCGGAGCGCTCTCATTGCCGGCGCAACAGCATCTCGTGGCGGCCATGCGCGCCGAGTGGCCCGCACGCATCGGAAGCGAGCCGCCGTTGCGGCCGTTGCGGATGTTTGCGCGGCCGGAACCGATAGAGGTGACGGCGATGTTTCCAGATGGCCCGCCGGCGCAGTTCAAATGGCGCCATCGTCAGTGTCTCATGGCACACGTCGAAGGGCCCGAACGCATCGCCATGGAATGGTGGAATCGCTGCGAGCAGGCCTTGTCGTCCGAACCCGACGATGAATTCATGCGCCTGCATCCGCCGCAAGGCGAGGTTGCAGTCGCGCGCGCCGATGGCAGTGCGCTGACGCGTGATTATTTTCGTGCCGAGGATAAGGGAGGCGTACGTTATTGGCTTTATCGCGAAGGAATTTACGGGCGTGAAGTTCAAACGTTCCGCTGGTTTTTGCATGGGATGTTCGCATGAGGCCGCCGCGCGATACTCCATCCTATGCCGAAATCGGCATCGCCACTAACTTCTCGTTCCTTCATGGCGCGTCGCATCCGCAGGAGTATGTGCATCGAGCCAGCGAGCTTCGGTTGCCTGTCATAGGCATTGCCGACCGCAACACGCTGGCGGGCGTGGTGCGCGCCTACACGGAGCTGAGAAATCCCGAAGTTCGTTGTAAACCGCGGCTGCTGATCGGATCGCGCCTCGTCTTCATTGATGGTGCGCCTGACATTCTCATCTATCCTCGGGACCGGAATGCCTACGGCCGGCTCTGTCAGTTGCTGACCCGCGGCAAGCTGGCCGCAGCGAAGGGCGAATGCCGTCTGAAGCTGGATGATCTTTTGGATTTTTCCGAAGGGCAGTTGCTTGTGCTGGCCTTGCCGCATCGCCTTGAAGCGACGAGAGTCATGGAAGTGCTGAACCGGTTGAGGCAGTCGCGCGCGGACGGCGTCTGGCTCGCGGCAAGCCTGCTCTATCGCGGCGACGATCGCCGCCGCCTGTTGCGATTGCAAAGGATCGCGGCCACCGTCCGTGTCCCGCTGCTTGCGACCAACGAAGTGCTGTATCATCATCCCGCACGCCGTCCGTTGCAGGATGTTCTCACCTGCATTCGCGAAAAGACCACGGTCGATGTCATCGGCCGAAGGCTTCAACTCAACGCCGAGCGCCATCTGAAAACGGCGTGCGAGATGGAGAAGCTGTTTCGTGATCTGCCGGAAGCGATTTCCGAGACGGTCAGGTTCGCATCGCGCATCGATTTCACTCTCGATCAACTTAGATATCAGTATCCGGACGAGCCTGTGCCGCCGGGCAAAAGCGCGCAACGGCACCTTGAGGATCTGACGTGGGCGGGTGCTCACAAGTATTTTCAGGTGCGCATTCCGCCCAGGACCAGGAAAGTCCTGCACAAGGAATTGCGTTTGATCCGGCGGCTCAAATACGCGCATTACTTTCTCACCGTGCACGACATCGTGCGGTGGGCGCGAGATCAGGACATTCTGTGCCAGGGCCGTGGATCGGCTGCGAATTCGGCGGTGTGCTACGTGCTCGGCATCACCTCCGTCGACCCCACCAAGGTCGACCTGCTGTTCGAGCGCTTTATCTCCAGGGAGCGGCTGGAGCCGCCCGATATCGACGTCGATTTCGAGCATTCGCGCCGCGAGGAGGTGATGCAATATGTCTATCGTCGCTATGGCCGTCATCGCGCCGCGATTATCGCCACCGTCATTCATTATCGGCCGCGCAGCGCCATCCGTGATGTCGGCAAGGCGTTGGGCCTGACCGAGGATGTCACGGCGGCGCTTGCCGACACGGTGTGGGGAAGCTGGGGCGATGAGGTCAGCGACGCGCAGATCAGGCAGGCGGGATTTGATCCGCAGAACCCGATGGTGCGCCGCGCCGTCGCGCTCGCCGCCGAGCTGATCGGGTTTCCGCGCCATCTGTCGCAGCATGTCGGCGGCTACGTGCTGACCCAGGACCGGCTCGACACCTATGTGCCGATCGGAAACGCCGCGATGGACGACCGCACCTTCATCGAGTGGGACAAGGACGATGTCGATGCGCTCCGGATGATGAAGGTCGATGTGCTGGCGCTGGGAATGCTGACCTGCATTCGCAAATGTTTTGATCTGATAGCGGAGCACAAGGGAGAGCGGTGGGAGCTTGCGACGATTACGCAGGACGAAAAGCCGGTCTACGACATGCTGTGCCGCGGCGAGTCCCTCGGCGTGTTCCAGGTCGAAAGCCGCGCGCAGATGAACATGCTGCCGCGCTTGAGACCACGCACGTTCTACGATCTCGTCATCGAGGTCGCCATCGTTCGCCCCGGTCCGATCCAGGGCGACATGGTGCATCCTTATCTGAAGCGGCGGGCCATGGATCCGGAGAAGATCGACTATCCCTATCCGAAGAACGGCGACAGAAACGAATTGCGCAACGTGCTGCACAAGACGCTCGGCGTGCCGCTGTTTCAGGAGCAGGCCATGCGCATCGCCATCGAGGCCGCGAAATTCACCTCCGAGGAGGCCAACGGCCTGCGTCGCGCCATGGCGACGTTCCGTCATGTCGGCACCATCGGAAGATTCGAAGCCAAGATGGTCGGCAGCATGATCGCGCGCGGTTACGATCCGATATTCGCGAAAAACTGTTTCGAGCAGATCAAGGGATTCGGATCCTATGGTTTTCCCGAAAGCCACGCGGCGAGTTTTGCGCAGCTTGTCTATGTGTCCGCATGGCTGAAGTGTTTCCATCCGGATGCGTTCTGCTGCGGTCTTTTGAATTCGCAGCCGATGGGCTTTTACGCGCCGGCGCAGATCGTCGGCGATGCCCGCAAGAACGGCGTCGAGGTGCGGCCGATCGATGTCTCGTTCAGCCATTCGCAGAACACGCTGGAGGAACGCCCAGGCAGATATTGCGTCGTGCGTCTCGGCTTCCGCCAGATCGACGGATTCAAGTGGGTTGATAAGGATGAGGAGCGGGGCAGGCAGCAGCCGGCCGATGATGCATCATTCTTTCTCCCTTCGCGGGGCGGCGTTGGAGAGGAGAGGCATCTCAAGGAGCGTGCCTGCGGCTTAACTCCCTCCCTGGCCCTCGGAGGGAACAAGCTCCCTCTCCCCGCGTGCGGGGAGAGGGGTGGGGTGAGGGGCGGGTTTCACATCGACTCTTCACCCGATCGCTTCGCGATCGACCTCTCCCCGCAAGCGGGGCGAGGTAAGGAAGAGGACGACTGGGGCGAGCGGATCGTGGCCGCACGTCAACACAGGCCCTTCGCTTCCATTGAGGACTTTGCCCGCGCCACGAAACTGCCGAAGCGTGCGCTGATCCTGCTGGCCGATGCCGACGCCTTTCGCTCGCTCGGGCTCGACCGCCGCGCGGCGCTATGGGCGGTGCGCCGCCTGCCGGATGACGTGCCGCTGCCATTGTTCGAAAGCGCCATCGCGCGCGAGTTGCCTGACGAACATGCCGCGCCTCTGCCTCCGATGCCGCTATCCGAGCAGGTGGTTGCCGATTATCAAACCGTGCGGTTGTCGCTGAAGGGCCATCCGATGGAATTTTTGCGCGGGACATTATCAAACGAGGGCGTGACGAGTTGCGCCGAGGTTTGCCATGCCAATAGCAGGCGGCGCGTCAGATGCGCGGGCGTGGTGCTGGTGCGGCAGCGGCCGGGCAGCGCCAACGGCGTCGTCTTCATGACGCTGGAGGACGAGACCGGAATTGCCAATATCGTGGTGTGGCCGAAGATCATGGAGCGTTACCGCAAGGAGGTGATGGGCGCGCGGCTGATCGAGGTGGAGGGCCTCATCCAGAGCAGCCCGGAGCAGGTCGTGCACCTTGTCGCAAGCAAGCTGACCGATCGCTCAACCGAGCTGATGCATCTGGCGAACGACGCGCTGGTTTCCCGTCACCCGCTGCCGCAACCCGCCGCACCGGCCGAACCGTTCAGTGACGATCGACGTGATCAGCCCGCCCATTCGGCGCAACGCGTCCGTCACCCCCGCGATGTGCGCATCCTGCCGCGCTCGCGGGATTTTCATTGAAAAAGCCGTCTCTCTGTCGCAAGAGCGCATTGTACCGATTCATATTTCTTTCTTGCGGCGGATTGAGCGACCCTCGTTCAGACGCCAGTTACGGAGAACCAGCATGAGCGACGCGGAGCAGGGCAAATCCATCGGAGCGGCGGATCTGCAGGCCGCCGCCGCCCGGCTCGCCGGACGCGTCGTTCGCACGCCGCTGGTTCATTCGCGCACGCTATCGGAAATCACCGGGGCCGAGGTCTGGCTCAAGCTGGAAAATCAGCAGTTCGTCGCCTCTTTCAAGGAGCGCGGCGCCGCCAACAAGCTGCTCACGCTGTCACCAGACGAGGCGAAGCGCGGCGTCATTGCCATGTCCGCCGGCAACCACGCCCAGGGCGTCGCCTATCACGCTCACAATCTCGGAATCGCCGCCACGATCGTGATGCCGAAATCAACGCCTTTCGTGAAGGTGTCGCGAACCAGGAAGCTCGGCGCGCGGGTGCGGCTCGAGGGCGAGATCCTGGCGGAATCCGCCGCCTTTGCCCGGCAACTGGCCGCCGATGAGAATCTTGTCTTTGTTCACCCTTACAATGATCCGGCGGTCATCGCCGGGCAGGGCACGGTGGCGCTTGAGATGCTGGAGGATCAGCCGGCGCTCGACTGTATTCTCACGCCGGTTGGCGGCGGCGGACTCGTCGCGGGTTGCGCGATCGCGGCAGCGGATCATACGTCGAAGGTCGAGGTCATCGGCGTCGAGGTGGAATCCTACGCCGCCGTGGTGCAGCATCTTGCCGGGCGTCCGGTCTCGGTCGGCGGTGCGACCATCGCCGAAGGCATCGCGGTGCGCGATGTCGGCGCGCTGCCGCTGGCGATCCTGCGCGAGCACGGCATCGAGGTGGTGACGGTGGCGGAGCGCATGATCGAGAAGGCTGTCATCCAGATGCTGGAAATCGAGAAGACCGTGACGGAAGGCGCGGGCGCGACTGCGCTCGCCGCGCTGATGAGCGATCCCGGACGGTTCGTCGGGCGCAAGGTCGGCTTGATCGTCTCCGGCGGCAACATCGATACGCGGACGCTCGCCAATGTGCTGATGCGAGGGCTGGTGCGCGACGGCCGGCTGATCGATCTCGTGGTGGAGATTTCCGACAAGCCGGGCGCGCTGGCTGAACTCGCATGCATCATCGCCGAGCTCCGCGGCAACATCGTCGAGGTGCAGCATCAGCGTCTGTTCAGCGCGCTGTCCGCCAACATGACCGAGGTCGAGCTGGTGATCGAGGCGCAGGACACGGCGCACGGCAGCGCCATCGTCGCCGGGCTGGAAGCCAAGGGCGTGAGAGCGCGCCGCCGTGACCGGCTGGTGCTATCGAGGGATTGAGAGCGTAACCACATTGGATGGTTGCGGGCCGTTACCGGAACATGGAAGCATGAAGGCGTATCCAGAGCCTTCTCGCTTCTGATAGAATCAGAAGCGAGGCTCTATAACCTTGATTTAACGCGTTTTCTTCACGCGAACCGGTATCCACTTCGCTCGAAAACGCTATAACATGACGGATGTGCGGACAATGACCTGATGCCCAGGATTTACACCGATCCCGCCGCGATCGTCGATGACATCATCCGCGAGACCGGTCCCCACCTGATGGTGGGACTGCCGCTTGGGCTCGGCAAGGCCAATCACATCGTCAATGCGCTGTATCGCCGGGCGGTGGCCGATAGCGGTCTCGACCTTACGTTCTTCTCGGCGCTGACGCTGGAGAAGCCGCGCCCGTCGAACGAGCTGGAGCGGAGGTTCATGTCGCCGGTGATCGACAGGCTGTTCGGCGATTGGCCGGATCTCGACTACGCTTCCGCATTGCATAAGGGTGAACTGCCGCCGAACATCAAGGTCATCGAATTTTTCTTCCTGGCCGGAAAGTGGCTGCGCAACGCCTATGCCCAGCAACACTACGTCGCCGCCAATTATACTCACGCCGCGTCCTATATCCTCGACCACGGCCTCAACGTCATCACGCAACTGGTGGCGAAGCGCGTCGTCGACGGCGAGACGCGCTACAGCCTGAGTGGCAACACCGATACCACGCTCGATCTCCTGCGTGCCCGCGCCGCCGGCCGTGCGTCGTTCAAGCTGGTGGGGCAGGTCAATTCGCAATTGCCGTTCATGCCGGGGGCGGGCGATTTGCCGGCCAGCGAGTTCAGCGCCGTCCTTGACAGTCCCGCCACCGACTTCCCGTTATTCGCGCCGCCGTCAGAGCCGGTATCCGACACCAAATATGCCATCGGCCTGCACACGGCCGGATTGATCAGGGATGGCGGCAGCCTGCAGATCGGCATTGGCCAGACCAGCGACGCGCTGGCGCAAAGCCTGATCCTTCGTCACCGCGACAACGCGCGCTTTCGTGAGATCGCTACGCGGCTTGCCCCGGACAGGACCATGGCGGAGACCGCGCCGTTCGCGACCGGCCTTTATGGCGTCAGCGAAATGGTGTTCGAGGCGTTTCTCGGGCTGATCAAGGCGGGCGTGTTGAAGCGCGAGGTCGGCGGCGCGGTGCTGCACGGCGCGTTCTTCCTCGGGTCGCAATCGTTCTACCGCGCCTTGCGCGAGATGGCGCCGGACGAACTATCCCGCATTCAGATGACGGCGGTGTCTTTCACCAATGAACTTTATGGCGATGAGGCCGACAAGCGCCACGCCCGCGTTGATGCTCGTTTCGTCAACAATACGATGATGGCGACCCTGATGGGGGCTGCGGTTTCCGACGGTCTCGAGAACGGTCAGGTGGTGAGTGGAGTCGGAGGTCAGTACAATTTCGTGGCGCAGGCCTTCGCGCTTGAAGGCGCTCGCTCGATCCTCACGCTGGAGTCGACCAGGCGGGACAAAGGCGGCGTGGTGTCGAACATCCGCTGGGCCTACGGTCATGCCACTATTCCGCGTCACTTGCGCGATATCGTCGTCACCGAATACGGGGTGGCGGACCTGCGCGGAAAATCCGATGCCGGCGTGATCGCGGCGATGCTCAACGTGGCGGATTCGCGTTTTCAGGCCGAACTGATGCGTCAGGCCAAGGACGCCGGCAAGTTACCGAAAAGCCATGAGATACCGGCCGCTCATCGCGAGAATTTCGCCGATCGGATCAAGGCCGCGTTGAGACCTGCGCACGCGGCCGGGCTGCTGCCGCGGTTTCCCTTCGGCAGCGACTTCACCGAGGTCGAGCAGCGGCTGATCCCTGCGCTTGAAACCTTGCGCGACGCATCGCGCTCGCCGCTTTCGATCATGGGTTTGCTGATGAAGGGATTGCGTCCCGGCGATGCGTCGTTTCAGCCCGCGCTCGCCCGCATGGGACTCGATCATCCGACGACGTTTTCAGACAGGCTCTACCGTGCGCTGCTCAATGGCGCGCTGAAGGAGAGCAGGACGTAAAACACAGCGCCGCGGTCGCCTCGCGCCGAGCGGTAACGATAGGTCATCGGTTCCTGTTGTTCGGCTTGCGCTTCTCGATGAACGCCGCCATGCCTTCGGCGCGATCTTCCAGCGCGAAGGTCGAACGAAACAGATCGCGCTCGACGTTCATGCCTTCCGACAGCGTGGTTTCGAAGGCGCGGTTCACGGCGTTCTTCGCCATCGCCGCGGCAGGGCGCGACATCGAGGCGATCTTTTTCGCGGCAGCCATCGCCTCGTCCATCAGCTTGTCGACGGGGACGACGCGACTGACGAGGCCCGAGCGCTCCGCTTCGGCAGCATCCATCATCCGCCCGGTGAGGCAGAGGTCCATCGCCTTGGCCTTGCCGATGGCGCGGGTCAGGCGCTGCGTGCCGCCGATGCCGGGAATGGTGCCGAGCGTGATTTCGGGTTGGCCGAATGTCGCGGTGTCGGAGGCGATGATGATGTCGCACATCATGGCCAGTTCGCAGCCGCCGCCGAGCGCGTAGCCGCTGACCGCCGCGATCGTCGGCTTGCGGCAGGTGGCGATACGGTCGCCGCCGATGGCCTTGAAGTCCTCGTTGAGCATATCGATGAAGCTTTTCGGTTGCATCTCCTTGATGTCGGCTCCGGCGGCGAACGCCTTCTCGTTGCCGGTGAGCAGGATGCATCCGATTTCGTCATCGGCCTCAAACTCATCGACGGCGGCGGCGATCTCGCGAAGCACCGCGAAAGATAGTGCGTTGAGCATTTTCGGGCGGTTCAATCGGATGACGCCGACCTGGTCCTTGCTCTCGACGATGATGTGCTCGAACGTGCGCATGGTCGGTCCCGCTTTGTAGTAGAGCCTTTCCGCTTCTGATGGAATTAGAAGCGGGCTCTGTTATTTTGATCTGACACGTTTTCTTTACGCGAACCGGATTCCATCCTTAGGGCTCAAGCCTGAGGACATGCTTCGCTTGAAAACGCTCTGGCCGGTCGTGAGGAGCACGCGGCGATCGACGACAATGTGCCCGCGGTCCACTCGCGCCGCAAGGCCACGTGGACCGTTCCCGCGGGAAGCGGTTGAAACCTTTTCGCTTCTGGCGTCAACAGAAGCGGGACGCCCGGATTTCGATTTGACGCGTTTTCTTCACGCGATCAGCGGCCGTGTGCAGGGTATCAGGCCATGAACATCCGGGCGGCGGAGCCGATCATCAGCAGGCCGCCGAAGGCGATGAAGATCTTGCCGATCAAGGAGGTCTGGTTCCAGGTTGAGCTGTCGTTCGCTGCCGTCTGACCGGTATCGGCGTTATGAGCGGGCGGTGTGACGTCAACCGAGGCCAATGCCAGGCTCGGTGCAACCTGATGGTTCTCGGCCACCGTGCGGTCGATTTCATTGATCTCATCGGAGGAAACAATATCAACGCGAGCCGCAGGGGAGGAGGTATTGTCGGCAGGCGGCGCGCCATCTTCCTGATTGACGGCCAGCATCTCGCCGGCGCTGTTGGCAAGCGCGCTTGCCTCGGTCTTTGGGGAATCGTTTCGTGACAACTCTTCGGCGCCAGCGGGCATCTCGACGCTGGCGTTTGCGTTGGCGATCGTCGGCGGCAGCGGTATGGGCTTGTTGCTGTCCGGGGCTGCGGAGGAGGTTGTTTCCTGCGCTTTCGCACTGGTTTTGGGATCGGATTTGACCGATTTTCGCGTGCGTGCGGCGTGCCGCTTGTGCGTGCGATGCTTTGAGAATTTACCGAGCTTGACCGGTGCCCCCACTTGTTCCGCCTGAGGGGCGGCGGCCAGGCCGGCCGGTTCCGCCGCGCTGTCGGTCGTACCCATTGGCCCCGCGAATCCCAGTAGAAGCCCTGCTGCGATGATCAACGCCGAGCGCCCGCTGGCTCCGATGCTCATGACGATCTCCCCGTTTGTCGGTCCCTGATCGGCAACAGAGACGGCGGGAGTGGCCAGACCGGGGCAGAAAAAGGGAATTTTTCGACCATAACGGCGAAACTGCGGTCATCCGTCAAAATGACGCGATGGCGACCCGTCTAGCCGCCGCCAGCAGTGGCTGTTTGCTGCGTTCGATGGAACCGCAGCACCTGCTGCGCCGTGGACTGGCGCAGACGTTCATAAGTCTGCTTCGCGGCGTCGATATCCGTCACGTCGACCTGCGTCAGCTCGCGGCGCATGTCGATGATGGTTTTCACCGTCGCCCACGAAAGGCCGCCGACCTTGGCCAGGATAAGGACGCCTTCGGTCTCGGATTCGACCATCATTTTTTCGGCGATTGCGATCGAAACGTTGGCGAGGCAGGCAATGGCGGCATTGGTTTCGTCGAATTTTCTGGCTTCCGCGAACGAGGCGACTTCCTGCTCGTCCAGCCGTCCGTCTTCGTACAGCGATCTGACCAGTCCGTGTGCGATCGTGGTTTCCCTGCCGATGGCCTCTGGCGCCGAGCGCGCGCGCCGCGCCGCCTCGCTGACCACGGCCGAAACGTCGCTTGCCTGCTGGGGGTGAGCCGCTGCGAGACGCGCCCGTACCGTGGCGGAGGCCTGGGCGATCAGTTTCAAATAATGATGCCGCGGGATCGACGGCCGCATTCCGACGCAGGTCGTGATGTCATCGTCGCCTTCGGCGCGTTCGACCAGCCGCGTGAAGCCGAGTTCGGAAAATTCCGCGCCGGGATTGTTGACGGTGCTTTTGACAACGTCGTCGTTGCCCCGCTCGATCAGCGCGTCGGTGACCGCGGCGCTCAAGACCCTGCGCGTGGAGATCGCCAGCAAATGAGCCTGACTTTTGCTGCGGACGTTCTCGATCAGCGCATCATCGCCGAGCCGCTCGGATTGCGACAGCACCGGGGCGGCGACTTCGATCAGGTCGTCGAAGGCGAGGACGCGAATGATCTGCGGCGGAGCCTTGGGAACAGGAGCAAGACGCCTGGCAAGCAGCGCTTTCGCCGAACTCTCGATATGGAGGATCAGGCAGTTGAAAACGTCATCGAAGAGCGTGATCTGCTCGTCGGAATAATCGACCGTGCTGTTTACGAACAGGTCGGTGACCCGTCGCAGCGTTTCGACCCGCCGCGCGATCGTGCCATGGATGAGAACAGTCTGGAGCTCATCGAGCAGCCCCGCCGATCCTGCCGATTTGGAAGCCATGGCTCTGTCCTGGAGTGGCTCTGTGCTGGTGTCCGCAGTGATGTCCGGTCGTCCTGATCCGGAGATTGCGGCCCGCCGAACGCGGCGGAATCAATGTGGATGGCTAGCAGCGCAGGAATTTACGGCGAAAGCCTTAAAGTCCGGGGTATTCTGGTCCCCGGCGCGTCGAATATGTTTAATGCATTATTTCCAAACGGAAATTTCCGCCTGTCGGAACGGGTTGCAGATTTTGGTCCCGGATTCGGACAGCCTCTTGTGATGTGGCCCTCTCCAGGCCCCTCTGGCGCTTGCCCTTTCCGCCGATTCGGGCACAACCTAGCCACGGCCGGACGGCTGATATCTGTAAATTGAGAAGATTTTACTTTGCCAATCGAACCTTCTTTCCTGCAATCCCGACCAATTCCACGAGACGGCCAATGAGCGCGACACAGGCGGCTTCCGATGAAGCTCTGATTGCCCGGATCGCTCAAGGCGACCGCCTCGCCATGCAGGTGCTGTACGGGCGCCATCACGTCAAGGTCTTTCGGTTTGGACTGAGGCTCGTGCGGAGCGAACAGATCGCCGAAGACCTTATCAGCGAGGTTTTTCTCGATGTATGGCGTCAGGCTGGCAAGTTCGAAGGCCGATCCGCCGTCTCCACCTGGCTGCTGGCAATCATGCGTTTCAAGGCCCTTTCTGCGCTTCGCCGCAGGAAGGATGCCGAACTGGACGATGAGACGGCCAATGAGATCGAGGATCCGTCCGATGACCCGGAGGTAACGGTACAAAAAAAGGATACGGGAAACGCGTTGCGCAAGTGCCTGATGCAGCTTTCAGCGGAGCACCGGGAGATCGTCGATCTCGTCTACTATCACGAGAAATCCGTGGAAGAAGTCGCCGAGATTGTCGGAATTCCGGAGAACACCGTGAAGACAAGACTGTTCTACGCGCGCAAGAAACTGGCCGGTCTGCTGCAGGCAGCCGGGATAGAACGAGGATGGCCATGACAGTGGCGAAGAGGGTCGCGGACGGCGGGCCGGGAGATGTCGAAGGGCTGTTGCCATGGCATGCTGCCGGTACGCTGAGCGCGCGTGACACACGCCGGGTTGAGGAAGCGCTTGCGGGCGATCCGGGCCTGGCGAAGCAGTATGCGGTAATCCGGGATGAATACGCCGAAACCATTTCACTTAATGAAAGCCTCGGCGCTCCGTCCGCCGGCGCGATGCACAAGCTGTTTGCCGCGATCGACGCCGAGCCGGCAGCGCGGGTTCCGGTAGCGCGCGCCGGCCTGTTGGCGCGTCTATCGCGGTTCTTCAGTGATCTCTCGCCACGCACGCTGGCGGCGGCCGGCGCGGTCGGAGCGCTGGTGGTGGTGCTTCAGGCTGGCGTGATCGCCGCGATGCTGGTGCAGGATGATGGCGGCCGATCGTTCCAGACGGCGTCTCATCGCGCGCCGGATGCGCCATTGACCCGCGGACTGGGCGTGGAATCGGGACCACAGGCACTGGTGCGGTTCGCGCCGGACGCCCGCATGTCAGATATCGCTGAATTCCTGGACAGCTATCAGGTGACGGTTGTTTCGACCTCCCGCAATGGCCTGTTCCGGCTGCGCTTCGATCAGCACAAGGATCTTCCTGGCCTGTTGAGCAAGCTCCAGGGCGAAAGGATCGTCAACCTGGCGGTGCCTGCCGAGTAGCGGACGTGAACTTTGTTCCGATCGTGACCGGTTTCCGCCCTGAGGCACGAGAAAGACCACGATGGAGAACCGCGTGATGCGCCAGCGCATGACGGGCAGAATGAAATGGAGCGGCGCGCTCTTGGCCCTGACGGGTCTGTGCTGGCTCGCAAGCGATGCTTCGCCGGCCCATGCGCAAGGCAATATGCAAGGTTTCAGGGGCTCTCCGAGCTTCGGTATGCAGGGACGCGCGCCGATGCCATCGCCGGGTGGCGGCATGACCGGATTGCCTGACCGCGGCGGTGGATGGCGCGGCATGGGATCAGGTTTGGGCCTGGGTTTGGGGTACGGGCTGATGCTCGGCGCGACGGGAGCTTCCAGCAGGGCTCCCTATGTCGAAGTCCCTGACCGTGCCATCGAGCGCGACGGCGACGCGAACAGCCGGCCATCGCGTCCCCAGCCCCGCAAGACAGTCAGCCGTGAACGAAAACCGCGAAAGCCGGTTATCGGGGTCACGGCGTCAGGCATTTCCTACATTCGCTACGCGCACAACACCTTTCCGGCTTGCGCCCGCGGCAATGGCGCGATGAGCGGCGACTGCAACCGCCGTCCGTATGTGGCTGACCTCGGAGGCAATGGTCCGCCGCCCCAGGATCAGAACAGCGGGCCTCGTCGCAATGCGGGGCAGGCGGCGGTGACGCGCAACTATCTGCCCGGCGAGATCGTCGCCGAGACGGATGCGATGCCGGATGCGCAACTCACGGCGCTGGCGCGGCGGCACCGGTTGCAGCTAATCGTCTCGCAGAATTTTCCGCTGACCGGCAGTACGGTCAGCCTGTTCCGCATCACCGGGCGCCGGCCGGTCGAGGATCTGCAACGCGAACTGCGCGCCGATGAGGCCGTGCGGTCAGCGCAGCCGAACTTCCGTTATATTCTGCAAGATCAGAAAACGGAGGCCGTCACCGAAGGCGACCCTGCGCAATATGCGCTGGCGAAGCTGCGGCTGCCCGAAGCGCACAGGCTGGCGCATGGCAAGGGCGTCATTGTCGCGGTGATCGATTCCGCGATCGACGTCGATCATCCTGAACTCGCCGGCTCGATAGCGGCGAGTTTCGACGCGCTCGATGGCGAGGGCAAGCCGCACGTGCACGGCACCGGGATTGCCGGCGCGATCGTCGCCCATGCGCGGCTGATGGGGAGCGCTCCTTCCGCGAGGATTCTCGCGATCCGTGCGTTCGGCGTGACGCAGGGTGCGGCCGAGAGCACCTCGTTCACGATCTTGAAAAGTCTTGATCACGCGGCGGCTCATGGTGCGCGGATCATCAATATGAGTTTTGCCGGTCCGCAGGATGCGCTGGTCTCGCGCGGCATTGCCGCCGCCGCGGAGAAGGGCATCGTCATGGTGGCCGCGAGCGGCAATGCCGGACCGAAATCGCCGCCGCTCCATCCGTCAGCGGACGCCGGTGTGATCGCGGTCAGCGCGACCGATGTCGACGACCGGCTGTTCCCGGCCTCCAGTCGCGGCAGCCATGTCGCGGTCGCGGCTCCCGGCGTCGATATCTTCCTTCCTGCGCCGGACCGTAAGTATCAGATGACGTCGGGGACTTCGTTCTCCGCGGCTTACATCAGCGGTCTCGCCGCGCTGATCCTGGAGCGTCGCCCGGCGCTGAAACCCGGCGAAGTCCGGGCCATCCTGATGACGAGCGCGCGCGACCTCGGGACGCCGGGCCGTGACGATCTGTTCGGGGCCGGTCAGGCGGATGCGTATCGCGCCGTGCAGTCTGTCCCGGACGGCGCTGTTCCCGCCGCTGACAAGGAAATGCCGGCCATCGCGGTGTCCGATCCGGCGCTTGTCGTATCCGGTACCGCCGATGAAACGGCTGGTGACGCCGGGCCTTCCAGTGAGCCGCAGCCGGCGTCCGCGGGTCTGCAGTCGCGCGGTGCTGATCCGTCCGCGAAATAGACAACCTTTCCATACCCTTAAAAATTTTCAGATCGTCTTGAACGTTTTTCCGGGGCGTGACGACAGAACAAGTGTGGGAGGCCAAACTCCCCGAGGCTATATCAGGCGCGAGCGCCCATCCACCCCAGCGCCCATATGGCTTGACCCGTCCGGTTGTCCCCCCGGGCGGGTCTTCTCATTGATGGATTGTTCGAATGCCAAATTTCGGCCGTGGCGGAATGCGAATTTAACCTGCCTGTCGTCCGTAGGGGAGTTCTGATGGATTCATCAAACGGAACTCTTCGCCCGTAACTGAAGCTTCGGGTAAATGAGGCGCTTGGAATGAAAGAAGGAGCGAAAAATTGAGAATCATCTGGAACCTTAAACTCGCCGCCGCGGCCGCAGTGATGGCCGGACTCGTCGCAGTCCTTGGTAGTCACACCGCCTCGGCAGCTCCTTTGTCGCCAGCCGCGATTGTTGCTCCGGCAGGTGTCACGCCTGACGTTGAGCAGGTCCAGTATTACGGCTATGGACGCCGTTATTATCGGCCGCGATACGGCTTCGCTCCGAGATATGGCTTCGGCCCGAGATATGGATATGGTCGGGGATACTACGCGCCGCGTCGCTTCTATGGTCCCCGATACTATGCTCCCCGACGCTTCTATCGTTACTGAGTTCAAACCCCGCTTCGGCGGGGTTTTTTTTATGGCCTCAATGCTGGTCCCGCTCACGGTCCTATCCGTCTTGCGCTGCTGGGGAACGACCGGGTCATCTCCGGATTATATCCCGGCAACAAAAGGAGATTGCAATGGACTGGAATCGTGTCGAGGGAAGCTGGAAACAACTAAAAGGCGGGATCAAGGAGAAGTGGGGCAAGCTGACTGATGATGACCTTGATGTCATCAACGGCAAGCGCGAACAACTCGAAGGCAAAATCCAGGAGCGCTACGGATACCAGAAAGATCAGGCCAAGAAGGAAATCGACGATTGGTTCGGTAGCCAGAAATGGTAATCTTCAAACCCCGCCAAAAAGGCGGGGTTTTTCGTTGCAGGTCAGGTTTGTCTCGATCGGCGGGATCGCAAACCTGTCGACCAGCCGGCAGGATACCTCCCTCGATGTCCTGCGAAACCGGCGGTCCTTGCCGCCTGGAGCATTTTCGCTTCTGTTGAATCAGAAGCGAAGCTCTATGATTTTGATTTGACGCGTTTTCTTCGCGCGAACCGGATTCCATCTTCGGGTCGCGCCCGAGGACATGCTTCGCTCGAAAACGCTATAGTGCCAGCCTTCACAGTGGGGACATATTCGCGCCACAAAGTGCTGGACTTCGCCAAAGTTTTCCACAGAATATCCAGAAATTGCCTGAATTGATTCGTTCGTTGCGTCTGCGTCCGTTTTCCTCCTGCGGACTGTCCCCAACCATGACCCAACGATACGACGCCGGGCGCGCGCCCGACCTCGCTCAAGACATCCTGAATCGCTGGTGTGTGCTTGCCGAACAGCGGCTCGATTTTCTGATCGAGCTTTATGAAAGCGGCAGGTGGCGACGCTACCATTCCGAAAACGCCTTCATGGAAAACCTGCGCGAGGCGAAGACCGTCGTCGAAACCTGGCGCAGGCTGGCCCAGCGTGAGGCGACGCCGGACAATCGTGCATTCGACTGGTCGCGGCTCGATCGGCCCTCGGAACCCCCTCCCGCTCCTGACACCGGGCAGTCGTCAGCCGGAGCTGCGATACCTTATGCACCGCGGACGGTTATCGGCTTGCAAGAGTGTGCGACGCTGCGAGCGAAGGACGAAGCGCCGGCTGGAAAGAATGCGCGGGATGCTGACCGGCCCACCGGCGTTTTGCCGGATCTGAAAACCCTTCAGATGCGCTATCCGATCCTTCGATACGCCAGAACAGGGTGATCCGTCGCGAAGGAGTACGTCACGTCAGAGTCTTTGTGTTCTGACGCCTCGTCTTCACGCGAACCGGATTGCATCCTCGGGTCGGGCCGAGGACATGTTTCGCTCGAAAACGCGAACCTCGTTTCAACGCACCGCATTGGCGCCGATGACGATCTGCGTGAACTTGGCGGCGCCAGCGATGGAAAGATCCGGCGTCACGGGCCTGGCGTGGTCGAGTCCCACCACCGCGCCGCGCGGCGCATCCGAAATCACATTGGTGTTGACCAGCGCCGTGCCTGCGCCGTCCACGACCGAAACTCCGATGCCGATGAAGGTTTTACGGATGACGTTGCCCGTGATCGCGACATCGCGGAGATATTTACCCCAGCCCGCGATGATGCCGAACGACGGTGCGTTCTCGATGAGGTTTCCGGTCACCGACGTATCCGCCTCGATGTAGATGCCGATGCCGGCGTCGTCGTCGGGCGCGGTGCCGATCGGTCGTTTCGGCAACAGGTTGCGGATGATGTTGCCTTGTACGACCGCAAGCCGGCCGCCCTCGTTGAAGTTGCTGACGGAGACGCCGACCGCCGCGCCGTCCACGGTGTTGCCGGCGATCACCGCGCCCTCGAAGGCGAATTCGGAATAGAGCGCCACCTCGCGCACATTACTGATGCTGTTGCCGGTGATCTGAATGTTCGATGCCGAGTTGCCGCGCACGGCGGAGTAATCGCAGTCGCTGATGCGGTTGCCGCTGACGATGACATTGCCGGCGCGGAAGGCGTTGATGGCGTTGCCGTGCTGGCCGGAGCCGCCCTGGCCGGCCTTGATGTTCTCGATCCGGTTGCCGGTGACGATCGAGCCGTCGTCGCCGATGGCGGTGCGCAGGATCTCGACGCCGTTATCCCTTGTCTCGCGAATGGTGTTGCGCGCGACCGTCAACCCGAGCGCATCGAAGGAAACGATTCCCGTCGTTTCGATCTTCTCGATGAGATTGCCGCTGATCTCGCCGGCGGCATTTTCGAGCCAGATGCCGTTGCCGCCGCTGCCGGTGATCGCGCAATCCATAATCCGGACATCGCGGCCGCCGAGGCAATGGACCAGGCCGCGCCGATCGGGAAGGGGAATGCCGCCGCCATCGAGGGTGAGATTGCTGAGGCCGATGTGGTCGGCGCCCTCGGCTGCCAGCAGCGAAGCGCCGCCGGTGAAGGTCAGCGTGGTCGCGCCGCGCACGCCGACGAGTTGCGATCCCTTGGCGAGTTGCAGCGGTCCGGTGCGATAGACGCCGGGCGGCAACGCGAGCGGCGCGTTGACGCTCGCGGCCTCGTTGATCGCCCGTTGCAGCGCGCGGGTCTGGTCGCCGGTGGCGTTGGGCCGCACGCCATAATGAGCGGCGTCACGCCCCAGCGTCGATGTCAGCGCCGCCGCGCGGAGTGCATTCGCCGGCATCGCCAGCGCACCGATGATGCCGGCGGCGGAAGCTCCGAGGATATGGCGGCGGTCGATATCCATGGATGGCTGATCCTTTTGAGGCAGGCGAGCATCTTACGTCGATCGCGTTTTCGAGCAAGGCATGTCCCCGGGCTTGACCCAGGGATGGATACCGCTTCGCGTTAACGCGGCGGCGGGACCGCCGGATTGTGCGGCACGAACAACCGTCCGCGCTCGACAACGATCACGACGACCAAGGCGGCGATGGTGCAAAGGAAGGCGCTTGCTGTGAACGGCAGCATAGTTCCATCGAAATCCTGCCCGATCATGGCGCCGACGCCGCTGCCTATCAATGTCGTGATCGAGCCGAACAGGGATGAGGCGGTTCCGGCGATATGGCCTTGCGGCTCCATCGCGAGCGCGGTGAAATTCGAGAACATCAGCCCGAACGCGAACATCGTGCCGATCGCAAACGCGATGTAAACCGGAAACGACAGCCATCCCTGCCACGCCGCGAGCAGCGTCAGCATCGAGATCACAACCGATCCTGTCAGCGCGCCGTGCGAGATCACCCGCATGCCGAACCGCCCGACGATGCGCGCGTTCAACAGACCCGCGGCGGCGATGCCGATGGCGATCGCACCGAAGGCGAGCGGAAAATAATCGCCGAGGCCGTAGATGTCGGTGAAGATCTGCTGCGAGCAGAACACATAGGCGAACAGCACGCTCTGCACGCCGCCGGTGGCGAGCGCGTAGCCGATGGTTTGGCGGTTGGTAATGGTCTGGCGATAGGCATCCAACACGTTCGCGGCGGTCAGCGGCTTGCGCCCGGCGGGCGGCAGGGTCTCCGGCAATCGGAGCGCGCACCAAAGCAAAGCGAGCAGACCGTAGGCGGTCAGCACCACGAAGATGCCGCGCCATTCCGCGAACAGCAGAATCGCCTGACCGATCGACGGCGCAAGCACGGGCACCGAGATGAAGATCATCATCGCCAGCGACAGCACGCTCGCCATGCGCCGGCCGCTGTAGCAGTCGCGCACGATCGAGGTGGCGATGACGCGGGCGGCGGAACTTCCGACGCCCTGCAGCACGCGCGCCAGCAGCATCGTTTCAAACGAGGACGCGACCACCGACAACAGGCCAGCCGCGCTGTAGAGCAGCATTCCGCCGATCAGGATCGGGCGGCGGCCGAACCGGTCCGACAGCGGCCCCATGATGAACTGGCCCGCGCCGAAGCCGGCCAGATACACCGAGATCACGGCCTGGACATGATTGGGGTGAGCGATGGCGTAGGCATCGCGGACGTCCGGCATCGCCGGCAGCATCATGTCGGTGGCGATCGGGTTCAGCGCCATGATGCAGGCGACGAGGGCGACGAATTCAGGGAACCCTCTCGGCTGATGGGCTCGCGACACCCATCCGTCCATATCGGCGTCGGTCATCGATGTGTCTCGGAAGGATCGGTACGCAGCCTTATCGATGCCGCCAGAGTCTGGTTCAACCGCGTTGAATCAGACTCTGGCATTCTCTCTTTGCGATTGAGCACGATCATATCCGAAAACCGGTTTCCACTCTTCGGGATCATGCTCTGTTGCGCGGCACAGTGCCCGTTTCGAATATGGCTGTCCATTTGATTTGGCGGGTCTTGGCGCGCCCGAAAGCTCTATAGCCCCGTCTGCCGCGCCGCCTTCACCATTTCCATGAGCATGGCCTCGCCGGCATCGACGAGATGCGCCAGCGTCATGCCGCCGGGAACGGCAGCCGAGCCGTCGCGCTTCAGCGCCGGAATATGAATGAACGCGGCGAGGCGCGGGCCCGCCTGTTGATCGGCGGCCTCGATGGCGCGCCAGCAGAGATAATTGCAAAGATAGCTGCCGGCATCGCGCGAGGCGCGGGCGTCGATGCCGGTCAGCCGTGCCGCGCGCAGCAGCCTGAAAACATGCGGTCCGAAGGCGCGCGCATCCGCCGTGCCCGCGATCACGCCCTTGTGAATCCGCGCGCCGTCGAGGTCCGGCCAGATCGTCGTCATCGCGTTTCGCGTGCGCGTCTCGATCCGCAGCCAGCGGGTGCGCGCCGCCAGCCCGAACATCAGGAGCGCGTGCGGACGATGCGTTGCAAGGAGCTGCGGCAGTTCGGAATCCACCGTCGCATAGGCGACATCGAAGATGTGGGTTGTGATCGTAACGCCGTCCAGCGCGGGCCGGCGCAACTTGGCGAGTCGTTTGACCAGCGGAACAGTCGGATTGAACGGCGCGCCGGGAAAGGGGCCGAAGCCGGTGACGAGAATGCGGAGGGGCGTCGTCATGTCCGGGCAAAAGCGCGAAGCGCGTCTTCGTGCAGATGTCCCGGCCATCCACGTCGTGCCTTTGGAAGCCTGCCACAAGAAATGGCGTGGATGCCCGGCACACAGGCGAGCGAAGCGACGCCGTTCTTCGAACGGTTACGGCCGGGCATGACGGTCGCGGAAACAGTGCAATTCACCGCAACAACTCCGCGATCTGGCTTGCTCCCAGCGCCGGCGTGACGCGGCCCTCGGAGACCGCGGCCTCGGTCGCCTTCACTTTCGCGCGGATCGCGGGATCGTTGCGCAGGCGCGCCTTGATGCGATCCTCGAACATCGACCACATCCACTTCACCTGCTGCCGGCTGCGCCGTTGTGCGAACTCGCCGGATTTGTTCATCGCGGCGCGGTGCTCGACGATCTTCCGCCAAAGCTCCGGGATGCCTGATCCCGTCAGCCCCGAGTAAGTCAGCACCGGAGGAGACCAGTTTTCGGAGCGTGGGCTGAGAATATGAAGCGCGCTGCGATATTCGGCCGCCGCGCGGTTGGCGCGTGACAGGTTATCGCCGTCGGCCTTGTTCACCGCGATCATGTCGGCGAGTTCGACCAGACCTTTCTTGATGCCTTGCAGTTCGTCACCGGCGCCGGGCAGCATCAAGGCGAGAAAGAAATCCGTCATGTCGTACACGGCGGTTTCCGACTGTCCCGTTCCCACGGTTTCCACCAGGATCACGTCGAAACCCGCCGCCTCGCACAAAAGCATCGCCTCGCGCGTTCTGGCCGCGACGCCCCCGAGCGTTCCGGCGGCGGGCGAGGGCCGGATGTAGGCCGCTTCCGCCGCCGCCAGCCGCGCCATCCGCGTCTTGTCGCCGAGGATCGAGCCGCCGCTGCGCACGGAGGAAGGATCAACCGCCAGCACGGCGATCCTGTGGCCACGCGCGATCAGGTCCATGCCGAGCGCATCGATGGTGGTGGACTTGCCGACACCCGGTGAGCCGGTGATGCCGACGCGGATCGCGTTGCCGGTCGCCGGCAAAAGCTCCTGCACCAGTTCGCGCGCGGTAGCCTCGTGATCGGCGCGGCGGCTTTCGATCAGGGTGATACCGCGCGCCAGCGCCGCGCGGTTGCCAGCGCGAATATCGGCGGCAATGCTCGGGATAACGAGCGGGCGGTTCATTCGGCGTCAGGCTTTGTATCGGGAGGACGGTCGCCGCCGAAGATCGCAAGGCCCTGCGGCGACAGATGCGCCTTGAAGGTCTCCCACGGCACGAACACGGTATATGAACCCTCGGCGTAGGGACCGACTGCGTAGGGCGAGTAATGAAACGCCAGGCCGGCACTCTTTCCGGCCACGGTGGAAGGGGCCAGCGATATGGCTCCGACCTTCAGCAGCGCTGGCAATATGCCCTGATACCAGTCGATGTCGCCGGAATCCTCGATGCCGCGTTCCTTCTTCTCGGCCTTCACGGCGGCGATGGCGGCGTCGCGCAGCGCTTTCAGGGTCGGGCCGTTGTCGGCGGTTTCCTTGAAGAACGGACGGATGCTGATCTGCTTCCTCGTCTCATCGTTCCACAGAATCGTATCGATGAGCGTATTGGGATGCGCGCCGCCGGTATAGACATAGTCGGTGCGCACGATGCTGACGTACCGGCCGCCGACGTTCGACGTTTGGGCGTAGCTGCGTTCGAAGGTCCAGGCGCGACCGTCACGGAACAATTCCGGCGAAGCCTTGAACTCCTTCGCCGCATTCCCGCGGTTCTCCTCGATCCAATGCTTGCCTTCCGCGAGCAGGTTCTCCGCCAGCGGCGCATTGGTCCTGATCTGCTTTTCGAGCGTGACGCTGGCGTCGATGTATTTCATCTTGACGGCGGCGTCGGGCTTGGGTTCGGCTGCGATGGCGGGAGCGATGCCCGCGAGTCCCAGCACTGCCGCGAGACATGAAAGTTTCTGAAGCGCACTCACGATAGAACCGGGTCTGATGATCATGGCAATCCTCGTCATGGCCGGGCATAGCCGTTCGAAGAGCGGCGTCGCTTCGCTCGCCTATGTCCCGGCCTTCCACGTCCTGGAGTCCGGATCATAGAGACGTGGATGCGCGCGACAAGCGCGGGCATGACGGTCATTTGTGGAGATTTGAAAAACCCCTTCGCTACTCCACCGTCGCTTCGTGTCCAAGTCGCGCGCTGAGCTTGTGGATCAGGTCTTCGGCGGCGTCCGCGATCACCGTGCCGGGAGGAAAGATCGCCTCCGCGCCGGCTTTATAAAGCGCATCGTAGTCCTGCGGCGGCACCACGCCGCCGACGATGATCATGATGTCGTCGCGGCCCTGCTTTTTCAGCGCGGCCTTCAGTTCCGGCACCGTGGTCAGGTGCGCGGCGGCGAGCGAGGACACGCCGAGAATGTGCACGTCGTTTTCGACCGCCTGCCGCGCGGCTTCCTCCGCTGTCGCGAACAACGGTCCGATATCGACGTCGAAGCCGATATCGGCGAAGGCGGAAGCGATCACCTTCTGGCCGCGGTCGTGGCCGTCCTGGCCGATCTTGGCGACGAGAATTCGCGGGCGGCGGCCCTCGGCCTCATCGAAGGCGTCGATGAGCCGTTGCAGCTTCTCCACCTTGTCGGACATCGCGGACACCTCGCGCTTGTAGACCCCGGTGATCGACCTGATCTCGGCGCGATGCCGGCCGAACACCTTCTCCATCGCGTCGGAAATTTCGCCGACGGTCGCCTTGGCGCGCGCGGCGTCGATCGCGAGCGCCAGCAGGTTGCCGTTGCCTTCGCCGGCCGAGCGCGTCAGCGCCGCCAGCGCGGCATCGACATCCTCCTGCCTGCGCTCGCCGCGCAATCGTTTCAGTTTCTCGATCTGCAAGCGGCGGACGGCGCTGTTGTCGATCCTGAGCACGTCGATCGGCGTCTCATGCTCCGGCTTGTACTTGTTGACGCCGATCACGACCTGCGCCCCGGCATCGATCCTGGCCTGCGTCCGGGCCGCCGCTTCCTCGATGCGCAGCTTCGGCACGCCGGCCTCGATCGCCCTGGCCATGCCGCCGAGTTCCTCGACTTCGCGAATATGGCCCCAGGCCTTCGTTGCGAGGTCGTGCGTGAGCCGTTCGACGTAATGCGAGCCGCCCCAGGGATCGATGATGCGCGTAGTGCCGCTCTCCTGCTGCAGGAAAAGCTGGGTGTTGCGGGCGATGCGGGCGGAGAAATCGGTCGGCAGCGCCAGCGCCTCGTCCAGCGCGTTGGTGTGCAGCGATTGTGTATGGCCTTGCGTCGCCGCCATCGCTTCGATCGCGGTGCGGATCACGTTGTTGAAAACGTCCTGCGCGGTCAGCGACCAGCCGGAAGTCTGGCAATGGGTACGCAGGGAGAGCGATCGCGGATTCTTCGGATCGAAGGGCTTCATGAGCCTGGCCCATAACAGCCGCGCGGCGCGCATCTTGGCGACTTCCATGAAGAAGTTCATGCCGGTCGCCCAGAAGAACGACAGCCGCGGCGCGAAGCGGTCGATGTCCAGGCCTGCCTTGAGGCCCGCGCGGACATATTCGACGCCGTCGGCCAGCGTATAGGCCAGCTCCAGATCCTGCGTCGCGCCGGCTTCCTGCATATGGTAGCCGGAGACGGAGATGGAATTGTACTTCGGCATCCTGCGCGAGGCGTAGGCGAAGATGTCGGAGACGATCCGCATCGAAGGCGCGGGCGGATAGATGTAGGTGTTGCGTACCATGAACTCTTTGAGGATGTCGTTCTGAATGGTGCCCGAGAGTTTTTCCGCCGGGACGCCCTGTTCCTCGGCAGCCGCGACGAACAAGGCGAGGATCGGGAGCACCGCGCCGTTCATGGTCATCGATACGCTGATCCGGTCGAGCGGGATGCCGGCGAACAGCGTGCGCATGTCGTAGATGGAATCGATCGCGACGCCCGCCATGCCGACGTCGCCCGAAACGCGCGGGTGATCGGAATCGTAACCGCGATGGGTGGCGAGGTCGAAGGCGACCGACAGCCCTTTCTGGCCGGCGGCGAGATTACGCCGATAGAAGGCGTTGGAATCCTCCGCCGTCGAGAAGCCCGCATATTGCCGGATGGTCCAGGGCTGGTTGACATACATGGTCGGGTAGGGGCCGCGCAGGTAAGGCGCGATGCCGGGCCATGTGTCGAGGAAGTCGATCCCGTCAAGATCGGCTTCCGAATAGGCGGGTTTGACCGGAATGCCTTCCGGGGTCAGCCAGACTTCCGGGGATGGTTCGAAGCCGTCGGCGACGGGAGGCGCGACCCGCTCGAACGCCACGTCGGCGAAATCCGGAACGCGGGCCATCATCGTTCAGTCATGGTCCGGGTGCTGGTGGCTGATGATGGTCGCCATCTTCTCCGGTCCGTAATTTTCGGGCGTGGTATGGCTCGGCAGGTTGACGATGGTCGCAATCCAGCCGAGCCGGGATTCCGTTCCGTATTGTCCTGTCGGCACCAGCAGGTCGGGCCGGTCGAAAGCGCCGGTCATGATCTCGATGCAGGGGCCGCCGATACGGCTGAAGCTCAATGGCGTGCCGCAGGCGGGGCAGAAAGCGCGCTCCGCGATCGAGGACGAACGAAACGTCGCCGGCGTGCTTCTGGTCCAGCGAAAGTTCTCGCGCGGGATGTCGGCGAAAGACGCAAACGGCGCGCCGGTCGCTTTCTGGCACATCCGGCAGTGGCAGATGCTGATCCGCACCGGCGGGGCCGTCAGTGCGAAACGAATGGCGCCGCACTGGCATCCGCCGGTCAGCGACGGGCTCATCTGCTCTGTCATGGTCGCTCCAGTCGCTGCCAGACCTCGTTCAGCACCGCCAACGCATCGTTCCCCGCGAAGATGAAATCGCGTACGCCTGCCTGGCGCAACACAGGTTCCAGTTCATTCGGTCGTCCCGCCAGATAGATATGGCCTGCACCCGCGGCATGAAAGGCCCGCGCTGCGAGCATCGCCTGTTCGGCATAGACCTCATCCGAGGAGCACAGGCAGACCATTCGAGCGCCGGATGCCTTGAAGGCTTTGGCGAGCGCGTTTTCATCTTCTCGCCGAGCGGCGTCTTCAACATTTCCTCGCCGCGCGCCGGAGGAAAGCAAATCGACGGCCTCGATGCCCCCGGCCTCGAAAAAACTTCTGGCAAAGGCCGCGCGCGCGGCGAAGTCGGCAGGCGCGCCGAGAGTGGCGAGCAGGATCTTCGGCCGCGCGCCGGTGGCCTTGAGCCAATCGTCGGAACGATCGCGCAGTTGTTCGAAGGGGACGGCCAGCCGCATCGGCGTCAGCGCCTCGAAGCTGATTGTTGTCTTGCCGGAGGGCGCGAGCGTCACAGGCGCGACGTCGAGCACGTCGATCGGCGTTTCGTGCAGGTCAGGAAATTCGCTGATGCCGGTGAGCACGTCGCGCCGTTTTGCGACATTGGTCTGGCGCGCGTCGCGCGTCGCGGCGACGCCGCGCTGGATCAGGTTCTGTTCGAGCGCGGCGAACGCTCCGCCCGCTCTCTCGATATCCTGAAACAGCACCCAGCTCTTTTGACAAAGCTCATGCGTCAAGGTCTCGATGCCGCCCGAGCCTGCCGCCGGATCCGCGACTTTGGCGAGGTTGGCTTCCTCCAGCAGGATGAGTTGCGTGTTGCGCGCCATGCGTCGCGCGAAGGCGTCCGGCAGGCCCAATGCCTGCGTATGCGGAAGCACGCAGACGCTGTCAGCGCCGCCGAGACCTGCCGAGAATGCCGCGACGGTGGCGCGCAGCATATTCATGTAGGGGTCGCGCCGGGTCAGCATCCGCCATGCGGTTTCGGCGGCGATCAGCAACGGCTTCGGCGCGAGGCCGCAAGCCTGCTCGACCCGCGCCCACAACAGCCGCAGCGCGCGGAATTTGGCCAGCGTCAGGAACTGGTCGGCATCAGCGCTGAGCCGCGCGTGGATCATGCCGCGCGCGTCTTCGAGAACGACGTCGGCGCTTTCAAGTCCTCGAAGCCAGGCCACCGCCGACGCCAGGACGAAGGCGAGCTCCTGAGCCTCCGATCCGCCGGCGTCGTGGATCACGCGGCCGTCGGCGACAAAAAACGGCCCTTTGAATCCCCTGGCGGCAAGCGTCTTCGCGGCATCCGCCACGGCCGCAACGATCTCAGCCCGCGCGCCGGGGCTTGCTCCCGATACAGCGCAGGCGCCGAGCGGATCGAGGCCGAAGCGGATATCGCAGGTGGCCGGGTCGACTCCCTTGATCCTGATGTCGTCCGCGATCTGGAGCGCGCTCTCGCGCCACCGCGGGCCGGTCTGCAACTCGATGGTGATGCCTGCATCGAGGAAGACGCCGTCCAGCACTTTGGCGACAGCCTCGGCGGTTGGCGGCAGTCCGAAACCGCGCGCGCCATTGGCGCCTGCGAATACCAGCGTCAGGCCGCCGGCGCCGTTGTCGAGGTCGTGCAGCGCCTGCGTGTTGGCCAGCGCGGGATCGGGATGATCGATCCGCTGCATGATCCGCCATGGCGTGGCCGCGGCGCGGCCGGCGATCGGGGAGGCGCCTTCTGCGCGCGTATAGACCGGTTCGATCCGGAGACCGTCATAGGTCTTTCCCACCAGCCTCTCGAAGGGCGCGCCCTTCAGCACGCCATCGACCAGCTTGCGCCAGTCTGACGCTGTCGCCGGTGCGAAATCGGCTGCGAGCGGCGGATCGATGGGTTCATGGGGAGCAGCGGGCATTGTTCGCTCGTGTCCGGCAGAATCCGGATCATCAAAATGCCACGCGGCGGCGGACAAGCCAAACGGTCGTTTACGCGCGATCAGGAAGGTCGGGGAGGCGTTCGATTCCGGCGGTTGATATGTCGGCCAGCGCCCTGGCGGGCGTTCGCCCCGCGATCACGCGGTCCGGCGCGATTTCGGCAAGCGGAACCAGAACGAAGGCGCGCTCGAACAGGCGCGGATGCGGCAGCGTCAGCTCCGGCCTGTCGAGAACGGCGTCGTCATAGGCGATCAGATCGAGATCCAGCGTGCGCGGTCCCCAGCGTTGTTCGGCGGCGCGGTCGCGGCCGAATTTCTTCTCGATCTTCTGTAGTGTGAACAGCAGCGCGTGGGGGTCGAGGCCGGTGTCGATCTCGATGCAGGCGTTGATGAAGCGAGCCTGGTTCTGCTCGCCCCATGGCGGCGTGGCGTAGTCGGACGAACGGGCGAGCAGCGCGGCCTGCGCCATGCCGCGGATGTTGGCGATGGCCTTGCGGAACGTCTGCCTGACGTCTCCGACGTTGCCCCCTAGCGCGATCAGGACGCTGGCCATCGCGACGGCTAGTCCCTGCCGCGGGTGAGTGAAATGCCGACGTCGTCGAAGATCGCCGGGATCGGGGCGTGCGGTTTGTGGACGGTGATCGTGATCGTCCTCACGCGCGGATAAGCCGCCAGCACCGCATCGGCGACCGCTCCCGCGGCGCGTTCGAGCAGCTTGTAGTTGGCGTTCTTGAACGCGGCGCTGGCCGTCGCCACCACGCCGGCATAGGACACCGTATCGGCGAGACGATCGGTGCGGGAGGATTCGGACAGGTCGGTGGACAGTTCGATGTCCATCACGAAGCGCTGGCCGACCTCGGTCTCGTGCGCCATGACGCCGTGCTGCGCGTGAATCACGAGGCCGCGGATAAATATCGTATCGGTCATGGTTCAAATGATCCCGGCTGTGTTGCGGACTCGATGGCGTGCGCCACCCGCAGCGCCTGCACCGTCTCGGCCACATCGTGTGTGCGGATGATGCGCGCGCCGCCTCTTGCCGCGATCAGATGCGCGGCGAGCGAGCCGCCGAGCCGTTGTTGCGGCTCTGATGGCGTCACCGTGCTGATGAAGCGCTTGCGGGACGCGCCCACGAGAACCGGCAATCCGAAGGTCTGCAATTCGCCGAGCCGGGCCAGCGCGACCATGCTCTGTTCCGGCGTTTTGCCGAATCCGATGCCGGGATCGAGGACGATGCGGCTGGCGGGTATGCCGGCCTGCGCCGCGATCTTCAGAGATCGTTCGAAGAACGCTGTGATGTCCCGCATGATGTCGAGCGTGCCACCGGGCTTATCCCGGTTATGCATGATGATGACGGGCGCGTTGCGCGCGGCGACGACGCGGGCCATGTCGGGATCGCGCTGCAATCCCCACACGTCGTTGGCGATCGCGGCGCCGTTCCCGAGCGCCCACTCCACCACGGAAGACTTCATGCTGTCGATGGAGACGGAAATTCCAAGCGCGACCACCGCGGCGAACACCGGCTCCAGCCGCCGCATTTCCTCGTCGCGCGAGACCGGCTGCGATCCGTAGGGGCGGGTGGACTCCGCGCCGATATCGATGATGTCGGCCCCGTCCGCGATCATGCGGCGCGCCTGCGCCACGGCCCGGTCGGGTGTCATGAACTGACCGCCATCGGAGAACGAGTCGGGGGTGATGTTCAGGATCCCCATGACCGCCGGGCAGGGGCGCGACAGCAGCACCTCAAGCGCGGGATGACGCGCATCATCCGTCACAACGCTGGACATGGAATCCGCCGATGTCATGCGGTGGCTTTGCGCGGTCCCGGACATGCTGTCAAGGCGCGAAAAGCTTGTTCAGGGCAGCCCGGCTTGCAACGATGGAAAGCTCAATAGGTGATCTTGAGCGGAAGCTTTCGCGCGTGCGCGATCAGGTCGCCGATCGACTTTTCCGAGGGAAGGGCGCTGACAAGCTTGCGCCTGGCGTTCGCATCTTTCATGGCCTGAGCCAGCCGGGCCGGATTGCGGTGCGTGAGTTCCCGTACCGTCGTGACGCCGGCCGCGCGCAGCAGCTTGGTCTTGCCGTTGCCCATTCCGGGAATGCGCATGTAGTCGGCGAGGTTGGCCCACTCCAGCAGTTGCTGTTCGCTGATGCCGGTTCTGGCGGAGAGCGCCTTGCGGCCTTTCGACGTGCGCGCCGCTTCAAGGTAAGCGTCGGTTGTTCGAATGCCGATCGACCTCAGCTTCTTGGCCTCGAAGGCGCTCAGCCCTTCAAGCTTGGAGATCGAGTATGTCATGACGTTCGGGGATACCGCGATGCTTCTTGCGCGCCGGCGAACGTCGAACGGCCCATGCGCTTTCGGGAAGCCGCGATCGCGTTCTCCGCGCCGGCTTTCGCACCGAACATTGCTTCAATCCTGGACTGAATCTTGGATCGAACCTCGCCGGCCGGTCTTTCCTTGCTGCGAAAGATCGGAATCGTACCGACGGCCGCTCGCGCGACAGCGATGCCAGCTGTCGCGGCACGCCGCTCCACCAGATCGTTCATGGTACCCCGCCTCCGCCGGTTGCTCGCCGGCTCGTTATTTATACGTTCATCTTGATATGCCCGAGACGCGAAAGACAAGTCAGGAAACAGGACAAACGGCTGTTGACATGCAATCGCACCGCGAGTGTTGCCGAGATGCAAGACTCGCCTGCCTGAACTCAGGTCAAAAAGACGCGATCGTCTGCCGCCGGTTAGAATGATTCCGTGGCGATGATCCGCGTGTAGCTCGGGCCGGAAGATTTCGAGCGTTCTCGCGGCGTTTGGCCGGCTTCAATCGGCGCGGAACTTGAAGTAGAATAAGAGTTCGACGACGGATCACAAAAAGAGGCGCTCATGGCGAAGACCGCGACCGGGATCGGCGATACCGATCAGGGCATCTTCATCGGCAAGGGTGAGCAGCCGGTGTGGCTGACGCTGGGCCTCGCCAATCGACACGGTCTCGTCACCGGCGCCACCGGAACCGGAAAAACCGTATCGCTTCAGGTGATGGCGGAAGGATTTTCTCGCGCGGGCGTGCCGGTTTTCGTCGCCGATATCAAAGGCGATCTGTCCGGCATTTCAGAACCGGGCGAAGCCAGGGACTTCATCCTCGACCGCGCCGGGACGATGGGGCTTGAGTTCCAGCCCGATCAGTTCTCGACAATTTTCTGGGATGTTTTCGGTGAGCAGGGCCATCCGGTGCGCGCCACGGTGTCGGAAATGGGTCCGCTGCTGTTGTCCCGGATGATGGATCTGAACGAGACCCAGGAGGGCGTGCTCAACATCGCTTTTCGGGTGGCGGACGAGCAGGGATTGATGCTGCTCGACATGAAGGATCTTCGCGCCATCCTGTCCTTTATTGCCGAACGTGCGGCGGAACTGACGACGCAATACGGCAATGTGTCCAGGCAAAGCGTGGGAGCGATCCAGCGCCGGCTTCTGGTGCTCGAACATCAAGGCGGCGACAGGTTTTTCGGTGAGCCGGCGCTGGATCTGAATGATTTCATGCGCACCGATCGCGACGGCCGCGGCATGATCAACATTCTGGCCGCCGACAAGCTGATGCAGAACCCGCGGCTTTATGCGACGTTCCTGCTGTGGATGTTGTCGGAACTGTTCGAACGCTTGCCGGAGGTCGGCGATCCGCCGAAACCGAAGCTCGTGTTCTTCTTCGACGAGGCGCACCTTCTGTTCAACGACGCGCCCAAGGCGCTGATGGACAAGATCGAGCAGGTGGTGCGGCTGATCCGCTCCAAGGGCGTCGGGGTTTATTTCGTGACCCAGAATCCGATCGACGTCCCGGACAAGGTGCTCGCTCAACTCGGCAACCGGGTTCAGCATGCATTGCGCGCATTCACGCCCCGCGATCAGAAGGCCGTCGCCGCGGCGGCGCAAACGTTCCGGCCAAATCCGAAGCTGGACACGGCGCGGGTCATCACCGAACTTGGCAAGGGCGAGGCTCTGGTGTCGTGCCTCGAAGGCAACGGAACGCCGGCTGTGGTCGAGCGGGTGATGGTACGGCCTCCGTCTGCCCGGATCGGCCCGATCTCTCCCGAGGAACGCAAGGCACTCATTGCCCGCAGCCCGGTGAAGGGAAAGTACGACACCGCGATCGATTCCGAATCGGCTTACGAGCTGCTTCAGAAACGGGTCGAGGACACCGCGGCGGCGGCTGATGGATCGAACGGCGGCGTTCTTGGCCAGATCGGATCGATCGTCGGCAGCATATTCGGGACCAATACGCCCCGCGGCAGATTGTCGACCGGGCAGGTGATCGCGCGCAACGTCACGCGCTCCGTCACCAACAAGGTGGTTGGAGGCATCGTCGCCGATCTCGGCAAGTCGGTCGGCGGTTCGGTCGGCGGTTCGGTCGGTCGCGCGCTGGTGCGCGGCGCGCTGGGAGGACTGCTGCGGCGGTGAGCGCGCGGGCGGTTACGGGCTTCCGCCGCAGGGTTGCGCCTCGGCGGAGGCAAGCGACACCGTTTGCAGCGGGGAGCGCATCTGATAACGCAGAGCGCGCGGACGATGCCGCCGCGTGACAACGGAAAAATGCCCGTGCTGAGATGGCCGTCGCTCCGGCGCCCGCTGGATGTCCTGTTTCTCGTGGCCTGCATCCTGCTGACCGCCGACGTTCTTGTCCCCGAGATCTGGGGTCATGGCAAGACGAAGGATTATCCGCTGTGGTACTGGGCAGGGCAGCAGATCCTGCACGGCGGCGATCTGTATCCGCAGGGGCCGAACGACGGCTTTGCATTCCTTTACCCGCCGCTGTCGGCCATTCTGCTCGCCCTGCCGAGCGCCTTCGGAAAGCTTCCGCTTTATCTCGGCCTGTGCCTTCTCAATGCCGTCGCATGGTGGATGACGGCGCAGTTCTCCAACGCCATGACGGGGTCGGGCAAGACCCCTGATCCATGGCTTGAGGCCTTGCCGGGAATCGTCACGCTTCCCTTCGTCTTTGACATGTTCGATCTCGGGCAGCCCAACCTCGTTCTGCTTGCGATGATGCTGTTCGGGTTCTGGTGCCTGTGGCGCGGGAGCGGGTGGCTGTCGGGAGGCATGTTCGCGCTCGCGGCGGCCATCAAGGTCTTTCCCGTCGCCGTGCTGCCGTATCTGCTTTGGCGCCGCCATTGGAAAAGCGCGATAAGCATGGTCGCGTTCCTTGGCGTTTTGCTGCTTCTGGCGCCGGCTCCGATCCGTGGTTTCGACCGCAACGTCTCGGAACTGACCACATGGTACCGTGGAATGATCGGATCGAACTCGGAGCATGGGTTCGGGCAGCGTGACGCCCAGAACTGGTCCTGGGTCAATCAGTCCATCGTCGCGGTCACGCACCGGCTGGTGCGCCCGGTCAATTATAACCAGATCGATCCCGCCAAGCCGGCGCAATACATGAATGTCGCGGATGTCGATTACAGGACGGCGAACTGGATCGTGCTCGCCGTCTTCGCCGCGATAGGGCTGGGCTTCATCGCCATCATTCCCGCGCGGGCGAACATGACGCAGAGATCGATCGCCGAGGAGGTCGGGATTCTGTTCTGCCTGATGACGCTCGCTTCGCCGCTGGCGCGTCAATATTACTTCGTGTGGCTGTTCTTTCCGATCACGGTTCTGTTTCATCGCGCCGCGCTCGATGGCCGGCCCAAGGCGCGGGCGATCTCGCGTCTGGCGCTTGGCGCATCATTTGCGTTGATGGCGCTGTCGCTGCCGGTATTTCCGAAGATTCTTCAGGCCGCCGGAAACAACATCGCCGCGACTTTCGTGCTGGTGGCCGCATTGGTCTGGCATATTCTCAATCCGCCGCCGGCGCGCGATCCGCATTCGACCGCGCAACCGCGAATCTGAAAGATTGTCCGACCGCAATTCGAGGGGAAACAGAATGTCCGGTACATCGCAACTGCAAAACGTCCTCGACCACATCGATGCGGATTTCGACAACAGCCTGGAGCGGCTGTTCGCGCTGCTGCGCATCAAATCGATCTCGGCCGATCCAGCGTTCGTGGGCGACTGCAAGGCGGCCGCCGATCATCTCGCGGCCGATATCGCGACGCTGAATTTTGCTTCCGAGGTTCGCCCGACCGCGGGCCATCCCGCGATCGTGGCCAAAAGCAAAGGCAACACCGGGTCACGGCCGCATGTTCTGTTTTATGGCCACTACGATGTTCAGCCGGTCGACCCGCTGGATCTGTGGCATCGCCCGCCGTTCGATCCGGTTGTCACCAGCCATGCGGACGGGCGCAAGATCATCGTGGCGCGCGGCGCGGAAGACGACAAGGGCCAGCTGATGACGTTCGTCGAGGCCTGCCGCGCCTGGATGTCGGTGACCCGTTCACTCCCGCTTGACGTGACGATCCTGATCGAGGGCGAGGAAGAGGTGGGCTCGAAAAACTTCGTGCCGTTCCTCGAACAGAACAAGAAGGATCTCGCCGCGGATTTTGCCTTGGTGTGCGACACCGGCATGTGGGATCCCGACACGCCGGCGATCACCACGTCGCTGCGCGGATTGGTCTATGAGGAAGTGATCATCAAGGCCGCGAACCGCGACCTGCATTCCGGCCTTTTCGGCGGCGGCGCTCAGAACCCGATCAGGATCCTGACGCGAATCCTCGGCGATCTCCATGATGATGACGGCCGCATCGCGATTCCCGGTTTCTATGATGACGTGAAGGATTTGCCGCCCCAAATCCGCGCTCAATGGGCTGAACTCGATCTGACGCCGGATCGATTCCTGAAGCCGATCGGGCTTTCGATCCCTGCCGGTGAAAAGGATCGCCTGCTGATCGAGCAGCTGTTGTCGCGGCCGACCTGCGACATCAACGGAATTGTCGGTGGCTATACGGGAGAAGGTTCCAAGACGGTCATTCCCGCGCAGGCGTCGGCGAAAATCTCGTTCCGCCTCGTCGAGGGTCAGGTGCCCGGCAGGATACGCGACGCCTTCCGTGCTTTCGTGAAGGAGCGGGTGCCGGCCGACTGCTCCGTCGCGTTTCTCGATCACGCCGGCGCGCCCGCGATTGCGCTGGACTGGAATATGAAGCCGCTGGCGGCGGCGAAGCAGGCCTTGACCGAGGAATGGAATAAGGAAGCGCTGTTGATCGGCTGCGGCGCGTCGATTCCGATTGTTGCCGATTTCAAGACGTCGCTGGGGCTCGACACCGTGATGGTCGGCTTCGGCCTTGAAGACGACAACATCCATTCGCCCAACGAGAAGTACGACCTGAAAAGTTTTCACAAGGGAATCCGGTCGTGGGCCCGGATTCTCGCCGCGCTGGCCGAGGCGCCGCGTTGAAGCTATCTTGCATGTGACAACGCCGCCCGGAATTGGGCGGCGCTGGAGTCGACGTGCAGAGGGATGATGGCCGAGCCTACATCAAATCCGCCGCCAGACAAGTTCGGATGGGCCTCGCTCGAAAACGCGTCAAAACAGAGTCTTTCAGCGTTTCCATGATGCGGTGAAAGACTTCGATGCCGCTGAATTGAACCATTTTCGCCGCCCGAAGTTAACCCCTTCGCCATCGTGTCGCCGATAATGGCGGCTGGATCGGTAGGCGGCGGGGCGGATGGCATGGCGGCCAGGCGCGCTCGTCAGGGGGAGCTTTGGATGAGCGTACTTTCGATCGCCGGGTTCGGTGTGTTCGTGACCGGTCTGGTGATGGTCGCCTTCGGAATTCCCATCAAGGAGTTCAGCTTCGGCGATACCATGATCGTATCGGGCGCGGTCGTGACCTGTACCGGTCTGATAATGGTCAGCCTGTCGGTCGTTGTCCGCGAACTGCAAAAGGTCGCGGACCTACTCGGTTCCGGAGACCGGTTCGGCTCAGGAGACCGGTTCGGCTCCGGAGCGGTTACCGTCCACCACAGTAGCATGCATGCAGAAGATGTCCGCGTGCCCATTCCACCGGGCCGGCCAATCGCGGATAGTCCACCGTTGGCGGACGGCGGTCGGCTAGCGCCAGCTGCGGGAAGTGATCTGCGCGCCGCCCCCTCTGTCCTGTCGCAACGCCGGCAGGGGCAAGCGCCCGAGCGCGATCACGCGCCCGCCGACCGCGATCGCGCGACAGTTGCTCCCGTCCCGGATGCCGAATTCCAGGCATCCTCCGACCAGCCTTCGCAGCCGAAGCCACGGCGCAATCTTCTGTTTGCATCCACGGTCAGGGAGCGCGAGCAGGGGCGCGCGGAACGGTCCGGCCTGTCCGCGCCTGCGGTCCATCCTGCCGATCATGAAATGCCCAGGCCGGCATCGAGACCGGCAACGAGAGGCGATCAACTGGCCGGCGCTGCGGATCGTAACGTTTCCCCGGCCACTGTTTCTCCGGCCACTGTTTCTCCAACCACTGTGCTGAGGTCGGGTGTTGTCAACGGAATGGCCTATTCGCTCTATTCAGATGGCGCGATCGATGCCCAACTCCCGGAAGGAGTGGTGCGATTTGCGTCGATTGATCAATTGCGCGCGCATCTCGATCAGGGTTCCGGCGGATCGTCTCCAGGAGCATGATCCGATCAGCTGAATCGGACCATACTCCAGAAGCTATTGTCTGGTCGCATTTCCTTGCGGCGAACCGGCATCCACTTCGCCGGAAAATGCTCAAAATAAACTCTGTGTGTGTCCGTGTCGTTCTTGTCATGCCCCCGGCAATCCGCTCATATCATGCAGGTTGCGTAAAGGCCGATTCTGATCGCATTCGGAGTGTGCCGATGCCTTGCGATCCGGAAAATTGAAATCATGAGTGATTCAGCCGGTAAAAGCTTTCTCGACCTCACGGCGGAGATCGTGTCCGCCTACCTTAGTAACAACGCCACGCCCGCCTCGGAAATTCCCGCCCTTATCAATCAGGTGCATGCGGCGCTGACGCGCGTGTCTTCCGGCCGCGGCGAATTGCCGGTGGAACCGGCCAAGCCGGCCGTTCCGGTCAGGAAATCGATGACCGCCGACTACCTGATCTGCCTGGAGGACGGAAAGCGGTTCAAATCGCTCAAGCGCCATCTGCGCACGCAGTACAACATGAGTCCCGAGCAGTATCGGGACAAATGGAAGCTCCCTGCGGACTATCCCATGGTGGCTCCCAACTACGCGGTCACGCGATCGCAGCTGGCCAAGAACATGGGCCTCGGTCAGCAGCGCCGACGCCGAAAATAAGGGGCCGCTGACTACCGAACGTTAGGATTATTATCCAAAACCGTTACCCGGCGCGGCATTCGACTGTCAAATTTTGATGAAAATGCTATCCCCGGGGAGGTAATAGCCTCTAGGATATGACTATATTCCTAGAGGGGCCGCTCCATGCTTCTGATCCATCCATCCGCTTCACCGACGTCTGTTCGACGCTCGCCAACCTCGGCAACGCGAATCTGTCACACTATCGCGCGACTGGTCGCCGAGGAGTTTGAACTCGACGCTGCTGTGGTGATAGCGCCGACCCGCGGCGCGCCACGCGCCGCATATGCCCGACAGGTCGCGATGTATCTCGCGCACGTTGGTTTCGCTTTGAGTTTCGAGGCGATCGGCCGTGTCTTCGATCGCGATCGCACCACGGTCTCTCATGCTTGCCGCGTCGTGGAAGACAGTCGCGACGATGCCGGACTTGATCGCCGGCTCGCGGCGCTCGAGGCGATGTGCGCGGTTTGTGATGAACGCTTCGAAGGAGCGTCCGATGCCGGCGTCTGATCGCGGCAGCCGGCAATCGTCGCGCCGCTCCAAGAGCAGGCCGGCGGAAATCGTGGACCGGTTCCGCGCGCAGCATCTCGCGCTGGCCGAGCGCGAGATCATGACCGACGCGGGCGTTGCGACCGTGATGGTCGATGACAGCGAGAGCCCTCTCGCCTGGCTCGCGCGCCGCAAGGGCCGTGACGGACGCGCCATGATCAGCCGGGATCAGTTCGCGGCCGGTGAAAGACTGCGCGCGGATTTCACGCGGGGGAACCTGACGCCGCGAGTGACCTCGAACTGGTCGGCGCCGACCGGAGGACGCCCGCGCGGGTCCGGGGTTGGCCCCTGCGAGATGACCGATCTGATCGTCGCGGCGCGGCAGCGGGTGCGGCTGGCGCTGGAGGCGTGCGGACCGGAATTCTCCGGCCTGCTGATGGATGTCTGCTGCTTTCTTCGCGGACTTGAGGATGTCGAGCGTGAGCGCGGCTGGCCCTCGAGATCGGCGAAAGTGGTCCTGCAACTGGCGCTGGACAGGCTCGCCAGGCACTACGGCATTCAGGCGCGCGGGGAAACCAGTGCCCATGTACGGACCTGGCTGGCGAGCGATGCAAGGTTCACGAGTGGCTAGAGCGGCTTGCATTTTGACGGAAACACTCTGCTCCGTCATGGCCGGGCATGTCCCGGCCATCCACGTCTTTACTTCTTTCTTCGCTGAAATTCCAAGACGTGGATGCCCGGCACAGGGCCGGGTATGACGGGCTGTTGAGTTCATCCAAAAGAAACATGCTTTAGAGGCGGTTCGAACAGGCGGGACTGCTTGTCGCGCGTGCGCCTCGCATTCCCTCTCGCTTCCGCTTGTGCATGATTGCGGAAGCGAAACGGAAATCGGTTCTGATCGGTTTCAGGCGGCCGCGGCCAGCGCTTCGCGCGCGTCCCTGCGAATGCGCTCGACCATGGCGCGCAGGCCGTTGGAACGTTGCGGCGTGAGATGTTCGCGGAAGCCGAGTTCGTCGAAGACGGCGATGGCGTCGGTGTCCAGAATGTCCTGCGGCTTCCTGCCCGAATAAAGCGTCAGCAGGATCGCGATCAGCCCTCGCACGATATGCGCGTCGCTGTCGCCGACATAGGTCAGCACCGGGGCGCTGTCAGGGTCGCGGCTGGTCTTGAGCGACAGCCAGACCTGACTGGCGCAGCCCTGCACCTTGTTGGCCGCGGAGTGCTCGGCCTCGCTCATGGGCTCAAGGGTACGCCCGAGCTCGATGACGTACCGGTAGCGGTCGTCCCACTCTTCCAGGAGTTCAAAGTTGTCCCTGATCTCGTCGATCGTCATCACGGCTCGTGTGTAGCGTGTCCCGGCCCCCTAATATAGGGCCAAGGACGCATTAAATCGATGTGGTCCCGGGCGATCTACGGGAATTGTTCCCTCGGAACGGCGTTGGGAGTGGTGAGACGCCATTCCGCCTGCAGGTCCTCCGGCGTCAGGGTGTCGTGCTGCGTGTCGCCGGAAGCCGCCGTTTCGACCGCCGGGACGGTGTCGATCGACCCCGTATGGTCGGGAGGGCGCTTGTCGGTGATGATCCGGTAGAGCTTTTTGGCACCGTCTTGCGCGCGCTGGCCGATGACGGCGGCCGCCTGGCCACCGACTTCGCAGGCGGCAGGCTGCCGCGTGCAGAATTGAGTCATGTCCGATACGGCGGCCGTGGCGGCCGATACAGCCTCGGAAGCTCCGATCCGGGGAGCCTTGTTGGCCTCGGGCGCCTCATCCCTCGGCAGCAGCACGAGCACGAGCCCGAGCCAGAATGCCATGCGAAGCAGGAAAAACATGTCGCGTCCCCATGCGTCTTTGATCTTCGTCGCGTTGCGTTGAATTTCGCAATCTGTTCCCTTCCGTATCAAATGGTCCTGAATCCCCCGTTTGTCCGCCGCCGCCGGGCCAACAAAATCCCGTAAACGGCGCTCGAATTCGATTCGGCGTAAATTTTTGCTTGATGCGTGTTGACGACCGCTCGCCGCCGTCGGTTCTCTGCACCGTCGGTACGAGATGGTGGAAACCTTGCGTTCACCATCCGCGCCGAAGAAGGCGTTGCGAGGTGATAAAGAGCCATCCGCCTGTGCCGTTTCGTGACGAAGCGAGGTGCGCCTTAGCGTTCGCTTAAGTTCGCTCTGACACGTTGGACCCACAAAATGGGGGCGTTCCGGCACGTCGAGTGCGACGTAAGCTGAAGCGCAGAAGACGTGAATGCATTGAGCATCATCAAGGACCGTCTCGACGCGTTGCTGCATCCGTCGGCGCGATACGACGCGTTGACGCGGGCGCGGCATCGAACTTTCATGGCGCCAAGGCTGCTCGGGAGCCTGGCCGCGCTCGCGGCGTTTCCGATGTATCTGGCTATCCGCGGTGCGCCGTCGGCGCTGGAAGTGACGGCGTTCGCCTGGCTCGTCGTTCCGATTCTGCTGTCCTATTTCCTGTCGCGGACCGGCCGCTACGAAAGCGCGCACATGCTGTCGTCGATCGCGCTCGCCGGTCTCGTCATGATGATCGCGATTCCGACCGGCGGGATTGGATCCTTCGCTGCCGTGTGGCTCGTGGTGATTCCGCTGGAGGCGGCGCTGTCCGCATCCCGCCGCGTCGTCGCTTTCGCCTCGATGCTTGCGGGGACATGCCTGCTCGCGCTGATCGCGATGAGTTATCTTGATGTTCTGCCGCCCGATGCCGGCGCGGCGGCGCATGGCGTTTTCATGGCGTTCGGCATTGCGTCCGCCATGATCTACGCTGCTGGCGTCGCGTTCGGCAGCGAAGCCTTGATGCGCACCAGCGCCTCGCTGCTGAACGTCGAGGAAGACCGCTATCGCCTGCTGGCGCGCCACATGTGCGATGTGATTTCGCGCCACAGGCGCAACGGAGCCGTGCAGTTCATTTCGCCGGCCGCGGAATCTCTGCTCGGCGTGCCGGTGTCGGAGTTGCAGGGCCATGGTCTGTTCGACCGGGTCCACGTTGCTGATCGCCCGGCCTATCTCACCACGCTCGCGGCGGCTGCGCTGGGCAAGGGCGCGCAGAGCGTCGAATTCAGGCTCAGGCGCGAAGCCGCGTCCGATGCGAATTTCGAGGCGCATGCTTCCGGGAATTTCATATGGGTGGAGATGCGTTGTCAGCCGCTTGAGCCGTCCTCTCCGGCCGAACCGGAAGTCGTCGCGGTGATGCGGGACGTTACCGACCGGAAGCAGCAGGAGCACGCGCTGGATCTGGCGCGCACCGCGGCCGAGCGCGCCGACGCCGCCAAGACGCGGTTTCTCGCGACCATGAGTCACGAACTGCGAACGCCTCTCAATGCGATCATCGGATTCTCGGAGATGATCGTTCAGGAGGCGACCCTGCCGCTCGATGCCACGCGCCGCAAGGAATATGCCCAGCTCATCAACGATTCCGGCCAGCATCTGTTATCGGTGGTCAACAGCATTCTCGACATGTCGAAAATGGAATCCGGAAGTTTCGAGATATTGCCCGAGCCGTTCGCGCCGCGCGAGGTGCTGCTCAGCGGCAGCAATCTGCTCGCGCTCAAGGCGCGCGACAACGGCATCGAACTGGTCACGCGTGTTCCGGAGAATCTGCCGCAGATGGTCGGCGATCCGCGTGCGTTCCGGCAGATCGTTTTGAATCTGGTATCGAACGCGATCAAGTTCACGGAGCGTGGCGGCCGCGTCACGATCTCCGCTCGCGTCGAGGCGGCGCGCATGGTGCTGCGGGTGATGGACAACGGCGTCGGCATCGCGCAGGAAGATCTCAAGCGGATCGGCGACCCCTTCTTCCAGGCTGGAAAAACCTACCAGCGCCGTCATGAAGGGACCGGACTCGGACTGTCGATCGTCAAGAGTCTCGTTGCGTTGCACCGGGGCGAGATCGACGTGCAGAGCAAGGTGGAAGAGGGGACCACGGTCACCGTCATGTTGCCGTTGACGCTCGTGCCCGTCGCCGAACCGCTGTCGAACAACATCGCGACGCTGACGCCGGCCTCCCGCTCCGGCAAGCAGGACCAGGGTTATCGGGTGAGGAAGAGTGCCTAGAAAAGTTGTTGGAGAGGATGGGATGCGGCCACGCCGTCGCAGCGTGGCAACCGGAAAGAGCGGGGCTGACGAGGAGCGTGGTCTGGCGATGCGCATTCTCATGCACAGCCCGAAAGATCTGGTCGCCGGGAGCATGGCTTTTGCCGCCGCCGGCGCAATCATCGCCAACGCCATGTTCATGCAGGCCGGCCATCATCCGTCGCCGATATTCGGATCGGCTGTCACGATTTCTCCGGTGCGGCAGGGCAACGCGGTGCAGCAGGGCAATCCGTTGCCGCGGCCTCGCCCGGTCGAGGCGGATGAGGCGGGACGGGCCGAACCGCGCGCGAGTGCGGCGGATGCATCCGCCAATCCCGTCAAACAGGCCGGGCCGCATAGCGATCCCGTTGCCGACATCATCAATGCAAATCGCCGCATCGCCGCCGTGCAGCGGGCGCTGACGGAATATGGCTTTGGTCAATTGAAGCCGACAGGAACGGTCGGGACCGAAACCCAGACCGCGATCCGGAAATTCGAGCAGGCGCGCCGGATGCCGGTGACCGGACAGATGTCGGATCGCCTCATACGCGAGCTTGCTGCCCTGACCGGTCGGCCGATCGATTAGCGGGATCTTTTGTTGCGTGGATTCAGAGCATTTTCCGATCATGCCGGGATCGTCGAGGCGTGTTTATTTCGGTCATGGCCCGGCATAGCCGTTCGAAGAACGGCGTCGCTTCGCTCGCCTATGGTCCCGGCCATCGGTGTCTTTGATCAGATCCAGGTTCAAGACGTGGATGCCCGGCATAAAGCCGGGCAAGACGATTCCAATCAGATTTCATCCTGCTTCAGGAAATCGCCTCTCTCCGGCCAAACGGCAATCGAAAGCTATCGCACCCCGTAACTGGCCACCCGGATGCCGCCGAAAACCGCGAGGCCCGGCGCGAGGAATCCGGTCGGATTCTGGTAGCGGAAGTCCAGGAGATTATCGATCCGCCCGAATACCTTGACCTGATCATTGAGTGCGTAATCGCCGCGCAAATTCACCAGCGTATAGCCGGGCGCGGTGATTCCGGATGCCATCCCGTCGCGGGTGACATCGAGCCAGTCGTTGACGCGGACCAAAGTTGCCGACAACGTCAACGCATCGAGCGGAAGCCAGGTCGCGGTTGCGCTCCATTTCTCCTTGGGTCGGCGCAGCAGTTGCATGCCGGTGGCGGCATTGACGGCGCGGATGAAGGTGTAATCCGCGCGGATTCCGAAACGTTCGGTGATCTGCGCCGCGACGAAAGTCTCGGTGCCTTCGGTCGTCGCGCTGTTCACGTTCACCAGTGAGGTGAACGTGGCATTGTAGTCGATCAGGTTGGTGATGTCGTTTCGGAAGTAGGTCGAGCCGAAACGCACGCGATCGTTGAACAAAGGCTGCTCGAAACCGGCGTCGTAGCCACGGCTGTCTTCGGGTTGCAGGTTGGGATTGGCGAAGAAATTGAAGGTCGGATAATCCCGGAACAACTGGCTCAGCGAGGGCGCCTTGAAGCCCGTGCCGTAGCTCGCTTTCAGCTTGGTTTCGGTGACGGGAACAATGACCGCCGGCGCGATCCGGTAAGTCATGCGGCCGCCGAACAGGTCGTTGGAATCCTGGCGGACATTGGCCACGAGGAAAAAGCGGTCGGCGAAAGCCGATTGCAATTGAACGAAACCTGCCTTGTTGCCGTTCCTGGCGGCAAAATCGGCGGTATCCATGCGATCGGTCTGATGCTCGGCGCCGATGATCAGATGATTGTCACGCGTAATCTCGGTCACGGTGCGCCAGTCGAACTTGAGGCGCTCGCCCGTGGTGACCGTCGCGGCCGGGTCGCCCGGACCCACGTCATAGGCTCTGCTGTTCGTGAAATTGAGACCGAAGAAGCTCTGGACGCGCCCGTCGAATAGTGACCATACGGCCTCCTGACGGTTGAAGAGTTGCTGGACCGCGTGCGTGCTCTGGCTGGCGTTGGGAGTGCTTGGAAATCCGCCGTCGCCCGTGAACAGCAGCGTCGAGTCGGTATAGCGGACCACCGAATTGACGGTCAGATACTCATTGAGATCGACGCCGAGCTTGGTCGAATAGGTCATGTTGTCATAGTTGTTGCCGATCGCCTGCCGTCCCGGCGGGAGAAGCTCCGGCGGCGTGACAGGAACGTCTCCGGCATGGAGATGGGCGACGTTGACCGCGTAGTTGAAGTTTCGTTCGGCGCCGCTCAGTCCGAGCGTCTGGTTGAAGGTTTTGAACGAGCCGGACTCGAGTGAGCCGGTGACCCGCGCCGGACCTTCGCCCTTTTTCGTGATGATGGAGATGACGCCGCCGATCGCGTCGGAGCCGTAAAGTCCGCTCTGTGGACCCCGGAGGATTTCCATCTGCTGGATGTCCGCCGTGAGAAGGTGCGCGTAGTCGAACGCGCCATTCGAGTTGGCGGGATCGCCGATGTCGATTCCGTCGAGCATCACCTTGGTGTGGTTGGCGTTGGTGCCTCGCATGAAGATCGAGGTCTGGGCGCCAGGTCCGCCGGCTTGCACCACATTGAGGCCGGGAGCCGTCCTGAGGATATCCGGAACGCTGCGGTGTTGCTGGGTCTGGATATCCTGCTCGGTGACGATGGTGATGGAACTGGCCAGCTGGCCCGCGGGCGTCACCACTCCCGTGGGGCTGACCACGGTGGAACCCATCGTGCCCGGAACACGAGTATCAGCGACAGGAGCTTGCCGGGGGGCGGGGCGGGCGACACGGCGTGATCGCGAAGTCGTGCGGTGTGCGGGTGCTATCGCTCGATCAGGGGGTGGCGCGATCCGGATCGGAGGCAACAGGTTGGGAGAGGCGGATTGCTGCGCGGCCGAAGGCGTCATCAGGCCGATCGAGCCTAGCGAGGCGAGGAGGGCGGAGGCAAGCAGGCTTCTGCGATAAGCCCCGGACACGAAGGCGACGGACATGAAAAACCTCGGCAGGACGTCAGTGGCACGTCACAGCGAACGAGGTTTCACGGGAGCCTGCGCCGGCGCCGATGAAGCGGATGTCTGTAGTCCCCGACTGACATCTTCGCGTGTGACCACGGGTTGACGGCAGGTCTCCTGGCTCGCGGGTCGTTACCTGACGTCGCCTTCCCGGGGGCCGAGATGTCCCAGTGGCGTGTGACGCAGATTCGCCGCTTACAGTTGCGGGGGCAGCCGTGGCGTTGGGGATGTCCGCACCACGTTCCCTTTTGATCTCCCGAGGGAGAACCGTCGCCGATTTGTTTGGGGGGGAACAAAGTCGATGTCAATCGACGAGGCGAGCGAGTTCCGGCTTTTCCCCGTGGCGTTGCATATCCGCAGCAGGAGCAACTGGAGCGTTTTCGAGCGAAGTGGACACCGGTTCGCGTGAAGAAAACGCGACAAAACAAATCATGGAGCCCGCTTCTGATTCCATCAGAAGCGGAAAGGCTCAAGAGCGTTTTCGAGCGAAGCATGTCCTCGGGTTTGGCCCGAGGATGGACACCGGTTCGCGTGAAGAAAACGCGTGCGGCCTGACAGAACTGCAAGCAGTCGGCGCCCGCGTTTGCGTCAGACTATTTCGCCGCGCGCGGCCGCGGCGGCATTGCGGATCGCGTCCATGTTGGCCTTGTAGGATTCCATCGTGCCGCCCTTGAACACCGCGGAGCCCGCCACGAAGGCATTGGCGCCGGCGGCGGCCAGATCACCGGCGACGTCGGGTCCGACCCCGCCGTCGACCTCGATGTCGATCGGCCGTCCCCCGATCATCGCGCGCAAATCCCGAATCTTGTCGACCGCCGAGGAGATGAACTTCTGGCCGCCGAAACCGGGATTGACCGACATCACCAGCACCAGGTCAACCATGTCGAGCACGTATTCGACGGTGGACAAGGGCGTTCCGGGATTGAGCGTGACCCCCGCCTTCTTGCCGAGGTTGCGAATGGCCTGCAACGAGCGATGCAGGTGCGGTCCCGCTTCGACGTGAACCGTGATGTGGTCGCAACCTGCCTTGGCGAAGGCTTCGAGGTACGGATCGCACGGCGAGATCATCAGATGGGCATCGAAGATCTTCTTGGTGTGCGGACGCATCGCCTTGATGACATCGGGTCCGTAGGAGATGTTCGGCACGAAATGGCCGTCCATCACGTCGAGGTGGATCCACTCGGCCCCCCCCTGATCGACGGCGCGAACCTCCTCGCCAAGCTTCGAGAAGTCCGAGGCCAGGATCGACGGTGCGATGACGAGAGGACGCGGCGCAAAAGTCTGGGACATGAAGTTTTCCGGAAATTTCAGCGGAGCTTGGGAGAGCCCCGCGTAACATGGGCCGCGCCCGGGGGCAATGCGCGGTCGTCTTTTCGGCGGTCGTCTTTATGAGCGGTAATCTTGGGTTCGCCGCATCCGCATCATTGCGCGGTAGGCGTCGATTTTCATGATCCGATAACCATGCACCCCAAGTATTCGGTCCTTGTTTCGAAGTAATACGGGGCTGTATGTATATACCGAAAGTATTTCTGATCGCCTGCTGCCTCGGCCTTGTCGGCTCCCACGCCTGCGCCGAAAGCGACTTCACCGCTTCGTTCCGGCTGCGCGGCGGATTCGACACCAATCCGCTGCTGGCAATCGGTCAGAGCGGCGGCAGCCTGTTCGTCGCCGCGGACACGGCGCTGGCCGCGGGCATGAAGGCCGATGGCTACACTCTGGGCGTCGCGGCGGAAGCGACCGCAATGCATTATGCGCAGCCGCAAATAACGCCCACGCGCGGCGGCAAGGTGATCCTGCGCGGCTCGATCGGTGATGACGATCTGAGACTGGACTCCACGTCGACCATTGCCGACGTCAGCAGCTACACTTTGCGCTCGTCCGAACTGATCCAATCGGTGAGGGCTGAATCCAGGCGGGGGCCGATCAAGCTGTTCGCCACCGCGGAGGGAGGCCGGACCAGCCTGAATCAGGCCAACGCGATCTTTCAGGATTTTCTCCCCGACCCGCAGCAACATCTGCGGGGCACGCTGATCCCCGGCGTGAGTCTCGTCAGCGGAGAGTTCGAAATCGGCGCGTCCGTGAACCTGTCGGCGCGGCGCTACCTGCAAGAGTTCGATGTGTTCGGCTATCGTCGCGACAATGAAAGGGTGCAGCCGTTTCTGTTCGCCAAATATGGTGGCGGTGCCGTGACTGCCTTTGGCTCCGTTTCACGGTTGTACGGGACGTGGCACGATCCCGATTTCACCAATGTCGATCGAATTCTGTTCGATGCGAGTTTAAGCTGGCGCGCCGCGCCTTTCGGAATTGATCTGACGGCATGGCGGCGCGCGAGTGAAACCACGTTTCCCATTTCGCCGATCACCATCGACACGGCATATTCAGCGAGGGTTTCGTGGAATTGGGATCCGAAGGTGACACTGGCGGCCTCAGTGGGCTATTCGATTTCCGAGTATCTGGATTCGCCCTTCCGTGCGCAGACTCTCACTTGCGGCGTCGGCGCGATCCGCGACTTTGACCATGACCTGAGCGTTAGCGTCGATGTCGCCTATGCAAGGGGCTTGCTGATCTCGGGTGATCAGTTGAACGGGCTCGTCGTGATGTCCTCGATCACGAAGCGCTTCTCCGCGGCCCCGCCGGAGCCGAACAAAGGCGCGGCCGCCGGACCAGCGGCGTGCGGACGGGGATGCCCCGTCCGCCTTCCACCAACCTAGCTAGAGCAATTTCGTTTCCGGTTGAATCAGAAACGGATTTCTAGATTTTGGTTTGACGCGTTTTCTTCACGCGAACCGGTGTCCATCCTCGGGCCAAGCCCGAGGGCATGCTTCGCTCGAAAACGCTATAGCTAGTGGCAGCCGCATCCGCCGCCGAGCAGTCCGCCCGAAGAAAGGCTGCGGCCGAGCACCGCGCCCAGCACGCCGTTTTTGCCCGTGGTGACCGCGGTGTTGACCACGAGCGCGCTACGTCCGTTGAGCAGCCCCACCACGCCGCCGCGGCCGGTCAGCACGTTCGCTCCGATACCGATGCCCTGGCCCTTGTTGGCGAAAGCCGGCGCGCTCATGAACGCGCTGACGACTGCGGCGAGAACGAGAATTTTCTTCATGACGGTTCTCCTTGTTAGATGCGCGACACTGCGCACGAGAGAGCATCCGCCGGTCAAACTGCTACTTCAAGTTGTACTGTAAACTAACCTTAAATACCCCGGATAATCCACGTAAATACACCAATTATACTTTAATTACATACCGCTCTGCTTAGGAGAAAAACCTATGCGCCCTCGGTAGTAGTCATGGCGCAAACCGGTCCTTCCATGCCGGCAATGCATCCGGAAACGGAAGTGCTGTTGCTTCATAGACGCCACGCGCGATCGCGCGAGCCACCGTATTGGCTGCGATCATTCCGAGTTCGGTCAATTCGACGAACGGATCGATGGGTTTGGCTCCGGTAGCGGCAGCGAACACGATATCGCCGTCCAGCGGAGCGTGAACCGGATAGATCGCGCGCGCGAAACCGGTTTGCGCCATCATCGCGAGCCGCCTGGCCTGCGGCTTGGTGAGCGCTGCATCGGTGACGACGATGGCGAGCGTGGTGTTCTCACCGGCATTCGCTGTCGCGCCGCCCTTCAATCGCATCGCCAGCATCTCCGGCGTGAACGACGGCGGCAACCCGCGTCCGCCGTATTCGTCGCCCGATTCAAATGGCGCTGCCCAGAACCAGGGGCCGTCTCCGACGGTGACGCTGCCGACCGCGTTCACCACGGCGAGTGCCGCCACTTTCACGCCGCCGGGCGTGGCCGCCGAAGCGGAGCCGATGCCGCCTTTCAGATTGGCGGTGGTCGCGCCGAGTCCGGCGCCGGTGCTGCCGAGCGCGAAATCGTCTCCCGCTGCTGCTGCGGCGGCGTAGCCAAGATCGCGATAAGGCGCGAAACGACCCCATTTTTTGTCGCCGCCGTTCAGGAGATCGAACACCACCGCGCCGGGCACAATGGGGACGGTCGCGTCGCCGATCACAAAGCCGCGCCCCTGTTCGGCGAGCCAGGCCTGAACGCCGCCGCCTGACTCGATCCCGAAAGCTGAGCCGCCTGACAGCGTGAGGGCGTCGATCCGCTCCACCGTGTTGACCGGATCGAGCAGGGCGCTGTCGCGGGTGCCCGGCCCGCCGCCGCGCACGTCCATCGCGGCCACCACGGGGGTGTCGAAAAGCACCGCTGTCACGCCTGACGCCAGCCGTGCGTCGTCGGCATGGCCGACCCGGACCCCGGAAATGTCGGTGAGGAGGTTCTTCATGGTTCAGTCTCGTTCGCGGGCGGGTGGAAAACGGCTGCTCTCAGATGACGGCAGTCGCGAGGGCGGGTCAATCGATCACGTCTGATCACAAATGTCGCGGAAGGAACCGAGGCCCTTGCATCACCGGGCGATGGCAGGGCAAGTAGCCGCATGATTCACGACGTCTCCGTTCCCGCCGCCATGGTCGCGGGCCTTGTCAGTTTCCTGTCGCCCTGCGTCCTTCCGCTGGTGCCGCCCTACCTGATCTATCTCACAGGCGCCACCATCGAACACGTTTCTCACGACGAGACGGCCAAGACCCCGAAGCGGGCCGTGATGCTCGCCGCCTTGATGTTTGTGTTCGGCTTTTCCACGGTTTTCGTCGCGCTCGGCGCCAGCGCGAGCTTCGTCGGCAGCTTTATCCGGGCCTGGTCGGCGCAGTTGTCGATCGTCGCCGGCATCGTCATTATCATCATGGGCCTGCACTTTCTCGGGCTGACGCGAATCGGCTTCTTGATGCGCGAAGGACGGCTCACGGCCCCGAAGCCGGTCGGGTTATGGGGCGCCTATGTGATGGGGCTCGCTTTCGCGTTCGGGTGGACGCCGTGCATCGGGCCGATCCTGGCGGCGATCCTGTCGGTGGCGGCGGCGGAGGACACCGTCGTAAAGGGAGCCGGTTTGCTTGCGGTATATTCAGCCGGGCTCGGCATTCCGTTTCTGCTGGCGGCGCTCATGATTGAAAGGTTTTCCTCGCTGTTCAACCGGCTGAAACGTCACCTCACCACAATAGAGCGCGGAATCGGCGTGCTGATGGTGCTGACCGGGATAGCCTTCCTCACCGGAACGATCTCCAACGTCAGCATCTGGCTGCTGGAGACCTTTCCGGCGTTGCAGAACTTCGGATGAGGCGTTGCGGTTTGTTCTCAGACCGGTGCACGGTCATTCCCACTGGAGTCCTTTCGCTTCTGATGGAAATCAGAAGCGAGGCTTTATGATTTTGATTTGACGCGCTTTCTTCTCGCGAGCCGGTGCCCATCCTCGAACCAAGCCCGAGAATATGCTTCGCTCGAAAACGCTCTGATCGCGGGAATATTGCGAGACGCCGGAAACCGAGAGGCGTGGACCGGCTCAGAGGGCAGGGTCGATCTCGGCATAATTGCCCTTGTCGTCCCACTTGTAGATGACATAGTCGATCTGCTTGATGTCACCTTTCGCATCGAATTCCAGCATGCCGAGGACGGTATCCCACGCGCCCGCCTTGATGGCTTTCATCACCTTCATCGGATCCGTCGTGCCCGCTTTCGCGGCGGCCTGCGCCCACACCTGCATCGCCGCATAGGTGTAGAGCGTGTAACCTTCCGGATCGATGCCCCTGGCCTTGAATTTCTCGACGACCGCCTTGGCGGTTGGCTTGTTGCGCGGGTCCGGGCCGAAGGTGAACAAGGTACCCTCGGCGAGCGGGCCGGTGATGGAGGCAAACTTCTTGTCGTTCAGCGCATCGCCCGCCATCAGGATGGTCTTGAGTCCCTGATCGCGCATCTGGCGCAGGATCAGTCCGGCCTCCTGATAATAGCCCCCGATGAACACCAGATCGATGTTGTCGCGCTTCAGGCGCGAGACGATGGAGTTAAAGTCCTTGTCGCCTTTGTTATAGGACTCGAACATTTTCTCCTGGAATCCGGCCTTGTTCAGCGCCTTCTTGGTCTCGTCGGCGAGACCCTTGCCGTAGGTGGTCTTGTCGTTGAGGATGGCGATGTTCTTGTCTTTGAAATTCTTGACGATGTATTCGGCGGCGACGACGCCTTGCTGGTCGTCGCGGCCGCAGACGCGCAGCACGTTCCACAGTTTGCGTTCCGTGAACAGCGGGTTGGTCGTGGCCGGTGTGATCTGCAGTGTATTGCCGTCGGCGTAGGCTTCGGAAGCTGGAATGGATGACGACGAGCAGAAGTGTCCGGCGACGAGCGGAATGCCCCGGCTTGAGATTCTTTCAGCGATGGAGCGCGCTTGCTTCGGGTCGCAGGCGTCATCGCCGACGAACAGCTTGAGTTTCTTGTTGAGCACGCCGCCCTTATCGTTGGCATCGGCGACGAACTGTTCGGCGCCGTTATGCAACTGGCGGCCGAAAGCGGACTCGCTGCCCGTCATCGGGCCGGCCACCGCGACGGTGATGTCCTGGGCGAAGGTCGTGGCCGAAAGCGCTAGGGAGGCGCAAAGGGCCAGACCGATGATGTGAAGTTTCTTCATAAGGTGATCCTCATACTGATCATGTCAGATGCCGATCGGACGTCTGGAACGGAACCGGGACCGAGCGAGCCGGACGCGTTGTCCGCTGATTTGTCCGCGAAACCAAGGGCATTTTTCAGGGCTGAGGGGCTGGCGATGACGCATCTTGGCGCGGACGCCATCCCAGCGGACCACGCGGTTCGTAGAGCCAGTAATACTGGCGCACCATCTGCAGCGCGCGGGTGCGCTGGAACGCCAGGCACGAGAATGCGATCAGGATGGCGATCTCGATGACGAGCGTCCGTGGCGCCAGCAGCGTCTCATCGAACAAGACAAAGTGGACAAAGCGGACAGCAAGACCCATGGGAATCATGGTGATCGCCGCCGTCCAGATGCTGCGCCAGGTCAGTGCGATGGTGCGGCCGGTGAGAATGGCGCAGCCGCCACCGAGTACCAGCGTAATGAGCGCGATCTGAATGAGGGATTCATTAGAGTAATATTCGCTCATCAGCGCCGTCCACCTTCGAGATAGGCCGCTCGGACCTCCGGTCGTTCTAGCAGTTCCTCGCCGGTGCCGCTGAGCGTGATCCGGCCGTTGACCATGACGTAACCGCGATGGGCGAGCCTGAGTGCATGGTTGGCGTTCTGCTCGACCATCAGTACCGTCAGCCCGTCTTCGCGGTTGAGCCTGCGGATGACGTCGAAAATCTGTCGCGTGATCAACGGCGCGAGCCCGAGCGACGGTTCGTCGAGCATCAGGAGGCGCGGACGGCTCATCAATGCGCGGCCGATTGCCAACATCTGTTGTTCGCCACCGGACAATGTGCCGCCGCGCTGGGTCATGCGTTCCTTGAGGCGGGGGAATAGGGCCAGGACGCGGTCAAGGTCAGCGCTGCGGTCGCTTTCGCTGGTGTTGCCGTCGGCGGCATCAGCGCCCATGTGCAGGTTCTCGGCGACACTCATGCGCGGGAAGATGCGCCGGCCCTCGGGGGATTGCGCGATGTGCAGCCGCGCCACTTCGTGCGTTGGCAGGGCGCTGATGTCATAGCCGTCGAACAGGATCTGGCCGGCGCGTGCGCGGGGACGGCCGAAAATGGTCATCATCAAGGTCGATTTACCGGCGCCGTTGGCGCCGATCAGGGCGACGATCTCGCCCGGCGCGACATCGACATCTACGTTCTTGAGGACTTCGACGTTGCCATAGGCAGCGCGCAGGCCACGAATGGCAAGCAGCGGCGTGGCGGAAGAGGCGCTCATGCGCCGCCCGCCATCACCGCGATGGCGGTTTTCTCATCCGTCCCGAGATAGGCCGCGATTACTTTCGGATCGTCGCGGATCATCTGCGGCGTACCTTCGGAAATCTTGACGCCATAATCGAGAACGATGATCCGGTCAGAGATTTGCATGACCACGCTCATGTCGTGCTCAATCAGGAGAATCGATGTGTCATGTTCATTGCGGATCAGACGCAGCAATTCGCTCAGCGCTTCGCCCTCGCGGGCGTTAAGGCCGGCAGCCGGTTCGTCAAGGCACAGCAGCGCCGGCCTGGAGCACATCGCGCGGGCAATCTCGAGGCGGCGCTGGTCGCCGTACGGTAGGTTGCCGGCGGCCTCGTCGGCGCGCGCGAGCAGACCGATACGGTCCAGCCAGTAGCGCGCACGATCGATTGCGCTGCGTTCGGCGGAGCGGAAGCCCGGCGAGCCGATCAGGCCGAGAAAGGTATAGCCGGATGCCCGCATCAATCCATTGTGCTGGGCAACCATAAGGTTTTCCAGCGCTGTCATGCCGGCGAACAGGCGGATATTCTGGAACGTGCGCGCGACCTTGGCGAGTTTTGAGATACGAAAGTCGAACAGTCGCTCGAGCAGAAACTCGCGGCTGTCGCCATGGATCATCCGGATCATGCCGGTGGTCGGCTTGTAGAAGCCGGTGATGCAGTTGAAGACGGTGGTCTTGCCGGCGCCGTTCGGCCCGATCAGCGCGGTGATGTCGCCGCGCTTGGCGGTGAACGACAGATCTTTAACGGCGACGATACCGCCGAAACGCATCGAAAGATGATCGACCTCAAGAATGTTGGCGGTGGGGTTGCCAGTCATCCGTCGCCTTCCTTGACCATCGAGGATGGGATCGCGGTTTGTCTGCCGAGAAAGACGGATGGAGCGCGATGGCTGACGAGACCGCGCGGCCGCCAGATCATCAACAGCACCATGACGCCGCCGAACACCAGCATGCGAAACTGGTCAAGGCCGCGAAACAATTCGAATCCACCGATCATTGCGATCGCGGCGAGCGCCACGCCGAGTTGCGAGCCCATGCCGCCCAGGACGACGATGGCGAGCACCAGCGCCGATTCTTGAAAGGTGAAGGACTCAGGGCTGATGAAGCCTTGCCGGGTCGCGAAGAAAGCGCCCGCGAAGCCGCCGAACATCGCGCCTATCGCGAAGGCCGAGAGTTTCGTCGTGGTGATGTTGATGCCGAGCGCCCGGCAGGCCACCTCATCCTCGCGCATCGCTTCCCAGGCGCGGCCGATCGGCAGCCGCCGCAGGCGGATGGTGACCCAGTTCGTCAACAGCGCCAGCGCCAGGATGATGTAGAACAGGAAGACGAGGCGATGCGTGGGTGAGAACGGAACGCCGATCAGCGCCGCGAAGCCGTCTTCGCCCGGCGTGAGCGGAATGCCGAACACCGTGGGGCGCGGGATGCCGCTGACTCCGTTCGGCCCGCCGGTGAGATCCTGCCAGTTGAGGATGACAAGCCGGATGATTTCCCCGAACGCCAGCGTGACGATTGCTAGATAGTCACCGCGAAGCCGCAACACCGGGAAGCCGAGCAGCACCCCCCAGAATGCGGCCAGCACGCCGGAAACCGGCAGCAGCGCCCAGAACGCCCAGGAGCCGAGTTGCAGGAAGTCGATCGCAACGTAGGGGTAGGTCTCGATGAAATACGGAAACGGCAGCCCGCTCTGCGCCAGCAATGCGTAGGAGTATGCGCCGACGGCATAGAACGCCACGTAGCCGAGATCGAGAAGGCCGGCGAGACCGACCACGATGTTGAGACCCCAACCCAGCATCACATAGGTCAGAACGAGAATCCCGAGGTCGAGCAGGTAGCGTTGATTGTAGAAAATGACCGGCACCAGCAGGGCGAAAATCAGGAGCGCGGGTATCAGCACGCGGCCCAGCACCGAGAATGCACGGCGCACGGTATCCGGCAGTTCGACGCTGCCGAGGGGGCCAGTCCAGCGCTTGATTGTTTCGACGATGATGCTGCCGACAAACACCGCGCCGACCACGGCCGCGAGTTCGCCGAACCGGGTCCAGTAGGTCAACTGTCCGGATGGGCCGGTTTCGGTGCGGATGCCGATCATGAGCGAGAACAGCACCAGCGCCAGCAGCGCGCTCACGACAGCGTTCTTGATGATGGATGCGACGCTACGATCGCGCGTGGCGGTTTGTTGGTTCAGAGCGGGCGCTGCCACGTCCGGACCGTCAGACTTTTTCGACTTCGGGACGGCCAAGCAGGCCGGTCGGCATGAAGATCAGCACGACGATCAGGATCGAGAAGGCGGCGACATCCTTATACTCGATCGAAAAGTAGGCCGACCAGAACGTCTCGATCAGCCCGATCGCGAGGCCGCCGAGCATCGCGCCGGGCAGCGAGCCTATGCCGCCGAGAACCGCGGCCGTGAATGCCTTGATGCCGGCGACGAAGCCCATGAAGAAATCGACCAGGCCATAATACAGCAGGTACATCATTCCGGCGACGGCGGCGAGCGATGCCCCGATCACGAAGGTCATCGAGATGGTGCGATCGACGTTCACGCCAAGCAGCGCCGCCATGGTCTGATCCTGCTCGCAGGCGCGCATATCGCGGCCGAAGCGCGTACGCGATACGATGTAGCTGAAGATCGTGAGCAGCACGATGGTGGTGACCACCACCATGATCTGGACGTTGGATAGCTGGACCGCGAAGTTTCCGGAGTCGTGCAGCGTGTATCCGCCGGTGATGAGCGGCGGAATGGGCTTGACCTGCGCGCCCTGGGAAACCTGCGAAAAATTCATGAGCACGAACGACATGCCGATCGCCGACAGCAGCGGCGCGAGTCGAAACGACTGGCGCAGCGGCCTGTAGGCGATGCGCTCGACGACCCAGCCGTAAACGGCGGTGACGGCCATTGAAACGATGAGCATGACGAGCAGGATCAGCGGCACGGCGGAGAGGCCCATCGACACCAGGATCAGGAAGGTGATCAGCGCGATGAAACCGCCAATCATGAAGATGTCGCCGTGAGCGAAATTGATCATGCCGACGATGCCGTAAACCATCGTATAACCGATCGCGATCAGCCCGTAGATCGAGCCGAGCACGACGCCGTTGATCAGTTGCTGGGCAAAATAGTCCATGCGCCGCCGTAATCTGCGTATCTCGAATGCGACCTGTATCAAACGCGGTGACGGGCTCCGGCAGCCGACCGGCGCGTCTTGAATCAATGTCTAACAGTGGCGGTCGCGTGCGGCAACCACAGCCATTCAGCGGGGCCGACGGCAGCGTATAAAGGCTGTGCATTTCGCAGGTTTTGCCCACTCCGGGTCTTGCCGGCACTGGTCGGGTGGAGAATAGCAAGGGCGGCGATGGGAATGTCCTGCATTCCGGCCGCTATCCGGCGGGCAGGCGGGCCGGAGGCCGCCGACTGCTAGTTCCAGCTTTCATTTCAGAGATTCGCGACCGGGGATGGCGGGATTGGTTGTCCACAGGCCAGCGGGTCTTGTTAAGGTTAACAAAGGGTTTCCTTTGCGCTCCCGCATTTACCCGGCGTTAATCACCGTCAAGGCCGCGCCGGCTCTTCGACACGGCGGCCACGCGAAAGCGGGGATGGCGCATGACCAGTTCCTGGCGCATCAGCACCGTCAACGGAGCGTTGCTGGCGCTCTATTTCATTCCGGTCTGGACCTTCGTCGCATTCAAGATCGTGGCGTCGCCGGTGCACGGACTTTACGATCTGGCCAATGTGTCGGTCGCGTTGTTTCTCAGCGACCATCTGCATGTCGTGGCGATGGACCTTGTGCGTTTTGCCTGGCTTCTGGCGCTCGGAAAAATGACGGTGGTTGTGTTCTTCGCGGTTTTTCTGGTGATGACCACGCGCGCTTCGGTCCGGAAGTCAGGCAGCTTTGACGAGGCGCTGGCGCTGGCGCTCGGCATCGGCAGCCTCATTACCTTCGCCAGCATGGTGATGGCGTCACAGGTCGGCGAGATGGCCGCGTTGCGCCTGCATGCGACCGAACTGCTGTTGTTGCTTGGCGGTGCGATCCTGATGGCGACCGAGCCGCCGTTCCAGCGCGATCCGCCGCCGGTGCGGCAATGGGCTTCGCAGCCGGACGTCCAGCCTTTCACCAGTTCCAGTTCCTGAATTATCACGCCGGTTTTCTGGCCGCTTGGCGAGAGCCTTCCCGCGTCTGACGGAATCAGAAGCGGGCTTCAGATATTGATTTGACGCGTTTTCTTCACGCGAACAGGTCATCCACTCGCTCGAAAACGCTCTATTGCTGCATCAAAAATCCGGTCACCGCCTCGGTGAAGGCATGTGATTGTTCGACGTTGGAGATATGCGCGGCATCGAGAATGGTCATGCTCGCGGAAGGAATCCGGCTGCGGATGTATTCTCCGGCCGCGACAGGCGTCGACTGGTCGTGCCGTCCGGCGATGACCAGCGTAGGGCTTTTGATGCGGGGCAGCAGCGCGCGCTGATCCAGGGTGCTCAGCGCCTCGCAGCAGGCGATGTAGCCTTCCACCGGAGAAGCGCTCAGCATGGCTTTGATCTTCGCGGTGACCTGAGGTTCGCGTTCGCGAAAGCCGGTGGTCAGCCAGCCGCTGATCACGGTCTCGGCGATCGCGGCGATGCCGCCTTCCTTCACGGTCTTGATGCGGGCGTGCCAGTTGGCCGGATCGGGATAGTAGCAATTCGTGTTGGCGAGAATGATGCGGTCGAAACGTTCCGGCGCATGTGCTCCGAGCCATTGGCCGACCATGCCGCCCATGGACAATCCGCACCAGTGCGTCTTCGCAATGTTGAGGTCATCGAGAATCGCCAGTACGTCCCGGCCAAAGCGCTCCATCGAATAGGGACCGGGCGGCACGCCGGACTTGCCGTGGCCGCGCCGGTCATAGCGGATGATCCGGAACAGCTTAGACAGCGCCGCCATCTGCGGCTCCCACATCTGCAACGTGCAGCCGAGCGCGTTCGACAGCATCAGAGTCGGGCCGCCGTCGCGCCCCTCGACGGAAACATTCAGCAGGCAGCCATCCGCATCGATCATGGGCATTGTCGTTTCTCCTGCCAGCCTCAAGCGTCTGAGCCGGGAGCGATTCCCGCCGTCTCTTTCTTTTGCGGCCGTCGTCCTCTACGTCAAGGGTGGGCGCTTTCGGAACAGCGTGACCGCCGACCAAGAGGGCAGGCTCATGGCGATGACAGTGAACGGCGAGGTCGAGCTCGCAGCCTCTCGCGATCTTGTATGGGCCCGGCTCAACGACCCTGAAGTCTTGAAAAGCTGCATTCCCGGTTGCGAGGAATTCATCAAGGTCGACGAGAACCAGTTCCAGGCTGTCGCCAGATTGAAAATCGGTCCGGTATCCGCCCGCTTCAAGGCCAGGGTGATGCTCAGCGATATCGACCCGCCGAACGGATACAGGATTGCAGCCGAGGGGGAAGGCGGCCTGGCCGGGTTTGCAAAGGGTGAATCAACCGTGGTGCTGCTCGATCATCATGGCGGCACTCTTCTGAAATACGAAGCCGCGGCACAGATCGGCGGCAAGCTGGCGCAATTGGGGCAAAGGCTGATCAGCGGTACGGCCAGGAAGCTGGCCGGTGAGTTTTTTGCGAAGTTTGCCAAAGCCGTTGAGGGATAAAAGCGACTTTGGGGCAGACCCATCGACGATCTCTTTATCGGCGCGACCGGCGCTGCCCGCATGAACCCGTTACTAGAGCGTTTTCAAGCGAAGTGGACACCGGTTCGCGTGAAGAAAACGCGTGAAATCAAAATCATAGAGCCTCGCTTCTGATTCCATCAGAAGCGAAAAGGCTCTAGGGTGGCTCATATCGTGCTATAAAGCGCGATCATTCCGACGTGCGACCGTAGAGAGCGCCAATGGCCAAGATTTCGCTGATCGTGAACGGCGAACCGACCACCGCCGATATCGATCCCCGCACGTTGCTGGTGCACTTCCTGCGCGAAAACCTGCGTCTCACCGGCACCCATGTCGGGTGTGACACCTCGCAGTGCGGCGCCTGCATCGTGCATCTCGATGGGAAGGCGGTGAAGTCATGCACCACGCTGGCGGTGATGGCCGACGGACACGAGATCAGGACCATCGAAGGTCTCGCAGCCGACGGCGCCCCGCTGCATCCGATGCAGGAGGCGTTTCGCGAGCACCATGGTCTCCAGTGCGGCTTCTGCACGCCGGGCATGATCATGAGCGCAATCGATATGGTTCGCCGCAAGGGCTACGATCTCGACGAGCGTACCGTTCGCGAGGAACTGGAGGGCAATCTCTGCCGCTGCACCGGCTATCAGAATATCGTCGCATCGATTGCGGCCGGCGCGACGGCGATGGCCAAATCCGATTTCGCGTGAGATTGGCCAGCACCGCGGGGACGACATCAGAGAACCTGAGCCATGTATGAATTCAAGTATCATCGGCCGGAGACCTTGCAACAGGCCGTCAACCTGTTGGCCGAGAACGAGGATGCCATGCTGATCGCGGGAGGCCACACGCTGGTGCCGGTCATGAAGCAGCGGCTTGCAAGCCCCGCGCACCTGATCGATCTTTCTCATATCGAAGGGCTCGATAGTATCGCGATGAGGGAAGGCTTGCTGGCGATAGGCGCGACCGCGACGCACGCCGATGTCGCGGACTCCTCGATTGTGGGCGAGGCCATCCCGGCGCTGGCCGAACTCGCGGCGATGATCGGCGATCCCGCCGTGCGCCACAAGGGCACCATCGGAGGCTCGCTGGCCAACAACGATCCTACCGCCGATTATCCGACGGCGTGTGTGGCGCTCGACGCCACCATCGTCACCAGCAAGCGGCGCCTGAAATCGGATGACTATTTCCAGGGCATGTTTTCTACTGCGCTGGAGGCGGATGAGATCATCACACAGGTGATGTTTCCGCTGCCGAAGCAGGCCTCCTATCAGAAGTTTCGCAACCAGGCCTCGCGCTACGCGCTGGTAGGCGTGTTCGTTGCCAGATTGCCGTCGGATGTGCGTGTCGCCGTCACCGGCGCGGGGGCCGACGGCGTGTTCCGCCTGGCGGCGTTCGAGGAGGCTCTGAAGAAGAGTTTCACGTCGAAGTCTCTTGAGGGGTTGAGCGTTCCCTCCGACGGACTCAACAGCGATCTGCACGGCAGCGCGGAATATCGCGCGCATTTGATCGGGGTGCTTGCGCGCCGCGCCGTTGATGCAGCGAATGATAGGGCATGACATGCGAGATGCTCGCCGCGCCGGGCCGGATCTCATGATAGCGGAATCGGCGCTGCCATCGTCCGTCGATGCCACGCTCGACCTGCTGGCGAAGCACGGCTATTTCGCCGAGCGTTCCTTGGCGACCGTGGTGTTTCTCTCGCTGCGCATGGCGCGGCCTCTGTTCGTCGAGGGCGAGGCGGGTGTCGGCAAGACCGAGATCGCTAAAGTGCTGTCGGCGGCGCTGGGTCGCAGATTGATCCGGCTGCAATGTTACGAAGGACTGGATCTCGCCTCCGCCGCCTATGAGTGGAACAGCCACGCTCAGATGATTGCGATCCGGCTGGCTGAAGCGGCGGGTGACACCGATCGCGAGCGGTTGTCCAGCGACATCTTCGCGGAGAGGTATTTGATCAAACGGCCGCTGCTCCAGGCTCTGGAGCCGGATGTCCGCGGCCCGCCGGTGCTTCTGATCGACGAGCTCGATCGCGCGGATGAGGCTTTCGAGGCCTTTCTTCTGGAAATTCTCAGTGACTTCCAGGTGACGATCCCCGAATTCGGCACCGTCAGGGCGGCATCGGCGCCGATCGTCATCGTGACGTCGAACAGGATACGTGAAATTCACGATGCCCTGAAGCGCCGCTGTCTCTATCACTGGGTGGATTACCCTTCCACCGAGCGTGAACTTGCGATCGTCAGGTCACGGGTGCCCGGCATCTCCGCGGCGTTGTCGCAGCAGGTGGTGGGTTTCGTGCAGGCGCTGCGCAACCGGGATTTCTACAAGAACCCGGGCGTCGCAGAGACCATCGACTGGGCGACGGCGCTGACCGAACTCGATACCCGTTTGCTGACGCCGCAGATCGTCGGCGATACGATCGGCGCGCTCCTGAAATATCAGGACGATATCAGCCGGATGCAGGACGATGTCTTGCAAAACCTGCTGAAAGAAGCCGCCACCGAGCCATGAGACGGAATTCGCATGGCTATCAATCACTTCGATTCGCCGGCCGGTCACATCGCGGACAATGTCGCCGGTTTCGCCCGTACGCTGCGCGCCTGTGGTCTTCCCGTGGGTTCCGGTGCGGTCATCGACGCGCTGAAGGCTTTGCGCCTGATCGACATCGGCAATCGTGCGGATGTCTTCAGCACGCTTCAGGCGGTTTTGATCACGCGCCACGACTACGCGCTGATATTCGCCCAGGCATTTGATCTTTTCTTTCGCATCGCGAAGGAAGGGAAAGACATGCTGGATCCGGTCCAGCCGCTGGACCAGGCCAGGAAATCGCCGCCGTCGGTGTCCCGGCGCGTTCTCGAAGCATTGTCGCCGCCTGCGATCATGAGCGAGCGCGAGGCGTCGGAGGGACAGGAGATTCGGCCTTCAGTCTCCGATCTGGAGGTGCTGCAAAAGAAGGATTTCGCGCAGATGAGCGCAGCCGAACTGGCCGAAGTGACGCGGATGATCGCGAAGATGAAGCTGCCGCAAGCCAGACTGCGCATACGCCGCACCCGACCCGATTCACGAGGGTTGCGGCTGGATTTGCGTCGCACGCTACGCGGCGGGCTGCACACCGGGGGCGAGATTGTCGATATTCATCGCCTTGGCAGGATCGACAAGCCGGCTCCGATCGTCGCCCTGCTCGATATCTCCGGCTCGATGAGCGACTATACCCGCCTGTTCCTGCATTTTCTCCATGCCGCTACAAACCGGCGCGGGCGCGTTTCGGTCTTTCTGTTCGGAACGCGGTTGACGAATGTCACGCGCGCGCTGCGGGCGCGCGATCCCGACGAGGCGCTGGCCGCCTGTTCCTCGGTGGTGGAGGATTGGGCGGGGGGAACGCGGATCGCGACCTCACTGCACGATTTCAACAAGCTGTGGAGCAGGCGCGTGCTCGGGCAGGGCGCCATGGTTCTGATGATCACGGACGGGCTGGAGCGGGAGGCCGACTCCAAGCTGGCGTTCGAGATGGATCGGCTGCACCGATCCTGCCGCCGATTGATCTGGCTAAACCCGCTATTGCGCTATGATGGCTTTGAACCCAGGGCGCAAGGCATTAAGATGATGTTGCCGCACGTTGACGAATTTCGCCCGGTGCATAATCTGTCATCTATCGAGGGACTCATTGCCGCGCTTTCTCAAGCACCGGGACGACATGGTCGCGGTGCCGCCCGCGGCTTGAACGAGGGGCATCATGCTCGATCGCGATGAGGATATTCTGAAGGCGGCGGAAAGTTGGGCGGAGGTGGACAAAGGCGTTGCGCTGGCGACGGTCATCGAAACCTGGGGCTCCGCGCCGCGTCCGGCTGGCTCGAATCTTGTCGTCAACGAAGACGGCACGTTTCTGGGCTCGGTCTCGGGCGGCTGCGTCGAAGGCGCCGTGGTAACCGAGGCGCTCGACGTGATTTCCAGCGGAGCGCCCAGGATGCTGGAGTTTGGCGTGGCGGATGAGACGGCGTGGACTGTCGGCCTGTCATGCGGCGGCAGGATCCGGGTATTTGTCGAGAAAGTCGTGTAGCGCCATTGCTGTATGTTGACGCATTTGATCCCGGACGTTCCTTGTGAAGCTTGCCACCCTTTCAGCGATCAATACCGAGCGAGCCGCGCGGAGGCCGGTGATCGTGGTGACCGATATCGGTAATGGCGAGCAGCGCCTCGTGAGGGCCGCCGACATCGCCCGTGATCCGCTGCATATCGAACTGGAACGACATCTGCGTATGGGCAAGAGCAGCGTGATTGAAGTCGAGGGCCGGGAGCTGTTCCTGAACGTCTATGCGCCGACAGCCAAGCTTGTGATCATCGGCGCGGTTCATATCAGTCAGGCGCTGGCGCCGCTGGCGCGGTCGCTCGGCTATGATGTCACCGTGGTGGATCCGCGCTCGGCATTTGCAAGTCCTGAGCGGTTTCCTGACGTGAGGCTGATCGCCGAATGGCCGGACGTTGCGCTGCCGCCGCTCAATATCGATCATTATACAGCATTCGTTGCCGTCACTCATGATCCCAAGATCGACGATCCCGCGCTATTGCACGCGCTGGAGCGCGACTGCTTCTACATCGGAGCGCTGGGTTCGCGGAATACCCACGGTCAGCGCGCCGTTCGCCTGAGAGCAGAGGGCGTTTCCGAGGCCAGCATCGAACGCATTCACGCGCCGATCGGTCTGGAGATCGGCGCGATCTCGCCCTCCGAGATCGCCGTCGCGATCATGGCGGAGATCACGGCGCAGCTGAGGCTGCCGAAAGCGAGCACGGCATGAAATTTGGTCCTGCTACTCCGGACGACGCCGTTGGCGGTGTTACCGTTCATACCCTGCGGCAGGGTGCGTTTGTGCTCAAGAAGGGCACGATCATCGGGCCGATGGAGGTTGAGGCGCTCAACAGAGCGGGGGGTAAAGGAGGTCGTCGTCGTCCGTCTCGAGGATGGCGATGTGTCCGAGGATGTGGCGGCCGCGGATGTCGCGAAAGCCGTTGCCGGTGATGGCGTCACGGTGGAGCGGGCGTTTACCGGCCGGGCCAATCTGTTCGCCGCGCGGGCCGGCGTGCTGGTGGTCGATCGCCCGGCGGTCAACCGCATCAACAATATCGATGAGGCCATTACGTTCGCCACGCTGCCGGCCTACAAGCCGGTCGTGCAGGGTGAGATGGTCGCCACCGTCAAGCTGATTCCGTTTGGCGTTGAGGCGAAGCTGCGCGATGCCGCGGTGGCGGCGGCACGAAGTGACGTGTTGCGGGTTGCGCCTTACCGTATCAAGCGCGTCGGCATCGTTTCGACCATGCTCCCCGGTCTTGCGCCGAAGGTGATCGACAAGACCTTGCGCGTGACCGCCGAGCGTCTTGCGCCGGCAGGCGCGACCATCATCGCCGAGCGACGCGTGCCGCATGAGGAGTCCGTGCTGTCGGCCGCGATCAAGGAAATGCTCGACCTCGGCGCCGAACTGGTCATCGTGTTCGGCGCATCCGCGATCGCAGATCGTCGCGATGTCATTCCCGCGGCTCTCACCGGGGCCGGCGGCGTGGTCGATCATTTCGGCATGCCGGTTGATCCCGGGAATCTGCTTATGATCGGGAAAGCGCGCGGCGTGCCGGTGCTGGGTGCGCCGGGCTGCGCACGGTCCCCCGTCGAGAACGGGTTCGACTGGGTGCTGATGCGCCTGCTCGCCGGACTGAAGGTCGCCAGACGCGATCTGACCGGCATGGGGGTGGGCGGCCTGTTGATGGAAATCGTGACGCGGCCGCAACCGCGTATCTCACCTGCGGCTGACAGTAACTGCAATATCGCCGCGTTGATTCTCGCCGCCGGGTGTTCAACCCGCATGGGTGGTCCCAACAAGCTCTTGGCGGAGGTGGGCGGCAAGCCGCTGCTGCGCATCGTGACAGAGCAAGTGCTGGCATCAAAAGCGTCGAGCGTAACCGTCGTCACCGGCCATCAGGCCCCGGAGGTCGAGCGCGCGCTGCGAGGACTCAACGTCACGTTCGTTTACAATCCGGATTTCCCCGATGGTCTTGCCAGTTCCATCAGGGTTGGCATCGGCGCGATCCCGAAAGAGGCAGGAGGCGCGCTGGTCTGCCTTGGGGATATGCCGCTGGTCGATGCGGATCTTATGGATCAGCTGATCGCGGCCTTTGCACCGGATCTCGGCCAGTTGATCGCCGTGCCTGTCAGCGACGGCAGGCAGGGCAACCCGGTGTTGTGGTCGCGGCGCTTCTTCGGCGAGCTCATGTCGCTTGACGGCGATATCGGTGGGCGCCATCTGCTCGCGAGTCATGCCGCGGCGGTCGCTGAAGTCTCTGTCGATGCTCACGGCGCCTTCCTCGATATCGATACGCCTCAAGCATTGGTAGCGCTTCAACGCGGCTGATACCGTTCTGTCAGGAGCCCCGTTGAAAACTCACTTTCGGAACAGGGCGCTGATGCGTCCGTAAACGCCGTTGCGGTCGAAGCTGTCCTGCACGAGACCGACGCCGGCCGACCACTCCAGTATCCCCGTCCTGAAGCCCGTGAGGTGGGCGCCGAGCCGGTACTGGGTGCTGAACCGATCGGTGGACATGGATACTTCGGGCCCGATCCAGAACCGGTCGAACAAGCGCCAGCCTGCCGCGGCGCGGGCGCTGTAAACCGAGTTGACGGTGGTGACCGCGGCGGCGGCGGCGACCATCATCGCCGGCGTGGGCTCCCACCATAGCTCGCTCGCCAACTGGACGCCGAAACGGCTTCCGCTCAGCTTGTCGATCTGGACGGCGGGTTTGAACCCGCGAATTTCGAGGGTTGGACCGGCAAACATCCGGACCTCGAGTTCGCCGCGCTTGATCCGCCAGCCGGGCAGGGCCGAGGCGCGGAAGATGTTGGTGGTGAAGCGTCGCGTCGCGGTATCGTAAAATTCTATGTTGTCGGACATGAACAGGCGAACCAGAAAGCCATCCTTGTTCAGGTCACCCTGCGGGGCCAGCAGCATTCCGTCGTATCCGGCCAGTCCGTTGCGCCAGACGTCAACACCGCTGAAAAACAGGAAGCGTTCGGGTTTGGAGCCGCCGATGAGATTGTCGGTCAGCGGTGGACCGGTTACGGGCTGGGCCACTGACCGACCGATCATCGGCCATGCCAGCAAGGCGGCCATGCAAACTGCGCGCACGCTCCCCAACGTACCTCAGCCCCCGCAAGCTCCAAACGCCCCTACGTACAACTACTGATAGCAGGCGGGCGGGGTATCGCGTAGTGAACAATATGGAAACACCCTTAAGGTTTTTTTAGCCGTCCGAGCTCTCAACGCGGCCGCGCGGCCAGGTTTTCCACCGTGACGCCGTCGCGGGTTTCGATGGTCTCGGCGATCCATCGACGGTGACAATGCTGATGATCGCGCTCATAGCAGAGAATGCAGACCGGTCCGGACTGCCTCACAAGCGCCGAGAGTTCGTCGATTTCCTCGCGGGCCTGCGGCGTCTTCAGATGCGCGGCGTAAATCTCGCGCAGCAGGTCGAATTTGCCGCTGCGCCGGGCCAGCCTGCCTGGCTTTGGCGTTCCGAGCCCTCGCAGGTGCAGGTAGGCGATGCCGCGATCGCCGAGGCTTGCAGCAAGCTGGTTCTTTGAGAAGCCGGGGCGGCGGGACGATGTGACCGCGCGGACATCGACCAGCCACTTGATGCCGGCCCGTTGCAGTTCGTCGAGGACGGCATTGGCCGGGGTCTGCTCGTAACCGATGGTGAAGAGGGGCGTCGTCAACGCCATCCTGTGCTCCGTTACGTCACCCGTGCAATCAACTCCATCGCGCCCGCAGGCGCGCGCACCTTGCCTTCATGAATCACATAAGCGAACACATCGCGCGGCACTTTCTTCGGCCGGGCCTCGTCCACGCGCGGCAGATCGTCGGGTTGCTCCCCCGCGGCCCAGGATTGAAAGCGCTTCGCCCAGGCATCGAGCTGCTTCGGAGGATAACAAGTCTCAATCCCGTCGCTGCCCTTTTGCAGGCGCGCATAGACGAAATCCCCCACGATATCGGCGATCGCCGGATACTTCCCGTGTTCGGCGAATACGACCGGCACCTGGAATGGGCGCAGGAGCGAGATGAAGGCAGGCGTGCGGAAGCTGTCGTGGCGAACCTCGACGACGTGCCGCAGCGCTCGCCCGTCCAGCTTTCGCGGCAGGAGCTCCAGGAACTTGCCGAAATCTGACTCGTCAAATGCCTTGGTCGGTGCGAACTGCCACAGCACTGGTCCGAGACGGTCGCCCAGTTCCAGCACGCCCGAATCATAGAAGCGTTTCACCGAATCGCCGGCTTCGGCCAGCACCCGGCGATTGGTGGCGAAGCGCGGACCCTTCAGAGAGAATATAAAGCCGTCCGGCACCTCGCGCGCCCATTTGCGAAAGCTTTCCCGCTTCTGTGATCCGTAATAGGTCCCGTTGATCTCGATCGAGGTCAGCCTGGAGGCGGCATATGCCAGCTCTTTCGCTTGCGCCAGCTTCTCCGGGTAGAAAACGCCGCGCCAGGGTGCGAAGGTCCAGCCGCCGATTCCGATATAAATGTTGCCAGCTTTACTCGCCATGGGGGCCCTGCCTCTTGCGGACGCTCAGATCGTACCTACCTTAAACGCAACGGCGATGTCGAAGCCCGCTCCATCGCCGGAACGACCACGGGATGACTGGGCTGCGCCGGATGTACGCGCGCTCCGTTGTTCGTGGTCGTTGGCTTCGGCCAGCTCCCCATACATCTTCGGCTTTTATCGGGATTGGCTTTTATCAGGACTTCCCGCTCGCGGCCGGTTCGGTCCTGCGTCCGCTGACCTGATGCCCGTCATCTTGGCATTGCCAGCTGCCGCGGATATATGCTGGCGCCATGAATCAAGCCATCAGACCGGAGCCGGTCGAGCCATCAATCAGTATGCCGCGCCAGCTTTCGGTCGTCGTGCCCACCTTCAACGAGCGCGACAACGTGGTTGCGTTGTACCAGAAACTGACCGCTGCGCTGAAGGGAATCGCGTGGGAGGTCATCTATGTGGATGACAATTCCCCCGACGGAACCTCGGACGTGGTGCGCGAACTGGCCGCGGTCGATCCCCGTGTTCGCTGCATCAGGCGCGTCGGCCGCCGCGGGCTGTCCGGCGCATGCATCGAGGGCATTCTGGCGTCGAGCGCGCCGTGCGCCGCGGTGATGGATGCCGACCTGCAGCACGATGAAACCCGGCTGCCGACCATGCTCGCGCTGCTGGAAAGCAATGCTGCCGACCTCGTCGTCGGCAGCCGCTATATCGACGGCGGCAGCGCCGACAGCTTCGACAAGCAGCGCGCGGGCTTCAGCATGCTGGCAACCTCGGTCGCGAGGAAGCTGCTGCGCATCGAAATCGCCGATCCCATGAGCGGCTTCTTCATGATTCGCCGCGACCGTTTCGAACGGCTTGCGCCTGAGCTTTCGACCCAGGGTTTCAAGATCCTGCTCGACGTGATCGCGACGGCGCGCGGCGCGTTGCGTGTCCGGGAGGTTCCCTACACCTTCGGCTCGCGTCTGCACGGCGAGAGCAAGCTGGATTCGATGGTCGCGCTGGACTTTCTCGGTCTCGTGCTAGCGAAGCTGACCCATGATGCGGTGTCGTTGCGGTTCCTGCTGTTCGCGCTGGTGGGATCGGTCGGTGTCGTCGTGCATTTCGTCGGCCTGTTTGTCGCGCTCGAAGTGCTGGCATGGCCATTTCCTCACTCGCAGGCGTTCGGCGCGATCCTGGCGATGACGAGCAACTTCCTGCTCAACAATTTCCTGACCTATCGCGACCAGCGCCTGAAAGGCTTCGGGATCCTTCGCGGCCTCCTGATTTTCTATCTGGTGTGCAGCGTCGGCCTGCTCGCCAATGTCGGCGTCGCGTTTTCGGTCTACGACCAGAAGCCGATATGGTGGCTGGCAGGCGCGGCCGGTGCGTTGATGGGCGTGGTCTGGAACTACGCGGTGTCCAGCCTGTTCGTCTGGCGCAGGCGATAGCACGGCGATGCGCCTGACCGGGACGTGGTCTGTCCGCGCCGTCGTTCTTACGGTCCTCGCGCTGGTAGCGTTGCGGCTGGTCTGCGCGACCTTCACGCCGCTGACCTTCGACGAAGCCTATTACTGGACATGGTCGAAGCATCTGGCCGGCGGTTATTACGATCATCCGCCGCTGGTGGCGGTGGTGATCCGTCTCGGCACCATGATCGCGGGCGATACCGAACTCGGCGTAAGGCTGGCATCGATCCTGCTCGTGCTGCCGATGAGCTTCGCGGTCTATCGCGCGACAATGCTGCTGTTTGGCAGCGCGTGCGCGGCGGCGTCGGCGGCTGTTTTTCTGAATGTGATGCTGATGGTCGCGGCCGGCACCGTGATCGTAACTCCCGACGCGCCCTTGATGGCGGCATCGAGTTTCGTGCTGCTGTGCCTTGCCGAACTGCTGGTGAGCGGGCGCGGGGCCTGGTGGCTCGCGGTGGGCGCGGCCGTCGGCGCGGCGCTGCTGTCGAAGTACACCGCGCTGTTCTTCGGACCGGTGATCCTGATCTGGCTGTTGGCTGTACCTGAGTTGCGGCGCTGGCTGCGGACGCCGTGGCCCTATCTCGGGGGACTGGTGGCGCTGGCGATCTTCTCGCCGGTCATGATCTGGAACGCCGAACACCATTGGGTGTCGTTCGCCAAGCAGTTCGGCCGCGCGCGCGTCGATCAGTTCACCCTTCGCTATATCGTCGAGTTGATCCCGACCCAGATCGCCTTCGCGACGCCGCCGGTGTTCGCGCTCGCCGCGATGGGATTGTTTGCATTGTCGAGGCGCGGCGAGGGCACGCGCGCCGCGCGCGTACTGATTAATGCGACGGTCTGGACGCTGACGATCTATTTCGTCTGGCATTCGCTGCATGGCCGCGTCGAGGCCAACTGGTTTGGGCCGATCTATCCGGCGCTCGCGATCGCGGCGGCGGTCGCTTCCGACGTCGCGCGCTGGCAGCAGCGCGGCCGACATTTCGCCGATGCCTGCCGCCGCTGGGCGCTGCCGGTGGGCGTCGGCATGTTCGTGGCCCTGGTCGTGCAGGTGAATACCGGCATTCTTTCCGGGTATCGGCGCGATGCCTCGGTGCGCAGCGTCGGCGTCGGGGTGCGCGAGCTTGCCGCCGGGATCGAAGCGTTGCGTGAGAAAAACGGTGCGCGCTGCGTGCTCGCTCAGGGGTATGGCATGACGGGCTGGCTCCGGTTCTATCTGCCGGAGGGCACTTGCGTGGAGCAGTACTTCGAGCGCATCCGCTGGATCAACGCGGCGTCGCCGGATGCGGATCAGCTCGCGGGCCGGCTGCTTTTCGTCGATGACGGCTCTAGCAACTGGCCGCCGGTCTCGCAGTTGTTCAATCACGTCGAGAAAGTTGCAACGCTTCAACGCAAGCGCGGGCCGCTGACGATCGAGACTTTCGAGATCAATCTGGTGGCGGAGCCTTCGGGCGACGTGCTCGCGCCGCTGCCGGTGGAGCTGCGGTAGCTGATACAATTTTGATTCATTTGTCTGGCGGCACGCGGTGCTTACGCTGTCAAGTTAACCGCGATACCAATCCAAGTCGCCAAGGCTTCTTAAGAATTGATCCACCATATCAAGCTCCCCAAAACGTTCTGCCCAAAGAATATGATCGCGCAGTCGTTCTTGCTTGTCATCGTCAGACGAATAATGCCAAGCGGCAAGAATAAGGGGCGGGGAAAGGACCCATGAACCGTTATGTTGTTCCCGATTTGGTAGTTTGCTCCAAAGTAAATTCCAGCGTTGCGGCTGAGGGCAGATTCTTCCCTCCGCTACGACATATTCAAGAAGTCTCTGAAGACGGTCAGTCGGTTCAGCCATTCTTTCACAATAAAATAAAAAGGCCCGGTTTGCACCGGGCCTTTCGGATTTCGTTGATCGCTTGAGCTAGGACTGCCTCTCATCCTGACCTTCTCCCCGCGAGCGGAGAAGGAGAGGAGAGCTTAGAAATCCATGCCGCCCATGCCGCCGCCGCCCGGCATTGCCGGGGCAGGGCTGTTCTTCTTCGGCAGTTCGGCGACCATCGCTTCGGTGGTGATAAGAAGCGAGGCGACGGATGCGGCGTTCTGGATCGCGGTGCGCACGACCTTGGTCGGGTCGATGATGCCCTTGGAGATCAGGTTACCGTATTCGCCGGTCTGCGAGTCGAAGCCGTGTGAATACTGCTCCTTCTCGAGGATCTTGCCGACGATGACGCTGCCGTCCTCGCCCGCGTTGATCGCGATCTGGCGGGCTGGCGCGGACAGCGCCTTACGCACGATCTCGACGCCGGTCTTCTGGTCGTCGTTCTGGGTCTTGATGCGCTTGAGCTGCTCGGAGGCGCGGAGCAGGGCGACGCCGCCGCCCGGCACAATGCCTTCCTCGACCGCCGCGCGGGTCGCATGCATCGCGTCGTCCACGCGATCCTTGCGCTCCTTCACCTCGACCTCGGTCGCGCCGCCGACGCGGATCACCGCGACGCCGCCCGCGAGCTTGGCCAGACGCTCCTGCAGCTTCTCGCGATCGTAGTCCGAGGTGGTCTCCTCGATCTGCGCCTTGATCTGCGCCACGCGCGCCTCGATGTCGGCCTTTTTGCCGGCGCCGTTGACGATCGTGGTGTTCTCCTTGTCGATCATCACCTTCTTGGCGCGACCGAGCATCTGCAGCGTGACGTTCTCAAGCTTGATGCCGAGGTCTTCGCTGATCGCCTGACCGCCGGTCAGGATGGCGATGTCCTGCAGCATGGCCTTGCGGCGATCGCCGAAGCCCGGCGCCTTGACGGCCGCGACCTTGAGGCCGCCGCGCAGGCGGTTGACCACCAGCGTCGCCAGCGCTTCGCCCTCGACGTCTTCCGCGACGATCACCAGCGGCTTGCCGGTCTGCACCACGGCTTCGAGCAGCGGCAGCAGTTCGTTCAGCGAGGACAGCTTCTTCTCGTTGATCAGGATGTAGGCGTCGTCCATTTCAACGCGCATCTTCTCGGCGTTGGTGACGAAGTAGGGCGAGATATAGCCGCGGTCGAACTGCATGCCCTCGACGACATCGAGTTCGGTTTCGAGCGACTTGGCTTCCTCAACCGTGATGACGCCCTCGTTGCCGACCTTCTTCATGGCGTCGGCGAGGAACTTGCCGATTTCGGAATCGCCGTTGGCCGAGATGGTGCCAACCTGGGCGATTTCCTCGTTCGAGGTGACTTTCTTGGAGTTGCGGCTGAGGTCCGCGACCACGGCTTCGACGGCGAGATCAATACCGCGCTTCAGGTCCATCGGGTTCATGCCGGCGGCGACCGACTTGGCGCCTTCCTTCACGATCGCCTGGGCCAGAACCGTCGCGGTGGTGGTGCCGTCGCCGGCCGCGTCCGCTGACTTGGAGGCGACTTCGCGCACCATCTGCGCGCCCATGTTCTCGAACTTGTCGTCAAGCTCGATTTCCTTGGCGACGGTGACGCCGTCCTTGGTGATGCGGGGTGCGCCGAACGACTTTTCCAGCACGACGTTGCGGCCCTTCGGACCGAGCGTCACCTTCACGGCGTTGGCGAGGATGTCCACGCCGCGCAGCATCTTGTCGCGAGCGTCGACGCCGAATTTGACATCTTTGGCTGACATGTTGAGTTGTTCCTTTGAATGATCGTGCAGGGAATGGCGCTCAGGCGGCCTTCTTCTTGGCGGGCGCGACGTCGGTAAGGACGCCCATGATGTCGGATTCCTTCATGATCAGGAGATCCTGGCCCTCGATCTTGACTTCGGTGCCGGACCACTTGCCGAACAACACGCGGTCGCCGACCTTGAGATCGATCGGGATCAGCTTGCCGGCCTCGTCGCGGCCACCGGGGCCGACGGCGACAACCTCGCCCTGCGAGGGCTTTTCCTTGGCCGTGTCGGGAATGATGATGCCGCCTGCGGTCTTCTCTTCTGCGTCGATGCGCTTGACCACGACGCGGTCGTGAAGCGGACGGAATTTCATGCAGTCCTCCTAAGACATTGAAAATCTGTGATGTTTGTGAATTCTAGCAGTCAGTGCCAGCGAGTGCCAGCATGACCGGACAGGACATAAGGCACGCTCGGGACGCGGACAAGGGTGACAGGCGGATTTTTTAAGCAATCCAGGGTGGAGACTGCCAACGTGGTTCACCGAATCCTTCGCAAGGCGTAACCTGTGTTAGCAGGCGCGGTAAGTTGCTGCCAGAACTAAGTTAATCAACATTATTATTTGCTTTCAGGCTTGTGATCGGGGCGGTGCGCCGTCACATTTTCCAGATGATCCGTCGACGGATGGCGGCCGTCAGCCAACGGTTCGAAGCCGGGTCTATGGAGGCATTGGCGCGATCGGGGAAGCCGGCCCGTCACTTCGCCGATGGCGCAGCCTCCTTCCAAGGAGGTTTGAACATGGTTTCGAAGGATGATGTGCGGCCCGGCGGCGTTACCGACGACTTTCGCAAGCAGGTGCTCGGCTACGGTCTGACGACGGCGGAAATCCTGTACCGCCGGCCGGACCGGCGGTGGCTGTTGCAGAGTTACGTCTGGCAGAATTACGACATGTTTCCGAAGTTTCCGGCGCTCTGCGATTTCCTCGCCTTTTGGGAAAAGCAACTCGACGGTCCGCTGTTTTCAGTAACGGTCGCGCATTCGAGGCTGATCAAACCTGCGGAATTGCGCGCGGTGGATGGCGTGTTCCGTCTGCATTGAGGCGAGCCTCACGATGGAACGCCGCCGGCTCGTACCGTTACGCCGTGGGAGGTGCGCGTCTTGACGCTGGCGCGGCTGCGCGTCATGTGATGATCACGAATGCGAGCAGCCGTGTCACGATCGTTTCCTTGCGTGGCGAGGGACAAGAGCCTGCTGACGGCGAGGAGAGGTGATGGGTGATATTGTCACCGCGGGCGTTCTGGTGATCGGGGATGAAATCCTGTCCGGCAGGACGAAGGACAAAAACATCGGATTCATCGCGGAATACCTGACGAATATCGGAATCGATCTCAAGGAGGTTCGAATCGTCGCCGACGACGAATCCGATATCGTCGCGGCAGTGAACGCGCTTCGGGCGCGTTACACCTATGTCTTCACCACGGGAGGGATCGGTCCCACGCATGACGACATCACCGCCGACAGCGTCGCGAAAGCCCTGGATGTCAGCATCGATTATGATCCCGAAGTGGTGGCGCGTTTCAAGGAGCGCTACCAGAAGCCCGGCGAGTTGAACGAGGCGCGGTTGCGGATGGCGCGCATTCCCCAGGGAGCCGAACCGATTCAAAGCGCAACCATTCTGGCGCCCGGTTTCCGCATCGGCAACGTTATCGTCATGGCGGGCGTGCCTTCGATCATGCAAGCGATGATGGACATCGTCGCGCCGACGCTGCAGGTCGGCGATCGGATGCTGTCGGAATCGGTGCGCGGCAACTGCCGTGAGGGTGACATCGGCACGCCGCTGCGCGAGATCGCCGAGGCGCATCCGGACACTGCCATCGGCAGTTATCCGTTCCTCGACGAGAACGGAACGCCGAACACGAGCATCGTGGTGCGATCCCGCGATCAGGCCAGCCTGACAACGGCAATGGACGCCGTGAAGGCGATGCTGGCGGCTCTCAAAGTGCCTCAGTAACGGTCACTCGTTGTTCTGGTTGGCGTGCTTGTACTCAAGTCCAGGGACATGCTTTGCTCGAAAAGCGCTATCAAGACAACACTCCTGACGGAAATCACAAGTGATCGCTCACAAAACCCCCGACAAGGCTTTTCCGGTGTCCTGGGACCAGTTTCATCGCGACTGCCGCGCGTTGAGCTGGCGGTTGAACGAGACCGGGCCCTTCCATGCGGTGGTCGCGATTACGCGCGGCGGTCTCGTTCCCGCCGCGATCGTGGCGCGCGAACTGGGTGTCCGCGTGATCGATACGGTGTGTATTGCTAGTTACGATCATCTCCACAAAAGCGAATTGAAGGTGCTGAAAGGCATCTCCGATATGACAGTGAAACTCGGCGGCGGTTCAGGCAGGAATCTCCTGGTCGTCGACGATCTCGTTGATACCGGCGCCACCGCGCGCGTGGTGCGCAGCATGATTCCGGATGCGCATTTCGCCACCGTCTACGCCAAGCCGCTCGGCAAGCCGCTGGTCGATACGTTCATCACCGAGGTTTCGCAGGATACCTGGATCTATTTCCCGTGGGATCTCGACCTTGCCTTCGCGCCGCCATTGCGCGACGGCGCGGCGTAGAAATTCTTCGCCGTTGCTGCCAGCAACAGGAAAGGAAAACGCGCGTCCGTTTCAAACGGGGTCATGCGCCACGCAGTGATCCACCGTGCGCGAATTGCGGGCGTCGCGTGATGTTACATAAAAGTGCGACGGGTTCTTCCTATGATCGCCATCGTGACATCGAATCCTGATCGTCACACTCGTCTTGAGTCAAGGTTGACAAGCCATGGGTCGGCGGGCCAATGCGATCGGACGAATTAAAGGAAGCAGCCCATGATCGAATTCTTCTTCGACTGCGCCAGTCCCTGGACCTATCTCGCTTTCCACAACATCCAGCCGCTGGCGAAAGAATTCGGCGTGCAGATTTCGTGGCGGCCGGTTCTGGCCGGCGGAATATTCAATGACGTCAATCCGAGCGTTTCGGCCGCACGGGAAAATCCGGTGGCGGCGAAGGTTCACTACATGAAGAAGGATCTCGCGGATTGGGCGCGGCTGGCTGGACTCACGATCAGGATGCCGCCGACCGTGTTTCCGGTGAACAGCGTCAAGGCCATGCGCGGCTGTCTATGGCTCGGCAATGACGCGATGGTGCCATTCGCGAGGTCGGTGTTTGAAGCCTATTGGCGCGATGACAAGGACATCTCGCGTGAGCCGGTACTGGCCGAGATCTGCAGGTCGCTCAACATCGATCCTGAAACGCTTCTGACCGGTATCGGAGATGAGGGCATCAAGAACGAACTCAAGGCCAATACCGACGAGGCGATCGCGCGCGGCGCGTTCGGGTCGCCGACGATCTTCCTGAACAAGACCGACATGTATTTCGGCAACGACCGTCTGCCGCTGATCCGGGAGGCGCTGCAACGGAAGAAAGCTGCGTAGTAATGCGCGCGACGCTTCTTATTCTTCCTTCGCTTTTGAAGCGAGATAGGCGCGGGCGCGCGTCACCAGTCGAATCTGCTCGGAGTTGTTAATTCGCATCGCCGCGACCATCTCGACCACCTTCTCGGCCTCTTTCAGTCTGGTTTCGGCGGCGATACGACGCCTGCCCTCGTTGCCGAGTTGCTCGCCGATGGATCGGTGGGATTGATCCAATGCGTCCCATTCCGCCTTGGCGTTGTTCATCGCCTGAGCCTGGGATTCGATGAGGTCGGCGGCTTCCGCGCAAGCCTTTGCGGCATCCTTCACGACGACTCCATGCCAAAGCTCGGTGAGGTTGCTCTGATAGCCGTCCTTGAGCATCTCGGCGTCCTGCCGCAACCGCTCCACCAGGTTCGTCACGTCGTCGGTTGAGGTCATGGGTTCATCTCCTGCATCGTTTCATTGCCGAGGGAACGCATTTGCAGAACGCGCGGGCCGTTTGCAATACCGCCATTGCATTTCCTCTCTAAGTGTCTGAAAAGAAAAGCGCGCGGGCATGGCGGAATCGGTAGACGAAGGGACTTGAAATCACCGCCCCCATGGCGAAACTGGTAGACGCAACAGACTTAAAATCTGTAGTCCCGTCAGGGACGTACCCGTTCGACTCGGGTTGGGGGCACCATTTTGTGAACCGGCGCCGGCCCGCTCCGCCCGCAGGCGCGCCGGTGATAACGAAGATCTGGAGACAGGACAGGTGACCGATTATCGAGTCTACATCCTTAACGACAAAGGCCACATCCAGAGCGACACACTCATCGTGTGCGATGATGACGCCCAGGCCATCGAAGCCGCAAAGAGATTGGTTGGCGTCCGTCATGTGGAAATGTGGGACGGGGAGCGTCTGGTCGGACGCTTCAAGACGACGCCTAACAGCTAGAGTATGTTTCAACTGCGTTGAATCAGACTCGTCGCTTATTTTTTTGTTAGAGCATGATCTTATCCGAAAACCCGGTTTCCACTTTTCGGGATCATGCTCTAGTCGGCGGTCCCGATTCAGCCGGCGTCATTTTTTGGGATAAGTTCGCATGACCCAGCATCAGCGCGATATCGTCACGCCGATCGATCCGGTGAAGCTGGATCGTCTGGCGGAAGTCGCGGTCAAGGTCGGCCTCCGGCTTGCGCCGGGACAGGACCTTCTGATCACTGCGCCCGCCGTGGCGCTGCCGCTGGTCCGGCGGATCGCCGAACATGCCTACCGGGCGGGGGCGGAACTGGTGACGCCGTTCTTCTCCGACGAAGACATCACGTTGTCGCGCTTCAGGTTCGGGCCGGACGAGAGTTTCGATCGCGCCGCCGGATGGCTCTATGAGGGCATGGCCAAGGCGTTCGCGGCCAACACCGCGCGGCTTGCCATCGTCGGCGACAACCCGATGCTGCTGTCGGGTGAAGACGCAGCGAAAGTCGCCCGCGCCAACAAGGCGAATTCCGTGGCCTACCAGCCGGCGCTTGAAAAGATTGTCGGTTTCGACGTCAACTGGAACATCGTCGCCTATCCGGGCGCGGCATGGGCCAGACTGATGTTTCCCGACGACAGCCCGGACGGCGCGGTGGCGAAGCTTGCGCAGGCGATTTTTTCCGCCTCGCGCGTCGACGACGATGATCCGGTCGCGAACTGGACCGCGCACAATGCGGCGTTGCGCCAGCGGACCGACTGGCTCAACGGTCAGCGCTTCCATGCCTTGCATTACGCCGGACCCGGCACCGACCTCACGGTGGGCCTGGCCGACGGCCATGAATGGGTGGGCGGTGCTTCCATGGCCAGGAATGGCATCATCTGCAATCCTAACATCCCGACCGAGGAGGTGTTCACGACGCCTCATGCCTTGCGGGTCGAGGGGCATGTCCGAAGCACCAAGCCGCTGTCGTATCAGGGCACGCTGATCGAGGGGATCGCGGTGCGCTTCGAGCAGGGACGGATCGTCGAGGCCAAGGCGTCGCGCGGCGCCGACGTGCTCAACAAGGTGCTGGATACGGACGAGGGCGCGCGGCGGCTCGGAGAGGTGGCGCTGGTGCCGCATTCCTCGCCGATTTCGAAGAGCGGGCTGTTGTTCTACAACACGTTGTTCGACGAAAACGCGGCGAGCCACATCGCGCTCGGTCAGTGTTATTCGAAGTGCTTCGTCGGCGGCGAGAAGCTGTCGCCGGAGCAGATCGCGGCGCAAGGCGGCAACAAGAGCTTCATTCACATCGACTGGATGATCGGGTCAGGCGAGACCGATATCGACGGCATCAGCGGCGACGGTCGTCGTGTTCCCGTTTTCCGCAAGGGCGAGTGGGCGCAAGCCGCCCGCGCCTGATCGTTCGATCGGCCTCAATGCGGTCACGAGCCGGTGCTTTTTCGCAGTTTAACGGGCGCTTGGTCCGGCTTCGTCAATGGGGAATAATGTCGGACCTGACCGTGAATGACCGTCGTTTGCAGCTGCTCGCGGTCGTTTCTTTGCTGACCATGGGTGGCGGTCTCGGCGGTTGCGCCAATCTCGGCGACAGCGCTGTCTCGGGCGCGTTCGTCGATCCCGCGACGTATGATCTTTACGACTGTCCGCAACTCGATGCGCAGCGCAAATATCTGGCGGCCCGCACAGCGGAGTTGCAGAGGCTGATTGACAAGGCCCATACGGGCGTGGCGGGTGTCGCCGTTGCCGAAGTCGCGTATCGCAACGACTACATCACCACGCGCGCCTCGGCCAAACTTGCCGATGAAACGTGGCGGAAAAACAGGTGTGACGAGGCTTCCGCGGCGCAGGAGAAGCCCGCAGGCGACCCCCGCAGGTGACGCCTGCGTTGCACCGGGGCGTTCCGACAGGGCCGTTTATTGAGTTTGAGTCCGTCCGCTTCAGGGCCGCCAACTGTAGATCCAGTCCTGACGCGCCAGCATACGCTGCGGACCCATCGCCCTGATGGCGAGATCGCGCGCCGAGGCGGCGACGCCCCCGAGATGGTAGATTCGTCCATTCAGTTGCGCGGTGTCTTGCACCCGCGCCACGCGTGCGCGCCGCAGCCCGGCATAACGCGCGAGCGCGGACGCGGCGCTTTCGGCGTTTCCGTTCGCGGCTTCGCCGAGGCACTGCGCCAGAACCGCGGCGTCCTCGATCGCCATGCCCGCACCCTGCGCGGCGAACGGCAGCATCGCATGGGCGGCATCGCCGAGCAGCGCCGTGGTGTCGCGGTGCCACGCCGCCATCGGCGGCATCGTGAACAGCGCCCATTTGCGCCAGTGGTCGACCGCGTCGATCATCAAGCGCGCGGGCCGGGACCAGTGCGCTTGCGCGAACGCGTGTTGGATGTCCGCGGCATCTCCCGAAGCGTTCCGGCCGGGCTCAGTCCAGCCGCCAGAAACGACCGCGACCAGGTTGATCCGGTGTCCCCCCGACATCGGATAGGTCACGAGATGCGCGTCTGGACCCATCCAGAGCTGTATGCGCGGCGCGGTCATGTCACGCGGGAGCCGTGCGGTCTCGACGGTCCCGCGCCATGCGATTAGGCCGGAAAACAGCGCCGTGGCGTCCGGAAAAAGCCGCCTGCGCAAAGTGGACCACACGCCGTCCGCGCCGATCAGCGCCCATGCGGTATCCCGTGAGCCTGTCGTGCCGCCGCACACCTCGGCATTCCCGCCGGTGGCATACGCGGCCGCGTCTTCGACGTTGGCTCCGAGACGCAGTTCGATGCCGGGATGATCGTGAACCTGCTCCAGCAGCGCCGCCTGCAGGTCGGCGCGATGCATCACCCAGTAGGGCGCACCGGCGCGCGAGGCGGCTGCCTCGCCAAGCGGGAGGCGGCAGATCTCGCCGCCGCGCCTTACGCTCATGATGCTGACGGCTTCCGGAACGACTGCGCGGGCGGACAGCCGCTCATGCAGGCCGAGCTCGATCAGGATACGCGTTGCATTTGGCGAAAGTTGCAGCCCCGCGCCCGCCTCTTCGAGGCGTTCGGCCGTTTCGATGATGAGAACGCGAAACCCTCTCGCCGCCAGCGCCAGCGCGGCCGTCAAGCCTCCGATTCCGGCGCCGGCGATGACGACTGTGCGTAACGTGCGCACAGGCTAGATCAGGCGGCCTTGTCCCTCACCACGCATTCGGGAGGACGGGACTGTCCGGGACCGAGGTCGGCCGCGAAACGATACAGCGTCGAGCAATAGGGGCAGATGATTTCGCCGTCGTCGCCGAGATCGAGAAAGACGTGCGGATGATCGAAGGGTGGATTGGCTCCGACACACATGAATTCCCGCGAGCCGATTTCAATGACGGCAACGCCGGTATCGTTATGGAAGTGGGGAACGACGTGATCGGACATGCTTTCAACCTCAAGTCGTTGCGAGACATTGATACACCGATACGCAACGACATCGCGCGGCACCATACTGGCCGGCGCTTCGAATTCCTAGCGCGTATTCCGCAAAAGTGGATACCGGTTCTGCGATCAGATACGCGTCAGATCAAAAAGCTGGAGCCCTTCACCGCTTTCGTGAAGTGGTGAAAGGCTCCAGAGCAATCCTGATTCTGACTGAATTTGAAGTGAGGCTCTAGATTGTTGTTTTCACAGGCTTTTCACGCGAGCCGGTTTCTCGTCCACAGGGTCACTCCCGCGGACATGCTTCGCTCGAAATGCTATCGCTCCCCGGAACCCGATCTGGAAAATCCGCCGGTTCGTTAGCCATGCAGTTCGACATAACCCTTTCGTTTGAGGGAGCCCCTTTTTTGGTGGGACAAGCTGTGCTTGAAAAACGGCTCACCACCCTGGGCGTGCAACGAAGGGCTCGCCGCGATCGGGATTTTCAATGAGCAAGCGGCGAATTGGCAGCGCGATGGCGGCAGCGGCAATCTGCGCGGCGGCGTTCGCCGTGCTGTTGCCACGCGCCACGGATGCCGGCGCCGTTCTGGTTGCCCAGGATGACCCCGTGCGGCTCGCCGATCTTCAGCTTGAATCCGTTCTTCGAAACGATCCTGCGCTGATCGGGCGCAACATCGAGGCGGCGCTGGCGTCGCAGGATCCGGACCTTGCGGGTAGTTTCGTCGATCTTGCGGAAGCCAGGGGCATATCGATCCCCGGCGATTTGACTCAACGCGTCACCGAGGCCGCCGAAGAAGAGAATTCCACCAAGGACGTCGCAAGGAGATTCTTCTCCGGGCTGGTCACGGGCAATGCCGTCGATGGAGCCAGTCTCTCGGGCACGCTCGCCGGCGATCTTTGCGTATTCGGTGATGTCCGGGACATCGTGCGGGAGGGAAGCCATCTGGCGAAGGGCGAGGATACCGACCGGCTGTTGCTGGGGCTCGCTGTCGCAGGCGTCGCCGTGACCGGCGCCACCTTCGTGACCGTTGGCGGCGCTGCGCCGGCCCGGGTCGGGCTTACCCTGGTCAAGGATGCCCGCAAGGCCGGGCGTCTCGGTGAGGGCCTGAGCCGGTGGGCAGGTCGTTCGGCGCGCGAGATGGTCGATATGCGGCAACTGAAAAAGGCCTTAGCGGCGGGATCGCTGGCGCAACCGCGTCAGACGGCGGTCGCCATCAAGGCCGCGGTTCGCGCCGAGAAAGCCGGCGGACTGGTGCGCCTCGCTAAGGATGTCGGCCGCATCAGCGAGAAGACAGGGACGCGCGGTGCACTCGACATCCTGCGGATCGCTCAGGGCCCGAAAGATGTGGCGCGCGCCGCTCGCCTTGCAAAAGCCAAAGGCGGACAGACCCGCGCGATCATCAAGATCCTGGGGCGAGGGGCGCTGCTGCTCACTGCCGGTGCGTTTAATCTCACGATGTGGGTGTTCAGCGCCGCGCTGGCGCTGCTCGGTTTCCTGTCATCGATCAAGACCGCGACCGAGCGCCTGACGCGCTCATCGCTGCAACGTTCAAAGGCCAGGCGTTTGCGGCGGCTATCCGCTGCGCCGTCGCCGGCGTAATCGTCTTACCGATCGTTGCTGGCCATCCCGTCTCCATTCAAAGCACGGAAGCGCTGATGCCGAGCTTTCATCACGGCGAAGTTGAAATCTCCTACCTCGACGAGGGCGAGGGCGATCCCGTCGTTCTCGTGCACGGCTTCGCGTCGAGCAAGAATGTGAACTGGGTGTATCCGACCTGGGTGTCGGAATTGCGCAAGAGCGGATTCCGGGTCATCGCCCTCGACAATCGCGGCCATGGCGATTCCACCAAGCTCTACGATCCCGAAGATTATCACATCGGCACGATGGCGAGCGACGTCACGGCGCTGATGGATCACCTTGGCGTCGCGCGCGCCGATATCATGGGGTATTCGCTTGGCGCCAGGATGACGGGAATCCTCGCGGATACAAGACCCGAGCGGGTACGTTCCGGAATCTTCGGCGGTCTTGGCGTCGGCCTGATCGAGGGCGGCGGTCCCGGCGAAAGCGTGGCGAGGGCGCTGGAGGCAGCCTCGCTCGACGACGTTACCGATCCCTTCGGCCGCACGTTCCGCGCGTTCGCCGATCAGACCCGATCAGACCGCCGTGCGCTGGCGGCCTGCCTGCGCGGATCGCGGCGGCTGATGACGGAAGCGGAAGCCGCGAGCATCAGCGTGCCGACGCTGATCGCGGTCGGCAGCAAAGACGAAATCGCAGGCTCCGCGCAGGCGTTGGCGAGGATCATTCCCGGAGCGGAAGTGCTGGATATTCCAAACCGCGACCACATGCGGGCGGTAGGCGACAAGGTCTATAAGGATGGCGTGCTGAAGTTTTTGTCGCGCCGGCCGTAAAGCGGACCATAGCGGTTGGCGAGAGATCTCGCCGCCGCGATCAGCACGACGAAGGTCGCAACCCACACCATGCGCGCGCCGTAGCGGTCGTGGGGGCCCGATAAAACGCCGCAGATGAAGGCATTGCCGAGCAGCGCGACGGTAACCGTGGCGGCTAGAAGATCGACGTCGTCAAGCCGCCTGCGCCACAGCGCGGCGAGGGCGATCGCGGCAAGCAACAGCATCGAGGCAAGCGCGACAGGGACGTGGATCCAGTTGATAGCCGTGAATTTCATATTCCAGTGCTGCTGCCGCGCGGCGCGCATGACCTTCACTTGCTCCGGCAGATAGCGCTCGATGATGCCGTAGGTGTGCGGTATCCATCCGGTATTGCCTTCGCCGGTGTCGACGCTCACCAGTTGCTCTGCCGTTGCTTCGACCGCGGCTTCGGCCTGCCAGAGCGGGTAGGCCACCAGCGCGTGCGTGGCGATGAACTCCATCTCCCCGTTCAGGCCCTCGAAGCGGCCGAGCTTGTCGAAGATGCTGTCATTACCCCAAAGGAAGTCATCCGCCGTTGCCGGCAGTTGATCGCGATAGGGGCACAGCTTCAGCTTGATTTTGTCGCAATGGTCGTTGAGATAGCGCGCCACGATGCCGTCCTGCATCATGCGCCCGAACGATACGGCCGCGCCGCCGGGCGTCCAGGTAAGCTGACCCGTCAACATGAAGTTGGCGGCCAGCAGCATGGCCGCGCCGGTCACGATCGTCAGGGAACCCTGAACCAGACCTCCGACCTGAAGCCTGGGGCCGAGCAATGGCTTGACAATCCAGCCCGCGCAGCACAGGCCCAACAGAACACCGAATGTCGCCGTGTGGCTTGCCGCCGCGAAGGACGTAAACAGAAACAGCGAGATCTTCTCGGCGATCGAGAGCTTGCCGTTATGCACAACGAGGATATAGAGCGCGAGCACCGCCAGCCCCGCGAAAATGTCGGTCAGCAGCATGCTGGCGAGCCAGGGTAGCGCCGTGGCCGTGATCAGGATCAGGGCGATCGTGAGGAGTCGCAATGGCTGCGCCATGTTGAGCACGCGCAGGGTCAAATGCAGGATCCACAGCGTCAGCAGCGCCTGGCATGCCAGGTTGATCCAGAAGTAGGAACCCTGGCCCAGATGAAGGTAGATGCCATACGCGTTCGAGCGGCTGATCTCGAGATGGCTCTCGTACCATCGCGCCAGATAGCCGCCGGTATCATGTTGAAGCAGCGGATAGCCGTTCCAGATCGCGGGGGCGAGCAGAAGAATGGGAATGATGGCAGCCGCGATCCAGGCCCAAGGTGCTTCCATGGAGCGCCTGTGTAGGACTCGGGTGGAAATGCGTTTTCCTCCGGTTGCGCGGCGCGCCGTTACGCCTATTGAGTGTCCGGCGTAAATGCATAATTTGCTTGGGGTAAATCGACCCGCTGGGGACACCCCTCAAGGGTTCGGATCCTAAGCAGGCCGAATGAATATTCGCTGAACGGCAAGGACAACGACCTCGCGCCATGTTAAACTGCGAGGCAGAGTTCAAGGTTTCGAGACGACCATGGCGATCCAGCACGTCAATCCGCAGAACCCCAAATTCGCTGCGCTCGATCCGATATGGGATCGCGTCCGCAGCGAGGCCGAAGACATCGTTCGCCGCGAGCCTGAGCTGGCGGCCTTCATCTATTCGGCCGTTCTTCACCATGATCGGCTTGAGGCTGCGGTGGTGCATCGTGTCGCGGAGCGGCTCGACCATTCGGCCCTGTCAGGCGACCTGATCCGCCAGACCTTCGATGAGGCGCTTCGCGACGATCCCGACATCGGCAACGCGTTTCGCGCCGATCTGGTGGCGGTGTATGACCGGGACCCGGCAACGGCGCGGTTCATCGATCCGCTGCTCTATTTCAAGGGTTTCCAGGCCATTCAGACCCACCGCCTTGCGTACTGGCTCTTCCAGAAAGGCCGCAAGGATTTTGCCTATTACCTACAAAGCCGTTCCTCGTCGGTGTTTCAGGTGGATATCAATCCGGCAGCCAGGATCGGCCGCGGCATTTTTCTCGATCATGCCACCGGGTTTGTGGTTGGCGAAACCGCCGTTATTGAAGATGACGTGTCGATCCTGCATGGCGTGACGCTCGGCGGCACCGGCAAGGAGAACGAGGACCGCCATCCGAAGATCCGTCACGGCGTCATGATCGGCGCGGGCGCGAAAATCCTCGGCAATATCGAGGTCGGACATTGCGCGCGCATCGCGGCCGGATCGGTCGTCGTGAAACCAGTGCCGCACAATGTCACCGTCGCCGGCGTTCCAGCCAGGACGATCGGTCCGGCCGGCTGCTCGGAGCCCTCGCGCACCATGAATCAGATGCTGAACGCGACACTCGAAACATAAGCTTGCCAAGGTTCTCTAGAGCATGATCCCGAAAAGTGGTTTCCACTTTTCGGGATCATGCTCTGGAGCGGCGGCCGGTCAAATGGAATCAGCTCCGCCGCTCCAGTTAATTGATTGAGCATCGGATTTATCCCGAAACCGGTTCCCACTTTCGGGTCCGATGCTCTAGAAGCCCTGCGAACCCTCAACATCTGGAGATTGCCGTGAACGTTCAGGAAGTCAGGAAACTCGACGCCTACCTCAAGCGCGTGTTCGGCAACGCCAAGATTCGTGTGGTGCCACGTCCGAAGAAGGACGACTCGGCTGAGGTCTATATCGGCGAGGAGTTCATTGGCGTGCTGTTCGTCGATGACGAGGATGACGACCGCTCGTTTCAGTTTCAGATGGCCATCCTTGAGGAGGATCTGGCCGACGTTGGTTAACGATCTTGCATCGGGCGCACTTGTTGCGCGAGCCGCTCCATCGCCCCGGCAACGTCGCGCCACTCGGTCAGCCATTGTCTCGGAAAGCGGAACGTCAGGTCGGCATCGCCGATCCGGCGTTCACTCAGGCACATGCCCGGCGTCATGGCCTCGCGCGTGCATCGCGTCACCAGCGCTGGCGTCTGCGCGATGAACAGATCCTCTCCCGCATATGGCGTTCCGTCACGGAATGCGTGCATCGATAATCCGTCCTCGGCCTGCGTGCGGGCCGTATCAAGGTAACGAGGGTAGATTGTCCGCACGAGGGCGTCCGGCGCCAGAGAATCGTGATGGGCGGTGATCGACAGGAAGATGCGGTCTAACGCCTGCGGTTCATCTTCGGCGCTTTCGGCGGTGACACGTCTTGGCGCGTCCGGCGTGGCCAGCGAAGGATAGAGGAAACTCAGATCGATGCGCTCCTGCGGTCCCGAATGCCTCTGAACTTTCACGCGGAAGGCGCGCTCCGGCACATTGAACACGGTTTGCCCGATGCTGACCGGCAACCGCTTGTTGTCGTCAGGTGCTTTGGGAGTCCAGGTTGGCCACAACAGATAGGCGACCGCGGTGATCGAAGGCATCGCGATCACGGCGGCTGCGAGAAGGGGGATCAGGTGACTGGCGCGCGGTTTATGTGATCCGCGCGACCGACGCGGAGCGGACAGCAGCAAGGCCATGGGACGGACATTTCCGAGAGGACGAATCAGCCCGCGACTATGCCACGCAATATGAAGTTTTCATGCCGAAGGCATTTGCAGTCGCCGTGCAACTGTCGCGGTGTGCGTCGCGTTAACCGTTTCTTAAGGATAAGGTGGCGGGGCAGTCGGCATTTTGCGAAGGAGGGGACGTGGTCGTGAACGGATGCCCTTCTGATGTCGCCGGATGCGTTGAATTCCTTCTTCTCCCTGTGCATCGGATTCGCCATCGCGGGCGCGCTTGCCAGCGGTTACCAGGCGTTTGTCAAACGGCCGGCCGGATTCGGATTGCTGCAGCAGGGAATCGTCGCCCGGGCGTTTGCCGCGGTGCCGTTCCTGGTCTTCGCGGCGCCTTTCATCATCATGCGCAACACACTTCGCGGACGACGCATCGAGCGCCGCCGTTTTGAGTTCGTCATGATGGCGACGGTGATCGCCGGGTTCTGGAGCCTGATGTCCGGCACCTGCGTGGTGATGACGCTGCAGGCGGTGGGGCTGCTCGTCTGAGCGGCGCTGTGGCATTGTCGCCCCTGGAGCATTTTCGCTATAGCAGGAGGCCGTCATGGCGACTTACGAACTCGATGGGCAGGGGCCGGACCTTCCTGAAAGCGGGCGCTATTTCATCGCCGAAAACGCCGCGGTGATTGGCAGGGTCCGTCTGCGCGAGGATGCGAGCGTGTGGTTCGGAGCGGTGCTGCGCGGGGATCATGAGTGGATCGAGGTTGGAGCGGGTTCCAACGTTCAGGACGGCTGCACCTGTCATACCGACGAAGGGTTTCCTCTGACCATCGGCAGCGACTGCACCATTGGCCATAACGTTATTCTGCACGGCTGCACCATCGAAGATGGCGCGCTGATCGGTATGGGTTCGATCGTGATGAACGGTGCGCGGGTTGGTCGCGGCTGTATCGTCGGCGCCGGTGCGCTCATCACCGAAGGCAAGCAGTTCGCGGAGTATTCCCTCATTGTCGGTGCGCCTGCGCGCGCGATCCGCACGCTTGAGCCTTCCGAGATCGAGACGATGGGAAGCGGCGCGAAGGCCTACGCCGCGAACGGCCTGCGTTTCCGAAAGGGCCTGAAGCGAACCGGCTGATCCCGGCGGAATCTCAACGCTGGCGGTCGCAAAAAGCCGTGGTCGTCGCGTGTCTCTTGGGTTAGAGGTGGAGACCGTTAACAGGCTGGAGAACGTAGCGATGCGGGTGCTTCGATATGCGGGCGTTTTGACGTTTGTTCTCGCGGTTGCGTCCGGCAGCGTTATTCTGATCGAGGCCTCAGCTACGGCAGCGGCCCAAACCGCGGAGAAAACCATGACGACAGCATCGGGTTTGCAGATCACGGACACAAAGGTCGGGGATGGTCCGTTGCCCCAGCCGGGCCAGATCTGCATCATGCATTATACCGGCTGGCTCTACGAGAACGGGCAGAAGGGCAAGAAATTCGACAGTTCGGTGGATCGCAATGAACCCTTCGAGTTCCCGATCGGCAAGCGTCGCGTGATCGCAGGTTGGGACGAAGGCGTCGCGACGATGAAGGTCGGCGGCAAGCGTACGCTGATCATTCCGCCGGAACTCGGTTACGGCGCGCGCGGTGCCGGCGGCGTCATTCCGCCCAATGCAACGCTGATCTTTGACGTCGAGTTGCTCGGCCTGAAAGGTTGAGCCGCTGGCGACCGCTGTTTCATGTGGTAGCGCGCTGATCGGCTCCACAGCGGAAAGAGAAAAGTGCGGTGCGGTTTTCCGTCCACATTCCACTTCTCAGAAATATTGAAGTTGACCTCGAGTATTTCGCTTCTGATTGAATCAGAAGCGAAGCTCTGGATTGTTGTTCTGGCGCGTTCTCTTCACGCGAACCGGATTCCATCCTTAGGGCTCAAGCCCGAGGACATGCTTCGCTCGAAAACGCTATAGTCCTCGTCAGCTTTCCCAAAAGGGGTGCGGCCAGCCTCTTGGGGGAAGGCTGGCCGCGCGCGAGCCGGTCTGGGGACGGGGAGGGGTATGACCGGGTCGCGGGTCTCGTATTGTTGTTTATCGGGAACTGGCCGTCGCGACCGCCGGATGATTGTCATCCAGTGCGACCCAGATATCAGGGTCGCTTTGCGATTGCCTTTTCATGAAGCGATAGCCGGTCTTCGTCCAGGCCAGGACGTTCTCATTCTGGTTGTCGAGGATGAACTCACCCTTGTCGGTCTTTACGGTCAGGACGGCATGGCCATCGCCCTGCTTGTCGCGGACGACCGTGACCAGCAACGCTTCACGCGGCCACCCGGCGTCGATCAGCATCTTGCGCTTCAACAGGACGTAATCCTCGCAGTCTCCGTGGCCGTCGGTGGGAAGCGACCACTTTTCGACGACGCCCCAGTGATCCTTGTCCGTCATCGGCTTGATGGTTTCGTTGACCCAGCGGTTGACCTTCAGAAGATCCCGCCAGGCGTCTGGCGTTAAGACGATATCGCGCGGCTGTGTTGCGCCAGGACGGCACTCTTTCGGAGAGTCGTTGCAGAACTCCACCCAGCCGATCGGAGCCCGTGTGGCGTCGCCGAGACTTGCATAGAGCTTTTCTGCTTCCGCGGCGCCCGCTGATGTTGCTACTCCCCACAGGATGGCGCCAACGACCGCCAGTCCCACTCCCTGTCCCCTGTTGAGCATTGTGGCCCCCGTTTCTTGTTGGGACCACATTTCGCACAAAGAATTTGCACCGCCGCTAAGTACTCGAAGTGTATTCGACGCAAATACAAGTCAAGTTCGCAGCTAATTGAATCAATACTTGAATCAAAATTGATTCAAATTTTAGCGATCGTCCTTGATTCAAACTTTAGGCATTAGCGATTGAATCCCGATGGAATCGGGATTTTCTTATTGAAACACGCCTGCCATTAACCTTGAGGGTCGCGAGCTTCTATCGTGGCGGAAGCGGATGGCGGCGATCGGGGAGGTGATTTTTCGAGAACGGCCGTTTACCGGGCGGTGACGCTATTCGCGAGAGCGTCGGAAAGTGGCTCATGAATGAACCCGGGCGCGAAGTCTCTCGCCAGGAGCTGATGGAACTAAGGACCTCGGACAATATCAATTTGTTGAAGACAGCCTCGGCTGGATCAAGAGTTCCGCTGGGCCAAAGTCAACTACGAGGCCGTGAGCGGGTGGGTGCCGTCTTCGCCTTGGCGCTTGCCGCCTATAATTTGATACGGCTTCCCAAGCTTCTGCTGGCACCAACATGAGCATTCGGGGCAGAGGGAGGTCGTAGAGACACCGGGCTACGAATACTTGGGGCTACGAATACTTGGGACCGACGGTGTGCAGGATACGCTTATTCTAGCAGCTGTGCTGATCCTCGCAGTCCTACCTACACAGACCTGCCGCTGTGAACCTGCAGCTGTGAACTTGAGCACTCCGACACATCCTTTTGAGTTGCCAGCCAAATCCGAGGCGACACTGATCTGGCGGTCAGGCTGCGCCCTAAAAGATAGCAGTTATTAGGCGACAACAACGCGCATGGCGCAGAGCATCGATTGGGAGCAATATGTCCCAAAAACGCTGGTCTCAATAGGATAGCGTCGGCCGCGCTAAAGCGCCGCACAAGCACGGAGATTGATCATGAGGTATTCGAACTCTCTGCTCACCACCATCCTTGCTGCAATCATCGTGATGATCGGCATGAGCGCCCACGCCGGGCCGGTGCCGACACATATAACGACGATAAAATCTATGAATTATCAGAACACTGCCGAAGTACGCTGGCGCGGCGGGGGTTGGGACCACCCCGATTATGGCTACCCGTTCGTGTCCTCCTATAACTATGATGACAGCTATGGCTACAGCTATTGTTCGCGCCCTTTGGCGACCAGGCCGGCTGTTCGGGGGGCCCAGAACCGGTACATGGGAACCGACCCTGATAAGAGATTGCCCTGGACAGATTGAGGGACTTTCCGAAGGGAGGGTCTCTGGTTCATCCTAGCCGCAACGTGCGAAGATAAAGCAGATCCCGGCCCGTCGAGGCGCCGCCAGACCACGTTCTGAAGAACATCCGCCGACAGACATGTCGACGTTACTCGGCCGACGAGAAGATCCGCAGAGGCCGAAGGAAGGCAAGAGGACAGCCCGGAGAACGTATTCTCCGGGCGGTTGCATCGCACGTCCAGGTTTTCGCCCGATGGCGACAATTTCTCCGGTCCGAAGGCGTATCCGGCGCGATTCGACTTATCGCCGGTCACACTCTGTTCAACAAAATTTTGCAACCGGTTCATTTTACAACCCTGGATGAGCGTAAAGTCCCGTGAAACTCGAGGAAAGGCAACATTGAACTCAACTCAACGGCATCTTCCGCACCTAAGAGGAAGCCTACTTATGATTTATGACAGGCATACGACATAGGGGCGTCATTGAAGGACATCAGCAATTTTGAGCGTATCAATAGTTCCACTGGAGCTGGAATCTCACAACATCAGCCCTGTATCGTTCGTAAGGGGCGTTCGTCACATCGGTGCGATTCATCATGTGATAAACCGCTGTAAGCTCAATCTCCTTCGTAAACTGCCATTCCAGGCCGAACTCCCAATCATTGACGTAGTTCTGTGGAGCGTTGCGCTCGAACTTCTGCCCACCCTCGAAGTGCTGCCATTTAACGAACGGGAACAGCACGCCCCACTGTCCCGCATCATATTTGTAGTTTGCTAGAACATAACCGCCGCTGAGCGGAGCTTCGGTAAGCATGGTCTGAGTGTCGTTCAACCGAGGCCCACGTCCCCAGTTCCATTCCGCCTGAAACCCGAAGGGCTGGGGATAAAGGACAGCGTGCACCCCGATACGCTCATCCTTGAATCCTTTCGCGGGGGCGTTCATGATCGGAGTAATTCCGTTTACAGGGCCGGTCGATGTAACGAAGCGCCCATGTAAAGCCTGTACACCTGCTTCAAAGATCTGACCGTTGCCGAACATATACGGATAGGTGACGCGGGCGACCATATGCATATCATTATTCTGTTCAACCCGGTTGGCGCCCTGTCCATTGTAGAAACCGAAGGCGAACACGCCATAATCGCCCGATCCTTTCAGATTGTTCGCTACGAGGTCTTTGAACCGTTCGCGTATATGAGCCGGGGCCCAGTAGAAGAACGCGCCGATGTCGCGCTCATCCCGACAGCAACTATTCAGCGCGTCGTTACGGTCAAGCGCAAGGCGATTCTGGCTGGATTGCATGTTCTCAAAACTGAAGGGGACTTTTGATTGCCCGACCCTGACGCGGAATTCCTTTCTGTCATCGAAGGCAATATCGGCGTAGGCATCCCTTAGCTGGCCGAAATTACCTGTGCTGGAGCCGGACGGAGTACTGGCGAAATCAGGCTGTAGATACAGATAGAGATTATCGCTGACATCTCCGTACAAAATCAGACGCGCCCGTCTGATGAATAAAGAGCTATTCTCGCCTACCGAGCGATCAGGCCAGTAGGAGACCGCATCCTTGTCTCCGCCCACGGTGCTGGCGTAGCGGAATTGCGTATAGCCACGAATTTTGAGCTTATCGTACCACTCTTTTTTCTCCCTGGTTTTTACAACCGGGAGATCATTATCCTGCGCGACGGTGCGGTCTGCGACGGCTTGTCCTGTATTTTTCTGTGCCTGGTGGCTTGAGCCCCTCTGCGCCCGCTGGCCTGAACCCTTCTTTATCTGCTGAAAAGTCCCCATCATCACCCTGTTCTTACCGGGCTCCGTGTAAACCTGCTTGGTAACTGTATCGACATACAGTTCCATTTCCTGGGCGCCGGCCGGGGTGAGCTGGGATGTAGCTAAAACTAATCCAAAGCCGCATACTGCCGCGTTGAATTTCTTCTTATTCATTATTGCTTCGCCTCTTTTCAGAGATCCCGTCACTGGAACCCATTGAAACCGGAGGCGTTATTTCACTCGCTTATGACACGCTTATTACACCGCGGAGGGTGAGGCCATTTACCTGGCGGTAACGTCGTCTTCAAGCGTGTCGGGGTGTTGCTCGTGGATGAATTCGAGCGCGAAACCTTCTTCCAGATTTCGCACCACGCGGGCCAGCACCTTGCCGAGTGCGACCCTGGACTGCAGCGGGGGTGTCTTTTCAGCTGAGACGGCGGCGCCTGACATCGAGAGGTCGATGATCCGGCATGTCATCCTTGTACCATCCTCGAGGGCGAGGATCGCGATTGGGTTGCGGGGCACGATGCGGTCGTGGCGGCGATCCTCAGGAAGGTTGAGGATATCGCGGTTGGCGAGCCAGGTGAGTTGCGAGGCCAGCTTGTCGCGCTTGCGCGGGGTCGCGCTGATGTTCATGGCGAACCCGCTGTCGATAATCCGGGTAATCCTGCCTTCGACCCGGCCGATGTGGTCGAGATAGACAATAACCCGGTCGCCGACATGGCCGATACCGGGCGCCAGCATGGCCAGCCCGCCGGGGGACATGTTGATAACCTGGCAGGGGAACTCGCGCCGATCCGGCAGCATGTAGCGGCCCAGCAGGTGAACCCTGACCCGCTGGAAGCGCCGGCGCTCAACCGGTAGGTTTGAGATTTTCTGCGCCAACGCCATAAATCGGCCCGCCGGTCGACCGGTGATCGGTATCAATAAACCCTACGATTGTCAGGGTTAACGCGGAGTTAGCCTGTAGTGTTTTCGAGCGAAGCATGTCTCCCCGCCTGATTTGGCGATTGGATGGCGGCTTGCGCGCTCAAGCGCTTCCGAACACCCGCTTGAAGATCGTATCGACGTGCTTGAGGTGATAATTGAGGTCGAACTGCTCGGCAATATCGGCGTCGGTGAGATATTTCGTCACCTCGGCATCGTTCTTCAGAAGCGTCTCGAAGTCACCTTCGCCGCGCCACACCGGCATGGCGTTGCGCTGAACCAGCTTGTAGGCATCCTCGCGGCTCGCGCCTTTTTGTGTGAGCGCGATCAGCACGCGTTGCGAATGCACGAGTCCGCCGAGACGGTCGAGGTTCTTTTGCATGGTGGCGGGATAGACCAGAAGCTTGTCGATGACGCCCGCGAGGCGATTGAGCGCGAAGTCGAGCGTCACGGTGGCGTCCGGGCCGATCATGCGTTCGACCGAGGAGTGCGAGATATCACGTTCATGCCATAGCGCGACATTCTCCAGAGCGGGGGTCACACAGGCGCGCACCATACGCGCCAGCCCCGTGATGTTTTCGGTCAGGACCGGGTTGCGCTTGTGCGGCATCGCCGACGAGCCTTTCTGGCCTTCGGAGAAGAACTCCTCGGCTTCCAGCACCTCGGTGCGTTGCAGATGGCGGATCTCGATGGCAAGCCGCTCCATCGACGACGCGATGACGCCGAGCGTCGCGAAGAACATCGCGTGGCGGTCACGCGGTATCACCTGGGTTGAGACCGGCTCGGGGATCAATCCCATCGCGCCCGCGACATGCTCTTCCACGCGCGGATCGATCTGGGCGAAGGTGCCGACCGCGCCCGATATCGCGCAGGTCGCGACCTCCCGGCGGGCCGCGGTCAGGCGCTCCCTGGCGCGCGAGAACTCCGCATAGGCGTAAGCCAACTTGAGGCCGAAGGTTACGGGTTCGGCGTGAATGCCGTGCGAGCGGCCGATGGTCGGCGTCATCTTGTGTTCGAACGCGCGGGTCTTCAGCGCCCCGAGCAGCTTATCGATATCGGCGATCAGGATATCGGCAGCCCGGGTGAGCTGCACGTTGAGGCAGGTGTCGAGCACGTCCGATGACGTCATGCCCTGATGCACGAAGCGCGCCTCGGGACCGACGATTTCGGCGAGGTGAGTGAGGAAGGCGATGACATCGTGCCTGGTTTCGCGCTCGATCTCGTCGATTCGCTGAATATCGAAAGTGGCGTCTTTCGCCTTGGCCCAGATAATCTCGGCCGCTTCCTTCGGAATTACGCCGAGTTCGGCCTGGGCATCCGCGGCGTGAGCCTCGATCTCGAACCAGATCTTGAAGCGGGTCTGCGGCTCCCAGATCGAAACCATTTCCGGGCGGGCGTAACGGGGGATCATGAACGGTCCTTGAGTATTTCGGAGGATTTTCAAGCTCACGCTCTAGCAGAGCCGCCGGAAGCAGACAAACGACGGAAGCTGAAGAGCGGACCCCATGCCTGCTCGACCCTGCCGCATCAATGCACAGGCCGCACTGGCATCGCCGTCGCGAATTGCGTATCGTCGTTCATGATGCGTCTGAAGTCGAGCATATGGGTCGCTGCCTATCTGCGCCGTTGCCAGGGCGAGGGCGTTTTCGGGGCGGTGCGCCGCCGTGGCGCGGATGAGGCAGGCGCCGTATTCGTCAAGCTGGCGTTGCTCGACGGCAATGCGATGCTTTACGCCCCCGCGCCGCAGGCCGTATACGACGACAGTCGGCCCGTTGAGCGTGTGTTTGCGCCTTCGTCGGCCGAGCCTGTCGCCGAGCAGGCGATCGAAGATCGCCTTGCGAGAGAAGTTCGATTCGATCCGGATGCGTGGATCGTTGAAATCGAAGACAAGGCAGGGCGGCATTTTCTCGACCTGGCGCGAGGATGAGGGAGTACAGCCGAAGTTTCCCGCGACGGTGAGCCGCAGTTTTATGCCTCGATAAGACTTTTCTTTTGATCCGAGCTAACCATTTTAGGGGCACGTATCCTGCAGGAAAAGAGAGAAGAGGAACAACGTATGAAATTGGCTAAGCGGGCGTCCGGCTTGATGAAGGCTTTCGCCGTCGTCCTGTCGTTGGCGCTGCCCTTGATGTTCGCTGTCTCGACAGCGGACGCCCGCATCGGTGGAGGCAAGAGCATGGGGTCGCGCGGCTCGCACACCTTCTCCGCGCCGCCCGCCACCAGCACCGCGCCGAACGCGGCGCGTCCGTTCGACCGCACCATGAGTCAACCCGGCCGTCCCGCCGCCGGCGCCGCGGCGGCTGGACGCTCCGCCCGGCCGGGCATGGGGATGCTCGGCGGTCTCGCCGCCGGTTTTCTCGGCGCTGGCTTGTTGGGCATGCTGTTCGGCGGCGGTCTGTTCGGCGGCCTCGAAGGTCTGTCGTCCATCATCGGCCTGGTGCTCCAGGTCGGCCTGATCTATCTCCTCGTGCGTTTTGCGATGTCGTGGTGGCAGCGGCGTAATGCGCCTGCCTATGCCGGACCGACGCCGGGACCCGCTGCTCAAACCAATGCCCGCAGCGGTCTCGGTTTCGGTTCGATGTCAAACGCCGCGCCGCTGGAAATCACGCCATCCGATTATGAGACCTTTGAGCGCCTGCTCGGAGATATCCAGGCCGCGTGGTCGAAAGAAGAGGTCAATACCCTGCACACGCTGGCGACGCCGGAAATGGTGTCGTACTTCACCGAAGATCTCCGGGCCAACGAGGCCCGCGGCGTTGTCAACACGGTGTCAGACGTCAAGCTTCTGCAGGGCGATCTTGCGGAAGCATGGCGCGAGGGCGTGACCGACTATGCCACGGTGGCGCTGCGCTACTCGCTGATCGACAAGACCACTGAGCGCGCCAGCGGCCGCATCGTGGATGGCGGCGACCAGCCGCAGGAAGCGGCCGAGATCTGGACCTTCGCGCGCCGGGATGGAGGAAAGTGGGAGTTGTCGGCCATCCAGCAGACCTGACCGGTCAGGATGATCATCGAAAGGCGTCGCGATAGCATCGTGGCGCCTTTTTTGTTTTGCGCTGAACGAAGGGCTGAAAATGTTCTGGAGCGGCTTTAAGCGAAGCATGTCCTCGGGCTGACCCGAGGACGGGCACCGGTTCGCGTGAAGAAAACGCGTCAAAACAAAATCATGGAGCCCGCTGCTGATTCCATCAGAAGCGGAAGGGCTCGGGCACGAAAACGTTATGGCGAAAGCGCGGGGTTTCAGAGACTGCGTCCGTCGACCGGCGTCAATGTAAGACGGGACAGCTCGATGCCGTCGATGCAACTCACATTGAGGGCGACCACCTCGGTGCCATCAGGTTTCTTGCCGCGCGCGAATACCTCGACGCCGCAGTCGATGCAAAGCTGATGCCGGATCATTTGCCTGTTGAACAGGTATTCCCTGAGGTTATCCTCGCCCGCCCGGAGTTGAAAACTTTGAGGCGCGAGAAATGTGATGTGCAATCCCTTCTTGGTGCAGATCGAGCAGTTGCACGCGGTCACCATGGCAAGATCCGTCGTGCACTCGAAGCGCACCTGGCCGCAATGGCAGCCGCCTGTGTAAGTTTTCTCATCCTGCATTTTTGACCCTCCAACGCAAAGCCTGGAGAGAATACCAGATCGCCGCGACGACTGGCAGCGAATCCCGGCCGAGGCAGTTCCGATGGTTCGCGCCGTTTACTCGTCGATGCCGCGGGACACCGCGATGGCGGAACTGGTCTTGGTGCGGGTGCAATGCATGTTCAGCCGCCGGAAGCGCGTCTGCACGTCGTCGCCGCGTAACAGGCCCATGCGTTTCATGCAGCGGGTCGCGCCTCTCAACGTGTCGGCGATCGGGATCGTGAAGATGATGGCGGAGGCTCGCGCCACCAGATCGTAAAACTCGGGATTCGGTTTGCGGGTGTCTGTGCCCGCGATAAGTTCATTGGTGAACTTGCGGTTGGAGCAACCGAGGATCAACTGCGTGGTCGCGGGATGCGACAGGTAAATCACATTGGCTGCGGTCTTGCCGATGTTCAGGCCGTCGATCTGGCTTTTAAGTTGCGCGGCCAGATCGTCGCAGCGGTCGGCGAGGGCTGGTAGAGGGGCAAGCATCGTCGCCGCGGCAACACAAAGGCTGGCGGTGAGGCAGCGGCGCGAGCTTGTCATTCAACGATCTCCCGAAAAAACAATCAAGCTGGTCGGCGGTGGATACGTTCGTATTCGAGTCTGCCAAACTACGTCTCAAGGCCTGATGGCGTACTCCGAACAGTCATGGAATCGCGGGGCGCACGAGGCACGGATCACGGCTCCAGCGTCACCTGCAAGCCGTCGTCGCTCTCGACATGCACATAACGCGGCGCGATCGGACGACCCCGTCCGCTAGCCACGGTGACGATGTCTTCGAGCGAAGCGATGCGCGCATCCGCCTCTGGCCGGGAAAGGATCAAATCGGCGTGAAACAGACCTTCGGACTCAAGTCCTGTTGAATCGATCTGGGCGGCCGCAAGTGTCGCAAGGCTGTTCTCGAACTCTTCGGCATCGCGAAAACGGCGCTGGATGAAGGTTACGCCGCCCAGCTTTTCCGTGACCAGGCCACGCTGGGCGAAGGTCTTTTCAAGCGCGTCATAAGGAAACATTCGCAGCACGAAGGAAATGATCCATGGCTTCTTGTCGGTTGCATCGAGCAGCTTGCTGAACGTCTTTTCGGTGACATAGCCGATGCATCCCGTGGACAGAATGACGTCGACAGGCTTGATGATGCGCGTGTCTTCCGCGGAAAGCGGCTGGCTCTCGAGGTCGGCGACGATACCCTGATCGAGAAGTCCGACGCGCGTCGCATAGCGAACGGCCGGCGCAGATACGTCGAGGCCGATAAACCGTGCGAGACCATGATCGGGCCAGCCCGCATAGAAGTTGCGGTCGAGCTGCATCAGCTCTTCGGAAGACACGGCCTTGATCTCGCGCCGGGCGTAGCGATGGCGCAGGCTGCCGAAGGTCAGCGGGAAGCGATGCACGGCGGCGTTGATGCCGTATGAGCAGCCGACATCGAGCACGACTGGTTTGGATTCGGTGACGGAAGCCTTGGCGGATAGTATCTGGCGGATGACCGGCTCGGCGACATCGGTGATCATGTAGTCGAGGTCGCCCAGGGTCGAGAAATACGACCTTGGATCGTCCTGGATGTAGATGTCATCGAAGACCGCCTTGGCCTGATTGATCCGGGAGAAATCCACCTTTAACAATGCTTCGTCCTTTTTCGAGAGCCCCATTATCGTTTACGCTTCCAGCGCACGAGTTGCTTATTGCAGAAACCAGGGCGAAGATAAACCCATATGCCGTGAGGGACGGTCAACACGCATGGAGGGAGACACCTGACAATTGCCGTGGAATCATGCAAAACAGCGCATTCACGAAGCTCGTCATCATCAGTGAGCATTTCAGTTAGCCGATCATGCCTGTCATCTCTCCGAATAAGCCTTACCGCATCGGTCGCTCCCGCACCGGGCTCGGCCTCTTCGCCACCAAGCCAATCAAGAAGGGCACGAAGATTATCCGATACGTCGGACGCCTGCTCGATTGCACCAAGGAGAAGGACGACGCGGTCGAGAACAAGTATCTCTTCCAGATCACCAGCCGCTGGACCATCGACGGTTCCATGCGCTCGAACATCGCGCGCTATATCAACCATTCCTGTAAACCGAACGCGGAGTCGGACGTCCGCAAGGTCAAGCGCCGCGTTGATATTCGCGCCATCAAGGACATCGCGCCTGGCGAGGAGATCAACTACGATTACGGCACCGAATATTTCAAGGAGTATCTGAAGCCGATCGGCTGCAAATGCGACGCCTGCGAAAGGAAGCGAAAGAAGCTGCGTGCGGCGGCGCGCGAGGAAAAGAAACACTCTCTGGCGAGCGCTGAAAAGAGCGCCGGCGCCGTGCGCGGCCGCAGAAAGCTGAACGGGCACAAGGCGCATTCCGCCGCTCCAAAGAAGTCGAAGGCGCTGCCGACCGCCAAGGGCGGACGATCAAAGAAGCCTTCTTGAAACCGTTGATCTGCTGTTGCCGCTTTCATGCGGTCACCTTGACCCCGCGTTGGCGGTGGCGGGAAGGTTGGGCAGTTCTGTGAAAAGATCCCGTAAACGCTCCTGAACCCTGTGTTTCCGACAGAACGGAGCCTTTCTGCTTCTGATGGAATCAGAAGCGGGGTTCTAAGATATTGTCTTGACGCGTTTTATTCATGCAGACCGGTACTTCATTCGCCGGGAAACGCCATATATCCTGACATGAGACCAGGGCGGGAGGGAGAGTGTGGCAGCTATCCGCTCGCGTCCCGCTCAAAATAGATGCCGATCACGTTGATGGTTTTTGGAATCCATCCGCTCCGGAATCATCGTGATCCGGGCCAGGATAGGGAGCAGGATCATGAGCGCCAACATCGTGGGATGGGCTCATACGCCGTTCGGGAAACTGGACACCGAGACCGTCGAAAGCCTTGTGGTAAAGGCCGCAACCGGTGCGCTGGCCGACGCCGGGGTCTCCGCCGGCGATGTCGATGAGATCGTGCTCGGGCATTTCAATGCCGGCTTCTCACCGCAGGATTTTACCGCGGCTCTCGTGCTGCAGGCCGCTCCGGAGCTCCGCTTCAAGCCGGCGACGCGGGTGGAGAACGCCTGCGCCACCGGATCGGCGGCGGTGCATCAAGGCGTCCGCGCGATTGCGTCCGGGGCTGCGAGAATCGTGCTGGTGGTCGGCGTCGAGCAGATGACGCGAACGCCCGGTCCGGAGATCGGCCGCAATCTGCTACGCGCTTCCTATCTGCCCGAAGATGGCGAGACCGCCGGCGGCTTCGCCGGCATTTTTGGCAAGATCGCGCAAGCCTACTTTCAGAAGTACGGCGACGCCTCGGATGCGCTGGCGATGATCGCGGCGAAGAATCACAGGAATGGCGTCGCCAACCCTTACGCGCAGATGCGCAAGGATGTCGGCTATGACTTCTGTCGCTCCGAGAGCGAGAAGAATCCTTTCGTGGCGGGGCCGTTGAAGCGCACGGACTGTTCGCTGGTGTCTGACGGCGCGGCCGCGCTGGTGCTGGCGGATGCCGACACGGCAAGGTCAGCGCGCAAGGCGGTCAGCATTCGCGGGACCGGTCACGCGCAGGACTTCCTGCCGATGTCGAGGCGCGACATTCTCGCGTTCGAGGGCTGCACGGTGGCCTGGCAGCGGGCGCTGGCGAAGGCCGGGGTCGCGCTGTCCGATCTCTCTTTCGTCGAGACCCATGATTGCTTCACCATTGCCGAACTGATCGAGTACGAGGCCATGGGGCTGACGCCGAAGGGGCAGGGGGCGCGCGCCATCAAGGAAGGCTGGACGCAGAAAGACGGCCGGTTGCCGGTCAATCCATCCGGCGGCCTGAAGGCCAAGGGGCATCCGATCGGCGCCACCGGCGTTTCCATGCATGTGATGAGCGCGATGCAACTCGTGGGCGAGGCGCCCGAGGGCATGCAGATCAGGGACGCCAGGCTCGCCGGCATCTTCAACATGGGTGGCGCGGCGGTTGCGAACTATGTTTCGATTCTTGAGCCGTTTCGATAGCCTCTAACAACGTGCATCGCTCAAGACGCGAGGCAAAGGGTATACGGATCAGGGGGCGTCCCAACGGGACTATGCAAGCGAGCCGGAAGGAAACATGCGCATCATCGGGCACTTCATCGGCGGCAGGAATGTCAAGGGTGCATCGGGACGTTTCGCCGATGTGTATCAGCCGATGACAGGCGAGGTGCAGGCCAGGGTCGCATTGGCGTCGAAAGCCGAACTGCGCGAGGCCGTGGAGAATGCCAGGGCAGCGCAGCCGGCTTGGGCTGCGACCAATCCGCAGCGCCGCGTCCGCGTGCTGATGAAGTTTCTCGAACTGGTGGCGCGCGACAATGATGCGATCGCCGAACTGCTCGCCCGCGAACACGGCAAGACGATTCCCGACGCCAATGGCGACATCTTCCGCGGCGTGGAGGTCGTCGAATATGCCATCGGCATTCCCGAACTGATGAAAGGCAGCTTCACCGAGAACGCCGGTCCCGGCATCGACAGCTATTCGATGCGTCAGCCGCTCGGCGTCGTCGCCGGAATCACGCCGTTCAATTTCCCGGCGATGATTCCGATGTGGAAGTTCGCGCCGGCCATCGCCTGCGGCAACGCTTTCATCCTGAAGCCGTCCGAGCGCGATCCGGGCGTGCCGATGCGGCTGGCCGAATTGATGCTTGAGGCCGGATTGCCGCCCGGCATTCTCAATGTCGTCAACGGCGACAAGGAGACGGTCGACGCCATTCTTGACGATCCCGATATCGCGGCGGTCGGCTTTGTCGGCTCCTCTTCGGTCGCGCATTACATTTATTCTCGCGCCGCCGCGACGGGTAAACGGTGCCAGTGCTTCGGCGGCGCCAAGAATCACATGATCATCATGCCCGACGCTGACATGGATCAGTCGGTGGAGGCGCTGGTCGGGGCGGGCTATGGCGCGGCCGGTGAGCGCTGCATGGCGGTGTCGGTCGCGGTTCCCGTGGGCGAAGCCACGGCCGACCGGCTGATGGAGAAGCTCATCCCGCGCGTGGAAGGCCTGAAGATCGGGCCGTCCACCGATGCGTCCGCCGATTTCGGGCCGCTCGTCACCAGGGCGGCGCTGGAGCGTGTCAGGGAATATGTCGAGATCGGCGTCAGGGAAGGCGCGACACTGGCGGTCGATGGCCGTCGCTTCAAAATGCAAGGTTACGAGAACGGATTCTACATGGGGGCCTGTCTGTTCGACAACGTCACCAGGGAGATGCGGATCTACAAGGAGGAAATCTTTGGTCCCGTGCTCTCGGTGGTGCGCGCGAAAGATTTCGACGAAGCGGTGGCGTTGCCGTCCGAGCACGACTACGGCAACGGCGTCGCGATCTTCACGCGCGATGGTGACGCCGCGCGGGAATTCGTCTCGCGCGTCCAGGTGGGCATGGTCGGCATCAATGTGCCGATCCCGGTGCCGGTCGCCTACTACACCTTCGGCGGCTGGAAGCGCTCGGCCTTCGGCGACCTTAACCAGTACGGTCCGGATTCAGTTCGGTTCTACACGAAAACCAAGACCGTCACCTCGCGCTGGCCCTCCGGCGTCAAGGACGAGGCGCAGTTCGCATTCCATAGCAAGTGACCGGCAGGGATCGCGTATGCAGTTCGCGCTGACTGAAGAGCAGATCGCTGTCCGCGACATGGCGCGGGACTTTGCCGCCGCGAAGATCGCGCCGTTCGCGCTTCAATGGGATGAAGAGAAGCACTTTCCGGTCGAGGTGATGCGGGAGGCGGCGGCGCTCGGGATCGGCGGCATCTGCATTCGCGACGATGTCGGCGGCTCGGCTTTGAGCCGGCTTGACGGGACGCTGATCTTCGAGGCGCTGGCGCGGGGTTGCCCCACCGTATCGTCGTTCATCTCGATCCATAACATGGCGTCGTGGATGATCGATGCCTATGGTTCGGACGAGCAGCGGCGAAAATGGCTGCCGAAACTCTGCACCATGGAGCTGCTGGCCAGCTATTGCCTGACCGAGCCCGGCGCGGGATCGGATGCGGCTGCCTTGCGGACTCGCGCGAGGCGCGATGGCGATCACTACGTCGTCGACGGACAGAAGCAGTTCATATCGGGAGCCGGCGCGAGCGACCTCTATGTGGTGATGGTGCGCACGGGAGACGATGCGCCTGGCGGCATCTCGACGCTTGTGGTCGAGCGCGACACGCCGGGCCTTTCGTTCGGCGCCAACGAGCGCAAGATGGGATGGAACGCACAGCCCACGCGTGCTGTTCTCTTCGAGAACGCGCGGGTGCCGGTCGCCAACCGTCTTGGCGACGAGGGTATCGGATTCAGGATCGCGATGGCCGGACTCGATGGCGGACGGCTGAACATCGCCGCGTGTTCGCTCGGCGGCGCGCAGTCGGCGTTCAACAAGGCGCTCGTTTATATGAAGGAGCGCAAGGCGTTCGGCAAGCGGCTCGACGAATTCCAGGCATTGCAATTCAAGGTCGCCGACATGGCGACCGAGCTGGAAGCGGCGCGAACTTTTCTGTGGCGCGCGGCTTCCGCGCTGGACCGTGGAGACGCCGATGCCACCATGCTGTGCGCGATGGCGAAACGGCTTGCCACGGATGCCGGCTTCGAGGTCGCCAATCAAGCGTTGCAACTTCTCGGCGGCTACGGCTATCTCAGCGAGTACGGCATCGAGAAAATCGTGCGCGATCTGCGCGTGCATCAGATCCTCGAAGGGACCAACGAGATCATGCGCCTGATCGTGTCGCGCAAGCTGATCGAGGGGACGCGATGACGATCGCAATAAGCAATGAGCCGGATCTGATCACGCGGCGCGAGGGGAGCGCGGGCATCGTTCGCCTCAACCGTCCGAGGGCGATCAATGCCGTCACCCTGGATATGTTTCGCGGGATCCACAAGGCGCTGGACGAGTTCGAGGCCGACCCCGCTGTCGGTCTGATCCTGCTCGAAGGCGCCGGCGAGCGCGGTCTGTGCGCGGGCGGCGATATCCGCTCGCTCTGGGAAAGCGCGAATGCCGGAGGTGATCTCGGCAGGGTGATGTGGCGCGAGGAATACCTTCTCAACGCGCGGATTGCGAAATTTCCAAAACCCTATGTCGCCTTCATGGACGGCATCGTCATGGGCGGCGGCGTCGGATTGTCGGCGCACGGCGCGCACCGCGTCGTCACCGAGAGAACCAGACTCTCAATGCCGGAGGCCGGTCTCGGCTTCTTCCCGGATGTCGGAGGAACCTGGCTGTTGTCGCACGCGCCCGGCGAGATCGGAACTTACTTCGGGCTGACCGGCCAGAACATGAACGGAGCGGAGGCGATCTACGCCGGCCTTGCCGATGTGAGCGTACCGTCGCGAAAACTCGCCGCGTTGCGCGAGACGCTGGTCGATCTTGACGCGCGCGCGGATTCAGCCCGCGTGAGAGCCGCGATCGCGGGATTTACCACCGGCGAGTCCGCGAGTTCTGTCGCGGCGATCCGGCCCCGGATCGATGCGTGGTTCGCCCATGGCCGAATGGATGATATCCTGACGACGCTGCAACGTGATGGGTCCGAACTCGCGCGGTCAATCCTCAGAGTACTGAACGAGAAATCGCCACGCGGCCTTGTCGTGACGTTAAAGCTGCTGCGGCTCGCGCGCGCCTCGGCCACGCTGGAGGAGTGTCTGGCGCGGGAATATCGTGCCGCGCTTGCGGTCTTTGCGAGCGACGATTTTCGCGAAGGCGTCCGCGCCGCGATTATCGACAAGGATCGCAATCCAAAATGGTCGCCGGCCGCGGTCGACGATGTTACGCCGGAGATGATAGCACCCTATTTTGCGAATGCCGGTGTGGACGAACTCGTGTTCAGTTAGAGCATTTTCCGGCGAAGGGGATACCGGTTCGCCGCAAGAAAATGCGACCAGACAACCATTTCTAGAGCATGGTCCGATTCAATTTGATCGGATCATGCTCTAGATAAAAAGAACAAGTCACCTCGACTGGAGGTCAGCATGGCGGCCATAGCATTCATCGGTCTCGGCAACATGGGCGGACCCATGGCGGCCAATCTCGTCAAGGCCGGTTACACGGTGGCCGGTTTTGATCTGGTCCCGGCCTTGTGCGATGCGGCCAGAACGAACGGCGTGACGATCGCGGGCAGCGCAAGAGCCGCGGTGACTAATGCGGACGTCATCATCACCATGCTGCCGGCCGGCCGGCACGTGGTGTCGGTGTGGACCGATGTCATGCCCGCGGCCACCAGGGGCGCGCTGATGATCGATTGTTCAACCATCGATGTCGAAAGCGCCCGGCGGGCCCATATGCTGGCGGCGAGGGCTTCCCTGCATTCGGTCGACGCGCCGGTCTCGGGAGGCGTCGCGGGCGCGAGGGATGCAACGCTGACGTTTATGGCCGGGGGAGAAGTTGAATCCTTCGAGGACGCAAAGCCTTTCCTGGAAGCGATGGGCAAGAAGATCGTCCATTGCGGCCGGGACGGGACGGGGCAGGCCGCCAAGATCTGCAACAACATGATCCTGGGCGTTTCGATGATCGCGGTCGCCGAGGCCTTCGTGTTGGCGGAAAAGCTCGGCCTGTCGCATCAGGCGCTGTTCGATGCCGCGTCAAAGGCGTCAGGCCAGTGCTGGTCGCTCACCAGCTACTGTCCGGTGCCGGGACCGGTTCCGGCATCGCCCGCGAATAACGACTACAGACCGGGTTTCGCCTCGGCGCTGATGCTGAAGGATCTGACGCTGGCGAGGGCGGCGGCGGATTCCACCGGAGCGGTGACGCCGCTCGGACAGCATGCGCAGGATATCTACAAGGCGTTCGACGCGGCCGGAAACGGCGGGGTCGATTTCTCGGGTATCATCCGGCATATCCGGGCTCTTGCGGAAAGCAGGGGTGGCTGATGACGGAGCTTGCGAAGGGCGCGAATTTCCGTTGTGGCGTCGCGCGGATGATGCGCCACGGGGCGTCACTTTTCGTAAAGGTGACCTTCCTGAAATTCCGGCGTCCAGGTCAGGAACGGCGGAGGCGCTGGTCGTGAATGAGGTCTGGAAGCAGCCATCGGTCTCGCTCGAAGCGTACAGGCAGATGATTGGTCAGGAGATCGGCGTTTCCGCGTGGCACCTGATCGATCAGAAGCGGATCGACCTCTACGCCGACGTGATCGACGACCATCAGTTCATCCACGTCGACCCGGAGCGGGCCCGGACAACAGCTTTCGGCACAACCGTCGCGCATGGATTCCTGACCATGTCGCTGCTCAGCGTCATGTCGCACGAGGTGATTCCACCGGTCACTGGCGTCACCATGCGGGTGAATTACGGCTTCGACCGCCTCCGTTTCATATCGCCCGTCAAATCCGGATCGCGCGTCAGGGGCCGCTTCACGCTAGCCGAGGCGACGCTTCGCAAGCCCGGCGAACTGCTGTCACGCACCGCCGTCAGCGTCGAGATCGAGGGTGAGACGCGGCCAGCGCTCGCCGCCGACTGGCTTGCCATTCTGTACTTTTCCTGACGACCGCCCTGTGCCGCTTGCATGCGTGACGTCCTCCATATCCAGTCCGCGGTTCTCGGCGCGGGTCCCGCCGGACTGATGGCGGCGGAAGTGCTCGCGCGCGGGGGTGTGCGCGTGACCGTGTTCGACGCCATGCCGTCGGCCGGCCGCAAGTTTCTGATGGCGGGGCGCGGCGGTCTCAATCTGACGCACAGCGAGCCGCTACCGCAGTTTCTCGCGCGCTATGGCGCGGCCGCAACGTATTTGAAGCCGGCGATCGACAGCTTCACGCCGGCAGCGCTGAGAAAATGGGCCGGCGATCTCGATCAGCCGACGTTCGTGGGGTCGAGCGGCCGCGTGTTTCCGAAAGCGCTCAAGGCGTCTCCGTTGTTGCGTGCGTGGCTTAGGCGGCTTGATACGCTTGGCGTGACGTTGGCGCTGCGGCATCGCTGGATCGGCTGGGACCACGCCGGTCATCTAAAATTTCAAACGCCTGACGGCGAGCGCACGGTGGCGGCGGATACGGCGATCATGGCGCTTGGCGGCGCGAGCTGGCCGCGGCTTGGCTCCGATGGCGCGTGGGTCGAACAGCTTGCGTCCAAAGGGGTCGCCACGTCGCCGCTGCGACCGGCCAACTGCGCCTTCGACGTAGCGTGGAGCGCTGTCTTTCGCGATCGCTTCGAGGGCCGGCCGTTGAAGAACGTCGCGCTGTCGCTAGGTTCGCATACGGTACGCGGGGAAGCTCTCATCACGCGTGAAGGCATCGAGGGTGGAGGGATCTATGCCCTCTCGGCGGTGTTGCGCGAACGCATCGACATCGCGGGAAACGCTGTTTTGTACATCAACCTTCGGCCTGATGTCGCGACGGATCAACTCGCCGCGCGCTTGAGCACGTCGCGCGGAAAACAGTCGATGTCCAACTGGTTGCGCAAAGCGGCGGGTCTTTCGCCGGTCGCGATCGGACTATTGCGGGAAGCGCCGACTGATCATCATCCGGCATCGGCGCAGCCGGCATCGCTTGCGGCGTCGATCGGCGCTGTTCCGGTCACGCTGACCGGTGTGGCGCCGCTCGCGCGGGCGATTTCGTCCGCCGGAGGCATTGCGTTCAGCGAGCTTGACGAGGATTACATGCTCCGGCGTTTGCCGGGCGTCTTCGTGGCAGGCGAAATGCTAGACTGGGAAGCGCCGACCGGCGGCTATCTGTTGCAAGCCTCGTTTGCGACCGGCGTTGCGGCCGGACGAGGCGCGCTGAAATGGTTGCGGTGTTAGAGCATGCTCCCGACCCGAAGGGCGCGTCAGCGCAAAGCGGTGAACCGGTTTTCGGATAAGATCATGCTCAATCAAAATAGAGACTGCTTCTAGAGTCTGCTTCTGATGGGAGCCTCGGATTTTGATCTGACGCGTTGACTCACGCGAACAGGTCATCCGCTTCGCTCAGAAACGCTATGGATGCGCGCTCTCAGGCCTGCTCGATCTCTTCGCGAAGCATTTCCAGCTCTAGCCAGCGATCCTCAGCCTGTTGCAGCTCCGCCTGGGCCCTGGCAAGCGCGGCGGAAGCCTGATCGAAGGCCGCGCGGTCTCTCGCATAGAGGTCGGGATCGTCAAGGCGCCGCTGTTGCTTGGCCATCTCGGCCTGAAGCTTATCGATCGATTTCGGGAGCGTCTCCAGCGCGTGTTTCTCGTTGAAACTGAGCCGCCGCTTGCCGGGGACCGGTGCGGGCTTCGCGGAATGGCCTGCCTCGGACACAGGTGCGGATTTCGCTGCCTCGCGCTTGAGGTCGTCGCCGCGCTGCGCCAGCATGTCGCTGTAGCCGCCGGCGTATTCGATCCAGCGGCCGTTGCCTTCGGGGACGATCACCGAGGTCACGACGCGATCCAGAAAGTCACGATCGTGGCTGATCAGGATCACGGTGCCCTCGTAGTCTCCGAGCATGTCCTCCAGCACGTCGAGCGTTTCGAGATCGAGGTCGTTGGTCGGCTCGTCCAGCACCAGCAGGTTGGACGGCTTTGCCAGAGCGCGCGCCAGCATCAGCCGGCCGCGTTCGCCGCCGGACAACACCTCGAGCGGCGTGCGCATCTGCTCTTGCGCGAACAGAAAATCCTTCATGTAGCTGACGACGTGCTTCGGCTTGCCGCCGACCATGACGTGATCGCCGCGTCCTCCGGTCAACGCCTCCGTCAGCGTCGATTTCGGATCGAGGCTTTCGCGGTGCTGGTCGAGCGTCGCCATCTCGATGTTGGCCCCGAGCCGGATGGTGCCGCTGCCGGGGGTGTCGGCTCCCGTGAGCATGTTGATCAGCGTGGTTTTGCCTGCGCCGTTGGGGCCGACGATGCCGATGCGGTCGCCGCGCTGGATACGGATCGAGAAGCCGTCGACGATGGTCCGCTCGCCGTAGCGCTTGCTGATGCCTTTGGCCTCGATGACGAGCTTGCCGGATTTATCGGCCTCCGCAGCGGCGAGGGTCGCGCTGCCCGCCGTGCCGCGATAGTCGCGGCGCTGCTGGCGCAGTTCATGAAGACCGGCGAGTCGCTTGACGTTGCGCTTGCGCCGGCCGGAGACGCCGTAACGCAGCCAGTGTTCCTCGGCGACGATCTTGCGGTCGAGCTTGTGCTGATCGCGCTCCTCTTCCGCCAGCACCTCGTCGCGCCATTCCTCGAACTTCGCGAAACCCCGGTCGATCTGCCGGATCTTCCCGCGATCGAGCCACGCGGTGCTGCGTGAGAGATTGGACAGGAAGCGCCGGTCATGGCTGATGAGCACCAGCGCGCCGCGCCGCGCGCCGAGTTCACCTTCCAGCCATTCGATGGTGGTGAGATCGAGATGGTTGGTCGGTTCGTCCAGCAGCAGGATGTCGGGCGAGGGGGCCAGCACCCGCGCCAGCGCCGCGCGCCGGCTCTCGCCGCCGGAAAGGTGCGCGGGATCTTCCTCGCCGGTGAGGCCGAGCTGTTCGACCAGATAGCGGGCCTGATAGGGATCGTCGCCGGGGCCCAGCCCCGCCTCCACATAGGCCAGCGTGGTTTCGAATCCGGCGAAGTCCGGCTCCTGCGGCAGATAGCGCACCGTGGCGCCGGGCTGCACGAAGCGGCTGCCGCTGTCGGGCGCCACGAGGCCGGCTGCGATCTTCAGGAGCGTGGACTTGCCGGAGCCGTTGCGGCCGATTAGGCAGAGCCGCTGGGATTCAGATACCGTGAGTTCAACGCCGGATAAAAGCGGCGTGCCGCCGAACGTCAGCGCGATATCCTTCAACTGGACGAGCGGCGGCGCCATCGTTTTCAGCCCTGCTGTGCCGCGCAGGCGCGCTGGATGCGGCGAATGGCCTGGTCCAGCGCCGACAGGAAGGCGGAACGGTCGCGCGGCTGGAATGAGCGCGGTCCGCCCGTCACTTCGCCGCTCGCGCGCAGGTCGGTCATCAGGTTGCGGACGGCCAGTGTCATTCCGATCGACTGCTCCGTGAACGGCTTTCCGTTCGGCGCGATCACGCCGGCGCCCGCTTTGACGCATCGGCTCGCCAGCGGAATGTCCGCCGTGATGACGATATCGGTGTTGCCGGCGCGTTCCGCGATCCAGTCGTCGGCCGCATCCATGCCGGGTCCGGCCGCGATGCGCTCGATCAGGGGATGGTCGGGGACGCGGATATATCCTCCCGCCACCACGCTGACGGACACGCCGTGACGCTCCGCGACGCGATAGATTTCGTCCTTCACCGGGCAGGCATCGGCGTCAACGTAGAGGCGAATGGCGGTCAATGGCGGATCGTCGGCTGCACAGACATCATGGCAGCGCGTGTTACTCCATGTGAGGAAGGATTGCGAGCACGGTGCTGACGTCTCAAGTCGCAGAGGTGCATGTAGCCATCAAACGTATATCTATGGTTGTATGAACTGGATTTATTCCAGATAGCTTGACCACTTGCGAAAGCGACCTTGCAGCGCAATAGAGCGTGAAGCTATGGAATTGCGTGGGGTTTTTGATCTTTTCTCAGTTTGCCGATGGCCCAGACGGCCGGGTTGATCCGAAAGACGATGACCCACGGAACCATGGGCGGTTGCGCTGGCGATCTGCGCTGCTAAACTTCCGGGAAAAACATTGTCGCGTAGGCTGCCGAGCGGCTGCGGAAAGACGGATCCATGGATGATGATGTCCAGCGTTGCGTTGATGCCGGGACCGGATCACGCGACAGCTTTCGGGGGGTGGAGGCCGCGATGACCGCGGCAAGCGCTATCCGTCCTTCGCCGAGCGGCGATGCCAGCGTTTATGCCGCGCTTGATCTCGGCACCAACAACTGCAGGTTGCTGATCGCCTCGCCGGCAAGCGACAGCTTTCGAGTGATCGATTCGTTTTCGCGAATTGTCCGGCTGGGCGAAGGCATCTCATCGACAGGGTGTATCAGCGAGGCGGCGATCGAGCGGACGATCGCGGCGCTTGCGATCTGCCGTGACAAGATCCGCGCGAGGAAAGCGGGCCGCCTGAGGCTGATCGCGACCGAGGCATGCAGGGCGGCGTCGAACGCCGAGAACTTTCGCAGCCGTGTCGTCGCCGCCACGGGCATCCAGCTTGAGGTGGTGGATCGGGAAACGGAAGCTGCGCTCGCGGTGATCGGTTGCTCCCCGCTGGTTCATCCCAAAGCGAGCGGCGCGATCCTGTTCGACATCGGTGGTGGTTCGACAGAGCTCGTGCGGATAGAACGCCGTCGCGAAGGCGACCTGCGCACCATCGCATGGATCTCGATTCCGGTCGGTGTCGTCACGCTGGCCGAGTGTTTTGGCGGCCACGACATCACGCCGCAATCTTACGCCTCCATGGTGAAAGAGGTTGCCGGGCATATTGCTACGTTCGCGGACGCCTATGGCCGCGACCTTTACGGAATGCACCTTCTGGGCACCTCGGGCACGGTGACGACGCTTGGCGGTCTCCATCTTGGCCTTGCGCGCTATGATCGCCGCAAGGTTGACGGCATCTGGATGAACGACATCGAGGTGACCCAGGCCATCGCGCGACTCTGCGGCATGGATTATCAAAAGCGGGTCGCCAACGGCTGTATCGGGATTGAACGTGCCGATCTGGTTCTGGCGGGCTGTGCCATCCTGGATGCCATTCGACGGGCCTTTCCCTTGCCTCGTCTGCGGGTCGCGGATCGTGGTCTGCGCGAGGGCATGCTGGTTGAAATGATGCGCGAGGATGGCGCATTCAACTGAGTTGATGCACAAGAACGATCTTTCGCCATTGCCGGGCAAAGCGCGCAGCGCGTCTTCGCGCAGGCGACCCGGCAATCCATCCGCGTGAACGAGACCATGATGTCGGCAGCGCGGCTTGTTTTCTGATGGATGTCCGGATCAGGTCCGGGCACGACGGTTCGATATGGCGAAAGATACCACCGGCCGGCTGCATGTGACCGTCAAAACCGGCGGCAAGCGAAAGCTGTCGTCCAAGCTTTGGCTCGAGCGGCAGCTCAACGATCCCTACGTGGCGCAGGCGAAACGCGACGGCTGGCGCTCCCGCGCGTCCTTCAAGCTGATTGAAATGGACGACAAGCATCGCTTCCTGAAGCCCGGCATGACGGTCGTCGATCTCGGCGCGGCGCCCGGCGGCTGGAGTCAGGTCGCCGCGAAACGCGTGGGGGCCGCTGAAGGCAAGGGCAAGGTGATTGCCATTGATCTCCTGGAGATGCCGGAGATCGTCGGCGTCACCTTTGCCCGGCTCGATTTTCTCGACGACAGCGCTCCCGACAGGCTGCTCGCGATGATGGATGGGGCCGCGGATGTCGTGCTTTCCGATATGGCGGCCAACACGACCGGCCATCGTAAGACCGACCAGCTGCGGATCGTGGGGCTGGTCGAGAGCGCGGCGGCGTTCGCGGCCGACGTGCTGCGGCCCGGCGGAACGTTTATCGCAAAAGTCTTCCAGAGCGGGGCGGATGCCGGTCTGCTCGTGCAACTCAAGCGCGACTTCCAGACGGTCCGGCATGTGAAGCCCGCCGCGAGCCGACAGGACTCCTCAGAACGCTATGTCATGGCGACGGGCTTTCGCGGCGGTACGAGGGATAAGTCTTGATCGGTTCAGTCCGCGTAAGATAGCCAGCCCTTGAAGCTGAAACCGGCATAGAACAAGCTGATGTTGGAGAAACCGGCCTCCTGCAACATCGTTTCCTCTTCCTCCGGCGCGAGTATTGATAACCTGTCGGCTATGGCCTGTCGGGACTTTTCCATCTGATCGGGGCTTGTGTCATGTCGCGCACCGAATGCGACATGACGAGCGATCCAGAGCGACCGCTCGGGTTCTGTCTGCGGGAAGCTGATATGGGCAACCACAAAGGGCGCGCCTGGTTTGAGACGACGGCGGATCTGCTTCAACGTTCCCGGCCGGTCGTCACGGGGAATGAAGTGAAAGGTCAGCAAGGATGTGGCGGCATCGAACGGACCCTGTGGCGCATCGTCGATATAGCCCTCGTGCAAACGCACGCGCTTTGCATGTCGTTCGATTGTCCGCTCAGCGAGCCGCAGCATGGGAGCGGACGGGTCCACCGCGTCGAATGACCAGCCGGGGTGCGATTCCGCGAAAGTCTTGAGTTCCAGCCCTCCGCCGGCGCCCAGGACCAGCACGCGAGCGTTTTCGGGGACTTGTTCCGCGAGCAGCATCGTCGTCATCCGATGCAGATCGGCGAATCCCGGCACCTGACGAGGTGGGCCTTCAGCGTAGGTATTCACCGCCGCTCCCGAGAATGGGTCCATGTCGAATTTCTCCTGCGATCTTGAGGAAAAAAAGCTTAGCTTATCCGCTGATCCCGCGCCGTAACGGTCTCGCGGGACGCTTCCTCCTCAGCCTCGGATTCCCGGGTAGGATCGGAAATGATGACCATGCGCCGGCCGGAAACCTGATGACCGGCATCGGCCGGCAGCCGCATGAAATAGAAGGTGGACATCGCCGACAGCACGGACACGACCAGAAATCCGGGGCCGAAATCGCCTGCTGTCAATTCCGTGCCGTGGCGGAACAGCATCGTTGTCTCCACCGAGAATGCGCCGAGCGCGACCCCAGCTGAAATCGCCAGTTGCTGATTGACGCTGGCCAGCGTGGTCGCACGGCTCATCCGCTCGGGCTCGACGTCGGCATAGGTCAGGGCGTTGATCGCGGTGAACTGCAGCGAGCGAAAGAAGCCGCCGACAACGAGAATGATCATGATCAGCAGCAGCGGCGTCGTAACCGTGAACAGCGCGCAGGCCGCGAGGAAGACCGAACTCACCACCGCGTTGACAGTCATGATGTTGCGGAAGCCGAAAGCGCGGATGATGCGGGCTGCCAGCGTTTTCATGCCGATGGCGCCGACGGCTGACGAGAATGTCACGAGTCCGGAGCCGAACGGCGACAGGCCGAAGCCAACCTGCATCAGAAGCGGCAGCAGGAACGGCATCGCGCCGACGCCGACACGAAACAGAAATCCGCCATAGATACTGGCCCGGAACGTCGGCAGGCGCAGCAACGTGAAATCCAGCGCCGGCTGTTCGATGCGGCGGGCATGAATCATATAGGCCGCCATCGAGGTCGACCCGACCCCGATCAGCGCGGTCACCACCGTCCACGGCAACAGGTTGAGACCGGCGACCGAGAGGCCGAACGCAATGCCGCCCACCCCGAGGCCGGCCAACATCATGCCGTAAAGGTCGAAGCGTTCGGGATTGTCGCTGCCGATCGGGTCGATGTAGCGCTGCGCCATGAAGATGCCGATCAGGCCGACCGGAATGTTGATCAGGAAAATCCAGTGCCATGAGAAATAGGTGGTGATGAAGCCGCCGAGCGGCGGGCCGACCACCGGCCCGATCAAGGCGGGTATCGTCACCCACGCCATGGCGCTGACCAGCGCGCTCTTGTCGATCGAACGCAGCAGCACCAGCCGGCCGACCGGAGTCATCATCGCGCCGCCCAGCCCTTGCAGGGTTCGGGCGATCACGAAATCCGTCACCGATGATGACAGCGCGCAGCCGATCGAGCCGATCATGAACACCACGATGGCCGCGCTGAAGACGGAGCGCGCCCCGAAACGGTCCGCGGTCCAGCCGCTTGCCGGTATGAATACCGCCAGCGACAAGAGGTAGGACGTGATCGCGAGCTTCAGCGTCAGCGGGCTGGCGCCGATGTCGGCGGCGATCGCCGGCAGCGATGTCGCGATCACCGTGGAGTCCATGTTCTCCATGAACAGGGCGGCGGCGACGATGAGCGGGACCAGGCGTTCCTTGTTCATGCGGGCTCGCGGGGCAAGCGGATGGGAGGCGGCGCTGTAGCACCTATTTGAGCCGGTGCGCTATTGCGCGGCGCGTGAGCCTTCCTAAATCCTTGGTGAACTCTGGGAGATCTTGCGATGATCTACGTGCTCGCCGTCCTGCTGCCGCCGCTCGGATTGCTGTTCAACGGCCAGCCGTTCTCGGCCATCCTGAACGTGGTCGTGATCGTGGTTTGCGTGATTTTCGGGCTGATCTTCCCGATCCTGTTCCTGGTGCCTTCGGCGCATGCGGTGATCGCCGTCTATATGAAGCGGGAGGATCGCCGGCATCGGGAGGTGGTCGATGCGATCCGGGAGCACGGACCGCCGCCGAACTATCCCCGCTGAACGGGCTGGAAAAGCTCCCGCAGGGCAGCCAAATGCTTTGATTCCCGTGGCCGCCGTGCTATCGACCACCGCCAATCCCTTCGATGGAACCTCATTCGACGGCGACGCCAGGGGTGTCGCTGGTCGGCCATTCCATCCCGATGGGTTTCGCGGCGGCCGCGCCGCCCAATGGAGTTGGCGATGGCGCTTGAAAACGGATATCGGGATATCAAAGAAGCCTATACGTTCGACGACGTCCTGCTGAAGCCCGGTGCGTCCGACATCCTGCCCTCGGAGGCCGATGTCAGTTCCCGCGTTACCCGCGCCATACCGCTCAACATCCCGATCATGGCCTCCGCCATGGATACCGTCACAGAAGCGCGCATGGCGATCGCGATGGCGCAGGCCGGCGGCCTGGGCGTCATCCATCGCAATTTCGATGTGGAGGGGCAGGCCGCGCAGGTGCGGCAGGTGAAGAAGTTCGAGTCAGGCATGGTGGTCAATCCGCTGACCATCGGCCCCGACGCGATGCTGTCCGACGCGATGGCCCTGATGAGTGATCACGGATTCTCCGGCATTCCGGTGGTGAACGGCGGCAGCGGCGCCTCTCCGGGCAGGCTCGTTGGCATCCTCACCAACCGTGACGTCCGCTTCGCCACGGATCCGCGGCAGAAAGTTTCCGAACTGATGACGCACGAGAACCTGGTGACGGTGCGTGAGGGCGTCAGCCAGGAAGAAGCCAAGAGGATGCTGCACAAGCATCGCATCGAGAAACTGCTGGTCGTCGATGACCAGTATCGCTGCGTCGGCCTCATCACCGTCAAGGACATGGAAAAGGCGGTGGCGCATCCGCTGGCCAGCAAGGACTCGCAGGGGCGGCTGCGTGTCGCTGCGGCGACCACGGTGGGTGAAGGCGGCTTTGAGCGCACCGAACGGCTGATCGACGCAGGCGTCGATCTGATCGTCGTGGACACCGCGCACGGCCACTCCAGCCGCGTGCTGGAAGCGGTCAACCGCATCAAGCGGCTGTCGAATGCGGTACAGGTCATCGCGGGCAACATCGCCACGGCGGAGGGTGCGCAGGCGTTGATCGATGCGGGGGCCGACGCCATCAAGGTCGGCATCGGTCCGGGTTCGATCTGCACCACCCGCATCGTCGCTGGCGTCGGGGTGCCGCAGTTGACCGCCATCATGGATGCGGCCGAGGCGGCGAAAAAGGCCGGCGTGCCCGTGATCGCCGATGGCGGCGTGAAGTACTCCGGCGATCTCGCCAAGGCGCTCGCCGCGGGTGCGGACATCGTCATGGTCGGCTCGCTGCTTGCGGGCACCGACGAAACGCCCGGCGAGGTGTATCTGTGGCAGGGGCGCTCCTACAAGGCCTATCGCGGCATGGGTTCGGTGGGAGCGATGTCGCGAGGCTCGGCCGACCGCTATTTCCAGCAGGATATCAAGGATACGCTGAAGCTCGTTCCGGAAGGAATCGAGGGACAGGTGCCCTATAAGGGGCCGGTCGGCAATGTCATGCATCAGCTCGCGGGCGGCCTGCGCGCGGCTATGGGATATGTCGGCGCGCGCAATCTCGCCGAATTTCATGACAAGGCGCGTTTCGTCCGCATCACCGGTGCGGGGTTGCGCGAAAGCCACGTCCACGATGTCACGATCACGCGCGAAAGCCCGAACTATCCCGGCGGCGCCTGACCACGGTCGTCTCAATTGCACCGCACTGCGGCGCGAGAAATGGGTTAGGGTCAAGCCACCGGCGTTTTATGCCGGACAGCGCTTTCATTGCTCCGTTCGCCGGAAATGGCATGCGGGCGATCACTATAGCGTTTTCGAGCGAACCGGATTCCACGTCGCTCGAAAACGCTACAGTTCTGAGCGATTAACATTGCCTCCAATCGAAAGCATGTCATGACACCCGCCGCGCGGCTCTCCGCCACTATCGAAGTGATCGAGGCCATCGACAGCCAGCGGATACCGGCAGCGAAGGCGCTCAAGGAGTGGGGCACGGCGCACCGCTTCGCCGGCTCCGGCGACCGCGCCGCGATCTCGGGACTGGTTTACGACGTACTGCGCCGTCAGGCGTCCAGCGCCTGGATCATGGACGACGATACCCCCCGTTCGCGCCTGCTCGGTATGCTGAAACTGGAGCGCGGCATGAATAGTGACGCGATCGCGTCACTGTGCGACGGCGGCCGTTTCGCGCCCGAACCGCTGACCGATGGGGAGCGGCAGGCGTTGGCCTCGCGCTCGCTACTGGATGCGCCCCCTCATATCGCCGGCGATTATCCGCAATGGCTCGACGTCTATCTGGATGAGGCGTTCGGCGATGATCGTGCCGCCGAGGCGGCCGCGATGGCGTGCCGCGCGCCACTGGATCTTCGGGTCAACACGTTGAAAGCGAAACGCGACAAGGTTCTGGGATCGCTGCAACATCTCGGCGTGACGGCGACGCCGTGGTCGCCGCTGGGCTTGAGGATCATGCTGGGCGCGGATGCACGCAATCCCGGCATTCAGGCTGAGGAAGAGTTTATCAAGGGCGCCGTCGAGGTGCAGGACGAGGGCTCGCAAATCGCGGCGCTGCTGTCGGGAGCGAGGCCGGGCGAGCAGGTAATCGATCTTTGCGCCGGCGCTGGCGGCAAGACGCTGACGCTGGCCGCCATGATGCAGGGCAGGGGCCGGCTGATCGCGACCGATCGCGATAAGCGGCAGCTTGCGCCGATCCACGAAAGGCTGTCCCGCGCCGGCGTGCATAACGCCGAGGTCCGAACCCCGAAGGGCGAGGACGATCCGTTGTCCGATATCCGGGCGTCGGCCGATCTCGTGCTGATCGACGCGCCCTGCACCGGGACCGGCACCTGGCGGCGTAACCCGGACGCGAAATGGCGGATGCGGCCCGGCGCGCTCGATATCCGTTTGAAGGATCAGGCCGAGGTGCTTGATCGCGCGTGCGCGCTCGTGAAACCGGGTGGACGCGTCGTCTACATCACCTGCTCGGTACTGCCGCAGGAAAACAGCGGGCAAATCCGTAAGTTTATCGGACGGCATCCGGATTTTTCAGTAATCCCGCCGTCGCAGACCGCTTCCGTACTGTGGGCCAGGACGGACGACTTTCTTGCGGCGGTTTATGTGTCGGACGAGGGATTGCTGATGACCCCGCGCCGGACCGGAACGGATGGGTTTTTCGTCTCGATTCTGACGAAGCGCTGACTGAAAGCTTTCGTCATGCTCGGCGCCCGCGTCTTGCCTTCGGCCTCGTATCAACGACGTGGATGGCCGGGATAAACCCCGCCATGACGCGTTTTGGCGGTTGCGACGCTGTGGCCGGTCGCGTATCTGCTGGCCATGACAGCCTCCAGCAAAACGTTCGTGTCAGCGTCGGATTCTTCTGCCGACGTGCCCCCTGCGCATGACAAGATTCTGATCGTCGATTTCGGCTCCCAGGTCACGCAACTGATCGCGCGGCGCGTGCGGGAGGAGGGCGTCTATTCCGAAATCGTGCCTTTCCAGAAGGCGGAAGCCGCGTTTCTTGCGATGAAACCGAAGGCGGTGATCCTGTCCGGCGGGCCAGCCTCCGTTCTCGACAGGGATGCGCCCGCGGCGCCGATGGCGATCTTCACGGCCGGTGTGCCCGTGCTCGGGATCTGTTACGGCGAGCAGACCATGGCGCAGCAGCTCGGCGGCACTGTCGAGGCCGGGCATCATCGCGAATTCGGCCGCGCCGCCATTGAGGTCATCGACGCCTGTGCGTTGTTCGACGGTGTCTGGGAGAAAGCCGGCACATACGACGTCTGGATGAGCCACGGCGACAGGGTGACAAAGTTGCCCGATGGTTTTCGCGCCGTGGCGAAAGCACCGGGCTCACCGATCGCGGTGATCGCCGATGACGCGCGCAGGTTCTATGCGATGCAGTTTCATCCCGAGGTGGTGCATACGCCCGACGGCGCAAAACTGCTCCGCAACTTCGTGCGCAAGGTGGTCGGCCTCAAAGGCGACTGGACCATGCGCGCCTTTCGCGAGGAGGCGGTCGAGAAGATCAGGGCGCAGGTCGGTCAGGGCCGGGTGATCTGCGGTCTGTCCGGCGGCGTTGATTCATCGGTGGCGGCGATCCTGATTCACGAGGCGATCGGCGACCAGCTCACTTGCGTGTTCGTCGACCATGGAATGCTGCGCAAGGATGAAGGCAAGACGGTGGTGGATATGTTCCGCCATCACTACAATATTCCGCTGGTCCACGTTGACGCGTCGAAGCAGTTCCTGAGCGAGCTTGAAGGAGTCACGGATCCGGAAGCGAAGCGCAAGACCATCGGTCGTCTCTTTATCGACGTGTTCGAGGCGGAGGCGAAAAAGATCGGCGGCGCTGACTTTCTCGCCCAAGGCACGCTCTATCCTGATGTGATCGAAAGTGTTTCGTTCACCGGAGGACCGTCGGTGACGATCAAGTCGCACCATAATGTCGGCGGTCTGCCTGACCGCATGAACATGAAGCTGGTCGAACCCTTGCGTGAACTTTTCAAGGACGAGGTGCGATTGCTGGGGCGGGAGCTCGGCCTGCCGGAAATTTTCGTCGGCCGTCATCCCTTCCCGGGTCCCGGGCTCGCGATCCGTTGCCCCGGCGAGATCACCAACGAAAAGCTGGATATCCTGCGTGAAGCTGATGCCATCTATATAGACCAGATCCGCAAGGCCGGGCTCTACGATGACATCTGGCAGGCGTTCGCGGTGCTGTTGCCGGTGAAGACGGTGGGGGTGATGGGCGACAGCCGTACCTACGACTATGTCGTCGGCCTGCGCGCGGTGACATCGACCGACGGCATGACCGCGGATTTCTATTCCTTTGACATGCGATTTCTCGGCGCGACGGCGACACGGATCATCAATGAGGTCAAGGGCGTAAATCGCGTGGTGTATGACGTGACGTCGAAGCCGCCAGGCACAATTGAGTGGGAGTGAATTAGGGTGGTTTCAGACCATCTCGCTCCGTGCCGAAAATCGCACGACCCCGTTGATTAGTAAGGATTATTTTTCTTACCCCGTATCGCTGCATGTCACCCCAACCCAGCCACTTTGTTGGTAGCGATGTTGGTATGGCGCAGGATGGTCGAGAAACGGGCTTTCGCTACCAACAACCCCTTTGTTGGTATCCGTTTGCCCCCAGACCGGATGCGGATTTATGGGCGATCTTACTGATAAAGAACTGAAAAATCTGAAGCCGAGGGCCAAGCTTTACAAGGTGACGGACCGCGACGGGATGCACGCGGCCGTCACTCCGACCGGGGTCATCTCGTTCCGGTATCAGTACCGGGTGAACGGGCGGCAGGAGATCTTGACCATCGGCCGGTATAGCGCCGAGGCGGCGCGCAAGCTGACACGCGCGCCCGATGCGCTGGAATACGGAATGGAGGTGTCGCTTGCGGAGGCGAGGACGCTGCTGGCGCGTGCCCGGCGTCAGGTCGAGCGGGGCGAGTCGCCATCGAAAGCCAAGGTGGAGAAGCGCACCGCGTCAGCCGAGGCGTTCACGTTCGGCGGGTGGGCGGAAGCCTATTTCAAGCACAAGGCCGATCCCAAGTCGGGGGCCGAAAGACTGGCCGACAGCACCTTGACGATGCGCCGATCCGTCTATGATCGCGCTATCGCGGGAGAGTTGTCGAAGCTCAAGCTGGGGGAGGTGACGCCGCAACGCCTCAAACGTCTGTGCGACGAGGTTAAGGAGAAGCGCGGGCCGGCCGTCGCCGTACATGTCCGCGAGGTCGTGTTGCTGGTGTTCCGCCACGCCCAGGGATGCGGGCTGGATGTGAGCAACCCCGCCGAGTCGATCCGCACAAGCGCCATCGCCACCTTCGAGCCGCGCGAGCGCGCCCTGTCCCCGTCTGAGGTCCGCGCGGTCCTGACTGCGTTGGATCATGTGGCGGCGGCTCCCACGCTACGTTCGGCGGTGAAGTTTGTCCTGCTGACCGGCGTCCGTAAGTCGGAGTTCATCGACGCCACATGGAAGGAAATCGACTTCGCCGCCGCGCGTTGGACTATCCCGGCCGAGCGCATGAAGGCCGGCAAGGCGCATGTCGTCCCGCTGAGCGATCAGGCGCTCGACATTCTGACGGCATTCCGCATCATGTTCGGTGCCAGCCGATACCTGCATCCCGGCCGGTACGATGGCGATACGCCGATCAGCAACGCCACGCTCAACCGTGTAATCGACACGGCCGTAGAACGCATCCGGGAGACTGATCCTGACTTTCAAAGCTTTGGTGTTCACGACCTGCGCCGCACGTTTTCGACCGGCCTAAATCGCGCCAAGTTCGATGATCGTTGGATCGAGATGAGCTTGGCCCACGCGCCTCGGAACCGGATCGCGGCGATCTACAATGTGAACCGCTACCTCGCCGAGCGGAAAATCATGCTTCAGTGCTGGGCTGACATGCTCGATGCTTGGGTGAAGGGCGAATCCGCGAGGGAGTTGATCGCCGACGCGAAGCGACGTGCCGCCGAAGTCCATGATGACGAACTGGACGACGATCTCTGAACTACATGCGGCCCGCGTCCATTCTGTCAGCCGTTGTCATTGGTGGCCGCCAGCCGGCAGGATCGGCGATCCAGCGGTCGATGTCGGATTCATGCCATCCTGCGCCGTTGATGCTGATTCTGAGCTGGGGCGGGAAGGTGCCTTCGGCAATCTTGCGATAGATGGTGGACCGGGACAGGCCGGTGCGGGCGAGGACGGTTTTCAGGCGGACGATACGGTCTGGTTCACGCATGGCTGCGCTGCCTCCTGCTGGCTGTTTCTGACGATTACAGGGACCAGACAGAACAACGATTTATCATGGTGCAAGAGATATTTGGCCATCGTAGTACTGCGGCGTACAAAGGGCGGCAAAAAGGACGGTTCTACGATCTACAATCCGATGCCTCTTCCCCTGCCGAGGCCGTGACTGAGGGCAAGTTGACGCCCGAGCCTCATCCCTGAGTCGAAATCCATGCCGATGCCGAGTTGCTTCTTGCGGCCTTCGAGCAGGGATTCGAGCTGCGGGTCGCGTTCGAGGGTGGCGACCATGTTGCCCATCTCCGCGCGCGCGGCTCTGTGGCCGGAATAGTTGCCCGCCGTATATTGCCGGTTGCCGGTCTGCTTGAGTTCCCGGAACCGTTCCACGAAACGATCCGCGCGGCGCTCCGGGCTGGTGCGAATCTCGGTTTCGAGCTGGAGGGCGCGGATGGCGCGATTGACCTTGCCCGATCCCGCCTCATGGGCAAGGCTCTCATCCTTGGCATAGGCCGCTTCCGCGTCCTGCCAGCCATAGGGCCGCACCTCATCGAATGCCTTACGGGAATCGACCAGTTCTTCCCATTGTGCGGGGCTTGCCTTGCTCCCGACATCCTCGGCGTTGAAGACCTGGCCAACGGCATGGGCATGGCGGATGAGCGCCATTCTGCGGGCGTGGCGCAAGGCGTCTTCCGAATCTATTCCGGCGTCCCGCGCCACCGCCTCGATCTCCTGCTTTATCCCCCCGCCGGTCGTCTCTCTTTCCAGCCCTTCTGCGCCGTCACGAGGTTCGCGCACGCTGAAGATAATATCGTCGATCCGGTCAAGGGCATTGTCCGGGCCGGGTATCCGTTCAACGGCAGCATCATGGGCATGGGAGGCAATACCGCGCCTCTCAGCGTAGCTCTGCGCCGGTTCGTAGTCCGTCGCCATATCCTTGGCCCGGTCCCGCGACAGGGTGTTGATGAGTTTGTCCTGACTGGCGAAGTCGTCGCGGCCGTAATGCAGGTCCATACCGTCGCGGTGCCGGGACAGGGCGACATAGCTGCCGTGGGCGTCCAAGCCCGGCGTCGCCAATACATGCGTCCGGTCCACCGTCATGCCCTGCGCCTTGTGGATGGTCGCGGCATAGCCGTGGTCGATGCGGTCGTAGTCTTTCAGATCAAACGAGATGCCGCGCCCGTCATCGGTCTGCACGGTCATGGACTGTGTGCTGACCTGTTCGATGGTGCCGAGCGTGCCATTCTTTACGCCAAGCCCGCGCTCATTTTGCAGGAACATGACGCGATCCCCGGCGGCGAAGTTTCTTTCTCCGCGTTCAACGGTTACGCGCACGTCCTCGCCCAGATCGCCAGCGTCCTGCATTCTGTCGCGGGCGGCTTCATTGAGATTGCGCACCTCGGCATTGGTGTGGGTAAGAATGATGCGGCTACTGTCGGGGGATGCCTGCCGGTCGCGGTCCCAGCGGTCGATCAGATCGTCACGCGCCTGCTCGCGGGTCTGCGCCTCATGCACCATGTCGTGCGCGTCATAGGCATGGATCGCCGCGCCGGTCGTCCCCGTTGCCAGATCGCGGGTCGCGTCACGCTGCCAGTCCTCACGCTGGCGCCACACCTCGCCGATCTCCGCGCCGCCGTGGCGTTCGTGGATAGAACGGAAGGCCGCGCCTGCCTCGATGGATTGCAGCTGCTGCGGATCGCCGACCAGCACCACCTTTGCGCCGACTTCCTGCGCATGAGACAGCACCCGCTCCAATTGCCGCGTGCCGACCATGCCCGCCTCGTCGATCACCAGCACATCGCGGGACGTGAGCATGTCGCGGCCGTTCTTCCAGCCGTGCTCCATGCTGGCGATGGTGCGGGAGGCGATGCCCGATCCGCTTTCCAGATTCTCGGCGGCAATGCCCGACAGCGCCACACCGCGAACCTCATAGCCCGACGCTTCCCAAGCCTCGCGGGCAACGCCAAGCATGGCGCTCTTTCCCGTCCCGGCATAACCGACGACAATGCCAAGGTCGCGCCCGTCAGTGACATGCGCCAGCGCATCGGCCTGCTCGCCGGAAAGGACAAGGCCGCGCTGTTCGGCGCGGGCAAGTGCTGCCTGTTTGTCGGCCTCGTTCACTTCATGGCGTTCGCGCTCGGCCATCATCTCGGCAGCGCGGTGTAACCGCTGTTCGGCCTCGATCATCTCGCGGGTCGTGAACCGATCCTCGCCCCGGCCGTCTTGCCCAAGTTCGACCAGATCGGGCGAGCCGCGCATCGCGCCCATGACTTCGTTGAACTGGTCGATGCCGTCACTGTGCCGATGCGCAAACATCGCCATGTCGCGCCGCGTGAAGGTCGATTGTTGATGTGTGATCGCATCCAGCGCAACGGAAGGATCGGCGATGATGCGCGCGCCGTTGTTGCGCGCGATCTCGCGGTGCATGTCGGCGCGGTCTGCGGCCTCGATCCCTTCGCCCTCGATCCGCTGCGCAGGCGCGCCGATCTGGCTTTGCGGCTCAAGCCCGATCCCCTGCGCCTCAAGGCTGCGGTGGTCGATGCGGGCATCTATGTCGAGTTCGGCCAGCCGCTCGTTGACATGCTCGGCCCAGCGTTCGCGCCACCGCTCCACCATCTCCGTGCGGTTCCAGTCCCGCACCTTCTGGCCGAAACCGTTCTCGTCCACGCTGCGCATGGTGAGCATGACATGGGCATGGGGTTTGGGGCTTCCGTCCTCGCCGATGTCCCAATGCACATTGAGGTCGGCGATCATACCCTGATCGACAAATTCGGCTTGGGCGAAGTCGCGGGCAAGCTCGATGCCCTGCGCCTGCGTCATCTCGCGCGGAATGGCGAACTCCACCTCGCGGGCAAGCTGTGCGTCCTTGCGCACCTCGAACGCTTCAACGTCGTTCCAGAGCCGTTCGCGGTCGGACCAGACTTCGGGCGCACTATCCGGCAACATGATCTCGGAATGGACGACGCCGCGCTTGCTGGAAAAATCCTGCACGCGGTCGATGCGCTCGTCGCGCAGCCGCGAGGCCGAACGATAGGCGGCGGACGCAACCGCGCTGCTTCCGGCCTTGCGGCCAATGACCTTGACGTGAAGATGATAGATCGCCATCGCGATCAAGCATTGCCACGGCCAAGCGCACGTCGGAACGACGTATAAGCGCGCCCTCCCTCGAAAAAATCTCGGGATGGACCGGGCTGTGCCAGACCGTCCCGGCAACAATACTGCGTTTCGCGCCACGCGCAACTATCATCGCTGCATCAACAGCTTATGGAGGTGATGATGCGCAAACCACGGGACTACGATGCGGAATTGAAGGCGCTTGAGGACAAGGCGCGGGAACTGAAAACCCGCAAGGTGCAGCAGCTTGGCGAGTTGGTGATCGCTACCGGGGCGGACGGCCTCACCGCCGACGAACTGGCTGGTGCGCTGGTCGTGCTGGCGGAAACGACCGATGCCGCAAAGAGGGAGGCATGGGCCAAGCGCGGTGCGGCGTTCTTTCAGGGCCGGTCGCGGCGAACTGCATCAGCGCCTGATCGCGACAGCGGCGGCGCTCCAACGCAATCGGCCGGCGTGCACCCGGCATCAAGCGGCGCGGGCGCGGCATGATATGCGGACGTGGCAGGTCGAACGCCGCAAGCGCACCCGGCATCTGATCGAACTCGGCGGCCTCGTCGTCAAGGCGGGCATGGTGGACCTGACCGGAGACGACCGCGCCATGATCTACGGCGCGCTGCTCTGGATCGCCGACAAGCTCAACAGCGAGGACGGCGACCATGCGCGCGATACATGGACGAAACTCGGAAAGACGGCGTTCGAGATGGAGCGTCCGGCAGGCGCATATGGCAGAACTCAACCGCCGCAGGATCGGGCGTGACCGATGGCGGGCGGCGCGGAGACCTCACATATCGCAGCGCCGCCCGCCATCGCGCGGCAACGCCGCGCAAAGACACGCAAGCAAAAATGGAACGGAAGGAAAGCCGTCACGGCGCAACGCTCTGGATGGCTGACAAGCGTCAAAGCGATGAGCGAGAAAGCATTGGCGCTCTGGGCCGCAAAGGGGAAAGAGGCGTTCGAGGCTGAGCGCAACAGCGTCGTGGGGATGTTTAGACTCCGAACCGCTCCCGCATGTCTGCGGCCTTCGCCCATTCGTCGCCGGGTATCCGGTCGATCAGTTCCTTCATCACCCGGACAAACGTGGTCTTGAGGGTTTCGTCGGTCAGAGCTTTGGCGCGATCCGTTGCAAGCAATGGGCGCATGTCGGTGAAGAAGGTCGGATTGGCAAGTTTTTGGAACATGCGCTGCTGCGCTTCGGCCCTCGAAATCGTAGTCTCCGCCTTTTCGAGATAGAGGCGGAAACATGCGATGATCCTGGCGGTGTCCAGCCCATCGAACACGGTGAGCGCGTGATCGAGGTCGAACAGGTCGCGGCCCTTGTTGCGCTGAAGCAAGGCCCGCAACTTGGTCGCCAGCATTTCCTCCCGCGAGAATGTCGGGATTGCGACCCTGCCGATGAACCACGGATTTTCGATGCCGAACAGTATCTCGATGGGCGGATCGTAGGCTTCCCGCTCGCGCGTGTTGATCTCGATTTTGAGGTTGATGCGCACGTCGGCGGGTTCGCCTTCCGCATCGACGCGAAAGCGAAGCTTGGGAGCGACGGGGCTTGGATCGGACTTTGCCTTGCCAAGCCACGGTTCCAGCACGGCGCGAACACCATCGAGGACTGGCCCAATCGGGCCGGCGCTCGTTCGCACGAGGTCGATGTCTTCCGAATAGCGCAGCGGCGCGGGGAAATGCAGCTTGTTGAGCGCCGTGCCGCCACGGAAGCGCAGTTCGCCGCGCAAGAACGGATCGGAGAAGATAGCGACAAGCGCGCGGCTGATGATGAGGTCTTGCTCGACCTGCCGCTGGCTTGCCCACGGCGCGACACGGCTCCAGGCAGTGATGTAATCCTGCGGGATCATTCGTCGATCTCCGGCGGCCGGCGGACGATCACGCGCCAGCGTGCATCGCGTTCGGATGGCGGCGGCGACAAATCAGGATCGCCCGCCTGCTTGGGATCGAGTTCGACCCACGGCAGCGATCCGCGCGCCGACAGCGCCACGAACATCGCCTCCGCGATCTGCGGATGCCCCAGCCTTCCGAGCAGATGCCCGAGGCGCTGCACGACCGCCTTCTCGAAAGCGCCCGACAGGGCGGCGAGCTTTTTAGGTTGCAGCCGTTCGGCAAGCTCGGAAAGCACCGTCGCGATGTTGTCTAGACCTGCGCCGGACTGCGGGTAGCGCACCAGATCGAGCGCCGTGAGTTCCGGCGAGGACAGCTTCATATAGCCCGATTGCGTCTTGCGATCTTCGATTCCCGCCGCCACCGCCGTCATACCCTTGCGGTAGGAAAAGACGATTCGCGTCCGCCCCGCCTCGATGTCGGGCAGGAGCTTATTCGTGACGACCTGAAACTCCATCACGGCCTGGTGGGAAGCGCCGTGGGCCGTCGCCGCCGTCAGCAGCCCTACATAGTAGGGTCGCTGCTCATGGCGCATTAGGGCGTCGATGTACCATTCCGGCGGCGGCGCTCCTGCCGTGGCGTGCTGGGGCGGCACTACCACATAGAAGCCGCGTCGGGGCCGGATAAGCTGGCCGTGCCGCTGCAAACGCTCGGCGGCGTCGAGGAACGCGCCCCGGCTGACGCCGATCTCCTTCTGTGCCTCATCCGCAGAAAAGACCCCCCGGCCCCTGGCAAGCAAGCCGGAAGCGTAGGAGGATAAGGCTGATCGTTCGATTCGAATCATATCCCATTATCCGCTTATAGAGCGGAAATTTCAATATGATTCCGCATATGAGTCATACTCGAAAATCCGCTTTCAAGGCCGATTTTCCAATATGATGCTGCTACGGCTTCGGTTCTTGCCGAGCGGACAGCGACCACCACTATCTTCTCGAATTTTCCCTGATCCTCTATATGCTTCATGGAACGCGACTCACGGCGGGCGCATGACCGACGAAATCCTGACGATCCGGGAGGTGGCCGAGCTTCTCAAGCTCAATGAGAAGACCGCCTACAAGCTCGCCCTCGCGGGCGAGATTCCCGGCTTCAAGGTCGGCGGATCGTGGCGTTTCGAGCGGCAGGCAATCGCAAGCTGGATCAAGCGCAAGGTCGAGGAGCAACAGAAAGAACGGCCGGCATGAAGGCCGGTGCAGGGGGCAGATGAACGCCGTCGAGATCGAGGAAGCCATATCGGCGCTTGCCGAACTGCCGTTCGACGGCGGCGAGTTCCCGTTTGCCTTCCTGCAAGCCTTCGGCAACAAGGACGCCACGATCAAGCGGCTGCGGGCCGGCGCGTCGAATAGCTCCGACCTCGGCGGCGTCCTGCAACGCAATCACATTCATATCGCCGTTTGCGTGCCGGGCGCGGCGACGGCGGCTCTGGCCGCCTTAAAAGTCAGCCCTGCCACGACGAAGGCGAAGGCGCGTTTCATCCTCGCCACGGACGGCGTAGCCTTCGAGGCGGAAGATTTGGATACAGGCGAAACGGTCGCCTGCACCTATGCCGACTTCCCTAACCATTTCGGATTCTTCCTACCGCTTGCCGGGATCACCACCGTTAAGCAGGTGCGCGAAAGCTCGTTCGACATCCGGGCGACCGGCCGCCTGAACCGGCTTTATGTGGAGTTGTTGAAGGACAACCCTGATTGGGGCGCTGCCGACCGCCGCCCCGACATGAATCACTTCATGGCGCGGCTGATCTTTTGCTTCTTCGCCGAAAGCACGGACATCTTTTTCGGCGACGATCTATTCACGGCGACGGTTGCGCAGATGGGCGCGAAGGACTCGTCCAACACCCATGAGGTGATCGGGACGCTGTTCCGCGCCATGAACACGAAGATCGAGGATCGCGCGGCGGCTAACATCCCCCGCTGGGCGGATGCGTTTCCTTATGTGAACGGCGGCCTGTTTTCCGGCAGTATGGATGTGCCGCGCTTCAGCCGGATCGCTCGCTCCTACCTTATCCACATCGGCGGTCTCGACTGGAAGAAGATCAACCCCGACATCTTCGGTTCGATGATTCAGGCCGTTGCGGAGGACGAGGAGCGCGGCGCGCTCGGGATGCACTACACGAGCGTTCCGAACATCCTGAAGGTGCTCAATCCGCTATTCCTCGACGATCTGCGCGCGCGGCTCGACGAAGCCGGGGACAACCCCCGCATGTTGCTGAACCTACGCAAGCGCATGTCGCGGATCAGGGTCTTCGACCCGGCCTGCGGCTCCGGCAATTTCCTTGTCATCGCCTACAAGCAGATGCGGGAGATCGAGGCCACGATCAACAGTCGGCGCGGCGAACCGGACAGGCGGAGCGAAATCCCGCTGACCAATTTCCGGGGGATCGAGCTGCGCAGCTTCCCGGCCGAGATCGCGCGGCTGGCCCTTATCATCGCCGAATATCAGTGTGATGTCCTTTATCGGGGCCAGAAGGAAGCCCTGCGGGACTTCCTGCCGCTCGACGCTGAGAACTGGATCACCTGCGACAATGCCCTGCGGCTGGACTGGTTGAGCGTCTGCCCTCCAACTGGGACCGGCGTAAAGCATCAAGCCGACGACCTATTTCATACGCCGCTCGATCAAGCGCAGATCGACTTTGTGAACGAGGGCGGCGAAACGTACATCTGCGGAAATCCGCCATACTACGGGAGCCGAAAACAGACCAAGCACCAGAAGGATGACCTTTTACAGTTATGCGGAAAGCGGATTCCAAAGTGGAAGTCTTTGGATTATGTTGCTGGATGGTTCCTTAAAGGCAAAGACTATATCGAAAGGCAACCCGCAACATTTGCATTTGTCTGCACGAGTTCAAATTGCGAGGGGCTCCAGGTTTCAGTACTTTGGAAGGAGATACTTCAGGGCGGTATTCATATCACCTTCGCGTATCGTCCATTCAAATGGGCGAATCTGGCCACCAACAACGCAGGTGTTACAGTTAATATCGTCGGCGTCTCCAATCTTGTATCCAGATCCGACAGGAAAATCTTTGATGGAGGCCAAGTTAGGTCGGTCAATAATATTAGTCCTTACCTACTTTCTACATCAAACATCTTCGTAGACACCTCTCCAAAGCCACTCTCGCAACTGTCCCCCATGATTACTGGCAGCATGCCTAGGGATGGGGGACACCTCATTCTATCATTCGATGAGGCAGCCGAACTCACGCACGCGCATCCGCACGCAGCAGATTTCATCCGTCCCTATGTTGGAACCGATGAGCTGATCAAAGGCAATCAACGCCAATGTCTTTGGATAGAGGACGACCAACTGTCCGTTGCCACGACAGTTCCCTATATTGCAAACAGGCTTGAAAAGGTCCGCCTTATGCGAACCGAAAGCCCCCTAGATTCTACTCAGGAGTTCGCGGATAGACCGCACAGGTTCGTTTATCTGGCTGGGCAATCGCGCTCTCACACGATAGGAGTAGGAGGGGTCTCCTCTGAAAGTCGAGAGTACCTCCCTGTCGCGCTCTTTGATAAGCGCGCAGTTCTGAGCAATCTCGCCTATGCACTATACGATGCGCCCGTTTTCAGCATCGCGCTTATCGCTTCACGTTTGCATCTCGTCTGGATTGCAACAGTGTGCGGCAAGTTGGAAACCCGATACCGTTATTCCAACACGCTCGGCTGGAATACCTTTCCAGTGCCGACGCTCACAGAGAAGAACAAGGCCGATCTGACTCGCTGTGTCGAGGACATCTTGTTGGCGCGCGAGGCGCATTTCCCGGCGACCATCGCCGACCTTTACGATCCCGACAACATGCCCCCCGACCTGCGCGAAGCCCATGAGCGCAACGATGAAGTGTTGGAGCGCATCTATATCGGCCGCCGGTTCCGCAACGACACCGAGCGGCTGGAAAAGCTATTCGAGCTTTACACCAAGATGACCGCCGAAGCAGGGGTGGGGAAGAAACGAAAGGTGAGCGCCGCATGAGCAGCCTCACCGACATCGAAAAACGCTATTTTGAAAAGTTGCTCGGGATGCAGAGCGGCTATGTTCTGGACTATTCCGATGCGACGTTTGGCGAATTTTTCAACCGCCACCGGGTCAACATTCACGGCCAGAAGTATCAGACCTACGGCAGTTCCAAGGCCAAGAAGATGCGGGCTTTCTGGGAACAAGAGCCCGATGTTCTGGTCGGAAAAGTGCTTGGAGAGATGCTGGATGCCTATGAGGCAGACTGCACCCTGAACAATCGCGATGCAGAGGCGTCGGTTCTCGAAAAGTCGCGCGGCATCGTCGCGCGTCTTTCAGGGGTGCGCGCGCCTGCAAAACCGACCCAGACCATTGACGACTTTCTGCATAGCGAATTTTCGATTCCCAACATTCAGAAATTGCCGATTGAGGCGATGGCCGTGCCGATCATCGAGAGTCGCCTGAACGAAGCGCGGGCGGCAATGGGCGCGGGCGCGTACCTCTCTACTATCTTCCTGTGTGGTAGCGTGCTGGAGGCGGTCCTTCTCGGAGCGGCACAGAAAGAGCCTGCGCGCTTCAACAGGGCTTCGGCCAGCCCGAAGGCCGTGGACGGCAGCGTGAAGCGTTTCCACGAATGGAGCCTCGCACAGTTCATAGATGTCGCCTGTGAGGCTGGGTTGCTGAAGCCGGACGTGAAGAAGTTCAGTCACGGGCTTCGGGATTTTCGCAACTACATCCATCCATACGAACAAATGGTATCCGGCTTCACACCGGACGAACATACGGCGAAAGTCTGTTTTCAGGTGCTGAAGGCGGCGCTTGCCAGCGTAGCGGGGGAAAGAAAATGAAGCCAGAAGCCAAATCCATTCCCTCCGTCTCCGTCACCTATGCGCACAACGGCGGCTCGACCAAGGCCAACTCGCTCGGCATGAGGCCCATGCAAGAGCGCGTCTATGAGAAGCGCGGTGAGCAATATCTTCTCATCAAGTCGCCGCCGGCTTCCGGCAAGAGCCGCGCGCTCATGTTCGTCGCCCTCGACAAACTCGCCAACCAGGGGCTCAAGCAAGCCATTATTGTCGTGCCGGAGAAAAGCATCGGCGCGAGCTTCAACGACGAGCCGTTGTCCCGCTTCGGATTCTGGACCGACTGGATGGTCGCGCCGAAATGGAACCTCTGCAACGCCCCCGGCTCGGACAATGGCGGCAAGGTCAATTCGGTCGAGGCTTTCCTGAACAGCGACGACAAGGTGCTGGTCTGCACCCATGCCACCTTCCGCTTCGCCGTGGACAGGTTCGGGGTGGAAGCCTTCGACGACCGACTGATCGCCATAGACGAGTTCCATCACGTCTCGGCCGATCCAGACAGCAAGCTCGGCCAGCACCTCGGTCAACTGATCGCCCGCGAAAAGACGCATATCGTGGCGATGACCGGCTCTTACTTCCGTGGCGACGCCGTGCCGGTGCTGGCCCCACAGGACGAGGCCAAGTTCGAGTCCGTCACCTACACCTATTACGAACAGCTCAACGGCTACGAATATCTGAAGCAGCTCGACATCGGTTATTTCTTCTATTCCGGCTCCTATGCAGACGACATCCTCGCGGTACTCGATCCCACCGAGAAGACCATCGTCCATATTCCGAACGTCAATTCGCGCGAAAGCACGAAGGACAAGATCAAGGAAGTGGAACACATCATCGGCGCGCTCGGCGACTGGCAGGGCATCGACGCTGCCACGGGATTCCAGCTCGTCAAGACGCCGGGTGGCCGGACGCTCCGCATCGCCGATCTCGTCGATGACGAAGCGAACAAGCGCGACCGTGTTTCCCTGGCGCTGAAAGACCCCACGCAGAAGAACAACCGCGACCATGTGGACATCATCATCGCGCTGGGCATGGCCAAGGAAGGCTTCGACTGGATCTGGTGCGAACACGCGCTGACCGTCGGCTATCGCTCCAGCCTCACCGAGATCGTGCAGATCATCGGCCGCGCGACCCGCGATGCGCCGAACAAGACCCGCGCGCGCTTCACCAATCTGATCGCCGAACCCGATGCCGCCGAGGATGCCGTGACCGAGGCCGTCAACGACACGTTGAAGGCCATCGCCGCCAGCCTGCTCATGGAGCAGGTGCTTGCCCCGCGCTTTGAGTTCAAGCCGAAGAACCCGCAAAGCGGGCCGACCCCAGGCTTCGACTATGGTGAAGGCGGCTACGATCCGAACAAGTGCAATGTTGGTTTCAGCGAGGAGCGCGGTGTCTTCCAGTTCGAGATCAAGGGCCTTGTCGAGCCCAAGAGTCACGAGGCTGCGCGCATCTGCCAGCAGGATTTGAACGAGGTGATCGCCGCCTTCGTTCAGGACAAGACCACCATCGAGCGCGGTCTGTTCGACGACGAGCTGGTGCCCGAGGAACTGACGCAGGTTCGTATGGGCAAGATCGTGAAGGACAAATATCCCGAGCTGAGCGACGAAGACCAGGAGGCGGTCCGCCAGCACGCTATCGCCGCGCTCAACATCACTCAGCAGGCCAAGCAATCCATGCTTGATCGCGTGAACGGCGAACCGACCGCCAACACCGCCCTGATCGATGGCGTGCGCAAGTTTGCGATGGACGTGCGCGAACTCGACATCGACCTGATCGACCGCATCAACCCGTTCAAGGAAGCTTATTCGATCCTCGCCAAAACGATGAACGAGGAACGCTTGCAACAGGTGAAAGCCGCGATTGCCGCGAAGCGCACCACGCTGACGCCGGAGGAGGCGAAGGAATACGCCGTGCGCGCGGTCAAGTTTAAGAAGGAGCGCGGACGGCTGCCCTCAATCAGCTCGACCGATGCCTGGGAGAAGCTGCTGGCCGAAGGCGCAGCCGCCTTCGTGCGCTTCAAGGATGAGGGCCGCTATGAGTGACCTCGACCTTGATGAACTGCGCAACGAACTCGCGGATTTCGCCCAGCCTGAAAAGAAGGGCGGACGCTCCGCACGCGAGGAACGCATCATCGCGGGCTTCGAGGAAATTCAGCGTTTCGTCGATCAGCATGGCCGTGCCCCGCAACATGGCGAGGAGCGTGATATTTTCGAGCGGCTTTACGCCACGCGGCTCGACCGCCTGCGCGCGCTGGAAGAGTGCCGTTCTCTTCTTACATCACTCGATCATCAAGGCTTGCTTGCGGGTGCAGAGGATGCGGTTGCCGCTCCGGCGGAGGAAATGGACGACGATGAATTGCTCGCCGAGCTGGAGGGCGCGGCAGGCACGACGGACATCACCGATGTTCGCCACGTCCGCACCACCGCCGAAAAGCGCGCCGCCGAGGAAATCGCCAACCGTGAACGGTGCGAGGACTTCCCCCGCTTCAAGCCGCTATTCGATACCGTCCAGGCTGACATCGACAGCGGCGCGCGCATCACCCAACCGATCCGCAAGGACGCTGGCTTCCTGAAAACCGACATCAAGGCTGGGGAGTTTTTTATCCTTGGCGGACAGATCGCCTACGTCGCCGAAGTCGGCGAACCCTTCAAAGCGCCGAATGGCGAAAGCGACGCCCGCCTGCGCGTCATCTATTCCAACGGCACAGAGAGCAACCTGCTACTCCGGTCCCTGCAACGCGCGCTCTACAAGGACGAAACCAGCCGCAGCGTGTCCGAGCCGAGCGCCGGGCCGTTGTTCGCCAGCGAAAGCGAAACCGACGACCTCGCCAGCGGCACCATTTATGTGCTGCGTAGCCAGTCGGACAATTCCACTGTCGCCGCCAACCGCAACCTCGTTCACAAGATCGGCGTCACCGGCAGCGATGTCGTAAAACGTATCGCCAACGCCAAGCTGGACCCGACTTTCCTATTGGCGGACGTGGAGATCGTAGCGACCTACAAGCTCTACAACATCAACCGCACCCGGCTGGAAAACCTGATCCACCGCATCTTCGGCCCCGCACGGCTCGACATCGAGATCAAGGATAGGTTCGGCAACCCGGTCATCCCGCGTGAATGGTTCCTCGTGCCGTTGTTCGTGATCGACGATGCGGTGGAGAAGATCAAGGACGGCACGATTACGGGATTTGTCTACGATCCGAAGACCGCCAGTCTTGTAAAGCACAGCGCGTCGCCCTTGCCGGGGAATTTGGCATGAGCAATGTCAACGTCAAGCGGCTGGTCGAGAACATTCGTTCCGGCACCAATATATACACACCGTTGGTAGAGCTGGTCGTGAATGCGATTCAGGCCATCGACGCAAAAGGCATACAGAACGGCTTGGTCGAAATCGAAGTTCTCCGAAACGGACAAGCCGACATAATCGATCGCCTCGAGGAGGTTGACGGCTTTAGGGTTAAGGATAACGGCATAGGCTTCACCAAGACCAACCGCGACGCCTTCGACACTCTCTACACCGAGCAGAAAATCGCGGATGGAGGCAAAGGATTCGGCCGCTTCACCTGCCTGAAATATTTTGACCGGGTGAAGGTATCCAGCACCTTCGCCGAAGGCGATGCCTTCCATGACCGTTCTTTCAGGATGGGCTTGGACAAGGACATCATCGTCGATGAAAAGGAAGGTCCGTCTCAGGCGCAGGCGGCCGGCGCTACCATCGAGATTTCTGGTATCAAGTCGGTCAGATTTCCCGATAAGAAGCTGGAAACCATCAGCCGTGTTGTGGTGGAGCGGTTGCTGTCCTATTTCGTGGATCAAGATCGCCCCTGTCCGAGCGTGGTGATCCGGGAAGCCAAGAATCCATCCGATTCCCTCTCCCTCAATGACTATCTAGGCAAGGAGAACAGCCAGATCGTCGAGATGAAGGTGGACGAAGGGACGTTTTCGCTATCAGCGAACGAAGATAAAAAATCCTTTCAGGTCCGCGTGTTCAAATTCTTCGCGCCGCGAATGGCGAAGAGCAAGATCAGTCTTGTCGCGCATCGGCGGGAGGTGACGGACAATCCGCTCCAAACATACATTCCTGAATTTGGGGAGGAGTTCTTCGAGCCGGGGCCGGATCAGGATTTGGCCAAGGGACGCAACTTCGTCATCAAAGCCTATGTGTTCGGCGACTACCTGAACGATAACGTATCTCTCGAAAGAGGCGAGTTTCGTTTTCAAACCGACACTGACCTATTGAACGGCATATCCCAGACCGACATCGAGCAGAAGGCCGCCGAGATCGCGCAATCGGCGGTGGGCGCGGAGATCGCCGAACGGAAGAAGCGCAAGGAGGTGCGCATCGCTGAGTATGTGACCAATGACGCGCCCTGGCATCGCATCCTTGCAAAAGAGGTGGATTTCAGCGCCTTGCCCATGCGGCCATCAAATCAGGACATCGAGCTTCACCTTCAAAAGAAAAAGTATGAGCAGGAGATAACGACGCGAGCGCAGGTCACGGCGCTGCTGAAGTCGGAAAACCCCGATGAGCTTGGCGAGAAAATCTCACAGTTGATCGAAAAGATTTCAGACACCAGCAAGAACGACCTGATCCACTACGTCTCCATGCGCAAATGCGTCCTTGAGTTATTTTCCAAGTCGCTGGAAATCGGAGCCGAAGGAAAACACAAGTCCGAAGGCGATGTGCATGACATCATCATGCCGCGCAAGAAGGACTCTGAGGAATTGAATTACGACGCGCATAATCTCTGGATTTTGGACGAGCGGCTGAATTTCACATCCTATGTATCGTCCGACAAACCCCTGCAATCGTCGAGGGACCGCACTGACATCACCGTCTATAATCGCCGCGTGGCCTATCGTGGCGACAATGAAGCCAGCAATCCCATCACGATTTTCGAGTTCAAGAAGCCGCAACGGGACGATTTTGCCGACCCGTCCTCGAAGGAAGACCCAGTTCAGCAGATTATCCGCTACGTCAATCAAATCCGGGAGGGCAAGTTCAAGACCCCGACCGGACGCGACATCCTTGTGAACGATACGACACCGTTCTACGGCTATGTCGTCTGCGACCTGACCAAAAAGGTCAAAGACTGGCTCCAAAAGGAGAAGAATTTTACCCCGATGCCCGACGGGCTCGGATGGTTCAACTGGTTCGGCAACATCAGCCTTTATATGGAGGTGGTTAGCTGGACAAAGCTGCTGCGCGACGCGGAAATGCGGAACAAGATTTTCTTCAACAAGCTCGGTATCGACTGAGCGGCCCGGTGGTCGGTGGCTGCAACGAAAACGTAATCCTCATCACTATCGGTCGTGGTCCAGCGAGGCTGACGAAGGGGAGGCATCTGCTCTCGAAGTTACGACTCTTTTGCTCCGCATTCTCCCGACGTTCGTTTATGATGCGAGCACGCTGATAGCGGGATGGTCGCTGGAGAGAATCCACGAATCCAGTTCCCTTGGCTTGGTGGTATCGCAGTTGGTATGGACTTGGAGCGCAGGCGGAAAGACCAATATTTACAATACGAACTCAAACCCATTGACCATCGAGTGGGAATAATTTTTGCCCATCCGGGCGTATCCAACATCACGCTATAATACGAAATAAACCAATGAAAATGCTGAAAAAATCTCTCTGAGGCTTTCGGCGTCTATCGCCGGGTTAGCCTCCCGTTTGACGGTATGGCTGGCGTATGGCGCGTCCTGTCTCAACCGAAAAACGCATATACCGTCAGGGGCAAGAGAGCTTCTGACGGTATATTTTTTTGGCTTAAGCACTTGTAAGTGTTGAATAAAACCCATGTCAGGCGGTCCAATTTTGGCCTGACGGTATAATTGGGTGCTCTCCTGCATTTTTTGACCGATCTGGAGGGTGCAGATGCTGACCGACGCCGCCATCGAGGCACTGAAACCAAAAGATAAATTATACAAGATTGTGGATCGTGACGGTATGTACGTCGTGGTCCAACCTTCAGGTTCAATCGTGTTCCGCTTGGACTACCGGCTCAACGGCCGTCGGGAGACCCTGACGTTGGGTCGTTATGGCCCGGCGGGTCTATCTCTGGCCCGAGCGCGTGAGAAGCTGATTGATGCCAAGCGCGCGATTTCCGAGGGTCGCTCGCCGGCGCAGGAAAAGCAGCGCGAGAAGCGGAGGATCAAGGAAGCCAAGAGCTTCGGCCAGTTCGGTGAACGCTGGCTTCAGGAAGCTGGGATGGCGGACAGTACACGCGCGATGCGGCAGTCGATCTTCGAGCGCGACATCCTGCCGGCGTTTCGCAATCGACTGCTAACCGAGATCCTGCCAGAGGATCTGCGCGGGTTGTGCACGAAGGTAAAGGAACGCGGGGCGCCGGCAACAGCGGTCCACGTCAGAGACATTGTGAAGTTGGTTTTCGCCTTCGCCATCCTGCACGGGGAGAAGGTCGCCAACCCGGCCGACGAGGTTGGCCCATCGTCGATCGCGACCTTCATGCCGAAGGACAGGTCGCTATCTCCCGCGGAGATCCGCATCATGCTCGGACAGCTTGAGCATGTCCCGACGCTACCGACGATACCGACGATCCGTCTCGGGATAAAGCTGATCCTGCTCTCGATGGTGCGAAAGAGCGAATTGCAGGATGCAGTCTGGGACGAGGTCGATTTTGAGAACGCCGTCTGGTCGATCCCCAAGGAGCGAATGAAGCGCTCGAAGGCGCACAACGTCTATCTATCGCAGCAAATGCTCGACATCTTCATCGCTCTCAAGACCTGCGCCGGTAACTCGAAATACGTCCTGCCGTCGCGCTACGACGCTGACGCGCCGATGTCGCGGGCCACGTTCAATCGGGTCACGGCGGCGGTGGTGGTGCGGGCCAAGAAGGAAGGAATCCCGCTGGAGTCCTTTACGGTTCACGATCTCCGACGCACCGGCTCGACTCTGCTGAACGAACTGGGCTTCAACAGCGACTGGATCGAGAAGTGCTTGGCGCACGAGGATGGCCGATCCTCACGGGGCATCTACAACAAGGCGGAATATGAGCACCAGCGCCGCCACATGATGCAGGAATGGGCCAACCTGATCGACGCCTGGGTTGGTGGTCAGAAATACGTGCCTACGCTCTATCCGGCTTCCATGGATCTTCTGGCCCCGGAGCCTAGCTGTTCAGTCCCGGCATTTGATGGATTGGGTTTATGATGAATCGATCCGGCTCTGAAGTCCAGCGTTTACAGATTGACCTGACTG
>NZ_BJNF01000017.1 GCF_006539545.1 Nitrobacter winogradskyi
CTTCGATCGAAAACGCTATAAGCCGGCTACTCCGCCGCGCTCACCGCTTCGGCCCGCGCCTTGGCGCCGCTGCCGTAACGCTGCTCGATGTAATCGATCACCAGCGCCTTGAAGTCCTGCGCGATCGCCGGTCCCCGCAGCGTCTTGAACTTCTTGCCGTCGACAAACACCGGCGCGGCCGGCGCCTCACCCGTGCCCGGCAGCGATATGCCGATATCGGCATGCTTGGATTCGCCGGGACCGTTGACGATGCAGCCCATGACCGCGACGTTGAGCTGCTCGACGCCCGGATACTGGGCCTTCCAATTCGGCATTTCGTCGCGGATGAAATCCTGGATCGACCGCGCCAGTTCCTGGAACGTGGTGGAGGTGGTGCGCCCGCATCCCGGACAGGCCGCAACCAGCGGCACGAAGGTGCGGAAGCCCATGGTCTGCAACAGTTCCTGCGCGACCTGAACTTCCAGCGTGCGGTCGCCGCCTGGCTCCGGCGTCAGCGAAATCCGGATCGTGTCGCCGATGCCCTGCTGGAGCAGGATGCCGAGCGCGGCGCTTGAAGCGACGATGCCCTTCGAGCCCATGCCGGCCTCGGTGAGGCCGAGATGGATCGCGTAGTCCGAACGCGACGCCAGCGTCTGGTAGACGGCGATCAGATCCTGCACCGCCGAGACCTTCGCCGAGAGAACCATCCTGGTCTTCGGCAGGCCGATCTCCTCGGCGCGCTTCGCCGACAGTAGCGCCGATTGCACCATCGCCTCGCGCGTCACCGCACGTGCGTCGAGCGGCGCGGCCGAATTGGCGTTCTCTTCCATCAGGTGCGTCAGCAGCTCCTGGTCGAGCGAACCCCAGTTGGCCCCGATCCGCACTGCCTTGCCATACTTGATCGCGGTCTCGACGATGTCGGTGAACTGCTTGTCGCGCTTGTCCTTGAAACCGACATTGCCCGGATTGATCCGGTACTTGTCGAGCGCCTCGGCGCAGGCCGGATGATCGGCGAGCAGCTTGTGGCCGATATAATGGAAATCGCCGATCAGCGGGGTGGTGATACCGCGCTTGCGCAAGCCGTCGCGGATATGCGGCACGGCGGCGGCGGCCTCGTCACGATCCACGGTGATGCGGACCATTTCCGAACCGGCGCGCGACAAGGCCGCGACCTGGGCGATCGTGCCCTCGACGTCAGCGGTGTCGGTGTTGGTCATGGATTGCACCACGATCGGCGCGCCGCCGCCAACGGCGACATTGCCGACCATCACCCGCGTGGTGTTGTGCCGTGGTTTGGGGCCTGCAGCGTCGAGTTGCGACGGATTTTCGAGCTTGTTCATGGGGTCTCAAATATCAGGTTTTCGTCATGTTCAGCAACGGATCAATGCCAGAGTTAAGGAGCGCCGGTTGCAGGTCGGTGGCCAGCATTTACCACAGCGCCGCGACGCCGAAAGCCGCATCTTTACAAGGCATGAAATAGCCAGTCCCGACGGCCAAACAAAGGGGCTGACGAATTCAAAAGACGGCAGATCACCGCCAAATAAATATAAGACATTGATATATAAACAAAAATCGTAGCGAAGAGGTCGACCAAATCGTCAACGGGAGTTCGCGGCCAACGGCTCTCGATTTTAGGACGCGTTCTGGCAATGCGCGCAGGTGCCGGTAATTTCAACCACGGACAGTTTCGGTGTGAACCCCGTGGTGCGGACGGCATCGCTCAGACTCCGCGCCACGCGGCTTGCTGGAATCTCGCCGACCGAACCGCACTGCTCGCAGATCAGAAACGCCACCATCGCACTCTCATCATGGTCGTGCCCGCAGGCGAGAAACGCATTGCGGCTTTCGATCCGGTGCACCAGACCGTTCCCCATCAGAAAATCGAGCGCGCGATAGACCGTGATCGGCGCCGGGCGCGGGATCGATTTCGCCAGTTCCTCGATCACCTCATAGGCGCCGAGGGGCCGATGGCTCGACAGCAGCGCCTGCAGCACCTGACGGCGGATCGGCGTGAACTTCTGGCCGCGCCGCGCACAGATTTGCTCAGCGTGGCTGATCGCCTCGGCGGCGCAGCGGTCGTGGTCATGTCCCGGAACGGGAAATGTCGGTCTGGTCGCGGTCATTCGATTATCCCTTAACCCGTTTAAACCAGTTCCGCTCCCCATTTCAGAATCATCCCGACAACTTTCTCAAATCTTATTGCGGTGCAACATAACATAACAACCCCCAGCGCGCCACATCATGAACTCGCAGAGGCTCCAGCTCATTCGGGTTCGCAGCCGATGCGGAAATCGATCAGGTGGCGATGCACCAGCGTCCGCCGTCGCGGTGATCGAGGCTCGGAGGCGCGAGGTCGAGAGCTACGCGGAATCGCGGAATCGATGCCCTTTCGAAACGCCTTCGAAGGGTTCAGGCGCTCGGGGACGCTTAGGCTGGGGAGAGGCCCAGCTGGGGAGAGGCCTGGTTGGGTGAGGTTTGGCGCGCTCAGGCAACGCTGCGGATTTGGGGCTGCGATGTAGTGTCGATGCCGCTGCAATGGATATCATCCAGAAAGCGGAGGAGCAGCGGATTGAACTGCTCGGGCGCTTCGAGGAAGGGAGCGTGGCCGACGCCGTCGATGATGTGGCAGCGATGATCCCAAAGCGCGGCATAAGAGATACCTGCCACATAGTCGAGACGTGCGAACGGCTCCTCCGAACCGTTGACGACGGCGATCGGTGTCGACAGGTTTTCGACGACCCAGCGTTGATCGACGCCGAGCCCGGATCGCAATCCACGTCCCAGAACCTGGCGCGCGCGACGGTCCGTGCGCGCGATCATGTCATGGAGCCGCGCCGCGTGCTTCTCGCCGGCGCAGGCACGCGCAAATCGGCTGATGTCGCGCGCATTCAGCGCGCTTTTGGTTGCGAGCAGCAGATCGAGCTGTGCCTGAAAGCCGCGGACCATCCCCAGAATACCGCGCTTGATGGGCGGCGCGCCGATGATCATGGCGCCCGCGGCATCAAACCCCTGCCCGATCATTTCGAGGCTGATATGTCCACCCAGCGACCAGCCGACAAGCGCCGCCCGTGTGATGTTCAGTGATCGCAACGCCTCGATCAGCGTCGTCGCATAACCGGGAATGGTGTAAGCCTTTTGCGGATCCAGCGCGTCATCCGATTGTCCATGACCAGGCAGATCGATCGCGATGATACGCTGTGTCGTCGCCAGCGTTGTTTCGAATTGATGCCGAAATACGTCACGACAGGTCGAGTTTCCATGTATAAAAACGACAGGCGTGCCGCTCCCTGAACTTTCCAGGAAAGCTAACCGCCCCTGTGACGTCTCGATCGTGCGCGACAACATCTTCCTACCTCTGTTCCCAGCCTAGGCACGATAAAATGTAAAAGGTGTTAAAGATTTAGGAGAGATTGTGAGTAATCCGCCTCTTTCCGAAGCCGGCACTGCGACGGTCGAAGATCAGGATGGCAAGGCCCGCGCAAATTATGTGTTGGGTCATTCCGATCAAGAACTCGAAAGGCTTGGCAGCCAGGGCGCGCTGTTCTCCGGTCTCACGCGTGATCTTCTCGTGCGCGCCGGATTGAAAAAGGGGATGCAGGTTCTCGATGTCGGTTGCGGCGTTGGCGATGTTTCCCTGATTGCCGCGGACCTTGTTTCACAATCGGGAAGCCTGAAGGGAATCGATCCCGCCGCCGAGGCGCTGGCGATTGCGCGGATGCGACTCGATGCCGACGGCAAGAGCTGGGCGAGCTTGTCGCCGGGAACGCTCGAAAGTCTTGAGGACTGTTCGCGGTTCGACGCCGTCATCGGTCGATTCATCCTTATCCATCTTGCGAATCCAGCCGAGGCGCTGAGCAGGCTGCGCGACCGTCTGCGGACGGGAGCGATCATCTCGTTTATCGAATTCGATCTGAGTACGGCGGCGGTTTATCCGCCCTTGACGCTTTTTCAACAATGCCTCGGCTGGATCTGTGAAGTCTATCGCCGGATCGGACGCCAGATCGATATGGGGGTGGCGCTGTTCAGCACCTTCCGTGCCGCGGGTCTGACGCCGCAGATGGCCGGGCTCACCCGGATAACGGCCGCTGACGAGGCCGCGATGGACTTCCTGATCGACTCCGTGCGCAGCATGCTGCCGGCGATCGTGAAGCTGGGAATAGCGACCGAGGAAATCGTAGGGCTCGATACGCTGCGCCAGCGGCTGTTGGAGGAAGTTGCTTCCGACGAATATTGCGTTTTCTACCCGCGCCTCGTGGGGGCATGGGCCACCGTCCCCTGATCCTGATCAGTTCCTGTTTCTTCTCTGGCTCTTTCATGAGTAGGGCGAAAAACACAATGCTTCACGGCGCGGCCCAGAAGCGATGCGTGGAAAACGCTCACCGCCGCCGCAAGGTCATAGGAACCCGCGCTGAAACTTTGTAGCTTCACCTCCATGACCACCCAGCGCGCCGTTTCGACATCGCCAGACCCCGCTTTCGCGCGGGTGACGCCGATGATGGAACAGTACCTTGAAATCAAGGCGGCCAATCCCGGCCTGCTGCTGTTCTACCGGATGGGCGATTTCTACGAGCTGTTCTTCGAGGACGCCGAAATTGCCTCGCGCGCGCTCGGCATCACCCTGACCAAACGCGGCAAGCATCAGGGCGAGGACATCCCGATGTGCGGCGTTCCGGTCGAACGCTCGGACGACTACCTGCACCGGCTGATCGCAGCCGGCCACCGCGTCGCGGTGTGCGAGCAAACCGAGGATCCGTCCGCCGCGCGCAAACGCGGCAACAAGAGCGTGGTGCGCCGAGACGTCGTGCGCCTTGTTACCCCCGGCACGCTGACCGAGGACACGCTGCTCGACGCCCACGCCAACAATTACCTGCTGGCATTGGCGCGAGCGCGAGAGTCCTCCGGAGTCGATCGCTTCGCGCTGGCCTGGATCGATATCTCGACCGCCGAGTTCATGGTGACCGAATGCGTAGCCAATGAACTCGCGGCGACTCTGGCGCGCATCAACCCCAACGAGGTGATCGTCTCCGACACGCTGCATGGCGATCCCGACCTCGGCGCGCTGCTGCGCGAACTGCCGTCGGTGACGCCGCTGCCCCGCGACGCCTTCGACGGCGCGACCGCCGAACGCCGGCTGTGCGATTACTTCGCCGTGGCCACCATGGACGGCCTCAGCGTGATGTCGCGGCTGGAAGCGACCGCGGCCGCCGCCGCCGTCACCTATATCGACCGCACCCAGATCGGCCAACGGCCTCCGCTGTCGCCACCGTCACGCGAGGCGTCCGGCAGCACCATGGCGATCGATCCCGCGACGCGCGCCAACCTCGAACTGACGCGCACGCTCGCCGGCGAACGGCGCGGTTCGCTGCTCGACGCCATCGACCGCACCATGACGGCGGCGGGATCGCGCCTCCTCGCGCAACGGTTGGCGGCCCCGCTGACCGACACGGCCGCGATCACCCGGCGGCTCGACGCCGTCGCCGCATTGGCCTCCGACAGCGCGGCGCGCGACGACGTCCGCGCCATCCTGCGGACCGCGCCGGACATGTCGCGGGCGCTGGCGCGGCTCTCGCTCGGGCGCGGCGGGCCGCGCGACCTCGCGGGTCTGCGCTACGGCATCATGGCGGCCGACCAAGCGCTGGCGCGGCTTGCGGAGCTTTCCGATCCGCCGGAAGGAATCGCCGCGGCGATGCAGGCGCTGCGACAACCCTCCCGCGAGCTCGCGCACGAACTCGGCAATGCGCTGTCCGACAACCTGCCACTGATGAAGCGCGACGGCGGCTTCGTCCGCGATGGCTATGACACAGCGCTCGACGAGGCACGAAAGCTGCGCGACGATTCCCGCCTTGTCGTCGCCGCGATGCAGGCCCGCTACGCCGAGGAGACCAGCGTCAAGACGCTCAAGATCCGCCATAACAACGTGCTCGGCTATTTCGTCGAGGTGACGGCGCAGCACGCCGATCGGCTGATGAGCGCTCCCCTGAACGCCACCTTCATCCATCGCCAGACACTGGCCGGTCAGGTGCGCTTCACCACGTCGGAACTCGGTGAAATAGAAGCCAGGATCGCCAATGCCGGCGAACGCGCGCTTGGTCTTGAGCTCGACATCTTCGACCGGCTTGCCGCGATGGCGATCCGGAACGGTGACGAAATACGCAACGCCGCGCACGCCTTCGCGCAACTGGACGTCGCGGCCTCGCTCGCAAAGCTCGCGATCGACGAGAACTATACACGGCCGGACATTGACGCCTCGCTCAGCTTCGCGATCGAAGGCGGGCGACATCCGGTGGTCGAGCAGGCGCTGAAGCGCACGGGCCAGCCGTTCATCGCCAACGCCTGCGATCTGTCGCCGCCACCTCCTCCGGTGGAAGGAAGCGAGGAGTCCGGACAGATCTGGCTGCTCACCGGCCCGAACATGGCGGGAAAGTCCACCTTCCTGCGCCAGAACGCGCTGATCGCGCTGATGGCGCAGGTCGGCAGTTTCGTGCCGGCGAGCCGCGCGCGCATCGGCATCATCGACCGGCTGTTCTCGCGCGTGGGCGCCGCCGACGATCTTGCGCGCGGGCGCTCGACCTTCATGGTCGAGATGGTGGAAACGGCCGTCATCCTCAATCAGGCGTCGGAACGCGCGCTGGTCATTCTCGACGAGATCGGTCGCGGCACAGCTACCTTCGACGGGCTGTCGATCGCGTGGGCGACCATCGAGCACCTGCACGAAAACAACCGGTGCCGTGCGCTGTTCGCCACGCACTACCACGAGCTCACCGCGCTGTCGGCAAAGCTGCCTCGGCTGTTCAACGCCACCGTCCGGGTCAAGGAATGGCATGGCGAGGTGGTGTTTCTGCATGAGGTGCTCCCCGGCGCCGCCGACCGCTCCTACGGCATCCAGGTGGCCAGGCTCGCCGGGCTTCCTCCATCGGTCATTGCGCGAGCGAAATCAGTGCTGGCGAAACTGGAGGCGCAGGATCGCGGATCGACCGTGCGAGCGCTGGTGGATGATCTGCCGCTGTTCGCGGTCCCCTCGCGCGACGCCGGCGAATCCGCGCCGCGGGGCGAAACCGCTCCCTTGATCGAAGCGTTGAAATCCCTGCACCCCGACGAGATGTCACCGCGTGAGGCGCTGGATGCGCTCTATGCGCTGAAGGCGAAACTGCCGAAACAATAGAGCGTTTCCGAGCGAAGCATGTCCTCGGGCTTGGCCCGAGGATGGATGATCGGTAGGAAAAGCGTCAAAATAAAATCATAGAGCCCGCTTCTGATTCCATCAGAAACAGGCTCTAGTCAGAGTGGCGACATGTCGCAAAGTCTTTTGTCCAACATCGATGTCGCCATTATCGGAGCCGGAGCCGCCGGGCTCGGCGCGGCCGATGCCCTGAAAGACTCCGGCCTCTCCGTCATCGTGCTGGAAGCCCGCGACCGCGTCGGCGGACGCGCCCACACCATTGTCCCCGCCCCCGGTATCCTCTTCGATCTCGGCTGCGGCTGGCTGCATTCAGCCGACAGAAACTCGTTCGTTGCGATCGCAGGCAGGCTCGGATTCAAAATCGACAGGACGCCGCCCCCATGGCGCGAGCAAAGTTTTGCCGCCGGATTCACTGAGGCCGAGCGAGAGAACTTCCTTGCCGCGCTGGATGCGTTCGACGACCGCATCCAGAAAGCAGCGAAGAACGATGCCGATAACGATGACGATGACGTCGCCAGCCGGTATCTCGAACAGGGCAATCGCTGGAATCCGGTCATCGACGCCGTCTCGACCTATGTGAACGGCTGCGAGCTCGACGGCGTCTCGGTTCGCGACACGACGGCCTACGAAGATACAAAGATAAATTGGCGGGTGCGCCACGGCTACGGCGCGCTGATCGCGGCCTACCCCCAGCCCTGCCCTGTCGCGCTGAACACGCGGGTTCAGCGGATCGATCATTCCGCTCGGCGCATTCGCATCGAAACATCGAACGGCGCGCTGTCCGCGACGCAGGTGATCGTCACGGTCCCGACCAACCTGCTCGCGAACGAATCGATCCGCTTCCATCCCGGACTGTCCGCGAAAGTGAACGCCGCGTCCGATCTGCCGCTCGGCGTCGACGACAAGGTCATGCTGTCCCTCGACGATCCCGGAAACATGGTGCCGAAAGACGGCAACCTGAGCGGCGCGATCCTGCGAACGAAGATCGGAACCTATCACCTGCGTCCGTTCGGCCAGCCCTGCATCGAGGGTTTTTTCGGCGGCAGCTTCGCGCGCGAACTGGAAGACGCCGGCGACGGCGCATTCGCCGCGCAGGCGATCGAGGAAATCACGGCGCTGCTCGGCTCAAGCTATCGCAGAAAACTGAAACCGCTCGCGGAATCGCGCTGGGCCAACGACCCCTTCGCGCAAGGCGCCTATTCCCACGCGCTGCCGGGCCGGGCCTGTGCCCGCGCCATCCTCGCCGCGCCCGTCGACGACCGGCTGTTCTTCGCGGGAGAAGCCACCTCGCCGAACTTCTTTTCCACGGCGCACGGCGCGCGCGACAGCGGCGAGCGCGCGGCGCGGGAAGCGCTGGCGGCAAGGCGGCGTTGATCGTCCGCATCCGAGCGGAATAAGGATGAGCCTTCAGCAGCAGGTGCGAGAACGCATTGCAGCGGCCGGCAATACCACCAGCGCGCGGAGGCCGGGACAGCTTGCGGATGCAACAGAGCGCGGCAACAACTTCATGGTGCTGTTTTCTCTTCCGCTACCTTTCCAATCGCACATGCCCACGTCGCCGCTGTCCCGTTTAGATACAAAACGTCGCAGCTGTGGTGCACGAAATCCACATATTAACCCTTAATTAACGATGGACCTTGAAGACCGCGCGCCGACTTGCTTTGATCTACCCATGAGCACGACCCTGATCGAACTTCGGCCGGCCAAGGTCGCGGATGCATCCGCGGTCGCAGCGACCCACGACGAGTCCTGGCGCTCGGCCTATCAGGGCATCATTCCCGGCGCGGAGCTTGAAAAGCTGATCAACCGGCGCGGCCCGCAGTGGTGGGACAGCGCGATCCGCAAGGGCAGCCGCATCAGCGTTCTGGTTTTCGGCGAACAGATCGCCGGCTACGCCAATTACGGCCGCAACCGCGCCCGCAGCCTTCAGTACGATGGTGAAGTCTACGAACTCTACCTGCGCCCCGAATTCCAGGGCCTGGGCTTCGGCCGGCGGCTGTTCGCCGCGGCCCGGCGCGATCTGATACAGAGCGGCCTGAAAAGCGTGGTGACCTGGGCGCTGTCCGACAACGAACCGGCGATGGAATTCTATTGTTCGCTGGGCGGGCGCATGGTCGCCCGCTCCTCCGAGAGGTTCGGGGCAAAGTCGCTCGACAAGGTCGCGTTCGCCTGGACGAGTTAAACGTTCGATCTCCGATCGTCGATATTCAGCATCCCGGTCGGCGTTGTCGTTCGAAGAACGGCAGCGCCTGCGCTCGCCTATGGGAAAGACGGCATCGCCTGCGCTCGCCGTGGTACGGGCCATCCATCTTTTTCCGAAAGGCTTTTCTCGAAGATATCTCGAAGAGAGATGGATACCCGGATCAAGCCGGCGTATGACGACCATGTATTGACCGCCCCCCTTCAATTCACGGAGTCCCGATGCGTATCGACGCGATCTCGATCGGCCCCAATCCGCCACACGAGGTAAATGTTATCATCGAGGTGCCGGTCGGCGGCGAGCCGATCAAGTACGAGATGGACAAGGATGCCGGCACGCTGGTGGTCGACCGGTTTCTTTACACGGCGATGCGCTATCCCGGTAACTACGGCTTCATTCCGCACACGCTGTCAGAGGATGGCGACCCCTGCGACGTTCTGGTCGCCAACACCCGCGCGATCGTGCCCGGCGCGGTGATGAGCGTTCGGCCCGTCGGCGTACTTATGATGGAGGACGAAGCGGGAGGCGACGAGAAGATCATCGCCGTCCCGACGTCGAAACTGACCCAGCGTTATGACAGGATCAAGAACTACGACGACCTGCCGGATATCACGCTGCAGCAGATCCAGCACTTCTTTGAGCACTACAAGGATCTCGAGCCCGGCAAGTGGGTCAAGGTGCTGCAGTGGGGCAACGCCGACGACGCCCGCAGACTGATCCTGGAAGGTATTGCGCGGGCGAAGGGGAGCTAGAGC
>NZ_BJNF01000018.1 GCF_006539545.1 Nitrobacter winogradskyi
GGCCGCACATCCATCCTCGGGTAAGCCCGAGGACATGCTTCGCTTGAAAACGCTCTAGCCGCGCCAGTGTCGTTGTACGCCGGGGTCGGCGTGCGAAGCCTTTTGTCAAAAAGCTGTCTACACCCCCGGCGCAGGCAGCCCCCTGATCGCGCAGGCCGCGCGCAGCGTGTTGACCAGCAGGCAGGCCACGGTCATCTGTCCGACACCGCCGGGTACCGGCGTCACAGCCCCCGCGACCTGCATCGCCTCATTGAACGCCACGTCACCGATCAACCGCGTTTTGCCCTCGGCTGCCGGCACGCGCGTGATGCCGACATCGATTACCGTCGCGCCCGGCTTGAGCCAGTCGCCGCGCACCATTTCAGCCCTGCCAACCGCCGCATAGACCAGATCGGCGCGGCGACATAGGTCGGGCAGGTCGCGGGAGCGCGAATGCGCGATCGTCACCGTGGCGTTTTCATTGAGCAGCAACTGCACCAGCGGCCGTCCCACGAGATTGGAGCGGCCGATCACGATGGCGTCCATACCTTCGAGCGAGGCATGCACGCTTTTGGTCAGGATGATGCAACCAAGCGGCGTGCAGGGCGACAACGCAGGCAGGCCGCCGGCGAGACGGCCGGCGTTGTGGGGATGCAGCCCATCAACATCCTTGGCCGGATCGATGGCGGCGATGACCGCCTCGGTATCGAGCCCCTTCGGCAGCGGCAGTTGAACCAGAATGCCGTGAACGGCGGGATTCGCATTCAGTTCAGCGATCAGCGCCAGCACATCGGCCTGTGCGACATCCGCGGGCAGCATGTGCTCGAACGACGCCATGCCGGCGGCCTGGGTCTGTTTGTGCTTGTTGCGGACGTAGACCTCGCTCGCCGGATCGTTGCCTATCAGCACCACGGCGAGGCCCGGCGTCAGTCCGTGATCGCGCTTCATCCGCGCCACTTCAACGGCCACCCGCGCGCGCAAATCGGCGGCGATGACTTTTCCATCGATGAGACTGGCCGCCATGCTGATCCCCAGTTCAGGCTATTTCGGTTGAGCCGCTGTCAATGCGCGCAGAAGGTTGCCGAGCTGGACCGAATCGCCCTCGACCGCGACCTGTTTCAGCCGCGAGGTTGCTCCCGCGAGTATCCGGACATCGATTTTCCGCACACCCAGCGCCTTGGCCAGCACCGCGGTGACAGCGCGGTTGGCCTCGCCGCCATCGGCGACGGCGCGTACGCGAACCTTCACCACCGGCCGGCCGGCCGCCAGCATCTCAATGCCGTCGATCGCGTCGCGGCCGCCGCGCGGCGTTACCCGCAAGGCGATGCTGAGGCCCTGCGAAGAATACCGCCACGGCTCCACCGGCGGCCGATCAGAACACGGCAGGATAGATGTAATAGGTGATGACCCGCTGCATGAACAGGATGATCAGGATCAGGATGATCGGAGAAATGTCGAGCCCGCCGAGATTCGGCAATAATCGGCGGATCGGCGCCAGCAGAGGTTCGGTGATCCGCTCCAGAAATTCAGCCACCGCGCCGACGAACTGATTGCGGGTATTCACCACATTGAATGCAATCAGCCATGACAGGATCGCCGAGGCGATCAACAGCCAGACATAGAGGTCGAGAATGATAAGGACGATATCCAGTATGGCGCGCATGGCGGATCAGCTCGCGGGTTTGATCGTGAATACGACCAGTGGAATGGATTTGACCTTCGCGACTCATTTGCCAGTGGTGTTCGATTCTGGCGTTCGGAAGGCTCGGTGAAACCGGATGCGAATGTCAGGATCTGACCACCGGTATATGGCGTGGCGGTTCGAATAGTTCTTCACCTTGCCAAACGTCCGTCAAGAGAACCTCCGAATTGCAGCCACACTATAGCGTTTTCGAGCGAAGTGGGTACCGGTTCGCGTGAAGAAAACGCGTGAAGTCGAAATCTGAGAGCCCCGCTTCCGATTTCCGTCAAAAGCGGAAAGACCCTTTGAGCACTGGTCTGTGTCCCTACCATCCGAAGTTTCGCTGCCCGGTTGCCAAGCCTCGGCGACGACCCCCAAATTCGGAGCACGAGCCTGCTAAATATCGTTTTGGTTCCCGCTAAACAAGAGAAGGCAGGGCAAATGAGGCTTGAAGCCCCGGATCGCGCTTGAGCCCTTCACCGCTTCATGGAAGCGGTGAAGAACTCTATCTTTATGTATTGACGCGTTTTCTTCACGCGGCCCGGATCCCGCTTCGCTCGAAAACGCAATACTTTCGGCCGTTCTTGACTTGCCGTTGGCGAGGACTGTAAATGGCGGCGTTTCGGTCGCAGCAGCGTTCTTTCGCCGCCGATCGCAAACGGGGCCATAGCTCAGCTGGGAGAGCGCGTCGTTCGCAATGACGAGGTCGGCGGTTCGATCCCGCCTGGCTCCACCAATAGGCCGCCCCGTCCAACCTGCCTGATTTTCTTCGGTACAACCGCGACATTTTCGTCGGTACCCGCGATGCCTGTACCCAGGACGCGCAGGCCGATGAAGCCTCACAGCCGTCTTCGCGCCTGAAACCCTGCGACAGCCCGCAGGACAGCATCGCGCGGAACCAACCGAAGCAGCAACGGCAGCATTTTGACTCCCAGACCCGGCAGCACCGCCCTCTTGTTTGCCATCAGCCCTCGATAGCCTTCGAGAGCGACATCCTTTGCGGATACCTGCAGGATCGAAGAGTGGAAACTGGATTTCACACCCGCCCGCGCCTGAAATTCAGAGGGGACTGGGCCAGGGCAGACCACGGTGACATGGACGCCGCGGGGACCGAGTTCACCCCGCAGCGCCTCGCTGAATGACAGAACATAGGCCTTCGACGCATAATAGACGGCCATGCCGGGCCCCGGCAGAAATCCGGCGATCGACCCGACGTTGAGAATGCCGCCCCGCAGCCGGATCAGACTTTCGGAAAATCGCAGCGACAGATCCGTCAGCGCCCGGACGTTGAGGTCGATCATCGCCAGTTGATCGGCGTGATCCAGTTCGGCGGCGTGACCGGACAATCCGTAGCCGGCATTGTTCACGAGATACTTGACCTCGACACCTTCGGCGGTGAGCGCCGCCGCGATCCTCTCCGCCGCGCCCTTCTCGCCGAGGTCGCAGGGAATGACGATCGGAGCCATGCGCCCCGATGCGACGATTTCAGCCGCGAGGGCATGGAGGCGATCGGCGCGCCGGGCGACCAGCGCCAGCCTGTGCCCATGCGCGGCGAACACCCGCGCGAACTCAGCGCCAATCCCGGAGGAAGCGCCTGTTATCAGTGTCACCGGATGGATCACGATCTGCGCTCTTGAAACTGTTGGAGGGGACGATCAAGGTTCGGGGCGACGACCGGGCCTGAATCCGGTTCACCGCACTCGGCGGTGCGTTCCCCAGATTCCCGGATCAGGTCGCAGGATCAGGCGCCGAGCGCCTGCTGCCGACGCGATGCTTGAGCTTGATACGGTCGCGCGAGGAAATGGCCAGCAGATCGGCGGCGCGCCACACGACATTCTCCTCGAACTCGCTGACGTGGTCGTCCGCATACACCAGTTCCCACATCATTTCGACGATGCGCAAGCGGTCCTCGTCATTCAGCGAACGCATTAGCACGCTGGTGAACTGGTAGAGATCGACCGCCTCGCCTTCCGCCAGGGTTGCCGACGTAATCAGCTTGTTGGCTGTGCCGGGATCCAATCCGAAGCGGGTTTCGATGAGTTCATGCAGTTTACGGATTTCCACGTCGGAAGGCGCGCCGTCGAGCGAAATGATATGGATGAACAGCGCTGTCGCGGCAAGCTTGCAGCCTGTTTCGTCGAACGACCGGGTTTCCGGCGCTTCGGGCGATATGACGTCAACGATGAAATGGCGCAATCTATCAAGCATCGGTTCGCCTGACGTCCTTTCTGAAATGTCGTACCGGTGAGTTCAAGACGCGCGCGCAACGCGGAACATGCACCATTCGCCAGGGCTCCTCGCAACCGGAGTACACTTCGGCAAAACGCGCTGCCTGGTTCTATTGGCCGTGCACCGCCAGGGTCCTGGCGCACTTTTTGCTCAGCTTCGCACGATGTGCCCTCAAACACGAGAGAACGACCATGTCGCCATCGTTCATCTGGGCCCGGCAATATTTGGCCACGTCGCGCGCGCAACCGGAGTTACTTTTTTCCGTGGCGGTCTGCGCCGACGCCACGCCGATAACGGCGAGCAGCGGAAGAAGCGATAGAATGACGGCAAAACGGATCATTGGCGCGCTCCATCGGGTCAGAGTGAAATCCGCCTGTATCGACGGCAACCATCAGCGCCAATATCCTCCAGATCGCACGATGAAGGAAGTGGTGCCGCTTAGGTGACTCGAACACCTGACCCCATCATTACGAATGATGTGCTCTACCAACTGAGCTAAAGCGGCTATTCTTGTGCAGCTCCGGACCCGGCCCGGCGCGCGGGACCTCTGATATCGGGCACCATCCCCCTTGGCAAGGACCCGGCCGCCGCGCCGCCGGCAAAAAACGCCGTCCCGGCGACTACCTCAGTTCCCCCGGCGCGACAGCAGCCCGCGCAATCCTCCCGCCTGGCGCGCCGCCGCCGTATCGTCCTCGACAAACCCGTCATTGCGGGGACCGTCATCATCGACGCCCGGATCGTCCGGTGCACGAACGATCGGGATCACGTCGGGAATCGCTCCGGACTTGTTGACTTCCTCTGATGGCGTGTCATCGGCCGATGCGGTCTCGTCCGGCATGGCAATCGTTCCAGACGATGCGGCTTCGACTCCGGCCGGGGGTATCACGCTGTCTTGAGCCTTGAAATCCCCGGTAGAGGTCGCGGCAGGCAAGGCTTCGACGCGCGGCGCATCTTCCGCGATCTGGTCCGAAACCTCCGCCTCGACCAAGGGAGGCCTGCTCGAAGGCAAGGCCGACAAGGGAGTTTGCCACTGAAACGCGTCAACCCGCCCGGTTAACGGCGAAACCGGACGCCAGTGGTCAGACACGTACCCGTCCGCGGTCCATACCGGATCGTGCAGGGCACGCACGGCGCGCAACGTCCAGGCGCGGGCGCGCCCGCTGTCGCCGTGCTCGTTGTGCTCTATTTCGGCCATCAGCATCGCAACGCGTTGCGTCGGCGCTGCGATCAGCGGCTCCAGAACTTCGCGGGCCCGCGCGAATTCGCTGGCATCGATCGCCGCGCGAGCAATCGCCATCGCGCTTTCCGGATGACCGGGCCCCTTCTCCGACAGTTTCTCCACGCGCGCCAACCGCTGCAGCGCTGAATCGCCCGGCATCACATGCGCATAGGCATCGGCGAGATCAGGATGCGGCTGGACGAGCCAGGCAGTTTCGATGAGACGCATCGCGCGCCGCATCTGATTCGCCTCGCTCAGATACTTGCTCGCAAGCACCACGGCCGGAATCAGCGTCGGCGCGAACTTCACCGCTTCCATCACGGTCTGGCGCGACAGGTCGCGATCGGACTTTTCAAGCTCCAACGCTCTCGCCGTCAGCAGCACGCCGCGCTGACGGCGATACAGCGCCTTGTCGATACGGCCTGACGCCACGTTCTTGTCGAGGATGGCGAGCGCGCCGGTCCAGTCGCCTCTGGCGCAACGGAAGCCGAGCGCGGCTTGCGAAGCCCATATCGAGGATGGCGAGGTCTTGAGCGCTTCCTCCGCGATCGCTACCGCCGCCGCCGGATCGCCGGCACGCTGGGCTTCGATGAAAAGCCCTCGCAAGCCCAATAGCCGTGTATCCGTGCGTTCGGCCATGGTCCGGAAAGCGCGTTGCGCGCGGTCCGCATCCCCGTCAAGCTGCGCGGCCTGGGCGTGCAGGAGCAGCGCCAGCGGATCGTTCGACACCAGACGCCGGGCGGCCTTGGCATGATTGCGGGCGGCCGCGGCATCGCCGTAACCGATCGCGAGCAGACCCCGCGTGATGGCGTCCCTGCCGCGCGCGATCCGCCGCTCCCGGCGGGCGCGGCGCATACGTGTCGGCGCCTGCCACAACCCGTGCACGACGCTCCAGACCAGGAGCGAGGCAACGATCAGCAGGCCGAGCCCGAGTGCGAACACCGGGAGCGTCGTCTCGATCCGCCAGACGTCCCATGACAGAACGATCGTGCCGGTCTGATCGGCGATCCAGGTGGCGCCCAATGCAGAGAGAGCGATAAGAACGAGAAACAGGATGATCCGCAACATCTGGAACCTATGGCGCCGGTTTGGCCAGCGCGGCCATCGCTTCGGAGGCGAATTGACGCGCAGTTTCAAGAGCAGCATCGCGGGCGTCGACCTTGGCGATCCAGGACTCCGCGGCGGTACGATCGGTCGGCGGAAGGTTATTCAGTTCTTTTCTCGCGGTGGCGACATCGTTGTGACGGGCCGCCACCTTGATGCGCGCGACGACGGCGCCGGCGGATTCTCCGGCCGGCGCGGTGTCCAGGCGCTCGATTCGCACCAGACGCACGGCGCTTTCCTGCAGCCGGTTCACGATGTCGTTGGCGGAGGAGAGCCTAACCGGCGGCGGCTCGAGCTTCGGAACGATCGCAAGAAGTTCGCGACACAACGCGTTCGCGCTCGGCACCCCGGACTCGGCAAACGTCTCCAGCGGTTTCAAGGTATCCGGCTCGGAGACCAGCGTCCTGAATGCCGTCAACAGATCCCCATAAGGCTGCCCCTGACGCACGGCGACATTCAGCAGCGTCGCCGCAACGGCCTGCCGAAGCGGTCCATCGTCGGTCGAAGCCGCCTGCTTGGACTTGGCTGTCTGCTCGCCATTCTGGGCTGACTCCGTGTCACGCCTGGCTGTTTCCGCATCACGCCGGGCTATCTCAGCCGTGAGGTTCTGCGTCATCTGCTCGATCTGTTGTTCGGTCTGCGCAAGGCGCGCGCTGATAGCCGCAAGATCGGAAGGCGCGAGGTCCGTTGAAGCAACATCAGACGGCGTCTCGCCGTCGTTCCTCGGCGCGGCGGTTCCGTCCTTCAGCGTCGCGGCCAACCTGTCGGACTGGCCGCGTACCGACGCCAACTCATCGCGCAACGTCGTCAGTTCCTCACGCAAGGATGCAGCCGACTTGTCCAGCGTCTCGATGCGCTCCGCCGTGGCCTGATCGAGCGGCGATGCGGCCGCCTTGCTCGCCGTCGATTCGATCCGGTCCACCCGGCTCGCGAGAGCGCCGAATTCCGCCGAACTTACTTGCGGCGCCGAAGTTGACGAGACCGACGCTGACGACGCGAGAGGTGAAGCCGAGGGTGGCGGCGGCCAGCCCGCCAGCCATGCGCCGCCAATCACAATCCCAGCGGTTGCGGCACCGGTCACGGCGGCGATCAGGGCCGACGACGCGCGGGACGGAGAACGCGGAGCAACCGGCTGCTCGCCGGACGGCTGATCGCCAGCCGCTCCGCCGACCCCGGCATCGCCCGCCGCCTCAGAATTCTGGTCGGTCTCGCGGTCAGCGGCCGAGGATTGATCCTGCCAGCCCCTGTCCTGAGAGAAGTCGTCCTCTCTGTCATCCGCGGCCGAAGCGGGGGGCGTCGTAAACGGCCAATCCTCGCTTTGGTGATCGCCGGCCGTTTCACCCGCATCCGCCTGAACGTCGCGATCCGCCGCCTCGGAGGTTCCAGTCGTTTCGTCGCCTGTGGAAAGCGGGCGTGAGTTTGTCTCCCGGGAGGCGTCGTCATGCTTGTCATCTGCCATCGTCACGGTTCCCCATTGCGGCGACACATCGAGTATCGATTCGAGACCCCTTCTCCCTGTTTATCGCGATTACGGCCGTAACGCACGTCTTACTGCGACGGCGGCCGCAATGCACAATCCAACGCCTCCAGGACGGCTTCCTCCGCCGGAGCGCTGGCCTCCACCACATGGGGGGCGCCGGCATCCCGCAGAACAGAGGCGACCGCGCCCGAGATGCAACATTGCGGGACCGCCAGAGCCGATATCTCGACGCCCCCGATCCGGACAGCATCCAGGAACGCACGGGCGCTGCGGCGCGAGTAATGCAGCACCGCTGATATCCGGTGCGCGGCGAAAGCGTCACAGACCTCGCGGGACAGGCTCGCCACCGGCGCCATCCGGTAACATGTCGTCGTCTCGACGGCCAAACCGTGCCCTTCGAGCTTCCCCGCGAGATCGCAAGAGCGGTCAGCCGCGGCAAGATAGAGAATCCTGGCGCCCTTCGGCAGGGATTTCGCGCGGACACGCTTCACGATGAGTTCGCACAATGCCGCGGCGTCTCCGGCCGCCGCCACCACATCCTGGAAGCCGACCCGGCGCGCGGCCTCGGCGGTGTGACGACCGACCGCGAACACGGCCAGCTTCAGCAGCGATTCAATCCCCGGATGGACGGCGAGCGCGCGCAGCGCGTTGGCGCTGGTGACAATGACCGCGCCATAATTCGCGTCCCGGTCGATTTCGAAAGCAACCGCCTCGAAGCGCAACACCGGTGACAACAGCGCCTCGCGCCCCATCGCACGCAGCGCCGAGCCCGTGGTTTCATTGTCCGGTTCAGGCCGTGTGACGAGAACCGCCACGCCTTCACGCTCCGGCAAACAGGGTGAAGAATTTTTCACCGGCTCGCTCGCGCAGTTCATGCGCCGCGTCCGCACCGAGCGCGGCGGCATCCGCGCGCGCGCCTTCGCGCGAGGTCTCGTAGAATTCCGTGCCGTCGGGAGAGATGATAAGACCGCGGAAATCGATGCGGTCGCCGTTCACGCGGCAATGGCCGCCGATCGGGGTGCGGCAGGAGCCGTCGAGCAGCGCCAGAAAGCTTCGCTCCGCGCTCAGCGCCACTTCCGTTTCAGGATCGCCGATCGCTTTCACGAACGCGTTGATGCGGTCATCATCACGCCGCGACTCGATGGCGATGGCGCCCTGACCGACCGCCGGCAGGAATTCGTCGGTCTCCAGAATGCGTGTCGCCTTGTCCTGCAATCCCAGCCGGTTCAAGCCGGCGAGCGCGAGCAGCGTGGCGTCGGCTTCTCCAGCCGTAATCTTGCGCAAGCGCGTCTCGACATTGCCGCGCAGCGAATTGACCTTCAGGTCGGGACGCAGCTTCAGCACCATCGCCTGCCGCCGCAGCGAGGCCGTGCCGACCGTCGCGCCCGCCGGCAGATCGTTCAAAGAACTCGCGTGCGGGCTGATGAAGACGTCACGCACGTCCTCGCGCGGCAGAAAGGCGGGCAGCCAGGTCGCGTCGGGCAGGAATGTCGGCACGTCCTTGGACGAATGCACCGCGAAGTCGATGGTGCCGGCGAGCAGCGCTTCCTCGATCTCCTTGGTGAAAAGTCCCTTGCCGCCGACATCGAACAGCGGCCGGTCCTGAATGGCGTCGCCCGAGGTGCGGATGGTCTTGATGGCGATTCGCTTGGGCGCCACCTGATGCGCGCGCGCCAGCCGGTCCCGTACCTCGTGCGCCTGCGCCAGCGCCAGCGGGCTGCCCCGGGTACCGATCGTTGCCAGAATGTCTGTCTCGTCCGAGGATTGCACGCCAGGACCCCATAATGCTACGCGAAGAAGGAACAGGGAAACGCTGGTTTGCCCAATAACGCAAGGCCCATATATAGGGGCGATAGATCGATGCTGGTGCTAGGGGTCGAGACCACCTGCGACGAGACCGCCGCCGCCGTGGTCGAGCGTCTCCCGGACGGCAGCGCCCGGATTCTCTCCAACATCGTGCGCTCGCAGACCGAAGAACACGCCCCCTATGGCGGCGTGGTTCCGGAAATCGCGGCCCGCGCCCATGTCGAACTGCTCGATGGCCTCATTGCCCGTGCGATGACGGAATCAGGCGTCGGTTTCCAGCAATTGTCGGGGGTCGCCGCCGCCGCCGGTCCCGGCCTGATCGGCGGCGTCATCGTGGGGTTGACCACGGCCAAGGCGATCGCGCTGGTTCATGGCACGCCGCTGATCGCGGTCAACCATCTCGAAGCCCACGCGCTGACGCCGCGGCTGACCAGCCGGCTCGAATTCCCCTACTGCCTATTCCTCGCCTCCGGCGGCCATACCCAGATCGTCGCGGTGCTCGGCGTCGGCGACTATGTCCGGCTCGGCACCACCGTCGACGACGCCATGGGCGAGGCTTTCGACAAGGTCGCGAAGATGCTCGGCCTGCCCTATCCCGGCGGCCCGCAGGTCGAGCGCGCGGCCGCCAGCGGCGATGCGACGCGATTCAACTTCCCGCGGCCGATGCTTGGGCGCCCCGACGCCAACTTCTCGCTTTCCGGGCTGAAGACCGCCGTGCGCAACGAAGCCGCCCGCATCGATCCGCTGGAGCCGCGGGACATCAGCGATCTCTGCGCCGGATTTCAAGCGGCCGTGCTTGAAGCCACCGCGGACCGGCTCGGCGTCGGCCTCAGGCTGTTTCAGGAACGGTTCGGGATGCCGCGCGCGCTGGTCGCCGCCGGTGGCGTCGCCGCCAATCAGGCGATCCGCGCCTCGCTCGAAGGCATTGCCGCGAGGGCGCGGACCACGCTCATCATCCCGCCGCCGGCCCTTTGCACCGACAATGGCGCCATGATCGCATGGGCCGGCGCCGAACGGCTGGCGACGGGATTGACGGACTCGCTTGAAACGCCTCCGCGCGCCCGCTGGCTGCTGGATGCCAAGGCGCAGGCGCCGGCAGGCTTCGCCAATACCCGCGCCGGATTTTGAAGGCGGTGCCGCGATGAAACCGTTCAACCGCGTTTGCGTGATCGGCGCGGGAGCCTGGGGCACCGCCCTGGCCGGCGTCGCCGCGCGCGCGGGCCGGAAGGTCACATTGTATGCGCGCGACGCCGCCGTCGCCGCACAGATCTCGGCGACACGGGACAATCCGCGCCTGCCCGGCATTCCGCTCGACCGCGGCATCGTCGTGACGCATGACATCGCCGCTGCCAGCAGCGCCGATATCGTCATCATCGCGGTGCCCGCGCAACATTCGCGCGCGGCGGTCGCCGCACTGGCAGCGCATCTTTCACCCGGAACTCCCGTGATCGCCAGCGCCAAAGGCGTCGAGCATGGTACGCGGCGCTTCATGACCGAGGTGATCGAAGAAGCCGCGCCACATGCGGTCCCCGCGATCCTGTCCGGACCGAGTTTTGCCGACGACGTGGCAAGGGGGCTGCCGACGGCCGTGACGCTCGCGGCGAAGGACGAAGCGCTGGCGGTCGCGCTGGTTCACGCGCTCGGCTCGGCCGCCTTCCGCCCCTATCATACAACCGACGTACGCGGCGTCGAGATCGGCGGCGCCGCCAAAAACGTCCTGGCGATCGCGGCCGGGATCGTCGTCGGCAAGCAGCTCGGCGCGTCGGCGCTGGCGGCGCTGACCACGCGCGGATTCAGCGAACTGGTCCGCCTCGGATGCGCCTGCGGCGGGCGCAGCGAAACCCTGGCCGGTCTGTCCGGCCTCGGCGATCTCATCCTCACCTGTTCAAGCCCGCAGTCGCGCAACTTCTCGCTCGGCATCGCGCTGGGGCGCGGCGAGCCGGCGCCGCGCGACAAACTGAGCGAGGGCGCGCATACCGCGCCGGCGCTGCTCGAACTGGCGGCAGCCCACGACGTGGAGATGCCGGTCGCGCAGGCGGTCGCGGCCATTCTCGCCGGCCGATCGACGATCGACGGCGCCATCGACAATCTGCTGACGCGGCCGTTCCGGGGAGAGGGATAGTAATGGCCTACTGGCTGGTGAAATCGGAGCCTTCGGCATGGTCGTGGGAGCAGCAGGTGGCGAAGGGCGCCAAAGGCGAGCCCTGGACCGGCGTGCGCAACTTCACCGCGCGGCAGAATCTCGTCGCCATGAAGAAGGGCGACCTAGCGTTCTTCTATCATTCCAACGAGGGCAAGGAGATCGTCGGCATCGCCGAAATCATCCGCGAGGCCTACCCCGACCCTACCGACAAGACCGCCAGGTTCGTCTGCGTGGACATCAAGGCGAACGAACCGCTGAAGACGCCGGTGACCATCGCCGCCGTCAAGGCCGACAAGCGACTGGCCGACATGGCGCTGGTGAAATATTCGCGGCTGTCGGTGCAGCCGGTGACCCCCGCGGAATGGAAGCTGGTCTGCAAGATGGGCGGGCTATAGGGGCGGGTGACGTGAAGTAGTGCTCCAGGCCGGATTGGGGCTCAACACAGTTGAATGAGAATTCAACCTGACGGCTTGTCGCCGCCGCACACCGCGACGCATAATCGTTGCAACGGTGAAGACGGACCTGCCTTTGGTTCCGGGCCCGGTCCTGCGGTGGAGCAAAACAATGTCCGACAAGATTTATGACGTAAGCGCGGATTGGGCCAGGCGGGCCTGGGTCGACGACGCCAAATATCGCGAGATGTACGCGCGTTCGATCAAGGATCCGGACGGATTCTGGTCCGAGGCGGCGCAGCGCCTGGACTGGATCACACCCTTCACCAAGGTCGAGAACACCTCGTTCGAACTCGGCAAGGTCTCGATCAAATGGTTCGAGGACGGCGTGCTCAACGCCGCCTACAACTGCATCGACCGCCATCTGGAAAAACGCGGCGACCAGACCGCGATCATCTGGGAAGGCGACGATCCCTCGCAATCGAGGCGCATCACCTATCGCGAACTGCACGACGAAGTCTGCAAGATGGCCAACATCCTGCGGCTGCGCAACGTCAAGAAGGGCGACCGCGTCACCATCTACCTGCCGATGATTCCGGAAGCGGCCTATGCGATCCTCGCCTGCGCGCGAATCGGCGCGATCCACTCGGTGGTGTTCGGCGGCTTCTCCCCGGATTCCATCGCGGGCCGCCTGCGCGATTGCAAATCCCGCGTCATCATCACCTCCGACGAGGGCCTGCGCGGCGGCCGCACCATCGCGATGAAGGCCAATGTCGACGCCGCGATCGAGAAGGTCAACGGCGAGGTCGACTGGGTGATCGTCGTCAAGCGCACGGGCGGCAATGTCGACATGAATCCGACGCGCGACGTCTGGTATCATGAGGCCGCAGCCGTGGTCGAAAGCGAATGCCCGTGCGAGCCGATGAACGCGGAAGATCCGCTGTTCATTCTCTACACCTCGGGCTCGACCGGACAGCCCAAGGGCGTGCTGCACACCACCGCCGGCTATCTGGTGTTCGTGGCGATGACGCACCAGTACGTCTTCGACTATCACGACGGCGACATCTACTGGTGCACCGCCGACGTCGGCTGGGTCACCGGCCACAGCTACATCCTGTACGGACCGCTGGCGAACGGCGCGACCACTTTGATGTTCGAGGGCGTTCCGAACTATCCCGACACGTCCCGTTTCTGGAACGTGATCGACAAGCACAAGGTCAACATCTTCTACACCGCCCCGACCGCGATCCGCGCCTTGATGCAGGCGGGCGACGAGCCGGTGAAGAGAACCTCGCGCGCGAGCCTGCGCCTGCTCGGCTCGGTCGGAGAGCCGATCAACCCCGAGGCGTGGGAATGGTACCACCGCGTGGTCGGCGACGGCCGCTGCCCGGTGGTCGATACCTGGTGGCAAACCGAGACCGGCGGCATCATGATCTCGGCGCTGCCGGGCGCGATCGCGCAGAAGCCCGGCTCCGCGACAAAACCATTCTTCGGGATCGCGCCCGAGATCGTCGATGCCGACGGCAATATCCTGGAAGGCGAATGCAGCGGCAACCTGTGCATCGCAAGATCGTGGCCCGCCCAGGTGCGCACGGTCTACGGCGACCACGCCCGTTTCGAGCAGACCTACTTCTCCTCCTACAAGGGCAGATACTTTTCCGGCGACGGCGGCCGCCGCGACGCCGACGGCTATTACTGGATCACCGGCCGCGTCGATGACGTCATCAACGTCTCCGGCCACCGCATGGGCACGGCGGAAGTCGAAAGCTCGCTTGTGGCGCATGAGAGCGTGTCGGAGGCGGCCGTGGTCGGCTACCCCCACAACATCAAGGGCCAGGGCATCTACGCCTACGTGACACTGATGAAGGGCGTGGAGCCGAGCGAGACGCTGCGCAAGGAACTGGTCGCCTGGGTGCGCAAGGACATCGGCCCGATCGCTTCGCCCGACCTGATCCAGTTCGCGCCGGGCCTGCCAAAAACCCGCTCGGGCAAGATCATGCGCCGCATCCTGCGCAAGATCGCCGAGGACGAGCCGTCCAGCCTCGGCGACACCACGACGCTGGCCGATCCCGCCGTGGTCGATGATCTCGTCAAGAACCGTCAGAACAGGAAAGACGGCGCGGTGGCGTAAGTCGAGCCGCTTGTAGAAATCCCGCTGGTTCTTCACCTCTCCCGCAAGCGGAAGAGGAAGAAAGAGTCATTGGCTTGCCCACACGATCCGCGCGATCCATTCCACCTCGGAAGCGGGCAGCGTGCGGTTGGCGTGGCTCGGATTGAGCGATTGCAGTTCAATGGTCCTGGCGGTGCGGCGCTTGAGTTCCTTCACCATCACCTCGCCGTCCCTGGTCTTCACCACCACGCGATCGCCACGCCGGATCGGCGTCCCCGGCGAGACCACGATGACATCGCCGTCACGATAGGCCGGCTTCATCGAGTCTCCGGATATCTCCAGCGCATAAGCGTGCTCGTCATTGACGCAAGGCAGCCCCACCTCGTCCCAGCCCTTGCCCACGGGAAAACCGCCATCGTCGAAATAACCGCCGGCGCCGGCTTCCGCGAAACCGAGCAGCGGCACCGCCTTGGCGGCTCGCTCCGTGTCTTCGATGAATTGCACGAAGGTGTCGATCGCGGTGCCGGTCGCGGCCAGCGCCTTGGCCACCGACTCGGTCGAGGGCCATCGCTCGCGCCCGTCGCCGGTGATGCGTTTCGATTTGTTGAAGGTGGTCGGGTCGAGCCCCGCCCTTCTCGCGAGGCCCGATGGCGACAGGCCGGCGCGCTCCGCGAGACGGTCCAGCGCCGTCCATATCTGGGCGTGTGTCAGCATGACCATGAGGCGCGTCCTGATTCCGCGGCAGTGAGTTCGCTCAAGAGTTAGGAATTATTACCTCAACGGGAGCAAGCCTGCAATTGCGCCACGGATAAAATGCGGCTCTTGAAGTACGGGCGAGCCGCCGATACGGTCACCCATGAGCTGCCGCAATTTTAGCGGGCAGCAAGGGGATCATGCGCTTTCCAGTACGGGTAGCGCAACGACGGGCTCAGGACACGCGTGCGCACGATCTACAAAATCTGCCCGGATTCGGCCTGGCGGCAGGCCGAGCGGGACGGCGTTTTTCGCGGCAGCGCCGACGATCTACGCGACGGCTTCATTCATTTTTCCACCGCCACTCAGCTCGAAGGCACGGCCCGCAAGCACTTCTTCGGCCAGACCGGGCTGCTCCTGATCGCGATCGATGCCGATGGACTGGGCGAAGCGCTGCGCTGGGAAATCTCGCGCGGAGGCGAACCATTTCCGCACCTCTATGGCGAACTCGATCTGCGCCATGTCACGGCCGTACTGGACATGCCCGCGCGAGCGGACGGATATCACGATATTCCGGAACTTGCGCCGTGATACGCGCCTTCGACAACCTCTCGCTGCCGCTGTTGCGCTGGCTCGATCCGGAGGACGCGCATCGCATGGCGATCCAGGGACTGCGGCTTCTGCCGCCGATACGCCAGCGCGCCGACGATCCGAAACTGGCGGTTCGCGCCTTCGGCCTGAACTTTCCCAACCCGATCGGCCTCGCCGCCGGCTTCGACAAGAGCGCAGAGGTGCCGGACGCGCTGCTGAAACTCGGCTTCGGCTTCGTCGAGATCGGTTCGGTCACGCCAAGAGCGCAGCCTGGCAATCCCCGTCCCCGCGTGTTCCGGCTCGAGCGCGACGGGGGCATCATCAACCGCATGGGCTTCAATAACGACGGCGCCCACACCGTGCTTCGCCGGCTCGCGGCCCGCGCGCATTCCGGCGGCATCGTCGGAGTCAACATCGGCGCCAACAAGGATTCGGCCAATCGCATCGCCGACTATGTCAGGCTGATCGAAATCTTTGCCCCGGTGGCGAGCTACTTCACCGTGAACGTGTCGTCGCCCAACACCCCCGGCCTGCGCAACCTGCAACAGGCGGCGGCGCTCGACGAGTTGCTGGCGAAGGTGATCGACGCCCGCGAGCGCGTCCGGCAGAATGCCGGCGACACACCGGTGCTGCTCAAGATCGCGCCCGACCTGACGCTGGCGGAACTCGACGACGTCGTTCACACCGCGCGATCGCGCCGCATCGACGGCATGATCGTCGGCAACACCACCCTTGCGCGGCCCTCGACGCTGCGCGATCAATCGCGCGCGAAAGAACAGGGCGGGCTGTCGGGACGACCGCTGTTCCAGCTATCGACCCGGATGGTGGCGGAGACCTATGTGCGCGCCGAGGGCGCGTTTCCGTTGATCGGCGTCGGCGGCATCGATTCCGGAGGCGCGGCGCTGACCAAGATTCGCGCCGGCGCCACCCTGATCCAGCTTTACTCGTCGCTGGTCTACAAGGGCCTTGGCCTTGTCGACGCCATCAAGCGTGATCTGATGTCGACGCTGCTGCGAACCGGACGCGATTCGCTATCGGAGATCATCGGCGCTGACGCCGCGACCATCACGGCGCAAGACTGGCCGGTGTAGCCAACTGTTTGATCGAGATCGATCTTATCCGAATAACCGGTATCCACTTTTCGGGATCATGCTTTTTCGATTGAGCATAATCTTATCCGAAAACCGGTGCCCACTTTTCGGGATCATGCTCTAACGCCCGCGCGGCGCGCCGAACAGGCGTGACAGCAGCCAGATCGGGATCACGATTACAGCGCCGAGCAGGAAGTAGCGCCACAATCCGTTGATCGCATCGAAGCCGAGATCCCAGACGCGTTCGACCAGCAGGCGAATGCTTTGCACGATATTCCAGGGATCGAAGCCGATCGCCGCGAGCATCACGCCGACCAGCGTCGACAGCAAAATCAGGCGAAACGCAACCGCCAGCGGCGAGCCGCCCAGGAAACGCGACAGGCTATCGTGGCTGGCGCGCAAATTCCGGGTGTCATCGTTCGGCATCAAGGCTCTCCTGCGGGCACAAGGACCCGCGCAACATAATCAGTGTGGGGCAGATGGGGAACCACCGTTCTGCCGTCAACGGCCGTTTGATCTGGTGGCTTCGGAGGCCAGCATCCGCTCCAGCGTCTCCAGCCGATCCGCCTCGCGCGGCGGCTTGTCCCAGCGCAATCGGTTGATCCGCGGAAAACGCATCGCCACCCCTGATTTGTGCCGGGCCGAACGCTGCAAGCCCTCAAAGGCGATTTCCAGCACCAACCCCTGATCAGGCTCATGCAGGACATGGCGCACCGGGCCGAAGCTCTCGGTGGTGTTACGACGGACGAAACGGTCGATCCGCAGCAGTTCCTCGTCGGTGAAGCCGAAATAAGCCTTGCCGACGGGCACCAGCCGCTCGCCCTCCTCCCCTGCGGTCCAGACCCCGAAGGTGTAATCAGAGTAATAGGACGAGCGCCTGCCGTGGCCGCGCTGCGCATACATCAGCACCGCGTCGATGACATGCGGATCACGCTTCCATTTCCACCACAGACCCTTGGGGCGTCCCGGCATATAAGGCGCGTCCCGGCGCTTTAGCATGACGCCTTCGACGGCGTCGGCGTCAGCGCCCGCCTCGGCCGGATCGGCGCGGATCGCCGCGAGATCGCTCCATGTGGCGAAGGAGACCTGCGGCGAAAGGTCGATACGCGGGTCGTCAAGCGCGGCGATGAAATCAACAAGCCGCCGCCGCCGGTCTTCAAACGGCAACTCGCGCAGATCATTGTCGCCGTCGGCGAGCAGATCGTAGGCGCGCAGGTGAACGGGGAACTCCTTCATCAGCCTGGGCGTCACCGCTTTGCGGTTCAGCCTCTGTTGCAGGACGTTGAACGATTGCACCCGTCCATCGCGCACCACCAGCAGCTCGCCATCGATGGCGAAAGCCTGCTGCCGAAAAGCGCCGACCGATTCTCGCGAGTCGTTGAGCCTTCCTTCGACAGAACCTTCGCGCCGCAACGAGGGCAGCAGATCCGGGAAACTGCGCGTGATGTCCTCGCCCGTGCGCGAATAAAGTCGCGTCTCGACATTGCCGTGCGCATCGCGGCCGCTCACCGCCTGCACCCGGATGCCGTCCCACTTCCACTCGGCGGTGAAATCGGCGGCATCCAGACGCGCGAAGTCAGCATCCTCGATCGCGTGCGCCAGCATCACCGGCCGGAACGGCGCGGGGGCGCGATTGACCGGCCTGTCGCCGCGGCCCTCCAGCCAGGCGAACAGATCGGGATAAGGCGGCGCGAGGCCCGGCCAGATCAGTTCGACATCATGCGCATCCCTGCTCCCAAGCGCGGCCACGGCGGTCTTGGCCAGCCGCGCGGAAACGCCGATCCGCATCGCGCCGGTGACGAGTTTCAAGAGCGCCCAGCGTCCGGTCTCGTCGAGCTGGTCGAGCCAGCGTGCAAGTTGCGCCGGCAGTTCGGCCTTGCCGAGCGTGCGCAGCGTGGTGACGACGTCGGTAAGAGTCGGAGAAGGCCAATGACGAACGTGACCTGTTTCCTTTGCCTTCTCAGTTCCACTCCCGCGAACGGCGGGGAGAACGGACGAGGCGTCCGTAGGGTGCTGTTGTGGCCACATGAGCGCCACCGTCTCGGAAAGATCGCCGACATAGTCATAAGAAAGCGCGAACAGCACCGGATCGGCGCGCGTGGCGATCAGGTCGCGGACCAAACCTGACTTGGCGTGTTTGAACGACAACGCGCCGGTGAGCGCCGCCAGTGCGTAGCCCCGATCAGGGTCCGGCGTCTCGCGAAAATAGGCCGTCATCAGCCGCAGCTTGTTGTTGCGGCCGGGCTCGTAGGCGAGGCGGTCGAGAAGTTCGGCGAAGCGATTCACGAACCGTCCTCTCCGCCGGAGAAAGGCACCGCATCCTGCTCGCCGTCCTCATCGCCATAGCCGACCAATGCCAGCGGGCGCGCGGCGAGACCTTGCGCCCTGCACCAATGCACGAGCGCATCTTCCTGACCGTGCGTCACCCAGATCTCGCCGGCCCCGGTCGCGGCGATGGTGCGGGTCAGGCCGTTCCAATCGGCATGATCGGAAATGACCAGAGGCAGTTCGACGCCGCGCTGCCTCGCTCGCGCGCGTACGCGCATCCAGCCCGACGCGAAGGCTCTCACCGGATCAGGAAATCGCCGCGTCCAGACATCGGCCGTGGCCGAGGGCGGCGCCAGGGTGATGGTGCCCGCAAGATCGGCTTTCTTCATACCCCTGGCCGGCCGCAGGTCACCGAGCGCGATGCCGCGGCTCTGATAATATTGCGTCACCTTCTCCATCGCGCCGTGCAGATAGATCGGCGCGTCGTATCCGGCCTCGCGGGCCAGCGCGATCACGCGCTGCGCCTTGCCGAGCGAGTAAGCGCCGACCAGATGTGCTCGTTCCGGAAACAGCACGACCGACGCCAGCAGCTTTGCTGTTTCCAACGCCGCATCGCCATGACTGAACACCGGCAGCCCGAAAGTCGCCTCGGTGATGAAGACATCGCACGGCACGATCTCGAACGGCGTGCAGGTCGGGTCGCCGGCATCCTTGTAATCGCCCGAGACGACGATGCGGACTCCGCCATGCGTGACCGCGATCTGCGCGGAGCCCAGCACATGGCCCGCGGGATGGAACATGATCGCGACATCGCCCAGCCTGATCTCTTGTCCATAGGAAATCGCCTGCGCGGAGCCCGCGAAATCATCGCCGTAGCGCAGCCGCATGATGTCGAGCGTTTCCGGTGTCGCCAGCACCGCCCCATGGCCGGGCCGGGCATGATCGGAATGGCCGTGGGTGACGATCGCGCGGTCCACCGGCCGCACCGGATCGATGTGGAAGCCGCCGGGTTTGCAGTACAATCCAGCGGCATCGGGCATCAGGATGTCTTGCGGGCGCATGGGAGACATATAAGCGGACGCTTATATCGTTCGAGTCTGACGCGTGACGATCTCCTGGCTGCGGCAGAGGTCAGTGCAACCTTGCTGCAACGTTCACGGCGGCGAGGGAAGCGCTGTCGATGGGTTGGGCGGACGGAGAAGGGGCGCATTCCGGACGAAAGACGCCTGAGGGAGAGCGTCATCTTTGATCTTGAAATAATCTCCCACTTTGCTGGTTGATGAAAACAGCCGCATTCTCCCGGTTATCGGCAAAGCAGGCCGTTTCTCGTTATTTTTCCAGACGGCTTGTCCGGACTGGACACCTGCTCCACCATCATCACATCAAATTTTCATAACCTGACCGAGGTGATCGCCGCTCTTCGCGCCGGCCCGCTTGGGTCGATGCCAACAGTGGAACGCACATGACACGTCTGCCCGTTCATACCGCCGTCACAGCTCCCGAAGCCGCTAGGGAGCGAGTCCAGAATGCCGAGAAGGCGAACGGCTTCCTGCCCAACCTGATCGGACTTCTGGCCAACGCGCCGACCGCGCTGGAAACCTATCAGACCGTGAGCGGCATCAACGCGCGCGCGGGCCTGACGCTGGCGGAACGCGAAGCGGTTCAGATCACGGCGGCCACGACCCATGGCTGCGGCTTCTGCGTCGCTGGCCACACCGCGATCGCCTATAAGAAGGCTGACCTGAAGGACGCTACCGTCAATGCGCTGCGCGACGGCGAGCATGGGCCGGATGCGCGCCTCAATGCCGTAGCCGACTTCACCCGCGCTGTGATCCGCAGCCGTGGCCGCGTCGAGGATGCCGAATTGAACGCGTTCCGCGCCGCCGGCTTCAACGACGCCAACGCGCTAGAAGTGGTGCTCGGCGTCAGTCTGGCGACGCTGTGCAACTTCGCCAACAATCTCGGGCAAACGGACATCAATCCGGAGCTTAAGCCTTACGCGTGGAATAATTCGACCACCGTCGCCGCCGAGTGACGGCTGAGAGCATCGTCATGACACATGTAACCTCCGATCTGGCAGTCTCCGATCTGGAAGCTTGGCTCGACGCCAGCGCCTCTCATCTCGACACCACAACCGATACGGCCGCATCGGTTCTGCCGAAGCTCGCGGACGCCGGCCTGTTTCGCCTCGGCGTGCCGGTGCAGTGGGGCGGCAACGGCGGCCATGTCGGCGATGCGGTCAAGGCCATCGCCGAGACCTCGACCCGCTCGCTGACCGCGGGCTTCGTGTTCTGGGGCCATCGCACGTTCATCGAATATCTGCTGCAAAGCCCCAACGCCGCTTTGCGCGAGAGGCTGCTGCCGGATCTTCTCGACGGCCGGCGCGGCGGCGCCACCGGCCTGTCCAACGCGATGAAATTCCTCTCAGGTATCGAGGAACTGTCGGTGCAGTCCCGGCGCAGCGGCACAGCGTTGCAGCTCGACGGTTATCTACCGTGGGTGACCAACCTTCCCGCGACAGGTTTCGACGTCGCGATGGCTGTCAAGGGCGCGGATGGCGCGCCTGCCTTTATCGCCGCGCTGGCCTCCGACGATTCCGGCCTCGAACGCTCGTCCGACCTCGATCTGATGGCAATGCGCGGATCAAACACGGCGGCGCTCAAGATCGACGGCGTGCAGATTGGCGAGGATCGCATCATCCATCATCATGCGGCCGAGTGGCTTCCGAAGGTGAGACCCGCTTTTCTGGCGATGCAGTCCGCGCTGTCGATCGGCCTGGCGCGCCGCGCGCTCGCGGAAGCAACCGCCAGACTCCGCAATGACCGCGACATCCTGAGCGAGCCGGTCGCTACGCTCACCGCCGAACTCTCGACCGCCGAAACAGCGCTGCTTGAGGGTCTGGGTGGAGGTCGCTTCGTCGAGCACCCGGCAAGCCTGTTCCGCCTGCGCATCCGCCTCGCCGAGATCGCGGTGCAGGCCGTGCAGTTCGAACTGTCGGCCTCCGGCGGCCGGGCCTATCTGTCCCAGCCCGGCGCGGGCTTCCAGCGCCGGCTGCGCGAAGCGGCTTTCATTCCGGTGCTCACGCCCAGCCTCATACAACTGAAGCTCGCGCTCCGCGTTCAGGAACTGCCCGCGGCGATCGGCGCGACAGCATGACCGCACTCGCACAAACCATCTCACCGGCATCGGATCGCCAAGTCGCCGTTCTTGAAGCCGCCGGCGTTGTGCTGCATTACCCCGGCCAACTGAAACCGGTCGTCGAGGCGTTCGACTTCGAGCTGGATGCCGGCGAGACCGTCAGTGTGCTCGGTCCGAGCGGTGTCGGCAAATCGAGCCTGTTGCGCGTGCTCGGCGGACTGCAAGAGCCGACCGATGGCACGGTGACGATGAACGGCAAGCCGCTGCGGGGCGTGCCGCCGCGCGTTTCCATCGCCTTCCAGGACGCGAGCCTGCTGCCATGGCTGTCGCTCGAGAAGAACGTCGCATTCGGACTCAATTTCAAGCATCAACCGCACCTGACGCAGGAGGAAAGCAAGGTCCGCGTCGATGTTGCGATCCGTGAAGTCGGGCTGACGCACGCGCGGCGCTACTTCCCCGCGCAGCTGTCCGGCGGCATGGCGCAGCGCGCCGCGCTGGCGCGATGCCTGGCGCGCAAACCTGAAATCCTGCTGCTCGACGAGCCTTTCGGCGCGCTCGATGAAGTAACCCGCACCGAGATGCAGCATCTGTTGCTGAAAGTTGTTCGCGATTTCCATACCGCGGCGATCCTGATCACCCACGACATCGATGAGGCTTTGTTGGTCTCCGATCGCATCCTGCTGCTCGGCGGAACGCCGGCGCGTGTCATCGGCGAATGGCGCATCGATCTGCCGACGCCACGCGAGGACTACATCGCGGAGCTTGGCGCCATCCGCGTCGAAATTCTTTCACGGCTGCGCGGCGCGACCCTGCGGCGCATCAACTGAACCGGTCACGCGTCCGGCGCCACGCGACCAGATTTACGAATCAAAGGACCGGCCATGTCGATCGACGAGTTCTCCCGTTATGACGTCTCCCGCCGTCAGATGCTGCGCCTGTCGGCGCTGCTGACGGCCGGCGGCGCGCTGCCCCTTCTGAAAACGTATGAGGCGCGCGCCAGGGAAGCGGATGTGCCGCTGCGCATCGGCTATCTGCCGATCACCGACGCGACGCCGCTCCTGGTCGCGCACGGCAAGGGGTTTTTCGAGGAGGCCGGCATCAAGGCCGAAAAGCCGGTGCGCCTGCGGAGCTGGGCTCAGGTGCTGGAAGCCTTCATCTCCGGGCAGGTGAACGCCGTCCATCTGCTGTCGCCGATGACGGTATGGGCGCGTTTCGGCAGCAAGGCGCCGGCCAAGGTGGTCGCCTGGAATCACACCAGCGGCTCCGGCCTCAGCGTTCTGCCGCACATCAACAGCGTCAGGGAACTTGGCGGCACCACGGTCGCCATTCCATTCTGGTACTCGATCCACAATGTGGTGCTGCAAATCCTGCTGCGCGAAAACGGATTGAAGCCGGTGTCGAAACGCACGGGCGCCCCGGCCGCCGACGAGGTCAATCTCGTTGTCATGGCGCCGGCCGACATGGTGCCTGCGCTCGCCGCGAAGCAGATCAGCGGTTACATCGTCGCCGAACCGTTCAACGCGGCGAGTGAGGCGCTTGGCGTCGGAAAGATCCTGCGCTTCACCGGAGATGTCTGGAAGGATCACGCCTGCTGCCTGGTGTTCATGCATGAACGCGATATCGAGCAGCGCCCGGAATGGGTGCAGCGCGCGGTCAACGCGATGGTCAAGGCGCAGCTCTGGACGCGCGAACATCGCGCCGAGACGGCGGCGCTGCTCTCCAAGGACAATCCCAACCAGTACACCCCGCACAGTGTCGAGGTTCTCAGCAAGGTGCTGGCGCCGCCGGAGACCGACGATGCCGCCTACATCAAGGCCGGCGCGATCATTCATCCGGACTGGCGCGAGCGCCGGATCGATTTTCAGCCCTATCCGTATCCGAGCTACACCGAGGAACTGATCCGGCGCCTGCGCGATACGCTAGTCGAGGGCGACCGCGCGTTCCTCGATAAGCTCGATCCGGCGGCGGCCGGCCGTGAGCTTGTCGACGATCGTTTCGTCAAGAAGGCGGTGATCGCGGCAGGCGGCATGGCGGCGTTCGATCTGCCGGAATCCTTTACCCGTACCGAGGTCGTGGCGGCGTGAGCACAAGCTGGCCAGGCGACAGCCTGAGCGGCTCCGCGCCGCCAGGCCCTGCGACCTTCGCCGCTCGGGCCGGCCGCAAGCCGTGGCTGACGCTGCCGGCGTTGACAAGCAGCCTGCTCGGCATCGGCGGACTGATCGTGCTGCTGTTGCTATGGTGGCTCGGCACCGATGTCCTGGCCTCATCACAGGGATTCATCCGACAATTCTCGCCGACCACGGCCATCCCCGAACTGGTAACCATGCTGGGACAGCCGGATCTGCTGGTGCATGTTCTGGTCAGTCTGCGCCGGGTGTTGATCGGCCTCGCTTTCGCGTTGTTGATCGGCGTGCCCGTCGGGCTCGCCGTCGGCAGCTATAACCGCCTCAACACCGCGACCTCGCCGGCGTTTCAGTTCCTGCGCATGATCTCGCCCCTGTCGTGGATGCCGATCGCGGTGATGGTGTTCGGCGTGGGCGACCAGCCGATCTATTTCATGCTGGCGTTCGCCGCGGTGTGGCCAATTCTGCTCAACACCGCCGAAGGCGTGCGGCGGCTGCAGCCGAGCTGGCTCAGCCTTGCCGACAGCCTCGCCGCGACGCGCTGGGAAACGCTGTGGTACGTGATCCTCCCCGGCGTTCTCGGCCATGTGCTGACCGGCCTGCGGCTGGCCGTCGGCATCGTCTGGATCGTGCTGGTGCCATGCGAGATGCTCGGCGTCTCGGCCGGGCTCGGCTACTTCATTCTGGATACGCGCGACCGCCTCGCTTATTCCGAGCTGATGGCCACGGTGCTGATGATCGGCATCCTCGGCTTCCTGCTCGATGCCGGAGCGCGGATGCTGTATCAAGCCGTCACCCGCAGCCGCACCGCCTGACGCTGTCCCTGCCCGAAAAGGCCGGGGAAGAAAAATCTTCTCTGAAGCTGTAGAGCGTTTTCGAGCGAAGGGGGAACCGGTTCGCGTGAAGAAAACGCGCCAAAACAACAATCTAGAGCTTCGTTTCTGATTCAATCAGAAGCAACAATGCTCTAGCGTATGGCGTCCCGGAAGGGAGTCGAACCCCTGACCCCAGGTTTAGGAAACCTGTGCTCTATCCAGCTGAGCTACCGGGACTGAACGCCAAGCCCTGCCACTTATCCGGCACATCGGCGCCTCGGGCAAGCCTTGAGCATCTGATCCGAATCAGATTGTGGATTCAAGAGGCTGGTGCCGTCGCGCGATCCTCTCCAACCGGGATCGGATCCCTTGCCGACACGCGCTCGCGGCAAGACCATTCAGAAAGGCTAAAGCGTCCGCCGGCCAAAAGCGCCTTGTGATGTTCCTACGGCGACCTTATCTTTCGCCGCGGGCTGGTGCGTCATCAGGAGGCGATCATGGGTTTGCTCGACATCCTCAACGGAATGCAGAACGGCCCCCGCGGCCCAAGCCAGCCCAGCGCGGAAAGCCAAAGTGCTGAAAGCCAAAGCGGCGGCATGTCGCCGCTGACGTTGGCGATCCTCGCCGTGCTGGGCTACAAGGCGCTGAAGCACCTCACCGGAAGCCAGCCTGACACCAGCCCGGCGACCACCGCACCTCCGCCGCCCATGCCCGGACGCACCGTCAACGCCGGATTGCCCGGGAGCACTGGCGGCCTCAGTGACCTGCTCAAGGGCGGACTTGGCGGGCTGCTGGCGGGCGGCGCCGCCGGAAGCATTCTGAGCGGCGGTCTCGGCGAGTTGCTGAACCAGCTTCAGAAGAAGGGCCATAGCGAGACGGCGAATTCCTGGGTCGGTTCTGGACCAAACAAGCAGATCGCGCCGCGCGACCTCGCCGATGCGCTCGGCGCTGACCAGATCAGAGCGCTGACAACGCAGACCGGGCTGTCCCAGGACCAACTGCTCACCGAATTGAGCAAGCATCTGCCCGAGGTCGTCCACCATCTGACGCCCGATGGACGCCTTCCGACTGAAAGTGAACTATCGCGATTGCTTTAGGATTGCGGCTCACACCGCAGGTGCAGCCCCATGGACCGGCCTATCGCGCGAAGCGTTCAGCGCCACGACTATTTCTGAGGAAGGACTTTCATCATGAGCGGCATTCTTTGGATCATTCTTGTCGGCTTCGTCGCCGGGGTTATCGCAAAGTTCTTATCGCCCGGCCCGAACAATCCGAGCGGGTTCATTCTCACCACGGCACTGGGCATCGCCGGTGCGTTTCTCGCCACTTTCATCGGACAGCAGATCGGCCATTACAGTCCGGATCAGGGCGCGGGCTTCATCACCTCGACCATCGGCGCGGTCGTGGTGCTGTTCATCTGGAACAGGCTGGTCGCACGCGGTGCGATTTCCGGACCAAGATAATCCCACCTGGCCCTCGGATAATGCTCCGAGGGCCTCGGCGGCTCAGGAGACGGCTCTGAACGGTGCGGCTGTCAGATGACGGCCCGACGGCTTTGCCTTCGCAATCTCCTGTTCGCTGTGCTGCCCTGCGTCATATCGTTCGCCATTCCATCGGCGCTTGCCGATGGATGCCAATTGGACGTCCAGGGTGAAGGCGTCGTGAGCGCCGTCATCGACGCGCGGACGCTCCGTCTCGAAGATGGCCGCGAGGTCCGCCTTGCCGGCGTCGAAGTGGTGGCGCGGGACTCGGATAATCGTCGCTCAAGCCTCGCAAGCCTGATCGGCCAGCATGTGATCCTGCGCGGCGAGCACGGTGATCCCGATCGCTATGGCCGGCAATCCAGCTTCCTGTTTCTCGAACACGCCGCAAGTTCGGTGCAGAGCGAACTTCTGGCGCGCGGCGAAGCGCTGGCCTCCGCCGACGTTGCCGACAAGGGTTGCGCGGCGGAACTCGCTACGGCTGAGACGGGGGCACGGCAGGCCCGTCTTGGAATCTGGGCGGAATCGTCCGTAATCAAAAGCGCCGAACACCCGGAGGAGATTTTGACGCGTATCGGGCGGTTTGCGATCGTGGAAGGTCACGTCCGGACTGTCAGGCAGGCCGGCGGAACCCTGTATCTCAACTTCGGCCCCCGCTGGACACGAGACTTTGCCGCCACTATTCCAAGACGCACAATGCCGTCTTTTAAGGCGGCAGGTGTCGCGCCGACGTCTTTCGAACATCGGCGAGTGCGTGTCCGCGGCTGGGTCGATCGGCGCGGAGGGCCACGAATCGAGGTGCTCCGCGTTGGGCAGATCGAAGTGGCCGGCGACTAGAGCATTGTCGCTTCGGATTGAATCAGAAGCGATGCTCTAGAGCGGCGGCCGGTCAAATGGAACCAGCGCCGCCGCTCCAGTTAATTGATTGAGCATCGGATTTATCCCGAAACCGGTTCCCACTTTCGGGTCCGATGCTCTAGACTGTTGTTTTTGACCCGCTTTATTCGCGCTAAGCCGGTAGCCGCTCCGCTCGAAAACGCAATGGAAAAGGACACGGTATTCTGCCAGCATCAACTTTTAGAACGGGGGCTGCGCTGGCGTGGTAAGATGCGGCGGTGGAGTGTCGGCATTTTGCCGTCGAGTTTTACTGAACAGATCGGGAATACTGAAATAGAATTTCCGGTCCGAGGGAGAACGTTGCGGCCATGACGGCGAGCCCAGTATGGCGCGGGACAGGAGCGAGCCGCTTTTTGGCGGCGCCTGTCGTGCTGCTCTGCGCGACGCTCGCCCTCGGCGGATGCGGCGATATGACCCGGTTCCAGACCGCCTCCCCTTCATCCGCCAAATCGGTAAAGCCCGCGCGGGCAGTGGCCCCTACCCCGAAGTCAGAACACGAGCACAAGCGCATCCTCGCCTCTTATGGGGGCTCGTATGACGATCCCAAACTTGAAGCGCTGATCAACCGGACGGTCGAGCGGCTGGTGGCGGTGTCGGAGCGGCCCGACCTCACCTACAAGGTGACGATCCTCAATTCAGGCGCGGTGAACGCCTTCGCGCTGCCGACCGGCCAGCTTTACGTGACACGCGGCCTGATCGCATTGGCAAACGATACATCGGAACTATCCTCGGTGCTGTCGCACGAAATGGCGCATGTTCTTGCCAAGCACGCGACAATCCGCGAGGACCAGGCACGGCAGGCCGCCCTCGTCAGCCATGTCGTGACCGAGATGGGAACCGACCCGGATCTGACGGCCTTGGCGCTCGCCAAGTCCAAACTGACGCTGGCGAGCTTTTCACGTGCCCAGGAATTCGAGGCGGACGGGATCGGCGTCGGGATCTCGGCGCGCGCCCATTTCGATCCTTATGGCGCGGCCCGCTTCCTTGCTGCGATGGAGCGCAATGCGGCGCTCAAGGCCGGGAAGCCGTCGCTGGACCCCCGCTCGCAGGACTTCCTGTCGTCGCATCCCGCAACGCCGGAGCGCGTCCAGAATGCGCAGGCCAACGCTCGCCAGTACAGTGCTCCCGCGCAGGGCGAACGGGACCGAGAGACCTATCTCCACGCGATCGACAACATCGTCTACGGCGAGGATCCGAGTGAGGGATTCGTGCGGAGCCGGCGTTTCCTGCATCCCAAACTGGGCTTCACCTTCCAGGCGCCGGAAGGCTTTACGCTGGATAACACGGCTCAGGCGGTCATCGGCATTCGCGAGGGCGGCAGTCAGGCCATGCGCTTCGATGTAGTCCGTGTGCCAGCGGAGCAGAAGCTCACCGAGTACCTCAACTCGGGATGGATGGAGAACGTCAACAAGGCGTCGACCGAGGAACTGACCATCAACGGCTTTCCCGCGGCATCGGCGGTCGCCAGCGGGGAGGAATGGCAGTTCCGCGTCTATGCCTTGCGCTTCGGCAGCGACGTTTACCGCTTCATCTTCGCCGCCCGTCACAAGACAACGGAAAGCGAACGCAACGCGCGCGAAACGGTCGCTTCCTTCCGCCGCCTGACACTCGACGAGATTCAAGCCGCGCGACCACTGCGAATCAAGGCGATCACCGTGCAACCGGGCGATACCGTGGAATCACTGTCGCACCGCATGGCGGGCGTCGATCATCCGGCCGAGCGCTTTCGCGTCCTCAACGGGCTCGATCCACGCGCCCAGGTCAAGGTCGGCAACCGGGTCAAGATCGTGGTGGACTGATGCGAGGCGCCGAACATCCGGGGGTTATGTCCGGGCTTGAGCGCCTGCAAGACTCCCGAATTCCTTGACCACGCGCTCATAGACCGGACGCTTGAACGGGATGATCAACCCGGTCAGATTCTGCATCGGCTCCCAGCGCCATGCCGTGAATTCGGGCTTGTGACCGTCGCCGGGGTTAGCGATGTTGATCTCGCTGTCCTCGCCCATGAAGCGCACCGCATACCACTTCTGGCGCTGACCGCGATATCGGCCCTTCCACGCCCGGCCGGCCACGACACGTGGAATATCGTAGGTCAGCCAATCCGGCATTTCGGCAAGCTTCTCGATCGAACGAACGCTGGTCTCTTCATAGAGTTCGCGTTTCGCTGCAAGCCACGTATCCTCGCCGGGATCGACGCCGCCTTGCGGCATCTGCCAGACGTAGCTGTCATCGACCTGCTCAACGCCCGCGCGGCGACCGACGAAAACCAGCCCCCGCTCGTTGATCAGCATCATGCCGACGCAAGTGCGATAGGGTAGATCGTCGTAACGTGTCATTCCATCAATGCCCCGTGCGCCTCCACCGCTCTGAGAACGGGACGGATACGAGTGCTGATCTTATAGCGTTTTCAAGCGAATTGGATACCGGTCGGCGTGAAGAAAACGCGTCCAACAATCTGGCGCTCTAGTTCGATTTTGATTTCAGCATCGCGGTTGTCAATGGCACAAGCATCACGCCACGGCTTTCGAGGCTCTTGATCCAGACGCCAATTCGGTCGACGGATACCGGAAGCGCCGATGTCATGCCTATGGCGGCGCCTCGTTTCATGGCCAGGTCTTCAAGCCTTGCGAGCGCCTTGTCGATCTCCACCGAGGTCGGAACGGCGTCAACAATCAGGTCGGCCCTGGCGAACGGCATGGCCTGCCCTTCCGCAAGCTGACCCGCGACGCTCAAGGGCGCGGCGCCGTCGTCGAGGTATCCGAGACCACGTCTGGCCGTCTCGCGAATGAATGGCTGCATGACCGCAGCCGCAGCGACAAAACGCGCACCCATGAAGTTGGTCAGACCGACATAGCCTTGAAAGCGGCTCAGTTGCCAGTGCAGGCGATCGATATTCTGCTCGGCGCCAAGTGTCGTCAGCAGGGTCTGCGGTCCGGGATCGTTGTCGGGATAATCATAGGGCTCCATAGGAACCTGCAACAGTACCTCGTGGCGCTGCGCGCGCGCCTGTGCCACCAGTCTGCCCGGATCGGAGCCATAGGGTGTAAACGCGAGAGACACGGCTGGCGGCAGTTTCATAATCGCATCGGTGGTTTTCGTCGCACCGACGCCGAGACCGCCGACCACGATGGCGACCACCGGCATCTTCGCAGCCTTCGCGCGATCCGCCTCGGTACCCGCCGCATAAGCCTTGAAAGGTTTCAGCCCGTCGGCGGCGGCAACGGGAATCATTCCATGGCGCGACTTCTCCAACAGACGCTGATCGCCCCCCACTGCCGCCTTCACTGACCCGGCGTCGGCAGCATCAGGACCGGGACCGGAAACCACGACATCCTGACGCGATCCGCTGGATCCGTCGATGATGGTGATGGTCTTCTGCCCGTTGGCAGATGGAGCGGTGACGGCGGCGCTGTCCGGCTGCTGCGGTGGCGGTCGGATGGCCGCGGGCTTGTCGTCGCTGACCGGAGCTTGGCGGATCGCCACCCGCGCCTTAGGTTCACCGCCGAGAGGATCGTGATTGAAGAAAACAAAACCCAGGAAGACGACGAGGATCAATCCCAACAAAAATCCCATGGCCTGAGGTAGCGAGAAAGGAAGCCGTAAGCGACGCCTGGGCGTGGGGTTCTGTCCCAGCGGCGTGCTGAGATCGTCCGTCGTATCGGTCATGGCCCCCTCGAATCATCCCCACGCGAGGATACCATGGGCGCTTGCAAAATGCGGCAATGCGAGATCAGGCGACTTGCAGTAAACCAGCACGGAAACGAATCGGGCGGCCCAAAGGCCGCCCGACTCCGAAACACCGCACCCGTCAAAGGATCAGTTCGCCGCCTTGTTCGCGGGCTTTTCAATCGCCGCTTTATTGCTCGCGGGTGGCGAAGAGGCGTTGATCTTGACACCGCGCAGAAGGTCTTCGGCCATCTTGAGAGCCTTGTCGTTCTTGGCGTCCGGCGGAACGTAGGACTGCGAGCCTGTCTTCTCGTCATTACCGTTTCGCAGGTGTCCCCGCAGCGAAGCCTCGCCTTTGGTGTCGGTCCGTGACTTCAGTTCATCGGGCACATCCTGAAGCACCTCGATATCCGGAACGATGCCCTTGGCCTGAATCGAACGGCCCGAGGGCGTATAATAGCGCGCGGTCGTCAGCCGGAGCGCGCCATTGCCGGAGCCGAGCGGAATGATGGTCTGCACCGAGCCCTTACCGAACGAGCGGGTCCCGATCAGGGTCGCCCGCTTGTGGTCCTGCAACGCGCCAGCGACGATTTCGGACGCGGATGCCGATCCGCCGTTGACCAGAATGATCACAGGCTTGCCCTTGGCGAGGTCGCCCGGATGCGCGCTGCGCCGCTGGGTTTCCTCAGCGTTGCGCCCGCGCGTCGACACGATCTCGCCCCGATCGAGGAAGGCATCCGAGACGGTCACGGCTTCCTCGAGCAACCCGCCGGGATTGTTCCGCAGATCGATGATATACCCCTTGAGCTTGTCACCGATCTGGCTCTGGAGGTCGGAAACCGACTTCTTGAGTCCCTCTGTTGTCTGCTCATTGAACGTCGTGATGCGGATATAGGCGATGTCATCGGACTCCGTCCGCGAACGAACCGAACGAACACGAATGTTGTCGCGCACCAGCGTCACGTCGATCGGGTTATCCTGTCCCTTGCGGATGATCTTCAGCTTGATCTTGGTGCCGATCGGGCCGCGCATCTTGTCGACGGCCTGGTTGAGGGTCAGGCCCTGCACCGCCTCGTCGTCAAGATTGGTGATGATGTCGTTCGCGAGGATTCCGGCCTTCGATGCCGGCGTGTCGTCGATCGGCGAGACCACCTTGACCAGGCCATCCTCCATCGTCACCTCGATGCCGAGACCGCCGAATTCACCGCGGGTCTGCACCTGCATGTCGCGGAAGCTCTTGGCATCCATGTAGCTCGAATGCGGATCGAGACCCGTGAGCATGCCGCTGATGGCTGATTCGACCAGCTTGCTGTCATCGGGTTTTTCGACGTAATCGGTGCGGACACGCTCGAACACGTCGCCGAACAGGTTGAGCTGGCGATAGGTATCCGACGTCGCGGCGCGCGCGCTCGATCCCATCAGCACGGATCGCGGCTGCGTCACGAACAGCGTCAACGCGGCACCCGCGGCAGCGCTGAGAACAATAAGGGAAACCTTGCGCATCATCCGCGAACCTTTTGGCCTCTGTTAGCGGCCCACCACGGGCCTGGATCAATGGGAGTGCCGTCCTTACGGAACTCAATGTAGAGAACGGGCTGGCTAGCGTTTGCCGCGAGAATCGAGGCGACACGGGAGGTCGATCCCATCGTCGCTACCGGCTCTCCGGTCAACACGAACTGGCCGATGTTAACCGAAATACGCTCCATGCCGGCGATCAGCACATGATACCCGCCCCCGGCATTGAGGATCAAGAGTTGTCCATAGCTGCGGAACGGCCCGGCATAAACCACCCAGCCGTCGCACGGCGTCGTCACCTGAGCTCCCGGACGGGCGGCCAGGGAAACGCCTTTTTCGATGCCGCCGGCACCGTCGGAACCGCCGAAGTCACGAATCCTGGTGCCATTGACCGGAAGCGCCAGCAAGCCCTTGGCCGACGCAAAGGCCACAGCCGGACTGAGCCGGCCAGGATCCTTGAGGGCGCCCAGATTCGGCTTGCCGTTCGGCGCCCCCGGAACGCCTTGCCGGCTGGCCGTGGCTGCTGCCTTGGCCGCGCTCTTCAGATCCTGCTCCAGCTTCGCGATCAGCCCTTGCAGGGTATCGACCTGGCGCGACAGCTCGATCGCGCGCGCCGCCTCCGCGGCCATGTTTTTTTCAATGCCGCTTTGCTGCCGCTGCCGTTCGTCCACCAGCGTCGCAAGGCGGGTCTGTTCGTCCTTGATGCTGTCGCGATCGGCCGCCATCCGATCCCGCTCGGCGGCGATTGATGTCCGGAGGCCGACAAGTTCATCGAGATCAGCCACCAGCTTTTCCGCGCGCACACGCATCTCGGGCACCACGGAGCCGAGCAGGATCGCGGTACGCAACGATTGCAAGGCATCCTCCGGCCGCACCAGCAAAGCGGGCGGCGTGCGGCGGCCGGCGCGCTGGAGCGCGGCGAGAACTTCCATGATCTCCGATCGCCGCGAATCCAGCGAGTCCCGGATTTCCTGTTCGCGCGCGCCGAGCGGCAGCAGGCGCGCTTCGGCCTCCGCGATGTTGGTCTCTATGTCACGAATTCGGGCGGCGACATCGATCAGCTGCTGATTGAGCTTGGCGCGGTTTCGACCGATCGCCGCAATATCGACTTTCAGCCGCTCCTGCAGTTCAACCGCGTTCTTTTGCTGCGCCCGTATCGCTTCCAGCTCCCGCTCGCGCTGCTTGATGTCGTCCGCCGAAGGAGTTGCCGGCGCTTGTGTTCCGGCCTGCGCCATCACGGCCGACGACACCGCGGAAGAAAACCCCGCAAGCAGACAGGCCGAGATCACAAGCATCGAAGCAGGCGGCGACTGTCTGCCCCTTGCCTCCGTGGACAGCAAGCGCAGGCTCCGGATCAACTCCAGTTCAGGTGATCGGCGCTCGTATGTTCGCACGATATCAATCCGGTCGCGCCAGCGCGTTCAGCATTGCACGCTAACCACGGTGATAAGGATGACCGGCCAGAATGGTCGCGGCCCGGTAGATCTGCTCCAGCAGCATGACACGCACCATCTGATGCGGCCATGTGGCCGCGCCGAATGCAACGCTCAACCTAGCCCTGCGCCGTAATTCAGGCGAAAGTCCGTCCGCGCCGCCGATGATGAAAACCGCGTCCGCCACCGACTCATCCCTCCAGCGGCCGATCTGTTCCGCAAATGCGGCGCTGCCGATACTTTTGCCATTTTCGTCCAGCGCCACCATCATTTCTCCGGGTGCCAGCGCAAGAATGGCCGCCGCCTCTTCGCGAATGCGTTGCCCGGCATCACGGGCGCGGCTTTCCGCGACTTCATGGACATCCAGGCCGCGAAAGCCAAGATTGCGCCCGATATCCGCGAAGCGTCCGCGATAGCGATCGGCAAGCTCCCGCTCAGGCCCCTGCTTCAGACGCCCCACGGCAATGACGACGAGTCGCATCTGCGCACGCTGACATGAAATAATTGAAACCCAGCGGCGGACGATTCAGACCGTCTTCGCCGTCGCCGTGTTCTGTATCCACAACCTCTCCAGATTGTAGAACTCACGAACCTCCGGCCTGAAGACGTGTACGACCACATCTCCGGAATCGATCAGCACCCAGTCGCAATTGGGCATGCCCTCGATACGGATTTTCTTGACCCCGATATCCTTGAGGCTCCTGGCCACGGTTTCGGCGATCGCGCCGACATGGCGGTTCGACCGGCCAGTGACGATCACCATGTAATCCGAAACAGCCGACCGGCCGCGCAGATCGATGGTAACGACATCTTCCGCCTTCATATCCTCAAGGCGTGAAAGGATCAGCTTGAGGGTTTGTTCAACGTCGGGCTGCGCCTCCGAATGGACGGGAGCCACCAAAGACGTTCGGGTTTCAGGCCTGTCGGTCTTGGCCGCCGTTCGCTTCGGCGTCGACGATCCGAGCGAGGCGGATGAAGCAGGCCTGGACAATACAGGTGCGGTCAGGGACCATTTCCTTTCACGGTACCGACGCCGAACCCCAGCGCCCGATGATCTATAATACGCATGTAGGGGAGAAGGTTTCAAGATTCCAGTGAGAACGCCTTCAGGTTTTCAGGTCGCCGTCGATCCATGTTCCATCCCGGTTCCGCAGCCCGGTCGAAGACAACCGCGATTTCATTCCGGTGAGGAAAACCCAGGCAGGCAGGCGGTGCGTGGCCAACCGGTCGGCCCTCGCTTCCGGCAAACGCCATCGTGCGAGCGCCTGCGCGGCGGGCGCTGCAAGAGCCCGGAAACTGTGCGGCGGGCGATCGACCACCGCGATCGGCGCCGCGGCGGCGATCCGCCGCCAGTTTTCCCAGCGGTGAAACTGCTCCAGATTATCGGCGCCCATGATCCATACGAAGCGCACGTTCGCGCACCTGCGTCGCAGATAGGTTATGGTGTCGATGGTGTAGCGCGTTCCGATGACGGCTTCGAGACAACTGATGTCGATGCGCGGATCGTTCGCCACGGCAGCCGCCGCGGCGGCGCGGTCACCGAGAGCGCGGAGCGCCCGCGCATCCTTGAGCGGGTTGGCGGGTGAAACGAGCCACCAGACCCGGTCGAGTTCCAGCCGCTTCAGGGCATACAGGCTGACGGCGCGATGCGCGGCGTGAGGCGGGTTGAACGAGCCGCCAAGCAGGCCGATACGCATGCCATCGGAATGAAGCGGGATGGCGCGTGAGACGACGGAACGCGACCCCAAATCAATCCCCGCGCCACCCGCAGGATGATCCGGGCGCGCTCACGGGCGCACCTGCCCGTCACCATGGACGCGATATTTGAAACTCGTCAGCTGCTCGGCGCCAACCGGCCCGCGCGCGTGGAACTTGCCCGTGGCAATGCCGATTTCAGCCCCGAAGCCGAACTCCCCACCGTCGGCGAATTGCGTCGACGCATTGTGCAGCACGATCGCCGAATCGACCTCGTTGAGAAACCGGGCCGCCGTTTCGGGATCCTCGGTCACGATCGCATCCGTATGGCGCGAGCCGTGATGCTGGATATGATTAATCGCGCCGCCGCAACCATCGACCACGCGCGCAGAAATGATCGCGTCCCCGTATTCGGTGTCCCAGTCGCTGTCGGCCGCGGCCCTGACCCGCGGATCGACGCCCTGCACGTCGGAATCGCCGCGCACCTCGCAACCGGCCTCGATCAGCGTTTCGACCAGCGGCTTCAGAATATCCCGCGCGCCCGCGCGATCGACCAGCAGCGTTTCGGCAGCCCCGCAAACGCCGGGTCGGCGCATTTTCGAGTTGAGCACGATCGCCTTCGCCATGGCGATATCGGCGGCGCCATCGACATAGACATGATTGACGCCTTCAAGATGCGCGAACACCGGCACGCGCGCCTCGGCCTCGACACGCGCGACAAGGCTTCTGCCACCGCGCGGCACGATCACGTCGATGCCGCCATTCATCCCGCTCAGGAGTAGCCCGACCGCGGCGCGGTCGCGCGTCGGCACCAGCGTGATCGCCGCTTCCGGCAATCGCACCTCGCGCAATCCCTCCACCAGACACTCATGAATCGCGCGGCATGAGCGAAAGCTTTCCGAGCCGCCGCGCAGGATCACGGCGTTGCCGGATTTGAGACAGAGCACGCCGGCGTCGGCGCAGACATTGGGACGGCTCTCGAAGATCACGGCGACCACTCCGAGCGGCACCCGCACGCGCTCGATGGTCATGCCGTTGGGCCGCTGCCAGCGCTCTGTGACGCGCCCCACGGGATCGTCGATCTGGCGGACCACCTTCACGCCGTCGGCCATCGCCTCCACGCGCGCCTGCGTCAGCGTAAGGCGGTCGAGAAAAGCAGCAGTGGCGCCGCCGGCGCGCGCATCAGCGACGTCTTCCGCATTGGCCGCGAGAATCGCAGCCGCATTCCTTCGGATCGCACGCTCCATCGCATCGAGCGCCTCGTTCTTCTGCGCCGTTGGAGCAAGGCCTAGCGCTCGCGCGGCAGTACGCGCCCCGGTCGCAAGGTCGCTCATCAAGACCGGAAGATCGGCCGAGGCATCGATCGCCTTCAAAGAAGCAGTCATTCGGGTAACAGTCCGGCAGTTCTATTCTCGTAGGTCATGTTCTATAGCGTTTTCGAGCGAAGCATATCCCCTGGCCTGACCCGGGGGGACGGATACCGGTTCGCATGAAGAAAACGCTTCAGAACAACAATCTCAAGCTTTGCTCTGATCCAATCAGAAGCGAAAATGCTCTAGCATAGAAATCCGTGGCCGGCGAGGCGTGCAGTCCCGGGGACATGCTTCGCTCGAAAACGCTATAAAGCCCGGAGCACTCTCTGGCTAACCCGCCTCACCAGGCGAGCCGACCACGAGGTCGTCGCGATGAATCATTTCGACGCGGCCGCGAACCCCAAGAAGCTGGGCTGCATCGGAAGACGAACGCCCCTTGATCCTGTCGGCGTCGGCGGCGTCGTAGGCGACGAGGCCGCGGCCGATCTCATGCCCGTTCGGACCGCGCACGATGACGGCGTCGCCCCGCGCGAAATGCCCGTCGATCCGGGTCACGCCCGCCGGAAGCAGGCTCTTGCCGGCGCGCAGCGCCGCGACCGCGCCGGCATCGATCTTGAGCGTTCCCCTAGGCTCCAGCGAACCGGCGATCCAACGCTTGCGCGCCGTGACCGGATTGGCCGGCGTCAGAAACCATGTGCAGGGACCTGCATCCATGATGGCCCGCAGCGGATGCTCGATCGTGCCGGAGGCGATCAGCATGTGCGTTCCCGCGGTCGTCGCGATCTTCGCTGCCTCGATCTTGGTCCGCATTCCGCCGCGCGACAGTTCGGATGCGGCGCTGCCGGCCATCGCCTCGATGTCCGCCGTGACCCTCTTCACCACCGGGATCAGTTTTGCTTCCGGATTGAGATGAGGCGGCGCGTCATAGAGCCCGTCGATATCCGACAACAGAATCAGCAGATCGGCGCTCGCCATGGTGGCGACCCGCGCGGCAAGCCGGTCATTGTCGCCGTAGCGGATTTCGTTGGTGGCGACCGTATCGTTTTCGTTGATGACCGGGACCGCGCGCCATTCGAGCAGCTTCGCGATGGTCGAGCGCGCATTGAGATAGCGGCGGCGTTCCTCGGTGTCCTGCCATGTCACCAGGATCTGCCCCGCGCCGATACCGTGATCGGCCAGCACTTTCGACCATATCCGGGCCAGCGCGATCTGTCCGACGGCGGCGGCCGCCTGACTCTCCTCCAGCTTCAGCGGGCCGCGCGGCAATTTGAGCTTGCTGCGGCCGAGCGCGACCGCGCCGGACGAGACCACCAGCACGTCGCAGCCGTCGCCGTGAAGCCCTGCGATATCGGCGGCCAGCGCAGACAGCCATTCCCCTCGCACCTTGCCCGCGGCGGAATCGATCAGCAGCGACGAGCCGACCTTGACGACGATACGACGAAATTTCTTGAGATGCGGGCGGGTCATGGCATTCGACGGTCAATCGAAACGAAAGCGCCGCTTTCATCACATGAAAGCAGCGGACAGGAAAGCGGAATGCCGATCGAAATCATTCGATCGCAAAACCGGTATCCACTCTACAGGGGGTATGCGCTCACCGTCGCGTAGCTCAGGGGGACCACGGCTTGGCCCGGGCGACCGGCGTTTCCATCGCCTGCGCAGCCGAAGCATCCGCGCCCCTGGCCTTGTCCGAGACCGGCGCCTGCCCGATGACCTCGACCAGCGCGCGCAGCACATCCTGCACGCCCTCGCCCGTGACGCCCGAGACCAGCAGCGGCGTTTTTTTCGCGGCGCGCTTGAGGCGGTCGCGTTGCTTCTTCAGATCCTCGGCCGTGACCGCGTCGATCTTGTTGAGCGCCACGATCTCGACCTTCTCGGCAAGCGCTCCGGCGTAGGCTTCCATTTCTCCGCGCACGATCTTGTAGGCGCGGCCGGCATGATCGCAGCCGGCATCCACCAGATGCAGCAGCACGCGGCAGCGCTCGACATGCCCGAGGAAACGATCGCCCAGTCCCGCGCCCTCATGCGCGCCCTCGATCAACCCGGGAATATCCGCCAGAACGAATTCACGATCCTGCACTCTCACGACGCCGAGCTGCGGGTGCAGCGTGGTAAATGGATAGTCGGCGATCTTCGGCTTCGCCGCACTCACCTTGGAGAGAAACGTCGACTTGCCTGCATTGGGCAGGCCGACCAGACCGGCATCGGCAATCAGCTTCAACCGCAGCCAGATCCAGCGTTCCTCGCCCGGCTGGCCGGGATTGGCGCGGCGCGGAGCCCGATTGGTCGACGACTTGAAGTGCGCGTTGCCGAACCCGCCATTGCCGCCTTCGGCCAGCACAAGGCGCTCGCCGACGCGGGTGAAGTCGTGGATCAGGGTTTCGCGATCCTCGTCGATGATCTGGGTGCCAAGCGGCACCTTGAGCACGATGGCCTTGCCGTTCGCGCCGTGGCGGTCCGAGCCCATGCCGTTAGCGCCCTTCGGAGCCTTGAAGTGCTGCTGGTAGCGATAGTCGATCAGGGTGTTGAGGCCGTCGGCGACCTCGACGATGACATCGCCGCCGCGGCCGCCATTGCCGCCCGAGGGGCCTCCGAACTCGATGAACTTCTCGCGGCGGAAAGCCACGCAGCCGTTACCACCATCGCCGGAACGGATATAAACCTTGGCTTCATCGAGAAATTTCATGACCGATAGGTAGGATAGGGAAGCCGGGGAGGCAACGGCCATGCATCATGCATCCGTCAGCGCTTTCCGATTCCGTTCAGAACGGAAAGGCTCCAACCTCCGGCTCCGGCAGGACGACAGCATGCCCGCCACAAAAGATTTCAGATGCACGGCTCACGGCGCGCGGCGCTGTTCCAACGCTTCAGCGACGACCACACGCCACGCGACAGGCGGAAACGATCGACCGGCGTGGATGAGCCGAGCGCCCTGATCCGGTGCAGTTCGACGCCGGTCCATTGGAAACCGCACTTCTCAAGCACGTTGCGCGAGGCCGGATTGATCACGCGCGCGCCGGAGACCATGCGATCGACGTCACACTCCTCGAAAGCGTAATCGATGACCGCGCGCACGGCCTCGGTGGCGAAGCCCCGGCCCCAATGATCAACGCCGAACCAATAACCCAGCTCGGGCGCGTCGGGTTTTCTCCAGTCAACGCCAGCTACTCCGACCGGCACATGATTGTGCTCGACCAGAAACACCATCTCACGACTATCGCCCGCGACGGCTTCGACGAATTGAACTGCGTCATCCGGCGTGTAGGGATGTGGCAGGCAGCGCGTCATCTCCGCGATGCGTCGGTCGTTGGCGAGCGCGGTGATGGCTCTGACATCCGCATGGGTTGGCCTGCGCAATGTCAACCGCTCAGTCTCAAGCGCAAACGACCGCCGATCTCGCAGCAAGGGCGTGGATATCGGCATGTCCTGCAGCATGGTCGGCTCCGTGTCGCGCACGCAAGTCCCATGCGAGCGCAAAATGAAAAAGGAGGCCGGTTTCCCGCCTCCCCTTGGAGCCATCGATGCTCCACCGGTTCAACAGGGACCGGCGGACGCAACGTCATCCACCGTCTACTCGGCCGCGGCTTCCGTCATCGGGAGCACCGACACGAAAGTCCGGCCGCCGGTTTTTACGCGAAACGCGACGTGACCTTCGACCTTGGCGAACAGGGTATGGTCCGTGCCCATACCGACGTTCAGACCCGGGTGCCAGGTGGTTCCACGCTGGCGGGCGATGATGTTGCCGGGAATCACATGTTCGCCGCCGAAAGCCTTGATGCCAAGGCGCTTCCCATGCGAATCGCGCCCGTTCCGCGAGGAACCGCCTGCCTTTTTGTGAGCCATCGCCCGTCTCCAAACTCGTCCGAATCTCTAGATCATTTCCGTGACAGAATCATTCATTTTCTCTCACGGGGATTTTTAATTGCTCTTAATCCGCGTCTTCCGCCGTCTTGGCGGCTTTCCTCGCGGCCCTCTTGGGCTTGCCGCCACTCGCCCCTTCCGCGGGCTCGACGGCCTTTTCCTTCTTCGGGCGCGGCCCGATTGTCGGGCTCTTCCCGTCAGCCAGGACCTCGGTGACGCGCAGCACGGTGATCTCGTCGCGATAACCCCGCTTGCGCTTGGAGTGCTTGCGGCGGCGCTTCTTGAACGCGATCACCTTGGGGCCACGCTTGTGCTGCAGCACTTCCGCCGCGACCGAGGCGCCCGCCACCGTGGGCGCGCCAAGCACCGGCGTGTCGCCGCCCAGCACCAGAACCTCGCCAAGCTGCACGATCGTTCCGACCTCGCCGGCGATCTTGCCAATCTCAAGGACATCATCCGGAACGACACGGTACTGCCGGCCGCCGGTTTTGATGACTGCGAACATCGTTTTATTCCTTCGTGTTCGATCCCGGCCTCGGAAGATTCCGGGCCGGCTTTTTGTTCAGTCGTTGGACAGGAGCATTTTTGATCCTACGGCAAACCGGACGAACGCCGCTTTGCCTGATCATGCTCGATGGTTTTCGACGTAGCCGGGGGATTGACCATCCGGTCACACAAAAACGAGCGGCGCTGGGTAAACCCCGCGCCGGTCGCGGGACTTATAGCCCGCCAACGCTGCGAGTCAAGGAAATCGCATAGCAGTATCGCGCAATATTGGCGCTAACGGCAGCAACTTTCCGCGCTTCCCGATGGACGCCGCCCGGAGGGTCCTCGCTTGCGGCTGGCCAGTCGCCCGGTCATGAAACCAATGGGTTCCCTCGCAGTTGTTGCAGGCTGGATCAAACGGGCAAGGGGCACCATACGACATGGCGGAAGACGTTCTGACAACTTCGGGCATCGGCAAGCACGGCGTTCTCCGGCTTCCGTCGGTGGACATCGACAACTACAATATCGAGTTGAAGGACGATGATGGTTTCCTCGGCGACCGCGCCTGCAAGGGCGCGTTCCGCAGGATTCTTGACGACCTCCGCAAGCCGTTTAAAAAAAATGGCGAGGACCCGCTCGGCAAGGCGCCATCCGAGGCGATCGCTAAAGGCTCGCTCGACGAGGCGCTGGTCGGAGAGGATATCGAGGCTTCCGCCCTTGTGCATGGCGCCATCGAGGAATTCGCGCAGGAACTGGCTTATGTGACCGGGCGCTTCCTTAAAACCAAAGCCTGGGCCGACACCGAATGCATCGTGGTCGGCGGCGGCTTCCGCAAGAGCCGCGTCGGCGAGATCGCGATCGCCCGTGCCGACCTGTTATTGAAGAACGAGGGCCACAAAGTCCACCTGGTGCCGATCCGCTTCGATCCCGACGAAGCGGGATTGATCGGCTGCCTCCATCTTGCGCCTTCCTGGATTTTCGAGGCGTTTGACAGCATTCTGGCGGTTGACATCGGCGGCACCAATATCCGCTGCGGTGTGGTCGAGACCAAATGGAAGAAGGCCGCCGACCTTTCCAGGGCCGGGGTTTGGAGATCTGAACTGTGGCGCCACGCCGATGACGAGCCGACCCGCGAGGGCGCGGTGAAGAAGCTCGTGAAAATGCTGAAGGATCTCGTTTCACAGACGGAAAAGCAGGGACTGAAGCTCGCGCCCTTCATCGGCATTTCCTGTCCGGGCGTGATCGAGGAGGACGGATCAATCAAGAAAGGCGCGCAGAACCTTCCCGGCAACTGGGAGAGCAGCAGATTCAATCTGCCGAAGTCACTGATCGAAGCCATCCCGGAGATCGGCGGTCACGATACCACCGTGCTCATGCATAACGACGGCGTGGCGCAGGGCCTGAGCGAAATGCCTTACATGCAGGATGCCAGCCGCTGGGGCGTCCTGACCATCGGCACCGGCCTCGGCAACGCGCGCTTCACCAACCGCAGAAAAGAGAACAAGAAAGAAAAGAAGCCCGAGGACGGAAAGGACAAAGACAAGAAGGACAAAAAAGCCAAGGACTGACCTCACTCAGGACTGACCTTCCTTCACGACAAAGTAACCTTGATTGGTGAGGTTAAGATCGGGATCACGTTGCCGGCTGCGCAAAGACCGCTACGGTCATATTGTCGCGCAGGTGGTCCGCGAAGCCGCACTTCCGGCCACGATTTTAATGACGCGGCACGGGGCCGCCGGTTATTATTGCGTCCGGCGGTCCCACCCATAACGGCGAGACCACCTTATTGACGACGAAGGCAACTTGGTCCCGTTCTACCGCCAGCCTCTCGCTGCGGGTGCGTTTCAATTTTGCATTTGACCGCGCGGCAATGTATCAATGCGCACGTCTTCTGGCGGGAACCTGTTTCCGCTTCGCCTGAAACGCGCTAGAGCTTTGCTTCTGATTGAATCAGAAGCAAAGCTCTAGTTTATTGTTTTGACGCGTTTTCTTCACGCGAACCGGTTTCCACTTCGCTCGAAAACGCTATAAATGGGCCCCACCCGCCCGACGGCCCCTTGGAGAGGTGGCAGAGTGGTCGAATGCACCGCACTCGAAATGCGGCATAGGTGCAAGCCTATCGGGGGTTCGAATCCCTCCCTCTCCGCCATGTCTCATTGATATGTCATACCATCTACGTTTTTTCTCCAATCTCCCCGACCGCCTTCCATACCCCTGATCGGGGGGTGGCACGCGCATTCATTCATGGCAAAACGTGCCCCTCTGCTTCGGCCAAGCGGGTTGGGGGCAACCAACCGGGTCGCTGCCGCGGAAGAGCTTGTCGTGCGTTCGCAAGGAAACTTTCACAGGAGAAGATCGAATGAGACAGCAGACCGGTAGCGAACCCTCCAGCCAGAATCTGGCGTTCGTGATGCTGAACGCCCGTCCCGTGGACATGGACGTGGCGGACGCTGAGTCGGAGGGGTACTACGATCCGATGAGCCAGACCTGGATTGCTCCGCTCCACGCCCAGATCAGTAGCACCTACAGCACTCACCGCACGGCCGGCGGCGCGACCTCCAGCGACACGACCCATCGGCGGGACGACTAGGCTGTCCAGCCACCGCGCCGCTGGCCGGCGCGGTGGCCTCTCCGGCATCGCTCCATGAGCAAAACCAGACCCGTCCTCATCGTCACGGCGAAGCTCGACACCCACGCGGATGCCGTCATCAGCGAATTGAAGGCGCGCGGGCAGCCGTTCTTCCGCCTGAACACCGACGATTTCCACACCGAGTACAGAACCATGCTGCGATCCGGCGACCGCAGCGTGACTTTCGAGGACATCTGGGGCCGCTCGGTCCGCTTTCCACACGATGTCCATGCGATCTGGCACCGCAAGCCGGTCGAATCGAATAATCCGCCGGGCGTGAAGCAGCGCGGCACCGCGGATATGATCCAGAGCGAAACGCTGGAGCTTCTCAACTCGTTGAGTTGCTTCCACGACCGGCCCTGGTACAATAACCCTGAGAACAATCGAGTTTCGCAGCGCAAGTTTCCCCAGCTCTGCCTGGCGAGCGAGCTTGGCTTCCGGGTACCGCGCACCCTGATCACCAACGACCCCGGAGAGGCCCGGCGCTTTGCGGCTCAGACCCAGGGCGGCGTTCTGTGCAAGGCGATGAAAGAAGCGGGCTACTCGACCCCGAACGGATCCTATTTCATCTTCTCGCGTCGTGTCGGCAAGGATGAATTCGACGCCCACGCCGACCGCATCGCGCTGTGCCCCACGCTGCTCCAGGAATACATCGAGAAGGACTACGAGCTACGCGTCACCGTCATCGGCGATGAGGTGTTCGCCTGCCGGCTGGATTCCCAGGCCGACGAAGCGGCCAGAATCGACTGGCGGATGGTGTCGCCGGACCGAATCGCCCACAGCATGGTGACGCTGGACAACAAGGTCGAGGCCGCGCTCAAGGCGATGATGCGGCGCTTTGGCCTGCGCTTTGGCGCCTTCGACCTGATCGTGACGCCCGAGGGCGAGACCGTGTTCCTCGAACTCAATCCCAACGGCCAGTGGTACTGGATCGAGCTGACCACCGGCGCGCCGATGGCGTCCGCCATGGCCGACCTCCTGCAGTCCTGATTCCATGAACGCCTGGGACGCCCTGGTTGAAGGCCGCCTGGGAAGCGGGTTCAAGGCGTTCTGGGAACTGTGCCGCGAAGCCTGCCGGGCCGAGGCCGGCCGGTTCGCGCCCGCGATCGCCGCCTCGCTCGCGCTCGGCCTGCTCGCGGTGTTGCCGCCGATCCTCATTGCGCAACTGATCGACCGGGCGGAGGCCGGGGCTGGCACGATGGGCCTGCTCGCGCTCGGCGTGCTCGCCGCCTTCGCGGCGCTCGCGCTGCTCGACGCGGGCCTGACCTGGCTGCGACATCGCTTCACCATCGCAGCCCAGGTCCGGCTGCGCGCGCGCATCGCCCCGAAGCTGCTGGTCACGGGCCTGCGGCTGCCGCTGCGCCAGCTTCAGGACAACAGCCGCGCCACCATGATGCGCTCATTCGACGACCTCGATGAGACGCTCGGCTTCATCGCCGGCACCATGCCGGAGTTCATCACGGGTGCGATCCTGGCGACGAGTTATGCCGTGCTGCTGCTGGTGGTCAACCCGCTGCTCGCCGTGATGTCGCTCGGCGCAACGGGGCTCGCGTTCGTGACGGCGGTGGTGCTGGCGCGGCGCAGCCGCACCGCCTTTGCGACCTGGATCCTCGACCGCGATCGCGCCTTCACCGTGATCGTCGAGGCCTTCGCCTCGCTCCTGACGATCAAGTCGATGAACGCCCATCGCGCGGTCGCGGACCGCTTCGCGGACAAGCTGGAAGCGGAGAACACAAGCCTCGCGGCGATGCGCCAGCGCACCGCCGACGCGGAGGCCATGGGCCGCGGGTGGCTGACCTTCGCTCCCGGGATCGTGGTGGTCGTGGGAGTCTGGATGGTGAGCCGGGGCGAACTGAGCACCGGCGAGCTGGTGCTGTTCCTCACGGTCTCGGCGTCGCTGTCCGGTCCGGTCGGCAACATGTGCTCGCACTGGGAGGCGGCGCAGCGCACCATGGCCGCAATCACGCGCATCTCCGAATTGCGCGCCGCGGAGCTTGAGGACCTGGACGCGGACACGGGGCGGGACTGGCGCCTCGGTGCCGGGCTCTCGCTCGCAGGCGTCGGCCACCGCTATGCGGCGGACGCCGCTCCCGTGCTGCGTGCCGTCGATCTCGCGCTCGATTCGGGATCGCACATTGCCGTCACCGGCCGGTCCGGCGACGGCAAGACCACGCTCGCGCACATCATAGCAAGATTCATGCAGCCGAGCGAGGGCGCGGTGCTCGCCGGCGCGGCCGACGCCGCCACTGGCATCGGCCTGACCCCATACCGCCGGCGCGTTCTCATGCTGCCACACGAGACCGAGATCTTCAGCGCCAGCATCGCCGACAACGTCACCCTGTGGGACGGCTCCTTCGCTCTCCCGGAGATCATGGAAGCGCTGCGGATCGCCGGCCTCGGGGAGGTGGTGGACGGACTGCCCCGCAGGCACGACACGCTTCTGTCCGCCGACGGCGAGCCGCTCTCCGCGGGCCAGCGCCAGCGCCTGGGGATTGCCCGCGCCCTGATCCGGCGTCCCGACGTGCTGATCCTCGACGAGGCCACCTCCTCGCTCGATCCGCAGACCGAGACCGAGGTGATCGCCAACATCCGCGCGGTCATGCAGGGCCGCACGCTGATCGTCATCACCCACCGCGAGGAACTGGCGGCGCGCTTCGGCCGGCGACTCGTGGTCAAAGGCGGCGGCGCGGCCTATTTGCCCGGTTTGGAGCCCGGCTGACTGGTCAGGCCGAGCCGCGTGGCGTGCCACGAGGCCTCCGCGCGCGAGGAGATGTCAAGCTTGCGGTAGATCGACTTGATGTAGCTCGCGACCGTGCTCTCGGCGAGATCGAGGGCTTTGGCGGCCTCGACGTTGCGCATGCCGCGGCCGATCAGCGCCAGCACCTCCTTTTCCCGCGCGGTCAGATCGGCGTCGGGCGCGGAGGGACCGGTCAGACGGAAATGCTCCATGATGCGGCGGGCGATCGACGGCGACAGCGCCGGGATGCCCTGCGTGAGCTGGGTCAACTGCCGGACGATGACCTCGGGCCGCTGCTCCTTCAGGAGATAGCCGTGCGCGCCCGCCGACAGCGCCGCGACGATATGGGCATCGTCGCCCATGACGGTGGTGACCACGCACAGCGTATCCGCCCGCTCGGCCCGCAGGCGACGCAGCACGTCGAGGCCGGAGCCGTCCGGCAGACCAAGGTCGATCAGCGCGAGGTCGAAGCGGTCTTCCGTCGCCGCGGCAAGCCCCGCGCGCATGCTGGAGGCCTCGGTGATGCTGGAGCCGGGAAAGGCGCCGCGCACGATCTCGGCCAGCCAGCTGCGGGTTTCGGCGACATCTTCCACGATCAGAACGCGGTTCATGGCGAAGCCTTTGCGATGGAGAGGGGAAATTGCACCGTGATCCGGGTGCCGGCTGCGCCCGGCACAATCTCGAACGTGCCGCCAAGCCCGACCATGCGGGTGCGCATGTTGGTCAGGCCGTTGCCGACGGTCGCGCCGCAGGGATCGAAGCCGCAGCCGTCGTCCTCGATCACCATGGCGATGCCGCCCACGCAGTGCGCGATGTGGATGCGCAGGCCGGAGGCGCTGGCGTGCTTGATGACGTTGCCCGAGGCCTCGCGGATCACCGAGCGCAGCGCGTGCACGGCCTGCGGCGGCAGGACGGACGCGCCCTGCGTCTGCGTGCTCCAGTCAAGGTCGATGCCGGCGGAGGACAGGTGCTCGGCAATCTCCACCCGAAGATCAGCGAGCGTCTCGTCGAACGACAGGCCAGGGCGGGAGGCGTTATTGATGATGTCGCGCAGGTCGGACAGGGTTTCGCGGATCATCGCATCCTTGCGGTCGGGGGCACGGCTGTGGAGCGCGCCGAGAAGCTGCACGCCGATGTTATCGTGGATGTCGAGGGCGATGCGCTCGCGCTCCTGCGCCGCGCCCTTCTCATAGGACTCCCGGCTTTCCACCGCATGGCGCAGCATGGCGTGCAGCTCCGCGGCAAGGCTCGCATCCCGCGCCGAGAACAGCCTGCGGCCACGGCCGGCGTGTTCGAGCCGGAGCGCGGGCAGCGTACCGATGCCGGGAACGAGAAGTGCGAGACCGTCCTCGCTCAGGGTGGCGGTTCCGACGTCGGGCGACGGCTCGATCCGCAGCGGATCGAACACGTCCTGCACAAGCTGCCGCCACAGTCCGGTTTGATCGACGCCGGGCGGCGCGAGCGCGACGTCGACCACCTGCCGGAACATGTTCTCGCGGATGACCGGCCTGCGGCCGAGCAGCCAGCTCGCGAGCGCGCTGCGCAAAGGGAGGTAGAGGAAGGCGACGGTCAGAAGAGAGAGGCTGAAGGCAGGCAAGCGCTCCAACGCCACCACATAGATCAGCGCCGCGTCGAGCACGAGCAGCAGCACCGTGCCGCCGAGATAGAACAGGATGCTGAACGCCCAGTCATCCAGTTCGAACAGGCGATAGCGCGCCACGCCGAGCGCGAGACCGGCATGGATGATGAGGAACAGCGGAAAGGCGTAGCCTTGCGAAATGACCGGCGCCACCCCGATCATGTGCGGCGCGATGATGGTGGTCACGAAGGCGCCTGCGCCGATCGTCACCGCAAGAGAGAACCAGCCCAGCGCAGCGCGCGCGGACGGGTCGCCACGCGTGCGCCGGTACTGCAGCCCCGCACAGGCGAGGATCGTCAGCATCGCCAGGGTCACGGGCAGGTGAAGTCCGATCGGGGGCCCCGGCGAAAGCTCCAGCAGGCCGACGACAAGGCATACGCCGAGCACGAGCGCCGGCACGGCCAGCCAGCGGGGCCGCACCAGCCGGCGCGGATAGGAGAGAAACAGCCCGATCATCGCCGCGCCGAAAAGGAGCGCGCCCGCGTGATTGATGCCGGAGAGAACGCGGAAGAGCCCGCCGTCGAGCGCCAGCTCGCGCGTGCTATAGACTGCGGCGGGCATGGCGGAAATCATCAGCCCCGCGCCCGCGAGCGCGAACAGCCGCGGTCCGGTCTCCCCAGGCTTGAGGCTCCAGACCCAAACGCTGATCAGAAAGCCGAAAAGACCGGTGAGGGCCTGGACCCAGAACACGAGCGGAAGGTCGGCCACCGGGCGTTGCCGCCAGAGCCGGACGTTCGTGACCTTAGGTTCGGCATCCTCCCCCCGGCTCTCGATGCCGATCGTCTCCTGCGCCATGATGGCGGCAAGCCGGCTCTGGCGCGCCAGGAAATCCCGCACCTGCGCATAGGTGGCGAGGCCGTCGGGGTCTTCGATCAGGTCGCCGGGAGCCGGCTTGATCCGCTCTCCGCCAGGGCCGATCAGCGCCACCAGGGTAGCTGCGGCCGGGACAGCCGCGGCAGGGCTGCCGGCATCGACGGAATCGATCCACACCAGGTCGCGATCCGGATGATTGGAGAGGTTCAGGCCAAGCCACGGCTGCCGGACGGCCAGCACCACGGCCACGGCGACCAGGACAAGCCCGATCATCGTTGCCATCGTCAGAATGCCGACCGGCGTCAGCCTGATGCGCAAGAGCCCGCTCCCGCAACCCCGTCCCGATCCCGACCATACGGCAGCGGTCCCGTCCGCTCATCCCCCCGAACAGGTGCTGTCGGCCTTAGAGCCTTTCCGCTTCTGATAGAATCATAAGCGGGCGATATGATTTTGATCTGGAACGTTTACTTCACGCGAACCGAATTCCACTTCGCTTGAAAACGCTTTAGCAAGGGTTCACGTGGCGCTGACCGACCATCGATTTCCTCGCTGGTATCTGTCCCCCCGAGGGCTACAGGCTCGCGGCGAGATGCGCGGAGCCGAAGACTTGAGCTTGAGAGACCTGAGGGATTTGAGCTTGAGGGATTTGCGCCTGGACGGTTTTGGAGCTTACCGGAAATGTCGGGAATATACGCCGCTATAGCGTTTTCGAGCGGAGCATATCTTCAAGCCTGACCCGAGGCTGGACGCGGGTTCGCGTGAAGAGCGTCCCAACGACAATCTCAAGCTTAGCTTCTGATTTAATCAGACGCTAGACCGGCC
>NZ_BJNF01000019.1 GCF_006539545.1 Nitrobacter winogradskyi
GCTCTAAAATACTCTACATCGCAATGTTTCCGGTCCCATCGATCCGGAAACATTGAGGGATCAGCTCCGGTATTTCATGCGAGCGACGGCTTAATGCATAGCCGTCGTATTGAGCTGGCTCTGAATGCTCTTGAAGTGGTCCAGCCGCTCGATCGCCTTGTCGAGCTCGGAGCCTTCCTTGTCCGCCAGCCTGGCTTCCATGCCCGCGATCGTATCAGCGAACTGCGCTCGGTCCAGTTCCTCGATTGAGGTCGCCACATCGGCAAGCACGGTCAGACCCTTTTCCGACACCTCGGCCAGACCACCGAGCACGATGATCTTCTGTTGCGTGCCGCCAGCGGTGACGGTCAGCATTCCGGGACGGATGGCGGCGACGACGGGCGCGTGGCCGGCCAGAACGCCGAAATCACCCTCAACGCCGGGAATATCGACCTGATCGACCTCGCCCGAAAAAGCCAGTTTCTCCGGCGAAACGAGATCGAAATGGAAAGTCGCCATGGTGTCCAGTCTCTCTGCTGTCACCCGCGAGGTTGACCCGCGGGTCCATCCGCCATCGAATACCTATCGATGGATTGCCGGGTGAAGCCCGGCACCGACGACAATGATCAAGCCGCTTCGGCCGCGAGCTTTTTACCCTTCTCGACGGCTTCCTCGATGGTTCCGACCATGTAGAACGCCGCTTCCGGCAGATGATCGTACTTGCCCTGGCAGAGGTCGCGGAAACCTTTGATGGTGTCGGCGAGATCGACGAACTTGCCCGGCGAGCCGGTGAACACCTCGGCGACGTGGAACGGTTGCGACAGGAAGCGCTCCACCTTGCGGGCGCGGGCGACGGTGAGCTTGTCCTCTTCCGACAACTCGTCCATGCCGAGAATGGCGATGATGTCCTGAAGCGATTTGTAGCGTTGCAGAACCTGCTGCACGAGGCGCGCGGTCTGGTAGTGCTCCTCGCCGACAATCAGCGGCGACAGCATGCGCGAGGTCGAATCGAGCGGGTCCACCGCCGGATAGATGCCCTTTTCCGAGATGGCGCGGTTGAGCACCGTCGTTGCGTCGAGATGCGCGAACGAGGTCGCCGGCGCCGGGTCGGTCAGATCGTCCGCCGGAACGTAAATCGCCTGCACCGAGGTGATCGAGCCCTTGTTGGTGGTGGTGATCCGCTCCTGCAGCGCGCCCATGTCGGTGGCGAGCGTCGGCTGATATCCGACGGCGCTGGGGATGCGGCCGAGCAGCGCCGACACTTCCGAGCCCGCCTGCGTGAAGCGGAAGATGTTGTCGACGAAAAACAGCACGTCCTGGCCCTGGTCGCGGAAATGCTCTGCGACCGTGAGGCCGGACAGCGCCACGCGGGCGCGCGCGCCGGGCGGCTCGTTCATCTGGCCGTAGACCAGCGCGCATTTGGAGCCTTCGCCGCCGCCCTTCTTGTTGACGCCGGATTCGATGAATTCGTGATAGAGGTCGTTGCCTTCGCGGGTACGCTCGCCGACGCCGGCGAACACCGAATAACCGCCATGCGCCTTGGCGACGTTGTTGATCAGCTCCTGGATCAGCACCGTCTTGCCGACGCCCGCGCCGCCGAACAGCCCGATCTTGCCGCCCTTGGCGTAAGGCGCCAGCAGGTCCACGACCTTGATGCCGGTGACGAGAATTTCCGCTTCGGTCGACTGGTCGGTATAGGACGGCGCTTCCGCGTGAATCGGGCGCAGATCGTCGGCCTTGACCGGGCCCTGCTCGTCCACGGGCTCGCCGATCACGTTCATGATGCGGCCGAGCGTACCTGCGCCGACCGGCACCCGGATCGGCGCACCGGTGTCGGTCACGTCCTGGCCGCGCACCAGACCTTCGGTGGTATCCATGGCGATGGTCCGGACGGTGGATTCACCAAGATGCTGCGCCACTTCCAGAACAAGCCGGTTCTCGCCGTTCTTGGTCTCGATCGCGTTCAGAATGGCCGGCAGATGCCCTTCGAACTGCACGTCGACAACGGCGCCGATGACCTGGGTAATACGACCGACCTGATTGGCTGCTGTAGCCATAGAAAGTCTCCTGTAACGAATAGGCGTGTCAGAGGACGCTGAGCGTCACCGGCACATTGTTGCGCGTGGCCCGGGAATACGGGCAGATCGTGTGAGCGTCTTCGAGCAGCGCCTTGACCTTTTCCTTGTCGGCGCCCGGAATGCGCAGCGTAAGTTCGGCCTTCAGCGCGAAGCTGATCTCGTCCTTGTCGATCGAGACGTGGCAGCCGACCTCGGCCGCCTGACCGTCAAGACCATGCTTTCTGGCGAGCGCCAGCACCGCCTGGCCGAAGCAGGACGACCAGCCCAGCGCGAAAAGCTGCTCGGGATTATGTCCTTCGCCCGAACCGCCCATTTCCTTCGGCAGGGCCATGGCCAGACCGAGGCCGCCATCATCGAGGATCGCGCGGCCGTTGCGGCCGCCCTTCGTCGTCGCCTTGGTGACATAAGCCATAGCTGCGTCTCCTTCGACTAGACCGCTTCGGCGCCGGAGATGATCTCGATCAGTTCCTTCGTAATCATCGCCTGTCGGGTGCGGTTGTAGATCAGGGTCTGCTTGCGGATCATTTCGCCGGCGTTGCGGGTGGCGTTGTCCATTGCGGTCATCTGCGCGCCGTAGAACGAGGCGTTATTCTCCAGAAGAGCGCGGAAAATCTGCACGGCGAGATTGCGCGGAAGCAACCCTTTGAGGATTTCATCTTCCTCCGGTTCGTACTCGTAGGACGGCGCGGGGCCGTCGCTCGTGGCCGCGTCTTCCACCGCCAGCGGAATGACCTGCTGGGCGGTGGGGATCTGCGCGATAACGGACTGGAAGCGCGAATAGAACAGGGTGCAGACATCGAACTCGCCGGCATCGAACCGGGCCAGAACTTTCCCTGCAATGTCCTCGGCATTGACAAAGCCGAGCTGACGCACCGAGCGCAGTTCGACGGTCTCGACGATCTGCTTCTCGAAGATGCGACGGAGCTGCTCGTAGCCTTTTCGCCCGACGCAGAAGAACTTGACCTCCTTGCCCTGGTTCATCAGAGCGAAGGCTCTGTCACGAGCCAGGCGGACGATGGCCGAATTGAACGCGCCGGACAGACCGCGCTCGCCGGTGCAGACCAGCAGCAGGTGAACCTGATCCTTGCCAGTGCCGACCAGAAGCGGCGACGCATTGGGCGAGCCGGCCGCGGCGCTGGCGATATTTGAGATCACCGTGTCCATCTTCTCGGCGTAGGGCCGCGCTGCTTCCGCGGCGTTCTGCGCGCGACGGAGCTTGGAAGCGGCCACCATCTGCATGGCCTTGGTGATCTTCTGCGTCGCCTTGGTCGAGGCGATGCGGACACGCATGTCCTTGAGTGAAGCCATTCTCTGTCTCGCCCTGCCGGTCCGGTCATGGACCCGGCCGCAAATTCCCTGTTTCGTCACGCCCGGCCTTGTGCCGGGCGTTCGCGTCGTCTTTCGCCGCCGCGCCTCAAGGCGCGGACGGCCCGGCCACAAAACTTACGCGAATGTCTTGGCGTAACCTTCGACGACGCTCTTGAGCTTGCCCGCCGTCTCATCGCTGAGATCGCGAGCGTCGCGGATGGTGTTGAGGATATCGGCATGTTGGCCGCGCAAAAGCGACAACAGCCCGTCCTCGAACGCACGCACCTTGCTGAGCGGCAGCGGATCAAGATAGCCGTTGGTGCCGGCCCAGATCACCACCACCTGCTCTTCCATCTTCAGCGGCGAGAACTGCGGCTGCTTGAGAAGCTCGGTCAGGCGCGAGCCGCGGTTGAGCAGGCGCTGGGTCGAGGCGTCGAGGTCGGAGCCGAACTGCGCGAAGGCCGCCATTTCGCGGTACTGCGCGAGCTCGCCCTTGATCTTGCCGGCGACCTTCTTCATCGCCTTGGTCTGTGCCGACGAGCCGACGCGCGACACCGAAAGGCCGACGTTCACCGCGGGGCGAATGCCCTGGAAGAACAGGTCGGTTTCCAGGAAGATCTGGCCGTCGGTGATCGAAATCACGTTGGTCGGAATATAGGCCGACACGTCGTTGGCCTGGGTTTCGATCACCGGCAGCGCGGTCAGCGAGCCGTTGCCCTGGCTGTCATTCAGCTTGGCGGCGCGCTCCAGAAGACGGGAATGCAGGTAGAACACGTCGCCCGGATAGGCCTCGCGGCCCGGCGGACGGCGCAGCAACAGCGACATCTGGCGATAGGCGACGGCCTGCTTGGAAAGGTCGTCATAAATAATGACGGCGTGCATGGCGTTGTCGCGGAAATACTCGCCCATGGTGCAGCCGGTGAAGGGCGCAAGATACTGCATCGGAGCCGGATCGGACGCGGTCGCGGCGACCACGATCGAATATTCCAGCGCGCCCTGCTCCTCGAGCACCTTGACGAACTGCGCCACGGTGGAGCGCTTCTGGCCGACCGCGACGTAGACGCAATAGAGCTTCTGGCTCTCCGGAGCGCCCGCGACATTGAGCGGCTTCTGATTGAGAATGGTGTCGAGCGCGATCGCGGTTTTGCCGGTCTGGCGGTCGCCGATGATCAATTCGCGCTGCCCGCGGCCGATCGGGATCAGGGCGTCGATGGCCTTGAGGCCGGTCGCCATCGGCTCGTGCACCGACTTGCGCGGAATGATGCCGGGTGCCTTGACGTCAACGCGCTTGCGCTCGGCGCCCTGGATCGGCCCCTTGCCGTCGATCGGATTGCCCAGCGCGTCGACCACGCGGCCGAGCAGGCCCTTGCCGACCGGCGCGTCGACGATGGCGCGGGTGCGCTTGACGGTCTGGCCTTCCTTGATCTCGCGGTCGGCGCCGAAAATCACGATACCGACATTGTCGGTTTCGAGGTTCAGCGCCATGCCGCGCGTACCGTTCTCGAACTCGACCATCTCGCCGGCCTGGATGTTGTCGAGGCCATAGACGCGGGCGATACCGTCGCCGACGGACAGCACCTGTCCGACTTCCGAAACTTCGGCTTCCTTGCCGAAATTCTTGATCTGATCCTTCAGGATCGCCGAAATTTCCGCGGCGCGGATGTCCATCAGCCTGCCTCTTTCATCGCGTGCTTGATCGAATTGAGTTTGGTCCGGAGCGAGGTGTCCACCATGCGGCTGCCGAGCTTGACGACAAGCCCGCCGATGATGGACGGATCGACCTTCACGTTGAGCGTGATGTCCTTGCCCGTCACTGATTTCAGCGCGGCCTTCAGCGCGTCCAGATTCTTGTCATTAAGCTTCTCCGCGACGGTAACCTCCGCCGTGGCTTCGCCCTTGAATTTCGCGACCAGCGCGCGAAACGCCCGGATCACATCCGCCACCGCGAACAGACGGCGGTTGGCGGCCAGAACTTTCAGGAAATTTGCGGTCGTGCCGCCGATCCCGGCCTTGCTCAGCACGGCGGCGAGCGCCTTGCTTTGCGTATCGGCGCTGAAAACCGGACTGCGCACCAGGCGCACCAGTTCAGGGCTCTCCGCCAGCATGGCATCGAACTTGTCGAGGTCGGCCTTGACGGCGTCGATCGATTTGTCTTCACGCGCCAGTTCGAACAGGGCCGTCGCATAACGACCGGACACACCAGAAACCGAGGGATCTACAGCAGCCACCACCGCGCTCTTCAAGCTGTCAAACTCGCAAGGGAAAAGCCGTCGCCGGATAAGCGGCGCCAAAGCGGCCCAAGCCCTTGGAATTCAAGAGGGACTTCGATTTCCGGCCGGCACGAGCGTACCGGCGACGTTAAAATCGCGGCTTTGCTAACATAGCGCGCGCGCAGGTGCAACATGACGGCAGCCTACGGCGATGCCTTGTCGCATGGCGCCCGGAATTTCAACCGAGCGCGGGAACTAAGGAGAATCGCGGGAAGCGCCCAACGCGCCTGCGTACAGTCATTCGCTCGGCGAACACCGGATGGAACAGCAAGCCAATCGATCCCGCGCCATCGCGGCTTTCTACATAACGACGGGTCGAGCTTAGTGCGCGAGCGGCCCGCAGTACTTACCGAATGGTTACTCATCCGGCGTAATAACTTTCATTTACAGTATACATAAGTATAGTATTATTAATTTTCCGTTAAATCGTGTAATAATAGGATTAGCGGACGAGTCCGCTCCGATCAAAAGATATTTCATCCGAGTCACGAAGCAATTCTCTGCCCATTTTACGCCTTAGTTGGAGGATCAACCACGCCGCGAGTCAAAGATCATGGGTTTCACTTGCCGCAAGGGCGGCAATACTTTTAGGGGTCCTACAATATGTTGCACTCGCGAAAGACGACGCTAGCGTTTCTTATCCGGCCGCGTACCTTGGCCGCTGTGATGACCGCGAGCGTCTTGATTGCAGGCGGCGTCACCGAGGCTTTGGCCGGGTCGCGCAACCATCATCGTCATCATCAACAGGGACATCATGCGAAGAGCCACGGCGCCAGCGGGCCTGCCTGGACCAACGCCAATGCGTCTCTCGAACGTTCTGCCCGTTCGAACCGATCGTTTTCCGGCGTGGCCTCTTATTATGGCAATGAGGCCGGCAACCGCACCGCGTCCGGCCAGCGCTTCAACCAGAACGCCATGACCGCCGCCCATCGCAGCCTCCCGTTCGGGACCAGGCTGAGGGTCACCCATGGCAGCCGCAGCGTGGTCGTCACCATCAACGATCGCGGTCCATTCATCCGCGGCCGCGTGCTGGACCTTTCAAAAGGCGCCGCCCACGCGATCGGCCTGACCGGCCGCGGCGTCGGCCGTGTGGTCGCCGAGGTCATGTAAACCAGCTCCCACACCGCGTTTCGCTTCTCAAAACGCGTCAAATCAAGATCATAAAACCCCGCTTCTGATTCCATCAGAAGCGGAAAGGCCTCTCAAAGAAAGCTCTGCGGATCGACATCCACTTCGAGCTTGAGATTGCCTTTCGTCTTCGGCGCGGACGCGAGCCAGTCGCGCAAATAGCCGGAGAGGTCCACGCCGCGCGCCGACTTCACCAGCAGGCGGAATCGATAGCGTCCCTTGATCAGGGCCAGCGGCGCTTCCGCCGGTCCCAGCACCTGGATGCGCTCGTCGATCGGCGCAACCGCGGCGAGCCGGCGGGCGAAGCTTTCCGCGCTCGGGCGGTCGCCCGCGGATATGATCAGGCTGGCCAGCCGGCCGAACGGCGGGTAGCCGGTCCGCTCACGCGCCGCTATTTCGCTGGCGTAGAACGCCTCGCGATCACCCGCGACCAGCGCCTTCATCACGGGATGTTCGGGCTGGTGGGTTTGCAAATAGCCGACGCCGCGACCCTGTTCGCGGCCAGTGCGGCCGATCACCTGATTGAGCAGTTGGAAGGTTCGCTCCGCGGCGCGGGGATCGCCGTTGCCGAGTCCGAGGTCGGCATCCACCACCCCGACCAGATTCAGGCGCGGAAAATGGTGTCCCTTCGCCACCAGTTGCGTGCCGATGATGATGTCGACGCGGCCCTCGGCGATGTCGTTCAACTCCGAGCGCATGGTCTCGATCGAGGTGATCAGGTCGCTCGACAGCACCATGGTCCGCGCATCGGGAAACAGGGCGGCGGCCTCCTCCTGCAGCCGTTCGACGCCGGGGCCGACCGCGACCAGCGATTGTTCGGCCGCGCAATGCGGGCATCGATGCGGACGCGGCATCGAGAAGCCGCAGTGATGGCAAACGAGCCGCTCCCGGAAGCGGTGATCCACCAGCCAGGCATCGCAAATGGTGCAGGCGAAGCGGTGGCCGCAGCCGCGGCACAAGGTCAGCGGCGCGTAACCGCGGCGATTGAGAAACAGCAGCGCCTGCTCGCGCCGCTCGATAGCGCTCCCGATCTCTCCGGCCAGACGCGGAGAAATGAAGCGGCCGCGCGACGGTCCCTCGCGCCGCAGATCGATCAGTTCGATCTGCGGCAAATGCTGACCGCCGAACCGCGACGTCAGCGCGATGCGCTGGTAGCGGCCCTTGCGCGCGTTGACTTCGCTCTCAACCGATGGCGTCGCCGAGGCAAGCACGATCGGAATCTTCGCGACATGTGCGCGAACCACGGCCATGTCGCGGGCGTGATAGCGCACGCCCTCGTCCTGCTTGTAGGCCTGATCGTGCTCCTCATCGACAATGATCAGTCCGAGGCTGGCATAGGGCAGAAACAGCGCGGAGCGCGCGCCGACCACGACCTGCGCCTCGCCCGCCGCGATGGCTGCCCAGTTGCGCGCGCGGGTGCGCGGCGTCAATTCGGAATGCCACTCCAGCGGCCGCTCGCCGAAACGCGCAGTGAAACGGTCACGGAACTGCCCGGTCAGCGCGATCTCCGGCATCAGGATCAAAGCCTGTTTGCCGCGGCGGACGGTTTCGGCGACCGCTTCGAAATAGACCTCGGTCTTTCCGGAGCCCGTTACGCCATCGAGCAGTGCGACGTGGAACGTGCCGTTCGATGCCAGCGTGCGCATGGCGTCAACGGCCGCTCTTTGTGATCGGGAGAAGTCCGGAACTGCGAAATTGGGATCGGGCGGCGGCGGTGGCGGCGGTGGTGGCATCGGCTCGACCGTCAGCGTGCCCTCATCGACCAGCCCATCGATGACGCCGACGCTGACGCCCGCTTCCCTGGCCACATCGGATTTCGCGCGCAGCAGTCCGTCCGACAGGATCGCCAGCAACCGCCGCCGCGCCGGGGTCATGCGCCGGGGCGGCTCGCCGCTCAGCCGCACACCCGGCCGCACCCGTTCCGGCCCGAGATGTTCGCCCATCCGCAGACTCATGCGCATCACCATCCCGCGCGGCGACAGCGTGTAGTTGGCGACCCAGTCGATCAGCGTGCGGATTTCGTCCCTGAGCGGAGGCACATCGAGCTTGCCGGAGATATCCTTCAGCCGGTTGTGCAGGCGCGGATCTGGCGCGGGGTTCTCGGCCCAGACCACGGCGACCACCTCGCGGGAGCCGAGCGGCACCGTCACCACCTCGCCTGGCCGCACCTGCATGCCGTCTGGCACGCGATAGGTATAGGCATGATCGATCGCGACGGGAGCCTGCACATCGACGACGCGCGCCGTCGATGACGATGCCGGTAACGTGCCATGACGCGAAGAACGGTCCATCGGGAAAATCAGCTCGATCAGGATCGGGTTAACAATTTAGGACAGCACCACCATAGGCCAGCCAACCGGAAGATTAGCGAAGGATAAACGAAAGCCGCGCGATATAATCGCCGGACTCAACATGCAGGGTGCGATGATGGCGAAACGCGCAGAGCCGCTTCCCGATCCCGCCTGCGCGGCGTCGGACGTCGGACAGCAGATCGTGCGATGGCTCACGCATCTGCGGGCCGAGCGTCGGCTGTCGCCCAAGACGCTGGAAGCCTATGCGCGCGATGTCAGGCAATGCCTGATGTTTCTCGGCCAGCACTGGAGCGAAATGGTGACGCTGGAGCGTTTCGCCGCGCTTGAACCGAGCGATATCCGGGCCTTCATGGCCGCGCGACGCGCCGACGACATCGGTGGCCGGTCGCTGATGCGTTCGCTGGCTGGCTTGCGCTCGTTCGCGCGGTTTCTTGAACGGGAAGGGCTCGGCAAGGTCGGCGCGCTCGGCGCGATCCGCGCGCCGAAGGTTGGCAAGAGCCTGCCGAAACCGATCCATATGAGCGCGGCAAAGCGATTTGCCGACGCGTCCGAGCGCGCGGGCGAGGATCGGGAGCCATGGATCTGGGCGCGCGACGCCGCGGTGATGGCGCTGCTGTACGGATCCGGCCTGCGCATCTCCGAAGCGCTCGGCTTGAAGCGCCGCGACGTGCCGCTGCCCGGCGCGGGCGACGTGCTGGTAGTCACCGGGAAAGGCAACAAGACGCGGATGGTGCCGGTGCTGCAGAACGTGCTGGCGCTCATCCATGAGTATGTCGCGATGTGCCCGCATTCGCTGGCGCCGGAAGGACCGATCTTCGTCGGAGCGCGGGGCGGTACGCTCAGGGCGCGCATCATCCAGCTTGTGATGGCGCGCATGCGCGGCGCGCTCGGCCTGCCCGACAGCGCGACGCCCCATGCGCTGCGCCATTCATTCGCGACGCATCTCTTGAGCCGAGGCGGCGACCTGCGCGCGATCCAGGAACTGCTTGGCCACGCGTCGCTCTCTACCACGCAGATCTACACCGGCATCGATAGCGAGCGGCTGCTCGACGTCTACCGGACGGCGCATCCGCGCGCCTGACCAGGGATCGCGGTGAAACAAGTCCGGCGGCGCGGTCCTCACATGTGAATGGCGCGTTTTCCAACGGCGAGGGCGGCTTCCTTGACGGCTTCCGATCGCGTCGGATGCGCGTGGCAGGTGCGGGCGAGATCTTCCGCCGAGCCGCCGAACTCCATCAGCACGCAGGCTTCATGGATCAACTCGCCGGCCTCGCGGCCGACGATGTGAACGCCGAGCACGCGGTCGGTTTTCGCGTCCGCCAACATCTTCACGAAGCCGTCTGTCGTCTGATTGACCTTGGAGCGGCCATTCGCCGTGAACGGAAACTTGCCGACGGTATAGTCCGTGCCAGCCTGCTTTAGCTCCTCCTCGGTCTTGCCGACCGATGCCACCTCGGGCGTTGTGTAGATCACGCCGGGGATCACGTCGTAGTTCACATGGCCGGCCTGGCCGGCGAGAATCTCCGCGCACGCCACGCCCTCGTCCTCGGCCTTGTGGGCAAGCATCGGTCCCCGGACGACATCGCCGATGGCGTAAATGCCCTTCACGCTGGTCGCGAAATGCTTGTCGATCTCCACGCGACCGCGATCATCGAGCGCGACGCCGGCTTCCTTGAGGCCCAATGCCTCGGTGTAAGGTGTGCGGCCGATCGCGACCAGCACCGCATCGGCTTCGATCGTTTCGGCGGCGCCGCCCGCTGCGGGTTCGATCCGAGCCGACAGCGTTTTGCCTGATGTATCGACGCCGGTGACCTTGGTTCCGAGCTTGAAAGCGAAGCCCTGCTTCTCGAGAATGCGCTGGAATTGCTTCGCCACTTCGCCGTCCATGCCGGGCAGGATGCGATCGAGAAATTCCACCACCGTGACCTGCGAACCGAGGCGGCGCCACACCGAGCCGAGTTCGAGCCCAATCACTCCGGCGCCGACGATCAACAGCTTGTCGGGCACTTTCTCAAGCGACAACGCACCGGTCGACGACACGATACGCTTCTCGTCGATCTCGACTCCCTTGAGTTTCGCGACATCGGAGCCGGTGGCGATCACGATGTTCTTCGTTTCAACCGTCTGTTTTTTGCCGTCGGCGGTCGTCACCTCGACCTGGCCGGCTGCGATGATGCGGCCGGCGCCACGCAGCACGTCGATCTTGTTCTTCTTCATCAGGTATTCGACGCCCTTGACGTTGCCGTCGATGCCCTGCTGCTTGAAGTCCATCATCGCGGGCAGATCGAGCTTCGGCGCGCTGACGCCGATGCCCATTTTTGCCAACGAATGTCCCGCCTCCTGGAACATCTCGGAAGCGTGCAGCAGCGCCTTCGACGGCATGCAGCCGACATTGAGGCAGGTGCCGCCGAGCGTCGGGTTCTTCTCGACGACGGCGACTTTCATGCCGAGCTGCGCCGCGCGAATCGCGCAAACGTAACCGCCGGGACCGGTGCCGATAACGATGAGGTCGTATGTCGCCATGAGTGCCTGCTCAGCCCGCCTCGTCCGGCCCGGGAATCAATTTTGCGCGCTGCTCGAAGAGCAATCCTCCGACCAGCCGGTTGAGTTCGTCTGGATCGGCACCGTCCTTGATCAGCTTGCCCCTCAAAGCGTGGGCCTTGTCGAGGTTGCCCAGCTTTTTCTCGATTATCGATTGATGATTTTCTCCAGCGCCTGCCTTCTCCTGATCGGCCCTCGCCCGCCGTCTATGGTTGTCGTGGTAGAACAGCGTTCGTGACAGAACCCAGTCCGCGGATTTTTTCGAGATGTTCTTGAAGTCTCCCAGAACATCCAGCGGATTCTCATAGGTAACGCTTTTGATCTCCCCGCCATACTCGGAGAGGTACATCCCTGCGGCGGATGGACCGTGCTCGAAGCTCAAGCAGGCCAGATAAACCAGCTCCAGAATGACTGCATTCAACTCCAGATCGATGGCGGTCAAATGACCAAGCTCGGCGGTTCTGATATTGGACTTCAGCAGGATTTGCGTCATGTGGTTGCCTTATAGCGTTTTCGAGCGAAGGGGTGACCTGTTCGCGTGAAGAAAACGCGTCAAAACAATAATCTATAGCGTTTTCGAGCGAAGTGGAAACCGGTTCGCGTGAAGAAAACGCGTCAAGACAACAATCCAGAGCCTCGCTTCTGATTCAATCAGAAGCGAACATGCTCTGGCTCGAATTACAGGTCCAGCACCAGCCGCGCCGGATCTTCGAGCGATTCCTTGACGCGCACGAGGAAGGTGACGGCCTCCTTGCCGTCGATGACGCGGTGGTCATAAGAGAGCGCGAGATACATCATCGGCCGGATTTCCACCTTGCCATCGATCGCCACCGGCCGTTCCTGAATCTTGTGCATACCTAAAATGCCGGCCTGCGGCGCATTCAGGATCGGAGTCGACATCAGCGAGCCGTAGATACCGCCATTGGTGATGGTGAAGGTGCCGCCCTGCATTTCCTCGATCTTGAGCTGGCCGTCGCGGGCGCGGCGGCCGTAGTCGGCGATGCTCTTCTCGATCTCGGCGATCGATTTTTGATCGCAGTCGCGCACCACGGGCACCACCAGTCCCTTGTCGGTGCCGACGGCGATTCCGATATGATAGTAGTTCTTGTAGATCAGGTCGCTGCCATCGAGTTCGGCATTGACCGCCGGAATGTCCTTCAGCGCCTGCACGATGGCCTTGGTGAAGAAGCCCATGAAGCCGAGCTTCACACCATGCTTCTTCTCGAACACGTCCTTGTAATGCGCGCGGAGCGCCATGACGCCGCTCATGTCGACTTCGTTGAAGGTCGTCAGAATCGCGGCGGTGTTCTGCACCTCCTTGAGGCGGCGCGCGATGGTCTGGCGCAGCCGCGTCATCTTCACCCGCTCCTCGCGCGAGGCGTCGTCCGCCGGAGACGGCGCGCGCACCTGCACGGCGGCAGCCGGCTGGTCGACCGGGGTCGGCGCCGACGCAGCCTTCTCGATCGCCGCCAGCATATCGCCCTTGGTGACGCGGCCATCCTTGCCGGAGCCCGCCACGGTGGAAGCGTCGATGCCGCTCTCGGCGGAGAGTTTGCGCACCGAGGGGGCGAGCGGCGCATCGGCCGGCGGCGCGGCTTCCGCTCTCGGCCGCGGCTCTTCCGGGCCAGCGTTGATCGGTGTCGTGGTGTCGGACTTCAGGTCCGGCCGCCCGGTCGTGCTCTCAGCACTGATGCCTTGCGTCTTGGCCGCCGCCGGTTTTGCCGGCGCGCCGCCTTCGGTGATCTGTCCAAGCAGCGCGCCGACGGCCACCGTCTCGCCCTGCCTGGCGACGAGTTCGGCCAGCGTGCCAGCAGACGGCGCGGGCACTTCGATGGTCACCTTGTCGGTTTCGAGTTCGACGAGCGGCTCGTCGACGGATACGGCGTCCCCTTGTTTCTTGAACCATTTTCCGATTGTCGCCTCGGTCACCGATTCGCCGAGCGTCGGAACCCGTATCTCAGTCATGGTCCTCTTCCTTTCGTCATGGCTGACCTGTCCCGAGAAAGGATGCCCGGAAACATCCGCCACAAGTTGGCCTCGTGTTTCAGCCCGACATGCTGTCCGTGTCAGCTCAGCGCCTCGTCGAGGAACGCCTTGAGTTGCGCAAGATGCTTCGACATCAACCCCGTCGCGGTGGCCGCGGCCGCGGCGCGGCCGGCATAACGCGGGCGTTTTCCGGGTGCGCCGAGCTGGTTGAGGACCCATTCGAGATAAGGCTCGATGAAGTGCCATGCGCCCATGTTGCGTGGCTCTTCCTGGCACCAGACGATCTCGGCGTTCTTGAAGCTGCCGAGAACCTGCACCAGCGCCTTCAGCGGAACGGGATACAGCTGTTCGATCCGCATCAGGTAGACATCATTGATGTCGCGCTGCTCACGTTCCTCGTAGAGATCGTAGTAGACCTTGCCCGAGCACAGAACGACGCGGCGAATTTTATCGTCGTCCACCAGCCGGATCTTTTGCTCCGGCAGCATCGTCGCATCGTCGTAAAGGATGCGATGGAAGGCGGTATCGGCGCCGAGTTCGTCCAGACGCGACACCACCCGCTTGTGGCGCAGCAGCGACTTCGGCGTCATCATGATCAGCGGCTTGCGGATCTGGCGTTTCAACTGGCGGCGCAGCGCATGGTAATGGTTGGCCGGCGTCGTGATGTTGACGACCTGCATGTTGTCTTCGGCGCACATCTGCAGGAACCGCTCCAGCCGCGCCGAGGAATGCTCCGGCCCCTGGCCCTCATAGCCATGGGGCAGCATGCAGACGAGTCCCGACATGCGCAGCCACTTGCGTTCGCCGGAGGAGATGAACTGGTCGAACAAGACCTGCGCGCCGTTGGCGAAGTCGCCGAACTGTGCTTCCCACATTGTCAGCGTGTTGGGCTCCGCGAGCGAGTAACCGTACTCGAAACCGAGCACGGCTTCTTCCGACAGCAGCGAATTGATGACCTCGTAGCAGCCGTGATCGGCGTCGAGATGATTGAACGGCGTGTAACGGCTCTCGTCCTCCTGATCGAACAGCACCGAATGCCGCTGCGAGAAAGTGCCGCGTTCGCTGTCCTGGCCGGAAAGGCGGACGTTGTGGCCCTCAAGCATCAGCGTGCAGAAGGCCAGCGCCTCGGCCGTCGCCCAGTCGATTCCGGCTCCGCTCTCGATCGCCCTGGCGCGATTATCGAGAAAACGCTGCACCGTGCGATGCACCCGGAAACCGTCCGGCACCCGCGTAATGCTGCGGCCGACATTCTTCAGCGTCTCGACGTTCACGCCGGTGACGCCACGGCGCGGCTCCTCGCTCTGATCGGCAAGCTTGAGACCGGCCCACTTGCCGTCGAGCCAGTCGGCCTTGTTCGGCCTGTAGCCGGCGCCGGCCTCGAATTCGGCATCCAGACGTGCGCGCCAGTCTGCTTTCAGCTTTGCGATCTCGCCCTCGGTCATAATGCCTTCGGCGCTCAGCCGCTTGGCGTAGAGTTCAAGCGTCGAGGGATGAACGGCGATCTTCTTGTACATCAACGGATTGGTGAACGACGGTTCGTCGCCTTCGTTATGACCGTGGCGGCGATAGCAGAACATGTCGATCACGACCGGCTTGTGGAACTTCTGCCGGAATTCGACCGCGACCTTCGCCGCGAACACCACGGCTTCCGGATCGTCACCATTGACGTGGAAGATCGGCGCATCGATCATCTTCGCGACGTCGGACGGATAAGGGGACGAGCGCGAGTAGCGCGGATAGGTGGTGAACCCGATCTGGTTGTTGACGATGAAATGGATCGACCCGCCGGTGCGGTAGCCCTTGAGGTCCGACAGGGCGAAGCATTCCGCCACCACGCCCTGTCCCGCAAAGGCGGCGTCACCATGCATCAACAGCGGCAGCACGGAGTTGCGCTGCTCGGGCGGATCGCCATGCTGGTCCTGCTTGGCGCGCACCTTGCCGAGCACCACCGGGTCGACGATTTCGAGGTGCGAGGGATTGGCGGTCAGCGACAGGTGTATCCGGTTGTCGTCGAACTCGCGGTCGCTCGACGCGCCGAGATGATACTTGACGTCGCCGGAGCCCTCGACGCTGTCCGGATTGACCGAACCGCCCTTGAACTCATGGAACAGCGCGCGATGAGGCTTGCCCATCACCTGCGTCAGCACGTTCAGCCGCCCGCGATGCGGCATGCCGATCACGATTTCCTTCACGCCGAGATTGCCGCCGCGCTTGATGATCTGCTCCAGCGCCGGGATCAGCGATTCGCCGCCGTCGAGACCGAAGCGCTTGGTTCCCGTGAACTTGACGTCGCAGAACTTCTCGAACCCCTCGGCCTCGATGAGCTTGATCAGGATGGCGCGGCGGCCTTCCGGCGTGAAGCTGATCTCCTTGTCCGGCCCCTCGATGCGCTCCTGAATCCAGCTTTTCTGCGCGGCGTCCGAAATGTGCATGAACTCGACGCCCAGGGTCTGGCAATAAGTACGTCGGCAGATCGCCACGATCTCGCGCAGCGAGCCGTATTCGAGCCCCAGGACGTGGTCGAGGAAGATCTTGCGATCCATGTCGGCCTCGGTGAACCCATAGGCGCGAGGATCAAGCTCTTCATGATCGCGCGCAGGTTCGAGACCGAGGGGATCGAGCCTGGCATGAAAGTGCCCGCGCATGCGGTAGGCGCGGATCAGCATCAGCGCGCGAACCGAATCGCGCGTGGCCTGATTGACGTCGCCGCCGGCGAGCACCGAGGCTTTCGGTTTCGCCTTTTCCTGCGCCTTTACATCCGCGGTTTTTTCGAACCGGGCCCAGTTGCCGTCGAGCGCCGAGGTGAGGTCGTCCTGGGGGGTCTGCGGCCAGTTGGCCCTCTCCCAGGATGGGCCTCTCGCGTTCTTCTCGACGTCCTGTGGAGAGTCTTTCAGGCTTCTGAAGAATTCCTGCCACGCGGCGTCGACCGAACCGGGGTCTTTCTCATAGCGGGCGTAGAGTTCGTCGATGTAACCGGCATTCGCGCCCTGCAGGAACGAGGAAAGGGCAAATGCGGCATTCGCGTCCTGGCGAGACATATCGCGTCCTGACGTTCTAGGTCATGCGCGTCACCGACGGCGCGCACGCTTTCCCCCCGCGAGACCAGCCCTTCCCGGCAGGATCAGCGCGAACTCGACGTTACCCTATTTAAGGGGAAACTTCCCGCTGAAAAGACCAAGACCTGAATCAACGCTTCAGTTTTTCGACAAGCGTTTTTCCCAGTCGCGCGGGCGACGGGGAAACCGCTATTCCGGCCGCTTCCATGGCCGCCGTCTTGGAGGCGGCGTCACCCTTTCCGCCGGAAATGATCGCGCCGGCATGCCCCATGCGGCGGCCGGGCGGCGCCGTGACCCCGGCGATGAAGCCGACCACAGGCTTGCTTCGGCCGCGCCTGGCCTCGTCGATCAGGAACTGGGCGGCGTCTTCCTCGGCCGACCCTCCGATCTCGCCGATCATCACGATCGCGCTGGTGTTGGGATCGGCCAGGAACATCTCCAGCACGTCGATGAACTCGGTGCCCTTGACGGGGTCGCCGCCGATGCCGACCGCGGTGGTCTGGCCAAGGCCCTCCTGGCTGGTCTGGAACACAGCCTCATAGGTCAGCGTGCCCGAGCGGGAGACGATGCCGACGTTGCCCGGCTTGAAGATGTTTGCGGGCATGATGCCGATCTTGCACTCACCCGCCGTCACCACGCCCGGGCAATTCGGTCCGATGAGGCGCGATTTCGATCCCGATAGCGAACGCCTGACCCGCACCATATCCAGCACCGGAATGCCCTCGGTGATGCAGACGATCAGGGGGATTTCGGAATCGATCGCCTCGCAGATCGCATCCGCCGCGCCCGGCGGCGGCACGTAGATCACGCTGGCCTCGGCGCCGGTCGCCTCGCGCGCTTCGCGGACGGTGTCGAACACCGGCAGGCCGAGATGGGTCTGTCCGCCTTTGCCCGGCGAGGTGCCGCCGACCATCTTCGTGCCGTAGGCGATCGCGGCCTCAGAATGGAACGTGCCGTTCTTGCCGGTGAAGCCCTGGCAGATGACCCTGGTGCTCTTGTCGATCAGAATCGGCATCACGCGACCTCCTTCACCGCCTTGACGATCTTTTGCGCGGCGTCGTCGAGATCGTCGGCCGGTAGCACGTTGAGACCGGATTCGCGGATAATCTTCTTGCCGGCGTCGACATTGGTGCCTTCGAGGCGAACCACCAACGGCACATTCAGACCCACCTGTTTCACCGCGGCGACAACGCCGTCGGCGATGACATCGCATTTCATGATGCCGCCGAAGATATTGATCAGGATGCCCTTCACGTTCGGATCCGCGGTGATGATCTTGAAGGCGGCCGCCACCTTCTCCTTGGTGGCGCCCCCGCCGACGTCGAGGAAGTTCGCGGGCGCCATGCCGTAGAGCTTGATGATGTCCATGGTCGCCATGGCAAGACCCGCGCCGTTGACCATGCAGCCGATCTGGCCGTCGAGCGCGACGTAGCTCAGATCAAACTTCGACGCCTCGATCTCCTTGGCGTCTTCCTCGCTCTCGTCGCGCAGCGCGATCACATCCGATTGGCGGTACAGCGCGTTGCTATCGAACGATATCTTGGCGTCGAGCACACGCAGCTCGCCCTGTTTCGTGACCACCAGCGGATTGATCTCCAGCATCGCCATGTCCCTGGCGATGAACGCATCATAAAGCTGCGTCACCAGCTTTTCCGCCTGCTTGCCGAGATCGCCGCGCAATCCCAGCGCCTTGGCGACGGTGCGGCCGTGATGGCTCATCACGCCGGTGGCGGGATCGACCGAGAAGGTCACGATCTTCTCAGGCGTTTTGTGCGCGACCTCCTCGATGTTCATCCCGCCTTCGGTGGAGACCACGAACGAAATCCTCGATGTCTCGCGGTCGACCAGCGCCGAGAGGTAGAATTCCTTGTCGATATCGGAGCCTTCCTCAATGTAAAGGCGATTGACCTGCTTGCCGGCAGGGCCGGTCTGCGCCGTGACCAGCGTCGCGCCAAGCATCTGGCCGGCGAAGGCCTTCACCTCGTCGACCGATCTGGCGAGACGGACGCCGCCTTTGTCGCCGGCGGAAGCTTCCTTGAACTTGCCCTTGCCGCGGCCGCCGGCGTGAATCTGGCTTTTCACCACCCAGACAGGACCGCCCAGCGTTTTGGCCGCGGCCTCCGCTTCCGATGCCTGCAACACCGCCACCCCGCGCGAAACCGGCACGCCGAACTCGCGCAGCAACGCCTTGGCCTGATATTCGTGGATGTTCATCTGGATGGTCTCCAACCCGCGGCAGGGAGAGTTCTGGCAGGAACAATTCCGTCATTCACTTCCGTCGGCCAGGATAGACCCGCCCACGATATGCCTCCAAGTATGCTTCCAAGACCGCACGCGCATCTTTCGGCACCGAACCGAGACAATGCCGATCAACGGTCGAGCAGATCAGGGGCGATCTTCTTGCAGGCATCGACGAGCCCCTGAACCGCGGCGACCGATTTGTCGAAGGCTTCCCGATCCCTGCCCGCCAGTTCGATCTCGACAATCCGTTCGACGCCCTTGGCGCCGATCACCACGGGCACGCCGACATACATGTCGTACACCCCGAACTCGCCATTGAGATAGGCGGCGCAAGGCAGCACGCGTTTCTTGTCGCGCAGGAAGCTTTCCGCCATCGCGATCGCGGAGGCGGCCGGGGCATAGAACGCCGAACCGGTCTTGAGCAGATTGACGATCTCGGCACCGCCGTTGCGGGTGCGATCCACGATTTCATCAATGCGGGCCTGCGAGGTCCAGCCCATCTTGACGAGGTCCGGCAGCGGAATGCCCGCCACCGTCGAATACTTCACCAGCGGCACCATGCTGTCGCCATGACCGCCAAGCACGAAGGCTGTCACGTCTTCCACCGAGACGTTGAATTCGTCCGCCAGGAAATAGCGGAATCGCGAGGAATCAAGCACGCCGGCCATGCCGACCACCTTCTTCGCCGGCAGACCGGAGGCCTTCTGCAGCGCCCACACCATGGCGTCGAGCGGATTGGTGATGCAGATGACGAACGCATCCGGCGCATACTTCCTGATGCCGGCGCCGACCTGTTCCATCACCTTGAGATTGATGCCGAGCAGATCGTCGCGGCTCATGCCCGGCTTGCGCGGAACACCGGCGGTGACGATGCAGACGCTGGCGCCTTCGAGCGCTTCATAGGAGTTGGCGCCGGTCAGTCTGGCGTCGAACCCTTCTACCGGGGACGACTGGGCGATATCGAGCGATTTGCCTTGCGGAACGCCATCCGCGATATCGAACATCACGACGTCGCCGAGTTCTTTCAGTCCGATGAGGTGAGCGAGCGTCCCTCCGATCTGACCGGAGCCGATCAAGCCAATCTTGTCGCGCGCCATGGGAATTCATCCTTTGATGACAATTAGAGACAGGAAGGAAAAACCTCGACGGATCGTGGTTATAGCGTTTCGAGCAAAGCATGTCCTCGTGCTTGACCCGAGGATGGATGCCGGTTCGCGTGAAGAAAACGCGCCAAAACAACAATCTAGGGCTTCGCTGCTGATTCAGTCAGAAGCGAAATGCTCTAGACCTTTCCCGGAACCCGTTCAAGCCGTCGCACGTGCAACCTCATGTCTCGACCAGTCCGGTAGAGGAACTGCGGGCGGCGGAATGGCCGCGCCCGTGGGCCTTCGCCAGATAGGATTCCGAGCTCATCTCGATCAGACGCGAGGAGGTGCGTTTGAACTCATTCGCTTCCAACCCGTCGCTGGCGCGATAGAGCGAAAACGGATCGGCGTCGCTCGAGGCCATCAGTTTCACGCCGTTGTCATACAGCGCATCGATCAGAGCGATGAACCGCCTGGCGGCGTCGCGGCCGGCCTGATCCATCACCGGGATGCGGTCGATCATAAGGGTGTGATAGTCGCGCGCGAGCCGTAGATAGTCGGAAGCCGCCAGCGGCTGCTCACAGAGATCCGCAAAGGAGAAACGCGCAACGCCGTGGGCGGAGCATGGCACATGAAGAGTGCGGCCCTTGATCGCGACATCGCGCGGCTTGCAGGGCGCGCCGCCGGTCATGAGCATCCATGCCCTGTCGAGCGCCGCTTCGGCCTCTCCGTCGGCGGACGTCAGCCACATCTTGACGCTGGCGAGCTTCTCCAGGCGGAAATCGGTGCGGGCGTCGAGACGCAGCACATCCATGCGCTCCTCGATCTGCGCAATGAACGGCAGGAAAAGCACGCGGTTGAGGCCACCTTCGTAGAGGTTCCCGGGAGGGATGTTTGATGTCGCCACCACGACGGCGCCGAGTTCGAACAGACGCGCGAACAGACGTCCCAGGATCATGGCGTCGGCGATATCGGTGACGTGGAACTCATCGAAGCACAGAAGCCATGCCTGCTCGAAGATCGACGCGGCGGTGAGCTGAACCACATCGGCGTCCGCCGTCTCACCCCGCGCGATGCTCTGGCGAAAGCCAAAGATGCGCTCATGCACGTCTGTCATGAACTCATGAAAATGGACCCGGCGTTTGTGAGCGATGAGGCTCTTCTGGAAGAACAGGTCCATCAGCATGGTTTTGCCGCGCCCGACATCACCATGGATATAAAGTCCCTTCGGGGGAGGTTCGTCGTCGGACTGAAACAGCCTGTCGAGGAAGCCCGACTTGCCTGCGGGCTTGTAGGCCATGAGCCGCTCGTCCAGCGCGGCGAGAGCTTCCACCGCTCGCGCCTGCGCGGGGTCCGCCTCGATCGCGCCTGAGGCGACGAGAGCCTGATAGTGATTCCGCAACGATGTGGGAGAAGAGGACAGCATCGGACAGCTTACGGCTCCTGAGAGGACGGGGATGCGCGTCGTGAACTGGTTGAAAGTTCTTGTGAACCGGCGATCAGGCGCTGAGCGCGTAGGAGTCCTCGACGACGTAAGGGCCGCCGCCGACCGAGGCGCGTGAGGAGAACAGCACAAAGCGCTCGGCGGTGAATACTGTGGTGGGGAAATAACCGCGAACAGACAGATAGTTCGCGACGTCCTGATTGGATGCATCGCGCAAGCGCGCCAGCGTGACATGCGGCGTGAACTTGCGCCCCTCGGCGCCAAGCCCGCAGCGCTGCATCAGCCGTTCAAGCTCGGCCTGCAATTCGACCAGGGGGCCGCTCGGTTCCACCGAGGCGACCACGGCGCGCGGTTTCCTGCCGCCGAAGCTCGACAACCCCCGCAGCGTTACCTCGAAAGGCTTGCGATTGACACGGAGCAGCACCGAGGCGACCTCGTTCGCGGCGACGCCGTCGATATCGCCGATAAAGCGGAGCGTGAGATGATAGTTCTCCGGATCGATCCAGCGGGCGCCCGGCAAGCCGCCACGCAGACCGGACAGCGTGCGACAAATCTCGGGCGGTATTTCCAGCCCCGTGAACAAACGCGGCATCGCAAATCCTCGATGCAAATCCTCGACCCATGGCTTCGGTCCCGACACACAATCTGGACCATCGAGTGACGGCTCGACGACGATCACAACTGCCGTTCTATCGAAGTTTTGTGACGGTGCAAGCCGTGGCATGGCGCATTTTCCGGCGAAGTGGACGACCTGTTCGCCGCAAGAAAAAGCGACCAGACAATCCTTTCCACAGCCCCCTTTCTTCAAGTCTTCCGCGCGGAAAGGGTATCGAGAAAGGCTTCAACCGTGGAAAGAATATTCTTGACGATCGTTGTCACCCCCGCCGCCGTCGGATGAATTCCGTCCGCCTGATTGAGTTCGGCATTCGCCGCAACGCCTTCCAGAAAGAACGGGTATAAGGGGACGCCATGTTTTTTCGCGAGATCGGAAAAGATGGCGCTGAATCGAGCCGCGTATTCGTCGCCGTAGTTCGGCGGCGCGACCATGCCGCATAGCAGGACCGCGATATTGCGCGCCTTCAGGCGTTTGAGGATTTCATCCAGCGCGGCGCGCGTCACCTTGGGATCGATGCCGCGCAAGGCATCGTTTGCGCCGAGTTCGAGGATCACGCCCTGCGTGCCGGCCGGAATGGACCAGTCCAGCCGGTCAAGGCCGCCGGAGGTGGTGTCACCGGAGACGCCGGCATTGCTGATCGCGACGTTCACGCCCTTGTCTTTTAACGCCTTTTCCAATTGCGCGGGAAATGCATCGGTGGCGGGAAGTCCCAGGCCCGCGCTCAAGGAATCGCCGAGCACGACGATCCTGACGGGGTCGGAGGCCCGCGCCGGGGCTCCGAGGACCAGGATCGCACCGAGCAACAACAGCGCAAAGCTGCGCGTCAACCTCTCGATCGCGGAAAAAGAAATGCCATATGAGCCAGCGCGGCGGCTGCAATAGTCTCCGTCATCTTGCTTCAGGTGCTCTCGCAATTTTCTAAACCAAAGCATCCTGAAACAAGCTTCCAGTGTCCTTCTGAATCCGAAGTTCGCTCGGAACGGTGCGGCAGGATAGGCGAACATAGGATCAGGCATGGACAATCTCATCGAACGCTCGTCTCCAGCCGGTTATTCCGAACTCCCGGACGCCATCGCGATTTCCAATGTCAATCTCACGCTCGGCAGCGGCGCCGCGCGAGTCCACATCCTGAAGGACATCAGTCTTCGCATTGCCCCCGCCGAAGCGATCGGTTTGATCGGTCCGTCCGGGTCGGGGAAATCCACCCTGCTCATGGTCATGGCGGGACTGGAACGTCCCGACAGCGGAGAGGTGGTGGTCAACGGCGCTTCTTTCAATGCTCTCGACGAAGACGGTCTCGCGCGGTTCCGCGGGCGTCATGTCGGCATCGTGTTTCAATCATTTCATCTGATTCCGACCATGACGGCACTGGAGAACGTCGCCGTACCGCTCGAACTCGCCGGCGTCGCGGATGCATCCCAACGCGCGGCGAGCGAACTGGAGGCGGTCGGTCTCGGCGCGCGGCTGCATCATTATCCGACCCAGCTATCCGGCGGCGAGCAGCAGCGCGTGGCGCTGGCGCGGGCGTTCGCGCCCGATCCGGCTATACTCGTCGCCGACGAACCGACCGGCAACCTCGATGAGACGACCGGCCAGCAGATCGTCGATCTCCTGTTCGCCCGACATGCCGAGCGCGGCATGACGCTGGTCCTGGTGACCCACGACACCGCGCTCGCGCAACGCTGCGACCGCGCCGTGAAGCTACGTTCCGGCCGTTTCGACGGAGCAGATCGATGAACCCGGTTCGCTCCGTCGTCATGGTTTCCGGGGTCGCAGGCTTGATTCTCGCCCCATATGCAGCGGCGCATCGGCGATGACGGCGAAGATGACCCGCACGCGGTTTCTTCCCCAGCGCCTGGCGTTGCGCGAGCTGCGCGGCGGATTGCGCGGCTTCTATGTCTTCATCGCCTGCATCGCGCTTGGCGTCATGGCGATTGCAGGCGTCGGATCCGTGGCGTCCAGCCTATCGGACGGGTTGGCGCGCGAGGGCCGCACGCTGCTCGGCGGCGATGTGTCGTTTTCGCTGATCCAGCGCGAAGCCAGGCCGGACGAGATCGCCTTCCTGCGTGCGCGCGGAACGGTCTCGGTGGCGGCGACGCTGCGCGCGATGGCGCGCGCGCCGGACGGCAGGCTGGCGCTGGTCGAACTCAAGGCGGTCGACGGGGCCTATCCCATGCTCGGCGCGCCGACGCTGACGCCGGACATCCCGATGCCCGATCTGCTCACCGAACGCGACGGCGTCTTCGGCGCGGCCGCCGACCCGACCCTGCTGGCGCGGCTGGATCTCAAGATCGGCGATCGCGTGACGATCGGCAGCGCCACCTTCGAGATCCGCAGCGCGGTCGAAAGCGAGCCCGACAAGCTGGCGGGCGGTCTGGGACTCGGGCCGCGCTTCCTGATCAGCATTGAGGGCCTGCGCGCCGCTGCATTGCTGCAGCCCGGCAGTCTGGTGCGCTGGATCTACCGGGTCCGGCTTGCCGGCAATGGCGCGGACGACAGGGCGGCGACGGCGCTGGCCGACGCCGCGCGGACGGCGCTGCCGGAGGCCGGCTGGGAGATCCGCAGCCGCACCAACGCCTCGCCGCAGCTTGAGCGGACCATCCTGCGTTTCACGCAGTACCTGACCCTGGTCGGGCTCGCCGCCCTGCTCGTCGGGGGCGTCGGCGTCGGCAATGCCGTCAAGAGTCACATCGACCGGCGGCGCGATATCATTGCAACGCTCAAGGCGGTGGGCGCGACCGGACGCGACGTGTTCGCAATCTATCTGTCGCAAGTCATGGTGCTGGCGGCAATCGGCTCGCTCGCCGGCCTGATGATCGGCGCGGCGCTGCCTTTCATCATTGTCGGCGCCTTTGGCCATCTGCTGCCGCTGCCGGTCGCGCCGATGCTGCATCCCGATGAATTGGCGTTATCGGCGGTGTATGGGCTGTTGACGGCGCTGGCGTTTGGCATGTGGCCGCTGACACGGGTGCATGACATTCCGGTCTCGGCCCTGTTTCGCGACACCGTCGCTCACGAAGTCGTCCGGCCACCGGCCCGCTACCTTCTCTTGATCGCGCTCCTGATCGCAACATTGGCCGGCATCGCCATCGGTCTTGCCTACGACAAGCGCGTGGCGCTGGTGTTCGTGGCGGCGGCGGCGATCGTGTTTGCGTTGTTGCGCGGCATCGCCTCGGGATTGATGGCGCTCGCGCGGCGGCTGCCGCGATCCCGGATCACCATGGTGCGGCTTGCGGTTGCGAACATCCATCGTCCGGGAACGCTGACGCCATCCGTGGTGCTTTCGCTCGGCCTCGGCCTTGCGGTTCTGGTCACGATCACCCAGATCGACGGCAATCTGCGGCGGCAGTTCTCGGCAGCGCTGCCGGAGCGCGCGCCTACGCTGTACTTCATCGACATTCCCTCGTCGGTATCGGCCCGGTTCGACGAATTTCTCAAGCGGCTGACTCCACAGGCGATCGTGGAGGATGTGCCGATGCTGCGCGGGCGCATCGTCGCGGCGCGCGGCGTCAAGGCCGAAGAGCTGAAACCCTCGCGCGACGCGCAATGGGTGCTGCAAAGCGATCGCGGCCTGACCTACACCGGCGAGGTGCCGAAGGGATCGAAGGTGGTCGAGGGCGAATGGTGGGGACCGGACTATGATGGGCCGCCGCTGGTGTCGTTCGAGAAGAAGCTGGCCGACGGGCTTGGGCTCAAGATCGGCGACACGGTGGTCGTGAACGTGCTCGGTCGCGACATCAAGGCGACCATCAGCAACATGCGCAACGTGGACTGGCAGAGCCTCGGCATCAATTTCGTGCTGGTGTTCTCCCCCAATGCCTTTCGCGGCGCGCCCCACACCCATATCGCTACCCTGACGGAAATGCATGACAGCCCTGCAAAAGACGCAGCGATCATCAAGGCCGTGGCCGACGCCTTCCCGATGGTGACGAGCGTGCGGGTTCGCGAGGCGCTCGAAACCATCGGCACGGTCGTCACCAACCTCGTGCTCGCGATCCGCGGCGCCAGCACCGTCACCCTTGTTTCGGCGATCCTTGTTCTTGGCGGCGCGCTCGCAGCCGGCCATCGGCACCGCGTCTATGACGCGGTGATTCTGAAGACTCTCGGCGCCACAAGGCTGCGGCTGCTCGGCGCGTATGCGCTGGAATACCTCATGATCGGTGCGGCCACAGCGATGTTCGGCATGGCGGCCGGTTCGCTTGCCGCGTGGCTGATCGTGACGCGATTGATGACGCTCGGTTTCGAATGGCAGGCCGGCAGCGCGGCCATTGTGGTCGCCGCCGCGCTGATCGTCACGGTCGCGCTGGGACTTGCCGGCACGCTGATGGCGCTCACTCAGAAGCCTGCGTCGGTGCTGAGAAATTTATGACAATATGAAGCGGGTATCCGGAAGATCCCTTCACGTAGTCGGTCAAAGGTTCCTTTACGAATCTGAGGTTTTTATCTTTTCGCTCCCTTCAACGCTTTGGGAAGCCGCGCCGGTTCCGGAGGGCGACATTCAGCCGCGCATGGAAGCTTGCGGCGATTGTGTTAGTTTCCCACATATGGATTGGTCGGACGCTGGTCCCTGATTGACCGGACATCGATAATCAGCAAACCAGGTATCCGAAACAGATTTCGCACTGGCGTGTTTCTTACGATGCCAGCTAACCACGGGAATTCGACATGTCGGACTTAGACCGCAACTATGCCACTCCGCTTGGCCGTGCTGACGGGCGCGTTGATGCCGCCGCCGTCGATGCCGGTCTTCGGGCTTATATGCTCAAAATCTACAACTACATGTCGATCGGTCTCGCCATCACCGGTCTGGCCGCGCTTGGCGTCTACATGGCGGCCGTCACCGGCGATCCGTCGGGCGCCGCCGCCAAGCTCGGCAACGCTTACCTCACGCCGTTCGGCTACGCGATGTTCGTGAGCCCCTTGAAGTGGGTGTTCATCCTCGCACCGCTGGTGATGGTCTTCGTCATCTCATTCGGCATCAACCGGCTCAAGCCGGCGACCGCGCAGATGTTGTTCTGGGCGTTCTCCGCCCTGATGGGCCTTTCGCTGTCGTCGATCTTCCTGGTGTACACACACACCTCGATCGTGCGGGTGTTCTTCATCACCGCAGCCTCGTTCGGCGCGCTGAGCCTGTTCGGCTACACCACCAAGCGTGACATGACCGGGATGGGCTCATTCCTGTTCATGGGCCTGATCGGCGTGATCATCGCCAGCCTGGTGAACCTTTTCATCGCGAGCTCCGCGTTGCAGTTCGTTGTCTCGGTCGCAGGCGTGCTGGTGTTCGCGGGCCTCACCGCCTGGGACACGCAGCGGCTGAAGAACGACTACATCTACGGTTATGCCTCACAGGGCGGTGAGATCGCCGAGCGTGCGGCTATTACCGGCGCGCTGTCGCTCTACCTGAACTTCATCAACCTGTTCACGCTGCTGCTGCAGTTGCTGGGACAGCGTGAATAGGCAAGGCTTGAACAGGTCTTTCCATCCCGCGTCAGATCACGCCGCGGATGAAGGGATGGATTGGTATGCAATGTGCCGCGCTCGTTTAGAGCATGATCCAGATCCGAAGGGCCGGGCCAGCGCAAAGTGGAAACCGGTTCTCGGATAAGATCATGCCCGAATAAAAAGAGCGACGAGTCTGATCTAACGCAGTTGAACAGATTATAGAGACTGTGTAACGCGGGCGACCGGATTGGATGGCCACCTCGGGAACGAGGTGGCCATTTTCATGAGATGGACATTGTCGGGAGCGGGGTCTCGCGGATCGGCATTACATCGGGGCCGGATGCGCGCGGCGGTTCGTGTTATCGACGCCTTTACGATCGCGCGCCTTGAACAAAATAGCCGGGTTCGACTTTCGTGCTGGCGGCTCCCGCCGCGATTGGGAAGCCCGGTTATGATCCGCGCGATCTTTTGAAGCTTATGTCAGGAAATTTTCTGGAGCATTTTGCGGCGAAGCGGCTGTTGGTTCGCTGCAAAAGAATGCGACCAGACAATCATTCATTTCGAGAGCATGGTCCGATTCAACTTGATCGGATCGATCATGCTCTGGGGCAAAGCATGTCCTCGGGGGTCCGACCCCGGCAATGGGATACCAGTTCGCGCGAGGACCACGCGTTAAACAACAATCAGGCGCTTGTCTTCCGATTCCGTCAAAAGCGGTGCTCTGTTTTCGAGAATGATGGCAGGTCAATATTTCCTGACAGAGCCTTTAGAGCCGCGGCCGGTCAAATGGAATCAGCGCCACCGC
>NZ_BJNF01000020.1 GCF_006539545.1 Nitrobacter winogradskyi
GAAGAAAACGCGTCAAATCAAAATCATAGAGCCCGCTTCCGATTCGACCAGAAGCGGAAAGACTCTAGAAAACTCCGCACCGGAAACGACCATGTATGCTCGCCTGCTCCGCTGCTCGTCTATGACGCCTGCGTGCCATCACCAGGAAAATCACAAAACTACGCCTGAGGCTCCCGTCGAGCGGGAGCCTTCATTTAGTTTCCATACGCCCGCCGAAAGGCCGGCGTTTTATAACCACTGCTCGCCGTCAAGCGGCTTCGTCGGCAACGGCGGCATCATCACCGTCGGCTTCCAGGTCGCCGTCAGCCTCGGCGCCCGCCTCCGCCTTGGCGCCGCGGCGCGGACTCTTGGCCAGTTGACCCTCGATTTCCTTGACCGCTTCGGTCTCCGTGACGTGCTGAACGACCGCAATCTCACGCGACAGGCGATCAAGCGCGGCTTCATAGAGTTGACGTTCGCTGTAGGACTGCTCCGGCTGGGATTCCGATCGATAGAGGTCGCGAACCACTTCGGCGATCGCAACAATATCCCCGGAGTTGATCTTCGCTTCATACTCCTGCGCCCGCCGCGACCACATGGTGCGCTTGATACGCGCGCGACCCTTCAGGGTTTCGAGCGCCCGCTTGACCAAGCTCGGTTCGGACAGCTTACGCATGCCGACATTGGCAACCTTCGCCGTCGGCACCCGCAGTGTCATCTTGTCCTTGATGAAATTGATAACGAACAGCTCAAGTTTGGCACCGGCAATCTCTTGCTCTTCGATCGCCAGAATCTGGCCGACGCCGTGCGCGGGATAGACTACGAACTCGCCGGTCTTGAACCCCTGGCGCTGGGTCAGAACCTTCTTCGGCTCCTCCACGCGCGCGCCTGCCCTGGCAACCGGCTTCACCGCAGGCTTACTGGCCACAGCCACCTTCGCAGCGGGCTTTGCCGTCGGCTTGACAGAGGTCCTGGAACCTACCTTCGAGGCGGAAGCGGTCTTGGAAGCAGTCGTCCTCGATCCGGCTTTCGAAGCAGCGGTCTTCGACGCAGACGCAACAGTTTTCGAAGCGGAGGTCTTCGACGCAGCGGTGTTTGCGGACGCTCTGGCGGTCTTGCTTGGCATTTCGCCTCTTTTATTTCTTGAGGATTTTCCGGCCGAACGCTTGGCAGCCGTCGTTCGCGTGATCGAGGCGGCAGTCCGGCCACGAGCTTTTGTTCCACCGCGGCGAGCGGTAGACGTCCTCGAACTCGTTTTTTTACGTGTTTTCTGTGACACAGCCCGCGCGTGGATACCCACGCCTTCCTGGATGTTCACGCCGGAGTCCTTCCGGACTCATAAGCAGGTAAATGTACAGTCGAATTCGGAAACACGCTCAAGATAGCACATTTTCCGCAAAAATCAATGATTTATGCGCACGCCAGCGCTCTGGCGGACTTTCCATGCCTCCAGTCGTCAAAAAAGGTAAATATTGACCGGTGGACCAGAACCGCCGGAGCGCACCTCCCAAAGGCGCGCGAAAAACAATCAGTCTCCCGCGCCGGGATCTGGAGAAAAATATTTCTCGAACTTGCCTTCCTGGCCCTCAAAATCCTTGGCGTCCGGCGGAGTTTCCTTCTTCTGCGTGATGTTCGGCCACTTGCCAGCGTACTCTGCATTGACCTCAAGCCATTTCTCAACGCCCGGCTCGCTGTCCGGCTTGATGGCTTCCGCCGGGCATTCCGGTTCGCAGACACCGCAATCGATGCACTCGTCCGGATGAATGACGAGCATGTTCTCGCCTTCGTAGAAGCAATCGACAGGGCAAACTTCAACGCAATCGGTATATTTGCATTTGATGCAGGCATCGTTGACGACGTAAGTCATCCAAGGCTCCGGGAGGCTCGATTTTGCAGGTTGGGTAGCGCAGGAATAGCGCTGCCGCAAGCCGGGGAACCACCCGCCCGGCGCAAGTGGTCCCTCAAGCCGGGTGTCCAATTCAACTGCGTTGGATCGAACTCTTCTTATTCCCTTCAACGGAGCATGATGCTGCCCGAAAACCCGCTCCCACCTTGCGGTGGCGACCCCTCGGGTTCGGATCAGGCTCCAGTTCCACCGGAAACATCCGACAGATCGTCATAGAGAGCCCGCGCCACGGTCGAGCCACCTCGCCGTTCGGCAAATCCGGTAATCTTCAGGATACGAATGCCACCATCCAGTCTGATCGTGAGCACGTCGGCAATCCTGAGGGGGTGGCCGGGAGACGTTTGCCGTAGTCCGTTGACACGAACATAGCCGGCCTCGACCAGCGCCGCGGCCTGGGCGCGGGCCCTGACCACCCGCGCGTGCCACAACCATTTGTCGAGACGCTGGCGCTCCAGGACATCCAACGGGGCCACTCCGATCGCGAACCACGCCGACGACGACAATGCCCTCAATCAATAACTATCCTGATCGCAAACCCGGCATCAACCCTTGCTGAATATGCGTCTGAGGACCGGCCATTCAATCCTTGCGGCCGGAAAGCTGATCCTTGAGGGCGGCCAGTTTGGCAAACGGCGAGTCCGGATCGATCGATGGCTCGCGCTCGCGCGGCGCGCTGCTGGCGTAGGGCCGATGCGAAGGTCCGGTATCGGAACGCCCCTCGCGACCACCCTTGCGGAAGCCCTGAACCCGGCCCTTGTCCTGATCCCTGTCTCGCCCCTTGCCCTTGAAGCGCTCGCGCGGCGGGCGCCCCTTACCTTCGCGCGACTCGCTCTCACGGCCTGCGGACGTGCTTTCGGCCGGTGCGCCGGTCGGCTGCCGCCGTCTGCCCCGCCCGTAGCGCTCGCGTCCCTGCGCTCCCTCGGACCCCTCGCCGTCCGCGAGCGCCGCCTGCGGGCCATCCGTCTTCGGCTGCTGCCGGCGATACCGATTGCGATCGTGGCGTGGACGTCGATCGACGGCTCGCCCGCCCGGCCGCCAGACCTCGACCGTCGCCGGCTCACCGTCCGCCTCCGGCGGCGAAGCGTCAGTCGCGGTCATCGCGGCGGAAGCCGCGTCTCCTTCGACCGCGCCCCCGGCAACGACGAGCGCGGAATCATCCGGCGCAGCATCGTTGGCCGCCGTCTCCTCGACGTCGGAGCCCTCCGAAACCTCAACGGCTGGCGAAGATGGCTCCTCGACCCTTTCGGCCGCCGCTTCGACGATTGGGGCAGAAACTCCGGATAAATCCGCATCCGGCGCGGTCTCCGGTTCAACAGAGCCGGTATCAGCCGTATCCGCGAGGTCGGAAGCAGGCCCCTCGTCCGGGGGCACGACATCACTCGTCGCCGCCGGCTGCGGCGCGCTTTCCGGCGCTCCGGCAGCAGCCGCTTCCACGGCGGCATCCGCCACGGCGCCGCTCTCCGTTGCGGATGGCGGTGCCGGGCACCGTTCCATGCGATAGCCGAGGGCGCGTAGAATGGAGGCGAAATCCTCACCCGCAGTGCCCGCGAGCGAGGTCATGGCCTGCGTCACGACAAACCCGCGCCCATCGAACGCGCCGGCCGGCTTCTCGCCGGGCGCCCCTTCCCGCCACGACAGCGCCGGACGGATCAGGTCCGCAAGCCTTTCCAGAATATCGACGCGGACGGCGCGCTCGCTGCATTGCCGATAACCGAGGGCGCGGTAGGCGTCGCGATCGAGCAGCTTGTCCGCCGGGAACGACGTGCGGCCGCTGCTGGCGAGATGCTGCGCGCTCGACAGCGCCGAGAGATCGACATTGTCCTGCTTCAGCGCCCACAACAGCGAGGCCAGCGACCGCGCAGCCGGCTTCAAAAGCAGGGGAAAATAGATATGGTAAGCGCCGAAACGCACCCCGTACTTGCGCAGGGAAGCGCGCGACGACTGATCGAGATCCTTCAACTCCGCAGCGATCCTCGAACGCTCCAGCACGCCGAGCGATTCGACCAGCTGGAAGGCGATGCCTCGCGCAATCCCGGTGACGTCCTCCGCTTTCGACAACTCAAACAGCGGCCCGAGAAGCTTCTCGATATGGGTCTTCAGCCATAGATCGAGCCTGGCCTGCACCGCCTCGCGCGGCGCCCCGGTCAGCCGTTCGTCGGAAATGATCCGCAGCCGCGGATGCAGCGCGTCGTCCGCCGCCACCAATCGCGCCACCGCGTCGCCCGTCCAGCGGATGGTGCCGTCCGAGGTCAGCACGAACTGGTCGTCGGGCGCTCCCGACAATTTCTCCGCGCGCGCCTCGATTTCGCCGGCCAGCGCCTTTTGCGCGATAGCCTGCAATGCCTTGGCTTCGGAGCCCGCCTCCGCCGCATCCGGCGCGAACGTAAATCCGTCGAGACGGCCGATCACATGGCCCTCAACGATCACCTCACCCGTCTTGCCGATTTCCGTATCCAGCATCGTGTTTTCCCGCAAGCGGCGCATCAATACACTGGTCCGGCGGTCAACGAAACGCTCCGTGAGCCTTTGGTGCAGCGCGTCGGACAATTTATTTTCGGCCTCGCGCGAAATTCCACGCCAATGCTCGGGATCGGCCAGCCAGTCCGGACGATTCGCCACGAAAGTCCAGGTCCGGATCTGCGCGATCCGCGCCGACAGGGTATCGATATCCCCGTCGGAACGATCGGCCTGAGCGATCTGAGCCGCGAACCAGTGGTCAGGAACCCTGCCCTGGCGCATCAGAAAGCCGAACAGCGTCGTCACCAGTTCGGCGTGAGCCGCCGGCGCGATCTTGCGATAATCCGGGATCTGGCAGGCGTCCCACAGCCGCTCCACCGCAGCCGCGGTCTGCGCCATGGCGCGGACCTCGACGTCGCGCGCCGCATGATCGAGCACCCGCAGGTCCTCGGCGATCGGCGCGCGAGTCAGCGCCTCGTGCGAGGGTGTCAGCGCCAGCGAGGCCTGCAAGGCGCCGAGCGAGGAAAAATCGAGATCGGAATTGCGCCACTGCAGGGTTCTGACCGCCTCGAAGGTGTGATTTTGCAGCGCATCCACGAGTTCGGGCTCGAACGGCGCGCAGCGCCCTGTGGTGCCGAAGGTGCCGTTGCGGGTAGCGCGGCCGGCGCGGCCGGCGATCTGCGCGAATTCAGCCGGGGTGAGCCTGCGAAACTGGTAGCCGTCATACTTGCGGTCCGAGGCGAAGGCCACGTGATCGACATCAAGATTGAGGCCCATGCCGACCGCATCGGTGGCGACCAGATAATCGACGTCACCGGACTGGAACATCTCGACCTGCGCATTGCGGGTGCGCGGGCTGAGCGATCCCAGCACCACGGCCGCCCCGCCGCGCTGGCGCCGGATCAGTTCGGCGATGGCATAGACCTCGTCCGCCGAGAAGGCGACGATCGCGGTGCGGCGAGGTTGCCGGGTGATCTTGCGGTCGCCCGCGAATTCAAGCTGGGACAGCCGCGGGCGCGTGACGATGCTCGCGCCCGGCAGTAGCCGCTCGACGATCGGGCGCATGGTGGCGGCGCCGAGCAGCAAGGTCTCGTCGCGGCCACGGCGATGGAGAATGCGATCGGTGAAAACATGGCCGCGTTCAAGATCGGCGGCGATCTGGATTTCATCGATGGCGAGGAACGACACGTCGAGATCGCGCGGCATCGCTTCGACCGTCGAAACCCAGAAGCGCGGGCGCGGCGGCTTGATCTTCTCCTCGCCGGTGACCAGGGCGACGGAGTCCACCCCGGCGCGGTCGACGATCTTGTCGTAGAGTTCGCGGGCGAGCAGCCGCAGCGGCAGGCCGATAATGCCGGAGGAATGCGCCAGCATCCGCTCGATGGCCAGATGGGTCTTGCCGGTGTTGGTCGGACCGAGCACCGCCGTCACGCCCGCACCGGGCGCGCGACCATTGCCGGGCGGAAACATCGAGGATGAGAAGGCCATAGTCTCCGAGGGCTTTCGCGGCGCCATAGCGTTTTCGAGCGGAGCACGTCCCGGACATTTAGCCGGGGATGAATGCCCGCTCGCGTGAAGAAATCCACTTTTGCTGAATACGCGCTAGTGGAGCGGGGAGGCGAGTGTCAAATCCGGAATGGCTATCGACCTGACCGTGTCGATCCCAACCCCTGCGCAGACACCTCTGTTTCGAGCGGGACGCAAGTATTTCGATCGGATCCACAGGTTCGGATGTGTTTCACAATGCGACGCTTATGGGGTCGCAGCTTAAGCTTTGGAACGAGTCCGGAACGAATCGCGCCCGAATCGCTGACTCCTGATCTGTCCGGCTTCGTTCACCACAACATATCGTGTTTGAAAGGAGATGTTGAAACCAGATCAAGTTCTAAGCGCCCGACAAGAGCAGCAAATTTCATTCCGTTCATGAATTTCTGGTCGCATGAATTCAGCCGCAGGAGTCAACAGGATTCGCTCCAAGCAAATGGTTCCCCTGTCGCCGCGTGGCTACCGCGTTTTAACCGGCGGCTGCGCAGGCATGGCGGTGGTGTTGAACTCGGTCGCCTCCAGCTTGCCTGTGCCGAGCGGCGTCGGAATCGTCACGCGATAGGGGACCAAGACCCGCGTTCCGGCGATCGGCGCGAGCCAGACCTCCATGTCGCGCTGGGCCGCCAGATACTTGATCGCATAGCGGTCCGGGACGTAGCCGGCGATCGGCGAGAAATAGATCGCACAGACCACGACCGGCCCCTGATAGCCTTTTTCCGACTTCACGGTGTCCATGCGCTTGAATTCGAGGCGCAGGTCGTAGCGCATGCGCCCGTCGAAAATTCCCGTCGAGGAATGACAGGCGTCCCGGCCAAGCAGGTCGGCGGCGCCGGGAACCAGCAGCAGCGTGGCGCTCATGGGATCGGAGACGCCTCGCTTGTGCGCGTCGTTAACGGGAATGCGCTTGGGGTCGACCGGCGGGCTCGGCTCGATGACGAAACCCTTTACATTGCCGCCCGCCAGCGACATGCGAATAGTCTCGGATTTCCTTGAAGACGAGATGGTCGCGGTATAGCTCGCCGGACTCAACGCGCCATTGACGATGCGGCCCTGCGAGGAGCCGGTGCCGGTGCCATGAGCGAGCGCCTTGAGAAGTCCCGTGGCGCCCCCGCTTGCCGCGGCCGAATACTGATTGTCGAGAATATCGACCGCCCAGGCGCCGGTGCCGACGAGAATCCCAGCCAGGGTGACGTCATAGCGAGCCTCTAACTTACCCTGCGCTTGCGCCTGCGCGGTCAACATCCCGGCCAGCATGGCGATCGACAGGCCGGCCGGTCTTAAGACCGAACAAAGTATCCATCGGAACAACAGCGTTCGGCATAAGCTCACGACAAGTGGTCCTGCTTACTTTTATCCGGCCTCATATACGCTAACAGACTTGTACGTTAACAGGCCTGGCTTTCCCAGGCTGCTGCCGTTTTCCTGGCTGTGACGACATTCTGCCGGAAAATGCACCTGAGTCTTTATGTTTTAACGCGTTTTCTTCACGCGAACCGGTCCCCACTTCGCTCGAAAACGCTATCGCGGCTTGACGCCCCGCCGCTGTCCACTTATACGTCCGCCGTTCCTGAAATGGACGCGATTTCGAACCCCGAGCCCGCCTCGCAGGCTGATGCCCGGGGACGACAGAGGATTTTCGCCATGTCCCGGCGCTGCGAACTGACGGCCAAGGCCCCATTGGTGGGCCACAAGGTCAGCCATTCCAACATCAAGACCAAGCGGCGCTTCCTGCCGAACCTGGTGAACGTGACCTTCGTGTCGGAAGCCCTTTCCAGTTCGGTCCGGTTCCGGGTGTCGACCCATGCCCTGCGGAGCGTGGACCATCGCGGCGGCTTCGATGCCTTTCTGTTGAAGGCAAGGGATTCGGAGCTTTCACCGAAAGCGATCGAGCTCAAGCGCCAGATCCAGAAGAAACAGGCTGCCAAGGCCGGCTAGAGCATGTTCGCTTCTGATTGAATCAGAAGCGAGGCTCTAGATTATTGTTTTGACGCGTTTTCTTCACGCGAACCGGTTTCCGCTTCACTCGAAAACGCTATAAAATATTTCCTTCCCGGTTTTCGGTGCCAGCACGGGGCTTTCCCGTGCTTCAATGCTCGGCCAGCGTGAACTGCATCAGCAGCGTGCGTTGGAACAACGAAAAGTTGTCGTCGGACACCAGCGTCAGAACGATTTCGCCATCGTCGTTCACGAACGCACTCAGACCTTCGTAATTGTCGATCTCCTGTCCAAGTCCCGCGTCGAAAATCGACGGGCCATCCACCAGCGCGCCAGGTGCGATCGCATCGATCCCGATGCGACGGATACGAATGCCGATACCGCCGGTCAGCGAGAATTTGCGCTCGAGGATCAATATATCCCCCGAAGGCAGCAAGCAGGCATCGCTGATATCGTAGTTCTCGGTCCGGCGGATGGTGAACCGGCCGGGCGAGGGTCCGCCGATCAGGAATGCGAGGATATTGCGTTCCGTATCGAGCCCCCGTTCTGAGATCGCGATCAGCGTGCCGCCCAGCGGCCGATCGCGCGGAACGATCACCATCGCCTCAAGGCCGCGGTTGAACGGCAGCCTGCGGATCGCCGCCGGCACCTCGACCTCTTCTCCGCGCGCGCGGGTGTATCCCTTGGCAAAATCGAACCGCATGATCCGGTTAGCCCGCTCGATTCCGACATAGACCAGCGACCCATCGCGCGCGATCGATTCCGTATCGAACCAGCCGCGCTCGGTGATCGGCCTGCCATCGCGGCCCAGCATCGGCGCCGCCTCGACGTCCGCAAGCCCGACCATCTCGCCGGACGCCGCATAGACGATGCGGCCGGTGAACCAGGAGCCCTTGTCGCTCGCCGAGATGAATTGCCGGCCTTTCGAATCAAGCCGCAGGCTCGACAGTCCTCCGAAGCCGCGAAACGCCGAGGTCAGGATCAACCCGCCGCGAAAGGTAAGCGATCCGAAGCGGGTGCGCGAGCGATCGCGCAGATCGAAGGCCGCGACAGGACGGGCGTTCACGGTGATCGAAACCGGCGCGGGCGGCGTCAGTTCATCGGGCGGCGGCTGTTCCGGCGCGTGCGTTGCGAATTGCGCGGAGGCGACGGTAGAACCGGTCAACAGCAGGCAGGATGCCGTCAGAAAAAGCAGGCGGCGGCGATCGATCGATGATGCCATCTTGCGGAGAAACCAATCTGTCGGCGATGCGTCCCATACGCAGGACGGTATCCCGCCCGGAATGCAACCAGGGTGCCGCCGTCTACGAATGCAGCTTGCGTGGCCGCCGGACCGGACCCGGCGGCGGCTCATGGGTCTCGCTGAACAGTTCGGCGAGCTGTTCGGTCATGGCGCCGCCGAGTTCCTCGGCATCCACGATAGTCACCGCGCGGCGATAGTAGCGCGTCACATCGTGACCGATACCGATGGCTATCAGTTCGACCGGGGATCGGGTTTCGATTTCCTCGATCACCCACCGCAGGTGACGCTCCAGATAATTTCCCGGATTGACCGACAGGGTCGAATCGTCGACCGGCGCACCGTCCGAGATCATCATCAGGATCTTGCGCTGCTCGGAACGGCCCAGCAGCCGCTTATGCGCCCAGTCGAGCGCCTCGCCGTCGATGTTTTCCTTGAGCAGGCCCTCGCGCATCATCAGCCCGAGGTTTTTCCGCGATCGCCGCCAGGGGGCATCGGCCGCCTTGTAGATGATATGGCGGAGATCGTTGAGCCGCCCCGGCGTGACCGGCTTGCCGGCGGCGAGCCACGCCTCGCGCGACTGCCCGCCCTTCCAGGCCCGCGTCGTGAATCCGAGAATTTCGACCTTGACCCCGCAGCGCTCCAGCGTGCGCGCCAGAATGTCGGCGCAGGTCGCCGCCACCGTGATCGGCCGGCCCCGCATCGAACCGGAATTGTCGAGCAGCAGCGTCACGACGGTATCGCGGAACGTCGCCTCCTTCTCATGCTTGAACGAGAGCGGCTGATAAGGATCGATCACCACGCGCGACAGCCGCGCCGGATCGAGAATGCCTTCTTCCAGATCGAACTCCCAGGCGCGATTCTGTTGCGCCATCAGGCGGCGCTGAAGACGATTGGCGAGCCGCGCCACGATGCCCTGCAAGTGAGCAAGCTGCTTGTCGAGGTAGCTGCGCAGCCGCTCCAGTTCATCGTGGTCGCAGAGATCCTCGGCGGCGATCACCTCATCGAACTTCGGCGCGAACGCATGATACTCCGGACCGCGCGGCTCATTGGCGCCGCCCGCATTGGGCCGCGTCGCCTCGCCAGGCATCTCCTCCTCGGCAAGATCGCCATCGTCGAACGTGTCGCTCACGGAGGCCTGCGCGCTTTCCATGGCGCCATCAGGCATGTCCTCCGTGGTGTCATGCGCCTGATCCGCGCTCATCTCCTGGGCGGCCTCGCTGTCGGGCGAGCCTTCCGTACCGGACTGATCGTTCTCGCCCTCGCGGTTGTCGTCCTCGTTCTCCTCCTTCTCCGTCTCGGCGCGAGTGTCGTCACCAAGATCAAGTTCCGACAGCAGATCGTGCACAAGATCGCCGAACTTCGCCTGATCCTCGGTAAAATGGCTGAGCTGGTCCAGCCGGGCGCCGATCTTGTCCTCCAGGAACGGACGCCACAGATCGACCAGCCTGGACGCGGCGGCGGGCGGCGGCAGGCCGGTCAGCCGCTCGCGCACCATCATCGCCAGCGCATCCGACAGCGGCGCGTCGGCCCGGTCGGTGATCTCGTCATACTTGCCGCGATGGAAGTGATCATCGAGCATCGCGGTGAGATTCCTCGCGACGCCCGTCATCCGGCGGGAGCCGATGGCCTCGACCCGGGCCTGCTCGACCGCGTCGAAGACGCCGCGCGCCTGCGGATTGCCCGGCACGAGCTTGCGATGCACTTTCGGATCGTGGCAGGCGAGCTTCAGCGCGATGGAATCCGCATGCCCGCGCACGATCGCGGCGTCCCGCCTGCTCATCTTGCGCCCGGGCTCGGGCAGCCGCGCCTTGCCTGGCGACAGGCCGGGCCGCTCGATGGCGAAGGTTACCTCAAGCTCCGGCCGCCGGGAGATCGCGCGCAGGCAGGACGTGACCGCGCGCTTGAACGGCTCGGTCGGCGCCTCCTTCGGCGAGGCACGGAACCTGTTGCTGGGCGATGCGGTGCTCATGAAAACCTGTACGATGGTCCCGTATGCGCGGGAGCAGCCAGAATAAACCCCTCACCCGGCTCGCTCACGCGCGCTGGAGCGCCGCCGGGCTTGCCGACCTCTCCCTGATCGCCGGGAGAGGTGAAACGTCTCAACTCAACGCGACGTTGACCGCGGACTCGCTCAGTTCGACGTTGAAGCAGCGCTGGTAGAATTCAGCAACCAGCGGCCGCTCGAGTTCGTCGCATTTGTTGAGGAACGTGACTCGAAAGGCGAAGCCCAGATCGTCGAATATCTCGGTGTTCTCCGCCCAGGTGATCACCGTGCGCGGGCTCATCACCGTGGAGAGATCGCCGTTGGCGAAAGCGTTGCGCGTGAGATCCGCCAGCCGCACCATCTTGCCGACGGTGTCGCGGCCTTCCGGCGTGCGATAATGCTTGGCCTTGGCCAGCACGATCTCGACCTCGTTGTCGTGCGGCAGATAATTCAGCGTGGTGACGATGTTCCAGCGGTCCATCTGCGCCTGATTGATCTGCTGGGTGCCGTGATAAAGACCCGACGTGTCCCCGAGGCCGATGGTGTTCGCGGTCGCGAACAGGCGGAACGCCGGATGCGGCTTGATGACCCGGCTCTGGTCCAGCAGCGTCAGGCGGCCTGAGGATTCCAACACGCGCTGGATCACGAACATCACATCCGGACGGCCAGCATCGTATTCGTCGAAGCACAATGCGACGTTGTTCTGGTAGGCCCAGGGCAGGATGCCATCGCGGAATTCGGTGACCTGCTTGCCGTCCTTGAGCACGATCGCGTCCTTGCCGACGAGATCGATCCGGCTGATGTGACTGTCGAGGTTGACGCGCACGCAAGGCCAGTTCAACCGCGCCGCCACCTGCTCGATATGCGTTGATTTGCCGGTGCCATGATAGCCGGTCACCATGACGCGGCGGTTCTTGGCGAAGCCGGCGAGAATGGCCAGCGTGGTCGCGCGATCGAACCGGTAGTCGGGATCAACATCCGGCACATGCGGATCGGTCCCGGAATAAGCGGGGACTTCGAGATCGCTGTCGATCCCGAACACCTGCCGCACCGACACCTTCATGTCGGGAAGGCCGGTGGGAGTCTCGGTATTGGTTATGGCGGCGGTCGTCATCAATCCTCCGAGGTTCGGGCGCGCTCCCGAAACCAGGACTGCGCATGGCTGCGGACGAGGGGCTCGCGAAATTTAGCAGAGAGCGGCAGCCGGCAGAAGCCCGTCGCCAGATCAAAGTTCCATTGGAATATCATCGAGATAAGCACCATATGCAGATTTTGGAGGGCTCTTTTGCGAATCAAGGTCCCATTCGGCCAAATTTGCCGGGAAAACTTTTGAACCAGGGATATCGTGACCGATTCATCGCGCATTCGAACAGCCGGGGGATCGCCGATACCGGGTTCGTCTGTTTCGCCGTCCTGACTTGCCGCGCGGCCCAAGGCCATCCGGCAGACGAGCGAGCCGGCTAGACTGTTGTTTTGACGCGTTTTCTTCATGCGAACAGGTCATCCACCTCGCTCGAAAACGCTGTAGCCATCATTGGAGTGATCATGACCAGACCTCTCGTGGTTTCCATTCCGCACCGTCTCGGCAAGGATGAAGCGCTGCGCCGGATGAAAGCGGGGCTCGGCAGCGCCCGAACGCAATACGCCCAGTTGATCCAGGTCAATGAAGAGGTGTGGAGCGGCGACCGCCTGGTCTTTTCCGTCACGGCCCTGAAGCAGCAGGTATCAGGAATTCTGGACGTGTCCGAAGAGCACGTTCGTCTCGAAGTGACTTTGCCATGGCTGCTCAGCCGCCTGGCTCAAGGGATTCAGGGCGTCATTCAGAAAAAAGGGACGCTGATGCTCGAGAAGAAGACGGATAAAAGCTGAGAGGTTGCGCCAAAGCGCGACAGCAACCGGCGCGGGGCGGCGGCCTTACGCGCCGCGCACGACCGTCTTCAGGTAATTATACGCCTTGATGATCTCGATCAAGCGATCTTCCGTCGACCGGTCGCCGCCGTTGGCATCTGGGTGATGCTGCTTGACCAGCGCCTTGTATTTCGCCTTGACGGTTTCGAGGGTGGCGTCGGCGCCGAGCCCCAACACCTGCAGCGCCTTGCGCTCCGCATTGAAGATCTTGCGGGTCTCGGGTTTGGATTCGAACTGCGGGCCGGAGCGCCATTTCCCACGGCCATTGAGTTCGCCGAACACACTGAAGGGATCAGCGACGCCCTCGGCATCGATGGCATCGGCCCTGCCTTTGCCCTTGGCGCCGTTCGCGCCCATCTTCCAGGTCGGGCGATGGCCGGTCAGCGCATCCTTCTGATAGCGCGCGACCGCTTCCGCATTCATGCCCTGGAAAAAATTGTAGGACTGATTGTAGGCCCGGACATGGTCGAGGCAAAAATGAAAATACCCGCCTTCGTTGCCGCGACCTTTCGGCGCGCGGTGTGATCCCCTGCTCTGACAGTCCGGCCATTCGCAGGCGACCACTTCCTCGCGCTCGCGCATGCGCGGTTGCTTCGCACCGGCCCTTGGCTTGATGCGGATGCTATCGAAGAATTTCGACGTGTCTATCGGCATGATCTGTCTTTGACACCGCAATGCTCCAGGCTTCAAGTCTTGACATCGCATTTATTCCGGACGGCGGCCGCCATTGACGGAAAGAAACGATAAGCGTTAAGTCGCCCGCCATGAGCGTCAAGGATAACATCTCAAAGAAACTCAGCGAAGCTTTCGCGCCCGAAAGCCTCGATGTCGCCGACGAGTCATATCTTCATGAAGGTCACGCCGGCCATCGGCCGGGCGGCGAGACACATTTCCGTATTCATATTGTATCGCAGGCGTTCGAAGGAAAGAGCCGGGTCGAGCGTCATCGCATGATCAATACGCTGCTCGCCGCGGAACTGGCCGGCCCCATTCACGCGCTGGCGATTCGGGCGATGGCGCCGGGCGAACAGCAGCGCTGAACGGCGATCATCGGCCGGCATCGGTCGTCGCCCTATCCGGTCCGTCCGCCAAGAGCCGCTTCAAAGCAGCGTGTCGCCGGCCGCGTCCGCCTCGCTCAAAATTCAGATGCCGCTTTTATCGGAAATTAACCCGCTTTTCAGTACATCAGCACAGACTACCTTCGTGTTACGGTAAAACGCGAACGCAGTAGGACGTAACGCATTCGGATCCGACTCGCTGGAATCATCCATGGCCGAAGCAGCCTCGACGGCGCTCATCGCGGAACTGGAAAGTGCGGTGAAGGGCGGCTCGTCCGAGCGGCGGGTCCAGATGCTTCGCCGTGTCACCGATCTGTTTCTGTCCGACGCTGACCGGCTCAACGAAAACCAGATCAGCGTCTTCGATGACGTTCTGGTCCGCCTGATGGAGCAGATGGAGGCGCGCGCGCTGGCGCAGCTCAGCACGAACCTGTCAGGCTCAAGCCTCGCGCCGAAGGAGACCGTCCGGCAACTCGCGTATCATCAGGATGCGTCGGTCGCGGTGCCGGTTCTGGCACGATCAGCCCGGCTGTCCGAAGGCGACCTCATTGAAATCGCGAGCCTGCGCGGGCCGCAGCATTTGCTCGCCATTTCCCACCGCGAAACCCTGAGCGAAGGGGTGACCGACGCGCTGCTCAAACGCGGCGACGCCCGGGTCTCCCATACGCTGGCCAGGAATACCGGCGCGCGCTTTTCCGAAAGCGGCTACGCGGTCCTGGTTGAAAGCTCCGAAAAGGACGATGCGCTCGCCGAGAAGCTCGGGCTGCGACTGGACTTCCCGATCAAGGTGCTCCGTGAACTCCTTTCCCGAGCCAGCGCGGCGGTGCGCGAACGTCTGCTCAAGGTCGCGCCCCCTGAAATGCGCGCAAGGATTCAAGCGGCGATCCAGTCAGTAGTCGAGCAGATCGCCTCTCCAAGCCTGGCGCCGGTCAACTACGCGGAATCGGAATCGATGGTGCTCGCCCTGAACCGCGCCGGAAAGCTGGGCGACCAGACCATCAACCGGTTTGCGATACAGGGCGAATATACCCACATCATCGCCGCGCTCTCGCTTCTGAACTCGGTGAGAATCGAAGCGATCGAGCCTCTGCTCGCCAACCCTCGCCCCGACGGGTTGATCGTTGCCTGCAAGGCCGCGCGGCTGAACTGGTCAACGACCCATATGATCCTTCGCAATCGCCCGCATTGCCGTCCCCTGACGGCGCAGGAATTCGAGAGCGGCCGCGAAGTATTCGACGCGCTCTCTTTGTCATCGGCGCAACGCACCATCCGCTTCTGGTCCGCTCGCGGCTCGGCGAGGAAGGCCGACGCGCCGGACACGGCGATCGCCATTTCGGATATCTGAGCCATGAGCTGGGGCAACCGAAAAGCGGATCGGGTGACCTTCGCCACCGGCTATTCCGTCCTGATGATGGGAATCGACGGAACCTGGCAACGGCCATGCACCATGCTGGACATCTCCAACAACGGCGCGCGGCTTCAGGTGAAGGACTCGATCGAGGGGCTGAACCTCAAGGAATTCTTTCTGGTGCTGTCGTCGACCGGTCTCGCCTTTCGTCGCTGTGAACTGGTCCGCGTCAACGGCGACGAGATCGGCGTCAAGTTCGTTGAGGACAAGGTTCCGGGCAAGAAGAAAGGCCGGGCCCTTGCCAAATCCGATTCGTGACAAATCCGCGTGATAAGGCCGGCGCGCTGATCCGCGATCGCGTTCGCTTGAAAACGCCATAGCGCCCGCGCTACTGATCGAGTCAGAAACGCACAGCCTCCAGCGCTCGCGAAACACCCTCGCCCGCGCCCTTCAGGACAACATTCACGTCCGCTTCGGCCTGTTCTCGATCGCCTCCCCGCCACGCGGCACCGGCTGAATGCGCAGCGCCGTGATGCGGTTGCGCTCGCGCCGCAAAACCCTGAAGCGGAAACCATAAAAGGTAAAATTCTGACCCCGCTCGGGGATCGAACGCGCCTCATGAATCACGAGGCCCGCGATGGTGGTCGCCTCCTCGTCCGGAAGATGCCAGTCCATGGCGCGATTGAGATCGCGGATCGGCACCGAACCATCCACCACCACCGAACCGTCGGCCTGTTGCCGAACGCCAGCGACGACCACGTCGTGCTCGTCGGAGATATCGCCGACGATCTCCTCGAGAACGTCCTCCAGCGTCACCATGCCCTCGACTTCACCATATTCGTCGACCACCAGCGCGAAGTGAGTCTTGCGGCGGCGAAACGCCTTGAGCTGATCGGAAACGGGGCGCATCTCCGGAACGAACCAGGGCGGCAACGCGATCGCGTTGACGTTGATGCGGGCTATATCGCCCTCCGAGGCATGAATCGCCCGCAACAGATCCTTGGCATGGAGCACGCCGACAATGTTCTCCGGCTTGTCGCGCCAGAGCGGGATGCGGGTGTATTCGCTGGCCAGCACCTCGCGCACCAGATCTTCCGGAGGCAAATCGGCATTGATCGTCACCATCGCGGTGCGATGAACCATCACGTCCGACACCGCGAGGTCACCGAAGCGGAACACATTCTGGATGTATTCGGCCTCACCGCTTTCGATTCCGCCGTGCTCGGCGGATTCACCGATCAGCCCTTCGATTTCCGCGCCGGTCAACACGTCATGTTGCGAGACCTCCTTGACGCGAAGCGCGCGCAGGATGGCGCGCGAGGCCGAATTGAGCAGCCAGTTCAGCGGATAAAACAGGACATAGGAGGCATGGAGCGGATAGACGATCCACTGCGACACCGGCTCCGGCTGCCGGATCGCCAGCGTTTTCGGCACCTGCTCGCCGATCACGATGTGCAGCGACGAGAATACAAGAAATCCGGTCAGGAACGCGGTCAAATGCAGCGCCGGTTCCGGCATGCCGAGCGGCCGCAGCAGAGGAGCGAGCAGCGCCTCCACCGTTGGCTCGCCGACCCAGCCGAGACCGAGCGACGCCATGGTGATGCCGAGCTGGCAGCAGGCGAGATAGGCCTCGATGTTGCCCATGATGTCTCGCATCAGCCGCGCGCCGAACTGACCGCGCTCCACCATCGCCTTGACGCGGTAGCCGCGGCTTTTCACCAGCGCGAACTCCGCCGCGACGAAGAACCCGTTGGCGGCAAGCAGCAGCACGGCGAGCAGTATCTGGAGAGTTGAACTCATCGTCTAGGCCGGCGCGTCCGCCAGCTTGCGGGCGAGAAAATCCCGAACCATCGAGGGCTCGACATCCGTTGACACCACCGCCTGACCGATCGCCTTCAGCAGGATGAAGGTCAGCCGGCCGCGCTTGACCTTCTTGTCCTGCGCCATCAGCGTCATCAGCGCATCCGCATCGGCCAGCCCCTCCTGCCTGAAGCCGGCGATGTCCTGCAAGCGCGTCGGCAGACCCGCCGCCGCCAGATGTCTCTCGATACGGGACACGTCGGCGGCTGCGATCATTCCGAGTTGCGCCGAGAGTTCGGCGGCCAGCACCATGCCGATCGAGACGCCCTCGCCGTGATAAAGACGCCCGCAAAATCCGGTCGCCGCTTCCAGCGCGTGGCCGAAGGTATGGCCGAGATTGAGCAACGCACGCTCGCCGCTCTCGCGCTCGTCGCGGGCGACGATGGCGGCCTTGGCGCAGCAACTGGTGGCGACCGCGTGCTCGCGCGCCGCATCACCCTTGACGATATCGGCATGGTGGGCTTCCAGCCACGCGAAGAACGCCTCATCGCCGATCAGTCCGTATTTGGCGACTTCAGCATAGCCGGCGCGAAACTGACGCGGCGACAAGGTATCCAGCACGGCGGTGTCCGCGACCACCAGGATCGGCTGGTGAAAGGCGCCGACCAGGTTCTTGCCCTGCGGCGAGTTGATGCCGGTCTTGCCGCCCACGGACGAATCCACCTGCGCCAGCAGCGACGTCGGCACCTGCACGAAATCGACGCCACGGCGTACGATCGCGGCGGCGAAGCCCGCGAGATCACCGACCACGCCGCCACCAAGCGCGACGACAAGATCGTTGCGCTCGATCCTGGCCTTGATCAGTTCCTCACAGACAAATTCGACGCCTGCGTAACTCTTCGAAACCTCGCCTTCGTCGACGACGATCCGCGAGGTTGTGAGACCGGCGCCGGTCAGCGATGCCTCGGCTCGCTGAAGCCAATGAGTGGCGACACAGGCGTCGGTGACGACGGCGACGCGCGCGCCGGGACGCAATGCGGCGATCCGCTCGCCCAGCGACGGCAGGATGCCCCGGCCGATGACAATGTCATAGGAACGCTCACCGAGCGCGACATCGACCGTGATCGGGTCTGATTTTTTCAACGGAATGGTCATTGCGTGGTGTCAAATCCCTCGTCAGGGTCTCTCATCGCGTTTCGCCTGGTTTCGGAGCGGTCGTTTCGCCGCGGCAAAGCCTGCGGTGAAGCAGGCCGATGCATTCATCGACGATCCATTCGTATGGCACGTCGCGCGAGGCGACGGTGATATCCGCCTGTTGGTAGATGGGCTCGCGCTCGGCGATGAGGCGCTTGATCGTCGCGGCGGGATCGGCCGTTTGCAGCAAGGGCCTGTCGGCGCGGCGCCTGACCCGGCGCAGGATCACCTCGGCGTCCGCCTTCAGCCAGATCGAGACCGCCCGTTCGGAGAGGCGTGCCCGGGTCTCCTCGCGCAGCACGGCGCCGCCGCCGGTTGCGAGCACGATCGGGCCGCCATTCAGCAACCGCGCGATCACGCGCGCCTCGCCATCCCGGAAATGGGGCTCGCCGTGGGTTTCGAAAATTTCGGGTATCGGCATTCCGGCCGCAAGCTCGATCTCGGCGTCGGCATCGACGAATCGCATCCTGAGGCGCGCCGCCAGTCGCCGCCCAATGGTGGACTTGCCGGCTCCCATCATGCCGACAAGCGCCAGCGACCGCCCCGCGAGCGCCGCGACAACGGCGGTCTCGGGGGATGCTCCGAAGCTGGCCGATGAAACGGTTTCGGACGTCAAGGGACACCTGCCGGAACATGGCTGCGCGCCCGAAACGGATTCGACATTCGGACCTTCCGCGATTTCTGACGGAGAATGTCAGATCCAAAGCTCACGACGACCTTCCTGATCCTGATATCCGGTTGAGAACATTCGCTGGACGGCGGACGTTGCCGGGCTGGAACCACCGTCTCCGGGCCAGCTATACTACTCTCGTCGAGGGCGTTGCCAGAGACTCTTGCACCTGACTTGCGAACATGTTGGTACTTGCGGCATTCGCCTGAAGGTCAATATCGTGCTCGGGACCGTAAATGCCCAGCCTGTTCCGCTTCCTGACCATCGTCGCCGCGCTCGGTGCGATCGCTTACGGCGTGATTCTCGGGCTGGCGAATTTCGTCGAACCGACGCCGCGGGACATGACGGTCACCGTCCACCCGGACAAGTTTCTCAAGAAATAGCTGCTAGAGCTATTCCGGCTTGACGGAATCAGGGTCGGGCTCGAGCTTTTTATTTTACGCGTTTTCTTTACGCGAACAGGTCATCCATCCTCGGGTCAAGCCCGAGGTCATGCTTCGCTCGAAAACGTTATAGGCCGCCGCATGAGATCCAATAACTCCTCCGACGCGAAGCTGGTCGCCCTGTTCCTCGACATGCTGGCGGCCGAGCAAGGCGCCGGCGAGAACACGCTCGACGCCTACCGCCGGGATCTCGAGGATTTATCCGCGTTCCTCGCCCGTGCGCGGCGGAATTTCGTCATCGCCGAGACGCAGACGCTAAGAGACTATCTCAACGACCTCGACCTCAGGGGCTTCAAGTCATCGAGCGTCGCACGACGCCTGTCGGCGATGCGCCACCTGTTTCGTTTCCTGCTGAGCGAGCGCGTCAGGAGCGACGATCCCGCGGCCATCCTTTCAGGGCCAAAGCGGGGACGCAGCCTGCCCAAAGTCCTGTCGATAGCGGATGTCGACCGCCTGCTCGCTCACGCGAAGGCGGACGCCGAATCTCCGGACGCCCCACCTGCCCGGCGATTGCGCGCGGCGCGGCTCTATTGCCTGCTGGAAGTGCTTTACGCCACCGGCCTGCGCGTTTCCGAACTGGTCTCCCTGCCGCTGTCGGCGGCGCGGCGCGATGCTCGCATGATCGTGGTGCGCGGCAAGGGCGACAAGGAACGGCTGGTGCCGCTGAACAATGCCTCGCGACAGGCGATGGCCGACTATCTCCAGGCGATGGCGGATCAGCGCGGCGCAGGGAAAGCCGCGTCGCCGCGACAGAGCTGGCTGTTTCCGTCGTTCGGCGAAAGCGGCCACCTGACACGCCAGCACTTTGCCCGCGAGCTGAAGGAACTCGCGGCGGCGGCCGGCCTCGCGCCCCGGCTGGTCTCGCCGCACGTGCTGCGCCATGCCTTCGCGAGCCATCTGCTGCACAACGGCGCGGACCTGCGGATCGTGCAGACCCTGCTCGGCCATACCGACATCTCGACCACGCAAATCTACACGCACGTCGTGGAAGAGCGCCTGAAAAGCCTGGTGCGCGATCTGCACCCGCTGGCCGAAGCCTGACCGGCGCTCATCACGAACGCCATTCAGCGGCGACGCCGCCGAAGGCCTCAACTTCCGCGCCTCCGCTTCGCCCTTGACTCGACGCTGATCAGCCGCGAAAGAGCGCTCGCACCCGACCGCACTTGACCCGCCCTCCAAGACACGTTTTACCTACCTCCTAAATATTTGAATAAAAGGACCTTTCTCTCTCTTATCGACAGATTTCCCCTCCACGCGCCTTCGTCTCTATACTGCTGGAATGCCCGATCCCATGCGCAGCTACCTCGATTTTGAAAAACCCGTCGCCGAGCTCGATTCCAAGATCGACGAACTGCGTGCGCTCGCCGCCTCCGGCAGCGACATCAGCGAGGAAATTTCCAGCATCGAGGAGAAAGCCGCGCAGGCCCTGAAGGATCTCTACGCCAACCTGACGCCCTGGCAGAAAACCCAGGTGGCGCGGCACCCGCAGCGCCCGCACTTCTCTGATTTCGTCAAGGGCCTGATCACCGAGTTCACGCCGCTGGCCGGAGACCGCAAGTTCGGCGAGGACGACGCGCTGATCGGCGGCTTCGGCCGCTTCCGCGGCGAAAGCATCTGCGTCATCGGACAGGAAAAGGGCGCAACCACTGAAAGCCGGCTGAAGCACAATTTCGGGATGGCGCGCCCCGAAGGCTACCGCAAGGCGGTCCGGCTGATGGATATGGCCGACCGTTTCGACATTCCCGTGCTGTCGCTGGTCGATTCCGCCGGCGCCTATCCCGGCATCGGCGCCGAGGAACGCGGCCAGGCCGAGGCGATCGCCCGCTCCACCGACGCGTGTCTCTCGCTCGGCGTCGCCAATGTCGCGGTGATCATCGGCGAGGGCGGCTCCGGCGGCGCGATCGCGATCGCGACCGCCAACCGCGTGCTGATGCTGGAGCATGCGATCTATAGCGTGATCTCGCCGGAAGCGGCGTCGTCGATTCTCTGGCGCGACAGCAGCAAGGCACAGGAAGCCGCGACCAACATGAAAATCACCGCGCAGGATCTGCTGCGGTTCGGCGTGATCGACGCCATCCTCAAGGAACCGGCGGGCGGCGCGCACCGTGATCCCGCCGCCGTTATCGCGCTGACCGGGGACGCCATCGCCGGCGCGTTGAACGATCTGCGCACCCTCGACCGTGATTCGCTTCGTCAGCAGCGTCGTCAGAAGTTTATCGATATCGGGCGTAAACTGGGCTGAGCGCACGCTCCGCTTCTTCGGGCGAGACGCATTCCGTGCCTCTTCCGGATCGCCGGTGAACGTTTCAGCCGGAAACCCATGGCCCTTCCCGGTTTGCTCCATTCCAGAATATGGCTTTTCCGGAAGCCGCCGAACCGCCCTAATTCAGCCCCGTCCGGAATATTTAGTCTCCATTCACCATCGAGGTCGGAGTTCACCTCGTTCGGTTCCGCTCAGCTTGCGGGCACAGATGCTTAAGGATATTATTTTATTCAATGGCTTGGGGCACGACGCCATGAATTCGGGGTGGAGGCTTGCCCGTCCCTAGCGGAGCTTTGCTTTGATCAATCGTTCGATCGCTCGCACGATCATGACCTCCGCCGTGCTGATGGGCAGTGCGCTTCTGGCCGGCTGCAACACCGACGACGCCTCGCTCGCGAGCAACGCCAAGGCCAACCGGCCGGTCTCGCCCAAGCTCGTCGCGGCCATGACCGCGAAGGACATGGAGCTGCAATCGCCCATCCTGATTCGGCTGTTCAAACAGGAAGCCGAACTGGAAGTCTGGAAGCAGGACCGATCCGGCAAGTTCGCCCTGCTCAAGAGCTACCCGATCTGCCGCTGGTCCGGCGATCTCGGCCCCAAGACGCGCGAGGGAGACCGTCAGGCTCCGGAGGGCTTCTACAGCATCACGCCCGCGCAGATGAACCCACGCTCTTCCTATTATCTCTCGTTCAACACCGGCTACCCCAATGAGTTCGACAAGTCATTGGGACGCACCGGTTCCCAATTGATGGTGCACGGCGACTGTTCCTCCCGCGGGTGCTACGCCATGACCGACGAGCAGATCGCCGAGATCTACGCTGTCGGACGGGAATCATTCTTCGGCGGTCAGCGCGCCTTCCAGTTCCAGGCCTATCCATTCCGCATGACGGCTGCGAATCTGGCGAAGCACCGCAACAATCCGAACATGCCGTTCTGGAAAATGATCAAGGAAGGCAACGATCATTTCGAGGTAACGCGTCAAGAGCCGAAGGTCGCATTCTGCGAGCACAAGTACGTGTTCGATCCGGCGCCACCGCCCGGCTCAACCCGGCCGCTCGAGTTCAACGCCTCGGCGAGATGTCCCGCCTACGCGGTGCCCGACGACATCGCAAGCGCCGTACGCGACAAACAGCAGCGCGACAACACCGAAATAGCCAAGCTGATCTCGAAAGGGACGCCGGTCGCCAGACTCAACACCGGGATCGATGGCGGCATGAACCGGGTGTTCGCAGCCAAGCTGCCGGGCGGCCAGACGGGGCTTTCAGACCCCGGCGAATCCGACATCAAGGCCACGGCGTTTTCGTCGGCGCCCGGCACCATTCCACCGACGGTGAACCCGCCTCGCAATTCGGCGCCAGCGACAACCGCGGCCTCCTATGAGCCGGAGACTGACGTACGGCCGTCATCGGCTCTGCTTGCTCCCTCCAAGCCGAGCAACATCTTCACCAATCTTGCGCACAAGATGGGTTTTGGAGACGCCGACACCACCGCCACGACCAATGCAACCGCTTCGGCCACGTCCGGCGAGTCTGGCTCGGCCAGGCCGAAGACGGCAACTCCGGCGCGCAGCGTTTCTTCTCGCCCGGTCGCAGCGAAGCGCGCGGCGCCCAAAACGACAGAGAAGACGGCCGAAAAAACAGCCAGGCCTGAACACGTCGCAACCGCGCGTCCGCAATCGGGATCTCCGAATGCGTCGGCGTCGCCGGCCCCGATTCAGAGCACGACGCCGGCAGCGTCATCGAACTCGTTCGACAGCCGCTTCTCGGTAACCCCGTAAAGCTCTCCGCGCCTTAGTTAATATTCACGCAAGCAGCCGCACGGTACGCTCAACTCTATAGCGTTTTCGGGCGAAGCATGTCCTCGGGCTCTACCCGAGGATGGATGACCGGTTCGCGTGAAGAAAACGCGTCAATCAAGGTTATGGAGCCTCGCTTCTGATTCCATCAGAAGCGAAAGGCTCTAAGTTGCTTCTGAGAGGGGGCATCTTAAGCGACCACGATGCGCACTTCAGGCGTAGCGGCCGTGGCAATGCTTGTACTTCTTGCCCGAACCGCAGGGACAATCCTCATTGCGGCCGATCTTGCCCCAACTCGCGGGATCATTCGGGTCACGGCGGGAATGGTCCTCACCTCCCGCCGACGCCAGTGACGCTCTGGCAAAACTGCTTTGCGCGAGCGCCATCTCGTCCTCGCCGGTGGTGGGATCGAACTTATGGGCCTCCATCTCAGGCAGCGCCGGCTGCTCCTCCTCGGGCGGCACGATCTCGACGCGCATCAATTGCCCCGTCACCGCCTCGCGCAGATGAGCGATCAGGCTTTCGAACAGGGAGAAGGCCTCCGACTTGTATTCCTGCAGCGGATCGCGCTGGCCATAGCCGCGCAGGCCGATGACCTGGCGCAGATGATCGAGCATCACCAGGTGTTCGCGCCAGAGATGATCCAGGGTTTGCAGCAGGATGGTCTTCTCGACATAGCGCATGACGTCGGGGCCCCATTGCCCGACCTTGGCCGCCATATGCTCGTCGACGCGGCTTTCGATGCGCGACAGCAACTCCTCGCCCGCGATGCCCTCTTCCGCGGCCCATTCATCGACCGGCAACTCGATGTCGAGCACGCGCTTCAGCTCTTCTTTCAGGCCGGCGACATCCCACTGCTCAGGATACTGATTCTCCGGAACATGCTTGGCGACGAGATCCTCGACGAACGCATGGCGCATGTCGGCGACGGTTTCCGCGACGCTTTCGTTCTTCATCAGATCGACGCGCTGCTCGAAGATCACCTTGCGCTGATCGTTCTGTACGTCGTCGTACTTCAGCAGGTTCTTGCGGATGTCGAAGTTGCGCGCCTCGACCTTCTGCTGCGCCTTCTCCAGCGCCTTGTTGATCCAAGGGTGGGTGATGGCCTCGCCTTCCTTGAGGCCAAGCCGCTGCAGCATGGTGTCGAGCCGATTCGATCCGAAGATCCGCATCAGGTCGTCATCCAGCGACAGGAAGAATTTCGAGCGGCCGGGATCGCCCTGACGGCCGGCGCGGCCGCGCAACTGATTGTCGATACGCCGCGACTCGTGGCGTTCGGAGCCCATGATATAGAGCCCACCGGGGTGGGTCACGGTCTTGGCCGGCTTTGAGCCCTTGGCCGGCTCGATCTCGACGACTTCCTCCGCCTTGAGCACCATGTCGCGGAAGCGCTCGATATCGGCCTTGATCTCCGCGATTTTCGCCTGCTTCTCGGCTTCGTCGGCGATGTCGGCCGTCTCGAACTGGGCGCGCATCTCCAGCGAGCCGCCGAGTTTGATATCGGTGCCGCGACCGGCCATGTTGGTGGCGATGGTGATCGCGCCGGGCACGCCTGCCTCGGCGACGATATAGGCTTCCTGCTCATGGAAGCGGGCGTTCAGCACCGCGAACAGCTTCGCCGGTTTGCCGGCGCGAGCCGCGGCGTACAGCTTCCGCATCGATTTCGGGTCGCCGAAGTCGATCAGCTTGTAGCCATGCTTCTTCAGATAGTCGGCGAGCACTTCCGATTTTTCGATCGAGGCGGTGCCGACCAGCACCGGCTGCATCCGCGCATTGGCGCGTTCGACCTCGGCCAGGATCGCGGCGTATTTCTCGTTCTGGGTCCGGTAGACCTCGTCGTCCTCGTCGAGACGCGCGATCGGCAGGTTGGTCGGAATTTCCACGACCTCGAGCTTGTAGATGTCGGCCAGTTCGTCAGCTTCCGTCGCCGCGGTGCCGGTCATGCCCGCGAGCTTCTTGTACATCCGGAAGTAGTTCTGGAACGTGATCGAGGCGAGTGTCTGGTTCTCCGGCTGCACCGGCTGATGCTCTTTGGCTTCCAGCGCCTGATGCAGTCCTTCCGAGTAACGGCGGCCCGGCATCATGCGGCCGGTGAATTCGTCGATGATGACGACCTCGCCTCCGCGAACGATATAGTCCTTGTCGCGGGTGAACAGCGAATGCGCGCGCAGCGCCTGGTTGATGTGGTGGACGACGGAGACGTTCTCGACATCGTAGAGCGAGTCGCCCTTGAGCAGGCCAGCGTCGCGCAACAGCGTCTCGATCTTCTCCATGCCGGCCTCGGTGAGTGCGACCGTGCGCTGCTTCTCGTCGATCTCGTAGTCAGCGACCTTTTCGAGATTCGGCATGAAGGTATCGATGGTGTTGTAGAACTCGGAGCGATCGTCGAGTGGGCCGGAAATGATCAGCGGCGTCCGCGCCTCGTCGATCAGAATCGAGTCGACCTCGTCGACGATCGCGAAGAAGTGCTCGCGCTGGACCATGTCCTCCAGGCGATACTTCATGTTGTCGCGGAGATAATCGAAGCCGTATTCGTTATTGGTGCCGTAGGTGATGTCGCAGGCATAGGCCGCCTTGCGCTCGACGTCGTCCAGGCCATGCACGATCACGCCGGTGGTGAGGCCGAGGAAAGAGTAGACCTGCGACATCCAGCCCGCGTCGCGGCTTGCGAGATAATCGTTGACGGTGACGACGTGAACGCCGTTGCCGGCGAGCGCGTTGAGATAAACGGCAAGCGTGGCGACCAGCGTCTTGCCTTCGCCGGTCTTCATCTCGGCGATGTCGCCCTCGTGGAGCACCATGCCGCCGACCAACTGCACGTCGAAATGCCGCTGGCCGAGGGCTCGCTTGGCAGCCTCGCGCACCGTGGCGAAGGCGGGAACGAGGAGGTCGTCGAGGGTCTTGCCGTTCGCGAGCTGCTGCCTGAACTCGGCGGTGCGCGCCCGCAGCGCCTCGTCCGACAGCGCGGCGATTTCGGGCTCCAGGGCGTTGATGGCTTTGACGCGGGATTGATATCCCTTGACCCGCCGATCGTTGGCGGAACCGAAAAACTTGCGGGCAAACGCGCCGATCATCCCAAATTCCTGTCTTCGCGATTCGCCGTTGCAGCCATGTGGTCGTCTCCTGGGCCCTCCGCTTCTGAATTCAGAAGCGGCAACGAGTTTGCTTCACGCGAACCGGCAATCCCGCTCAAAAACGCTCTAGGGCATGATCCCGAAATAGTGGAAACCGGTTTTCGGAAAAGATCATGCTCCAACAAAAAGATAAGCGACGAGTCTGATTCAACGCCGTTGAAGCAGACTCTCGTGTCCTGAACCGAAGCTCGCTCTGCAGCGCCTTCCCTAGCGAACTTCGGAACCACCGCACGAACCGCCTATCAACTCAACTCATCGTGACGCATCAGGGCTGAAAGTCCCGAAAGCCGAGCGTCCGCATCATGGGTTGAAATTCGGCGACCCAGGGTTCAATCGCAAAAGGATAGCCAGAACCAGCCTTTGCTGTCGACCGTCCGGCAGAAATATGGCCGGCCCCGTGGGTTGTCAACGGTGGCGGGAGCGCGGATCCGGAAAGTCCCCGCGGCGGAAACGGCGATGTCCGCCTGTCCGGGGTTCATGATTTTGACAGAGTTTTCGCGTTGCCAAGACCCCGCGATTGAGCGAGTGTCCGCCGCCCACATCCTCCTCCTGGAGATCAAGGACTTCCCATGACCATCTCATTGCCCGCAACGAAACACTTTCTGCGCGTTCGCCTGGTCTCGTCCGTTCTCGGCGGCTGCCTGGCCGCGGTTCTGCTCGCCGGCACGCCGGTCCACGCGGATGATGCGAATCCCGTGCTGGCGAAAGTGAACGGCTCCGAGATTCGCCAGAGCGACGTCAATCTCGCCGCGGAAGAGATGGGTCCGAGCCTTGCGCAAATGGAGCCGGCGGCCAGGCAGGAGAACGTGCTGGCGTTCCTGATCGACATGAAGATCATCGCCAAGGCCGCCGAAGAAAAGAAGGTCGGAAACAGCGAGGATTTCAAGAAAAGGCTCGCCTTCGCCCGCGACCGGCTGTTGATGGACAGGCTGCTGGTGTCCGAGGGCAAGGCCGCGCTCACCGACAGCGCCATGAAGACCGTGTATACGGATGCCTCCAAGCAGATCACCAGCGAACAGGAGGTTCATGCCCGCCACATCCTGGTTCCGACCGAGGAAGAAGCCAAGAAGGTCGAGGAGGAACTGAAGAAGGGCGCGGACTTCGCCGAGCTCGCCAAGAAGGAATCCAAGGATCCCGGCGCCTCCGACGGCGGCGACCTCGGCTTCTTCACCAAGGAGCAGATGGTGCCGGACTTCTCGAAAGTCGCCTTCGCGCTGGAGCCGGGCAAGATTTCCGATCCGGTCAAAACCCAGTTCGGCTGGCATATCATCAAGGTCGAGGAAAAGCGCGACCGCAAGGCCCCGGACTTCGATCAGGTGAAGCCCCAGATCGAGCAGTTCGTGACACGAAAGGCGCAGGCGGAGTATGTCGCCAAGCTGCGCGAGACAGCCAAGATCGAGCGTTTGAACAAGCCCGCCGAACCGGCAAGCGCCGACGGGGACAAAACAAGCCCCGCCAAACCCGCCGACAACAAAACGCCGGCGAAGAAGTAAATCTGCGATCTCGTCCTGCGTGGGCCGGTTTTGACCGAAACCGGCCCGATCGCCGACTCGAGATTACAGCGTTTTCCGGCGAAATATGTCCTCAGGCCTGACCCGAGGATGGATGACCGGTTCGCGTGAAGAAAACGCGTCAAAACAACAATCCAGAGCTTCGCTTCTGATTTAATCAGAAGCAATAATGCTCTGGAAGCTGCGGGATTTGAAGCTGGCAGCCTTTCGGGTGCGTCGGGACAGTAGTCTTTAGCCTCGGTCTCGAACCTCAGCGCTCGCCTCGGTCTCGCATGTTATTTTACATGAGAAGGGGGTCGGATCACCCCGGACGTATGCCTTCTGCTGTTCGATGCGCCAGGGACATCAGACTTGAGATGGCAGTTCCGTGATTCGGTATTGAAGACCCAGGATCTGCAAACGCTGTGGTCTGCCTCACAGGCACGCCGGCATACTCGGGCATCCCTGACCTTGCGCGTCGAAATAAACGTGCCTCCTCCCCGCGCGGTGTTGAGCTGGAATTCTCGCTCGACGACGCCCGACGTACTGTCTGTCCTTGTTTTCTTGCTTGGGATTCGCGCGTTCAAACGACAGAGCCTGCGATCCGGTGCGAGTGTCCAGGAATTGCATGCGGCGGTCTGGATGCAGTGGCTCTGGCAGAGGTCCGTAGCGCTGATAGGGAAACGTCCCAGGCGTAGAAACGGCATTTACTTCCAAGGATTTGATGACTGTGCGTCCCGCAAGTCGTTCCGTGTTTCTCTCGATCACCGGCAGGTGGACCTCGTCCGCCTGTCCGCGACGGCACAGCCTTCGGCAGGGTTTCCGGGGCCGGACCCGTGACCGCGAGCCACCAAGCCAACAACCACGAGCCAACAATTGACCCTCGCTCTTCCAGTTTGCCCGGTCCCGGCCAAATCGGGACTTGACCCGCGCCTCCATCTCATTTGATGGATTGCCGGATCAAGCTCGTGGCGTGAGTTTGACATCCGCCTCCCGGCCGGGATGTTTCGCAGCGTATGTCCAATTCGAAATCCCTCGAGAAACTGACTCCGCCCGCAGTCCTTCCAATTCCAACAATCGCAAGATGTCCGCCGAATGGGACGCGAATGTTGGACTCGGACCACAAGGCAATGATGAGAAAGCCATGTCCACCGCCATATCTCCCCTCGCCCCGACCGATGTCCCGGACATGCCTGAGATCGCAGGTGTTCGCCTCGCGACCGCCGCCGCCGGCATCCGCTACAAGGGCCGCACCGACGTGCTGCTTGCGCTGCTGGACGCAGGCACCACGGTGGCCGGCGTATTCACCAGATCCCGATGTCCGTCGGCGCCGGTCGAATGGTGCCGGGCGCGCCTGAAAGACGCTCATTCATCCAGGGCGGGACTGGCGCTGGTAGTGAATTCCGGCAACGCCAACGCCTTCACCGGCAAGACCGGCCGACAGGCCGCCAAACTGACCGCCGATATCACCGCGAAAGCGGCCGGCTGCAAGGCGTCGGATATCTATCTCGCCTCGACCGGCGTGATCGGCGAACCGCTCGACGCCACGAAGTTCAACGGCGTGCTGGAGACCTTGGTGAGTAATGCCGCCCCGCACCGCTGGATGGACGCGGCGCACGCCATCATGACCACCGACACCTTTCCGAAAGTGGCGACGGCGAGCGTGAAGCTCGGCAAGACCGCCGTCACCATCAACGGCATCGCCAAGGGCGCCGGCATGATCGCGCCCGACATGGCGACCATGCTCTCGTTCGTCTTCACCGATGCGCCGATTACGGCAACGGCGCTGCAATCGCTTTTGAAAAGCGGGGTCGAGGACACCTTCAACGCCGTCACCATCGACAGCGACACCTCCACCTCCGATACGCTGCTGGCCTTCGCGACCGGAGCCGCAGGCGCTCGCGGCGCGCCAAAAATTTCGCGCGCCAGCGATCCGCGCCTCAAAGCGTTCGTGAAAGCCTTTCGCGGCGTGCTGGCCGATCTCGCCGAGCAGGTGGCGCGCGACGGCGAAGGCGCGCGCAAGCTGGTCGAGGTCATCGTCGAGGGCGCGACCTCGAAGGCTTCGGCGCGAAAAATCGCCAAATCGATCGCCAACTCACCGCTGGTGAAAACCGCGATCGCCGGCGAGGACGCCAACTGGGGCCGCGTGGTCATGGCGGTCGGCAAGGCCGGCGAGCCGGCCGACCGCGACAAGCTGTCGATCTACTTCAACGGCATTCGCGTCGCCAAAAGCGGCGCGCGGGATCCGTCCTACGACGAGGCGGAAGTCTCGAAAGCCATGAAGAACGACAGGATTCAGATCAAGACGACGCTCGGCCTCGGCAAGGGACGCGACCGTGTGCTGACCTGCGACCTCACCAAGGAGTATGTCGCGATCAACGGCGATTACCGGTCGTGAAGCTCACTTTGGTCGTCGCCTGTGCCCTGATCGACGCCGACAACCGGGTGCTGATCGCGCAGCGGCCGGAAGGCAAGCAGCTTGCCGGCCTGTGGGAGTTTCCCGGCGGCAAGCTCGAGCCGGGCGAGCGTCCCGAAGAGGCGCTGATTCGTGAACTGCGCGAGGAGCTCGGCATCGTGACGCAGGAGGGTTGCCTGGCGCCGCTGACCTTCGCGAGCCACGCCTACGAGAGCTTCCATCTGCTGATGCCGCTCTACGTCTGCCGGCGCTGGGAAGGCACGGTGACCTCGAACGAGGGGCAGACGCTGAAGTGGGTCCGGGCCAACAGGCTTCGCGACTATCCGATGCCGCCCGCGGATATCCCTCTGATTCCGCCGCTGGTCGAGTTGTTGATGTAGCCAGAACCTCGTCATGCCCGGCGTTGTGCCGGCCATGACGAAACCTTATTCCCGGCCCGGCTTTTCTTTTGAAGTGTTCCTCACCGCTTCCTCCAGACTCGCTTTCGCCGAACCCGGCTGCAACGGCTTCTGCTGGCTCTCATGCGGCGACCATCCCGAGAGCCATACGATATCGAAGGTCGCGCGGATGCGGCCGTCGGAATCAGAAAAGCGCTCATGATAGATCTGCGCCATTCGCAACAGGGTTGCGCGGCGTAACGGCCTGCGGTGACGCTCGGTCAGCACATTCGTCGCGCCCATGCCGCGCAGATCATGCATCAGCGCAAAAGCATCATCATAGCGCACCACGACGCGGTCGACGTCCGTCACCGGCAGCGCGAAGCCCGCGCGTTGCAGCAGCGAACCGATATCGCGAAGGTCGGCGAACGGCGCGACGCGCGGCGAGATGCCTCCCTCACACTCCGCCTCAGCCATCGCGAACGCCTGACGCAATTCGGTCAGCGTCTCGCCGCCGATCGTGGCCGCCAGCAGCAACCCGTCCGGCTTCAGAGCCCGGCGGATCTGCACCAGCAGGCCGGGAAGATCGTTGACGAACTGGAAGGCAAGTCCGGAGACGGCGAGATCGAGAGAGTCAGGCGACAGCCTCACCGCTTCGCTCTCGTCAACCGGGAGTTTGACGCGCGCAGGCTCCCGAATCCGGACGGAGAGAGCATCGCGCACCTGATCGCCGGGCGTGCCGATATCCGCCGCGTGCTGAAGATCGCGCAACACGGCGTTCAGCCGCTCCGCCATATCCTCCGCGACGCGATCCAGTAGAAACGGCACGGCTCCCGCTTTGGCCGCGCGTTCCTGTCGCGCGCGCAGCAAAGCGCGGTCGAACAGAACGGGCGGAGATGAGGGGTCCGGAGCCATGCGGCTTGGTACGCTTTTCGCTCGCCATCCAAAAGGGGCGATGCAAGTTCGCTTGAGCCCCATCCGCGCTGGCGCTAGCTTCGGGGCGTGGAACTCTCGACGGACAATCTGGTTTCGCCGCACCGAGCCAACCCGCTGCGCGGCGCATGGCGCGCGTGCCGCGAGACCATGTCCTATGCGGCGCGCATGGCGCTCGACATCGCGCTGCCGACGCTGTGCGTGGCCTGCCGCGAACCGGTCGCCGGTGTCGGCGTCTGCGCCGATTGCTGGGCCAAACTGTCGTTCATCGAACGGCCTTATTGTCCTCGCCTCGGCACGCCCTTTGTTTATGATCCGGGTTCCGACATGCTGTCGATGGAGGCGATCGCCAACCCGCCAGCCTATCAGCGCGCCCGCGCCGCCGTGCGCTATGACGACGTCGCCAAGGTGCTGGTCCATGCATTGAAGTATCAGGACCGCACCGATCTCGCGCCCGTGATGGGCCGCTGGATGGCCCGCGCGGGATCCGGGTTGCTCGACGGCGCCGACCTCCTGATCCCGGTGCCGCTGCACTGGCGGCGCGGCTGGAGCCGCCGCTTCAACCAATCGGGGATGCTGGCGCATGTCATCGCCCGGCAATCCGGCGTGCCGGTCGCACCGGACACGCTGCGGCGCATCCGTCCGACCCGGCAACAGGTCGGGCTGTCGCGAAATGACCGCGCACGCAATGTACAGGGCGCGTTCAAGGTGGCGGCGGAACGCGCCGGCCACGTTCAGGGTCGCCGCGTCATCCTGATCGACGATGTCCTGACCTCCGGCGCCACGGTGGATGCCTGCGCGCGCGTCCTGCTGCGCGCGAAGGCCGCCCAGGTCGACGTGCTGGTCTTCGCGCGGGTTGTCGACACCATGAAAGCCCCCATATAATCGAGCCTCGACCCGCAAGCCTTGCTCTGTTTTCGCGGGGCGAAAGGCAAGGACATGAACACCCAGCCCACTTTCGTCGCCGCGATGATCCAGATGCGGAGCGGTCTCCTTCCCGAGCCGAACTTCGAGCAAGGCTCCAGGCTGATCCGCGAGGCGGCGGGGCGGGGCGCCGACTTCGTGCAGACTCCCGAAGTCAGCAACATCATGCAGGCGGATCGCGCCGCGCTGTTCGAGCATCTTCGCACCGAGGATGAGGACCGTTCGCTCAGCGGTTATCGCGATCTTGCGCGCGAACTGAAAATTCACCTCAACGTCGGCTCGCTGGCATTGCGGCTCACGAAAGAGAAAGCGGTCAACCGTTCGTTCCTGATCGGGCCGTCCGGCGACATCCTCGCGCGCTACGACAAGATCCACATGTTCGATATCGACCTCGATGGCGGCGAAAGCTATCGGGAGTCCGCCAATTACCAGCCGGGCGAGACGGCCGTGATAGCGGACCTGCCGTGGGGCAGGCTGGGCATGACCATCTGCTACGACGTCCGTTTTCCGGCGCTGTATCGCGCGCTGGCCGAAGCTGGCGCGTCTTTCCTCACGGCGCCGGCGGCCTTCACCAGGAAGACCGGCGAGGCGCACTGGCATACCCTGCTGCGCGCCCGCGCGATCGAGAATAGCTGCTTCGTGTTCGCCGCCGCCCAGGGCGGGATGCACGAGAACAACCGCGAAACATTCGGCCATTCGCTGATCGTCGATCCCTGGGGCACGGTTCTGGCTGACGCGGGCGGCGCCGAACCGGGCATCGTGCTGGCGACGATTGATCCGGGTAAAGTCGTGGCCGTGCGCAAGGCCGTGCCCTCCTTGCAGCATAGGCGGCGTTTTTCGCTCGCCGATCATAAGCCGGCCAGCGACCACCTGCATCTTGTGCGAGGCTCGGCATGATCCGCTACAATCTGCGCTGCGAGCAGGGCCACACTTTCGAGAGCTGGTTTCAGAGTTCCTCGTCCTATGATTCGCAGGTCAAACGAAAGCTCGTGACCTGCGCGGTCTGCGGTTCGGCCAAGGTCGAGAAGGCGATCATGGCGCCGCAGATTGCCGGATCCAAAAAGCGCCGCACGCCGAGGCTCGCAGCCGCTCCCGCATTCACGATCGACGAGCCTCCCGAACGCGGAGGTTCGGCATGATCCGCTACAACCTGCGTTGCGACCGCGACCACACTTTCGAGAGCTGGTTCCAGAGTTCGTCGGCCTATGACTCGCAAGTGAAGCGCAAGCTCGTGAGCTGCGCGATCTGCGGCTCGACCAAGGTCGAAAAGGCGATCATGGCGCCGCGGATCGCCGGCTCCAAGAAGCGCCCATCGCGCGCGTCCGCAGACTCATCCATGTCGGCGACGGTGGCGGAGGAACGGGAGCTGCGCGCCGAGCTCAGACAATTGCATGATCATCTCGTCAAGAACGCCGACAATGTCGGCGCGCGGTTTCCCAACGAAGCCCGCAAGATGCATTACGGCGACATCGAACATCGCCCCATCTACGGCGAGGCCTCGCCCGAGGAAGCGAAATCGCTGATCGAGGAAGGCGTCGAGGTCGGTTCGCTGCCAGTGCCGCCGGACGACCGGAATTAGAGCATTTTCCGGCGATGACACGAGCAGCCTCATCCAACCGCTTCCGCCACCACCATGTAGTTGACGTCCATATCGGAAGACAGGCTCCATTTGTCCGCGAGCGGGTTGTAGACCACGCCGGACTGTTCGGTGATGCCGAGCCCGTTGCGCTCGAAGTGGCGCGCCAGTTCGTCCGGGGTGACGAACTTGTCCCACTGATGCGTGCCGCGCGGCAGCCAGCGCAACACGTATTCGGCCGCGACGATGCCCAAAGCGAAGCTCTTCCAGTTGCGGTTGAGGGTGGACGCCGCCATCATCCCGCCCGGTTTCAGGATCGCCGCGCAGCGATCGAGGAACAGCCCGACATCGGCGACATGCTCCACCACCTCCATCGCGAGGATGATGTCGAAGCGTTCCCGGACGTCCATCTCTTCCACGGTGGTGCAGCGATAATCGATCGACAGATGGGCTTTCTCGGCGTGGAGCTTCGCCGCGGCGATATTGGACGCGGAGGGATCGACCCCGATCACCTGCGCGCCAAGCCGCGTGAACGGCTCGCAAAGAAGGCCCGCGCCGCAGCCGATGTCGAGCAGCCGCAGGTCCGCCAGACAGTTCAGGCTGCGGGCGTTGCGATCGAACTTGCGGCAGGCGGCGTCGCGGATGAACTGAAGCCGCAGCGGGTTGATCCTGTGCAGCGGCGCCATCTTGCCGGTGGGATCCCACCACTCCTGCGACAATTTCGAGAATTTTTCGATCTCGGCGCGATCGACGGTCGTTCCGGATGCGGCCGAAAACGCGGCTGAAGAATTCGCGGAAGGGTTGACTTGCGTGGTCATTGCCGCGCGGCTCCTGTAGCGAGATGACGGGGTCGTGGAACAGTATCAGCGGTCACGGTCACGAACATCCTCGAAATAGATATAGATTAAGGTAGTCGCGAGGATCAGAGCCGCGATCGCGTCGCAACGCGGATACAGGCATATGACTCGCATACACCATGGTCGGGACCGGCTGCGGAATCGCTGACATGGCACCCTGATCGCCCCGCTTCACGCCGTTTCCCGGATCATTCGGCCGCCCGCGGCACGACCGAAAGCCGGTTGCCTGCCCGCATCCGCGCCGTTATGTATACGCGCCTTCTCGCCCGTGCGCCCCGCTTTTCGCACCCATCGAGTTGGCCTTGTCGTCAGCGAGCTTTTTCTGTTCGGCGAGCCCTAACATTCAGCGAGCCTTAATATTCAAGCGAGTCTTGGGAACGCACCATCCGTCATGAGCCGGCTTGTGATGAAATTTGGCGGCACCTCCGTCGCCAATCTGGACCGCATCCGCAACGTCGCGCGGCATGTCAAACGCGAGGTCGATGCCGGCCATGACGTCGCCGTGGTGGTGTCGGCGATGGCGGGCAAAACCAATGAACTGGTGGCCTGGTGCAGAGACGCCTCGTCGATGCACGACGCGCGCGAATATGACGCCGTGGTGGCTTCCGGCGAGCAGATCACCTCGGGGCTTCTGGCGATCGCGCTGCAGGCGCTCGGCATTCAGGCGCGCTCATGGCAGGGCTGGCAGATCCCGATCCGGACCAGCGACGCCCATGCCTCGGCCCGCATTCTCGAAATCGACGGCAGCGAACTCATCAGCCGCTTCACGGAGCGCAAGGAAGTTGCCGTGATCGCCGGTTTCCAGGGCATCAGTCCGCAGACCGGCCGGATCACCACGCTGGGCCGCGGCGGCTCCGACACGTCGGCGGTGGCGATCGCCGCCGCCATCCGCGCGGACCGCTGCGACATCTACACCGATGTCGACGGCGTCTATACCACCGATCCGCGGGTGGTTCCGAAAGCGCGCCGGCTCGACAGGATCGCGTTCGAAGACATGCTGGAACTGGCCTCGCAAGGCGCCAAGGTCTTGCAGGTTCGGTCCGTGGAACTCGGCATGACCCAGAATATGCCGATTTTCGTCCGCTCCAGTTTCGATGCGCCCGAGGACATCGACCCCCATGGCACGCCGCCGGGTACGCTGATCTGCGGCGAGGAGGACATCATGGAAAGCCACGTCGTCACCGGCATCGCCTTCTCCAAGGACGAGGCCCAGATCTCGGTCCGCCAGATCGAGGACAAGCCGGGCGTCGCCGCCTCGATCTTCGTCCCGCTCGCCGACGCCAATATCAACGTCGACATGATCGTCCAGAACGTGTCCGAAGACGGCAAGACCACCGACCTGACGTTCACGGTGCCGGCTTCCGACCATGCCCGCGCAAGGGAAACCATCACCCGCGCCAAGGACATGATCGGCTATGCGCGCCTCGACAGCGCCACCGACGTCGCCAAGATCTCGGTGATCGGGTCAGGGATGCGCAGCCATGCGGGCGTCGCGGCGCAGGCATTCAAGGCGCTGTCGGACAAAGGCATCAATATCCGCGCCATCACGACCTCGGAGATCAAGTTCTCCCTGCTGATCGATACCGCCTATACCGAGCTCGCGGTCAGAACCCTGCATACGCTCTACGGGCTCGATCAGACCTGAGACCGAGGCTCACCGCCGCCGTCCTCGGCTGACGCGGTGCGCCGTCGTCCCCGCAAGGTCCATGAGAGCGTTTTCGAGCGGAGCATGTCCTCGGGCTTGACCCGCGGATGGACACCGGTTCGTGGGAAGAAAGCGCGTCAAACCAATAATCTCGAGCAAGCACCATCGCCGTTTTTCCGGACCGTGTGTTCCCTGATGGCGGGCGTTTTGCTTGGCAAGATGGACGTCGATTGGTTATACGGCGAATGACATGGCTGTTGCGGCCGGGGCCATGGCTTCAGACAAGCGCACCGCGCTTCTGCCACGCTAGAGTCTTTGAAGAGTCTTTCCCCGCTTCATGGAAACGGTGAAAGACTCTATCCTTATGTTTTGACGCGTTTTCTTCCCGCGAACCGGATTCCACTTCGCTCGAAAACGCTATAAGTCATTGTTTAGGCTTACCCAAAGACAGGTTCGCAAGGGGGAGGGACCGGGATATGCGGAGCGCGTCGAGCGGCCCCCGCGTTTTGTTGAGACGCCTCCGCGAAGTCATGGCGGAGCCGGTCAGCGCGCAGGAGCGTCTCGACAAGATCGTGGTGCTGATCGCCGCCAACATGGTGGCGGAAGTCTGCTCGACCTATGTGCTGCGCGTCGACAATACGCTGGAACTCTACGCGACCGAGGGCCTCAATCGCGACGCCGTGCACCGCACCGTGCTGACCGCGCATGAAGGCCTGGTCGGCCTGGTCGCCAGCGAAGCGACGCCGCTCAACCTGTCGGACGCACGCAGCCACCCGGCATTCTCGTTCCGTCCGGAAACCGGCGAAGAAATCTACAACTCGTTCCTCGGCGTGCCGATCCTGCGCGCGGGCAATACGCTAGGCGTGCTCGTGGTGCAGAATCGCGCCCGGCGCACCTATGTCGAGGAAGAGGTAGAGGCGCTTCAGACCACGGCGATGGTCCTCGCCGAGATGATCGCTTCCGGCGAACTGTCCGCGCTCGCGCAGCCCGGTCTCGAACCCGCCGCCCGCCACACCATCCACCAGATCGGCTCGATCCTGTCCGACGGCATCGCGCTCGGCCATGTCGTGCTGCACGAACCGCGCATCGTCATCACCAACTACATCGCCGACGATGTGCCAAGGGAAATCCGGCGGCTGGAAACGGCGCTCTCCAAGCTGCGCACAGATCTCGACCGCCTGCTGGAGCGCGGCGACGTTGCCGAGGGCGGCGAGCATCGCGACGTGCTCGAAGCCTACCGGATGTTCGCCAACGATCACGGCTGGTCGCACAAGCTGCAGGAGGCGGCCGCGACCGGATTGACCGCCGAGGCCGCCGTCGAGCGCGTGCAATCCGACACCCGCGCGCGAATGTTGCGCTCGACCGATCCGTATCTGCGCGATCGCCTTCATGACCTTGAGGACCTCGGCCACCGCCTGATGCGGCAACTGGTCGGACAGGATCACGCGCCTTCCCGCGAACAGCTCCCGGACAACGCGATCCTGATCGCGCGCGCCATGGGACCGGCGGCCCTGCTGGACTATGACCGCAGGCGGCTGCGCGGACTGGTGCTGGAGGAAGGCACGGCGACCTCGCATGTCGCCATCGTCGCGCGCGCGCTAGGCATTCCCGCCGTCGGCGAGGTGCCGAACGCGGTTGGAATCGCCGATCCCGGCGACGCCATCATCGTCGACGGCACCTCCGGCTCGATTTACCTGCGGCCGTCGCCGGAAATTGAATCCGCCTATGCCGAGCGCGTGCGCTTTCGCGCCCGGCGGCAGGCGCAGTATATCGCATTGCGCGACAAGCCCTGCGTCACCAGGGACGGCGAGCCGGTCGATCTCATGATCAACGCGGGCCTCGTGATCGACCTGCCGCATCTGGAGGACACCAATTGCTCCGGCATCGGCCTATTCCGGACCGAACTGCAATTCATGCTCGGACAGAGCCTGCCGCGCGCAAGCGAACAGCTGGCGCTGTACCGCAAGGTGCTGGACGCCGCCGGCGACAAGCCGGTGACTTTCCGCACCCTCGATATCGGCGGCGACAAGGCGCTTCCCTATATGGAAGCGGTGGCTGAGGAAAATCCCGCGCTGGGGTGGCGCGCCATCAGGCTTGGGCTCGATCGTCCCGGCCTGCTGCGCGGCCAGATCCGCGCGCTGCTGCGCGCCGGAAGCGGCCGCGCGCTACGCATCATGTTCCCTATGATCTCGGAAGTCGCCGAATTCGATCAGGCCAAGGCCATCGTCGAACGCGAACTCACTTATCTGCGCCAGCATGACCACACGCTGCCGGAGCGGGTGGACATCGGCACCATGGTGGAAGTCCCCTCCCTGTTGTACCAGCTCGACGAATTGTTCGCGAAGGTCGATTTCGTCTCCGTCGGATCGAACGACCTGTTTCAATTCATGTTTGCGGTCGATCGCGGCAACAGCAAGGTATCGAGCCGTTTCGATACGCTCTCCGCGCCGATGCTGCGGGCGCTGCGCGACATCGTGGTCAAGGCCCGGGCGGCCGGCAGAAGCGCTTCGCTGTGCGGGGAAATGGCGTCGCAGCCGCTGGGCGCGCTGGCTCTGATCGCGCTCGGCTACCGCTCGCTCTCGCTCTCGGCCACCGCGCACGGTCCCGTCAAGGCCATGATCCTTGATCTCGATACGAAAAAGGCCGAGGCGGCCATCCTGCCGTTGCTCGAGGCGCCCTCCGGCAGCATTTCCGTCCGCGACAGGCTCAAGGACTTCGCCGACGCCGAGGGGCTGTCGCTATGAGCATGCGCTTATCGCCTTATCTCCGTCCGCAACGAACACGGATTTACCCCCTCCCCCGGCGGGAGCGGGCAAGAAGACAGTCTGATGCTGCCTGAAGCCAAACTCGACCTGCTGCTGGCCCGCCATGCCGCGCTCGAAAGCGAGCTGCTGAGCCATGTCAGCGCTGACCGTTACGTCCAGATGACGCGCGAGTTGGCCGAACTCAATCCCATCGTGGATGCCGTGAAGAACTGGCGCGCTGTCACGGCTGAAATCGCGGGGATCGACGCCATGATCGCCGATCCCGCCACGGACGCCGAGATGCGCGCGATGGCGGAGGCCGAGCGCCCGGCGCTGGAGGCGCGCAACGACGAACTCATGCAGAATATCCGGGTCGCGCTGCTGCCTAAGGATGCGATGGACGAACGCAACGTGATGCTCGAAGTCCGCGCCGGCACCGGCGGCGACGAGGCGTCGTTGTTCGCGGGCGATCTGTTTCGGATGTATGAGCGCTTCGCCGCCTTGCAGGGATGGAAGGTGGAGGTGATCTCGGCCAGCGAGGGCACCATGGGCGGCTACAAGGAGATCGTCGCCCAGGTGCAGGGACGCGGCGCCTACGCCAAGATGAAGTTCGAATCCGGCGTGCATCGGGTGCAGCGCGTGCCGGATACCGAAGCGCAGGGACGCGTTCATACCTCGGCGGCCACGGTGGCCGTGCTGCCGGAGGCCGAAGAGGTCGATGTGGATATCAAGCCCGATGACCTGCGCATCGAAACCATGCGCGCCCAGGGCGCGGGAGGCCAGCACGTCAACAAGACGGAATCGGCGATCCGCATCACCCACATCCCGACCGGCATCGTCGTCAACATGCAGGACAGCCGTTCGCAGCATAAGAACCGCGCCTCTGCGATGAATATCCTGCGCTCCCGCATCTACGACGCCGAGCGGCAGCGCATCAATGCCGCGCGCTCGGCCGACCGTAAGGATCAGGTCGGATCGGGCGACCGTTCCGAGCGCATCCGCACCTACAATTTTCCGCAAGGCCGCGTCACGGATCACCGCATCAACCTGACGCTTTACAAGCTGCCGCAGGTGGTCGCCGGCGACGCGCTGCACGAACTGATCGACGCCCTGACCACGGAGCATCAGGCCGCGCAGCTCGCAGCCGAAGGCGGCAAGTGACTGACGCCAAAGCCTCATCCCGGTGAACGTCTTTACTCCCTCTCCCGCAAGGGAGAAGGAAAGGAATCAACCCTGTGGCCGACTCATTCGCCGCACAGACAATAGAGAGCATCCGCCGCGCGCTGACGGCGCGCTTTGAAGCCGCCGGAATCGACAGCGCCGCGCTCGAAGCCCGCATACTCACCGGCACGGTGCTGGGCCTCGATTTGACCGGTCTGATCGCGCAAGGCTTGCAACAACTCGGCGAGGATGACGCGGCGCGCCTTGATGCCTTGGCGCAACGCCGGCTTGCGGGCGAGCCCCTGGCGCGCATTCTTGGAACGAAGGAGTTCTGGGGACTGCCACTGAAGTTGTCGGCGGATACGCTGGTGCCGCGGGCCGACACCGAAACCGTGGTCGAGGCCGCGCTCGGCGTCCTCCGCGCTGAAGGCAGGATGCAGGAGCCGCTTCGCATCGCGGATCTCGGCACCGGCAGCGGCGCGATCCTGCTGGCGTTGCTGACCGAATTGTCGGCGGCCGCCGGCGTCGGCACGGACCTCAGCGCAGCGGCGCTAGACACGGCCAGAGCCAATGCGCGAAGCGCCGGCCTCGCGGCGCGCGCGCAATTCCTGGTCAGCGATTATGCGGATGGTCTGTCAGGCCCATTCGACCTGATCGTCTCGAACCCGCCCTACATCCGCTCAGCCGACATCCCGATGCTGGCGCCGGAGGTGCGCGATCACGATCCGCATCTTGCACTGGACGGCGGCCTCGACGGGCTCGACGCCTATCACCGGATCGCGCCGCAGGCGGCGGCGCTGCTTGCGGACGGCGGCCTCCTGGTGCTGGAGATCGGGCAAGGCCAGGGCGGCGCCGTCAGCCGGCTGGTGACCGCCGCGGGATTAACGGTCATGGGATCTGTGAGGGCTGACCTCGCGGGTATCGGCCGCGCCGTCGTGGCCGGCAAGACTGCCCTTGGAAAGCCGGATTGAGCCCCAAAAAAACCACTTGGAATATCCCTCGGGAGCGATTACGTTTTATGCACAACCATCGGTCCCGGGTTTGGCCCCGCAGCCTTGCTGCAGGTGAGTCGGGTTCTCGGACGAGAACCGACCCGGGTGAACGGTCCCTTGAAGGCAGGTCATATCGAGCGCGATGGCCGAGAGCTGCGCCGCTTGCGACCGCGAAGCGAACGAAAGCCTGATACTGCGCTTGAGGACTCACGCAAGAAAACCTGAGTTTGATGTCTCTAGCTGAATGATCTGGCCGGGCTGGCGCCATGCGCCCGCCGGCGACCCCGGGAACGCGTCTTTAACTATGGAAATGAATGGCGCCGATGCGCGCTTGGCCGGGAGCGTTGTCGAGCGAAGTACGCCCTCGGGCTTATCCCAGGGATGGATACCAGTTCGCGTGAAGAAAGCGCGTCAGATCAAGGTCCGAGAGTAAGAGTGTCGCTTCTGAATTCTGTTCAAAAGCGGAAGCTCTGGAGCATGATCGCGGAAAGTGAAAACGGGTTTTCGGAAAAAATCATGCTCAAACAGAAAGATAAGCGACGAGTCTGATTTAACGCGGTTGAATCAAACTCGAGGGGTGTCGTGGGCGGAAATTTTCGCCAGAACGACAAGCGAGAACTTCAAGGCTGATAACCGAAGGCGGGACATGAGAAACGGTCAGAACAACAACAAGCGGATGCGCAACCGGAATAATAATAACAATAACAATAACAACCGGCGCGGCCAGAACCCGATGACGCGGGTGTTCGAATCCAATGGTCCCGACATCAAGATCCGCGGCACGGCCTCTCACGTCGCCGAAAAATACCTCCAGCTCGCCCGCGATGCTCGCTCATCCGGCGATCCCGTGGCCGCCGAAAACTACTATCAGCACGCGGAGCATTATTTTCGGCTGATCGCCGCGGCGCAGGAACAGTTCCGCCAGAGCCAGCCGCAACAACAGCCGCGGATCGACGTCGAAGCCACGGATGAGGCGGGTGAGGACGACAGCGAGAACTTCTCGAATTTTGGAGCGGAGCCGGGATTCGTCCCGGTTCAGCAACCGCGCGACCACCATCAACGCGAGGCGCAACCCTACCAGCGCGATCAGCAGCAGCCCCGGGAATACCGTCAGCCGCAGCCGGCGTTACAGCCCGCCGACAATGGCGGCGTCGACCGCCTCCCGTCCTTCATCACGGGATCGCAGCCGCAGTTGAACGGCGGCGGCAGGTCGGAAAGCAACGGCCATCAGGGCGGCGAGCGCAGCGACCGCTTCCCGCCACGCCGCCGCCGCCGCCCGCATGGCCCGCGTCCTGAAAGCATGGCGCAGCCGCCGGCTCCGAGCGAGGACTTCAATCCCGGCAACGAGTAGCCCCTCACTTCGTCCTTCCTTCGCGGGTGAAAACACCGATCCTGATTTCACTCCTCGGCGTTATAGGAGGACGGTGCGAGCGTGGGCTGCAATACCGGGATCAGCCGGCTGTGCTCCCGCTTCGCGGCAATGGGCCGATAAACCTGCTTGGTGGCCTCGACGAGGTGAACGCCCGCGAACGGCAGGGACAGCGCCGCGCCGATACGCTCCCAAACAGCGGCGGAGCGCAGGAACCAGCCACCATTGATCGGCGGCACGAACAGCGCCTCGCCCCAGGCGGACGGGGTGAACCATGTCTGCCGCAGCAGTTGAGTGATCTGGGAGCGTGAGTAAGGCTGGCCGTGGCCGAACGGCGTTACATCGGTTCGGGTCCAGATGCCGCGGCGATTGGGAACGATCACCATCATCCGGCCCGATGGCGAGAGAACGCGCCACACCTCGCGCAACAGACTTTCCGGATCGTCCGACATCTCCAGCGCATGAACCAGCAGGATCCGGTCTGCAACCGCATCCCGCAGCGGCAATGAAAATTCGTCGACCAGCGTCGCCAGCGCCGGCCTCGCGGTCGGCCATTTCAGGACCCCCTGAGCCGCCGGCATCAAGGCGATACAACGCTCGCACTCCTCGCGGAACAGACCGAGGTAAGGGGTCGGATAGCCAAGGCCGGCGACGCACTGCCCCTTCATGTTCGGCCAGTGCGCATGAATGGCGCGACTGATCAGCCGCCGGGCCACGACGCCGAGACGCTGCGAGTAGAAGTCACGAAGGTCGATGACGTCGATCGCCATGTCCACAATCTACCATGTCGCCGGCAACTCAGGCACCCCTGCCCGGCCTGATTTGCGCCATCGTAACCGGCGTTAACGGCTTGTTTCACCACGAAATCGCCTATGCTATAGCGATTCCGAGCGAGGATATCCTCGGGGCCTTCCGGAGAATCGCGGGCGTCTGCGGCAGGATAACGCGTCAGACAAAGCCCGGACCGGCTCGATTCCGTCAAAGCCGGAGAGTTTCTAATCTTTGTTTCCCGGGGGTTCGCGTCATTTTTCCCGCAAGGTCCGACCAGCGAACTTCGCAGCCGGGACACTCGCGCCGACCCCGGACCCACGGAGACGACATGACCGCCGATATCCGCCTGTTCACCTGCCTCACCGATAATTTCGGCGCCCTGATTCACGATCCCGCAACCGGCGCGACCGCCGCGATCGACGCGCCCGAGGCCGAGCCGATCATCCAGGCGCTGGATCGCGAAGGCTGGGTGCTGACCGACATTCTGATCACCCATCATCACAGCGATCATGTCGGCGGCGTGGCGGGACTGAAACAGAAGTACACCTGCCGGGTGGTCGCGCCGCATGACAAAAGCGCCGAGATCGCCAACGTCGACCTGCGGGTTGGCCAGGGCGACATCATCAAGGTTGGAACGCTGCTGGGACGCGTGCTGGAAACGCCCGGGCACACGCTGGACCACGTCAGTTACGTGTTCGACGATGAGAAAGTGGTATTCGCCGCCGATACCCTGTTCTCGATCGGCTGCGGACGGGTGTTCGAGGGCACCTATCCGATGATGTGGGACTCGCTCTTGAAGCTGCGCGCGCTGCCGGACAGTTTCCGGCTCTATTGCGGCCACGAGTATACCGACTCAAACATAAAATTCGCCCTGACCATCGAGCCCAACAATCCGGTTCTCAAGGCGCGCGCCGAGGAGGTGACGCGGCTGCGCGCCGAAGGCAAGCCGACGGTGCCGACCCTGATGGGCGAGGAGAAGAAAGCCAACGTCTTCCTGCGCGCCGACGATCCGGCGGTGGCGGCCGGGGTTCACATGAAAGGAGCCAGCGGGGTCGAGGTTTTCGCCGAGCTGCGCGAACGCAAGAACAAGTCGTGAGTTGACGGCACGCTGATGGACATGGCGCTTTCCGCAACCGACATCATCGAACGGCTTGATCTTCAGCCGCACCCGGAAGGCGGCCACTATCGAGAGACGTTCCGCGACACCCGTACCGACGGGCATGGCCGCGCCGCGTCCACCGCGATCTACTTTCTTCTGGCGCGCGGTGAGCGTTCGCAACGGCATCGCATCGACGCGGTAGAGGTCTGGCACTATTATGCCGGCAGTCCGCTGCTGCTGCGAATCGAAGACGGCGCCCTCACGCGCACCCTGCGTCTCGGCGCGGATCTCGCGGCGGGCGAAACACCGCAGGCGCTGGTACCCGCTTTTGCCTGGCAGAGTGCGGAAAGCACGGGTGACTGGACGTTGGTGGGGTGCACGGTTGCGCCGGGGTTCGAATTTTCCGGCTTTGAATTGTAGAGCGTTTTCAAGCGAAGCATGTCCGCGGGACTGAGCCCTAAGGATGGACACCGGTTCGCGTGAAGAAAACGTGTCAAAACAACAATCTTGAGCCTCGCTCCGGATTCAATCAGAAGCGATAATGCTCTAGAACAGCGTGCGCTGCCGCATCGCGGCCGACAGCGTCCCTTCATCGAGATAATCCAGTTCGCCTCCGACCGGAACGCCGTGGGCAAGCCGCGTGACCTTCACGTTGGCTTCGCCCAGCAGGTCGGTGATGTAGTGCGCGGTGGTCTGGCCGTCGACTGTTGCATTCAGCGCAAGCACGATTTCCGTCACGCGCGAATCGTGCGCCCGCGCCACCAGCGCATCGATGGTGAGATCCTGCGGGCCGACGCCATCGAGCGGTGACAGCGTCGCGCCAAGCACATGATAGAATCCATTGGTGGCGCCGGCGCGCTCCAGCGCCCAGAGGTCCGCCACATCGGCCACCACGACGATGATAGACGGATCGCGTCGGACATCCGTGCATATCGTGCATGGGCTGCGGGTGTCGATGTTACCGCAGGTTTCGCAAACCCTGATCCTGTCGATCGCAACTTGCAGCGCGCTTGCCAGAGGCGCCATCAACGCCTCGCGCTTCTTGATCAGATGCAGCGCGGCCCGCCGCGCCGAGCGCGGACCAAGCCCCGGCAGCCGCGCAAGCAACTGGATCAACCGCTCGATCTCGGGTCCGGTGACGGCGGTCGGCATCTTCTCGTGTCCCGAATTCGAAGTTCGCCAAACTGCGCTGCGCCCCTTCGCGAACTTCGATTCGAAAGGACGCCAGAGCCTTCCCGCGTCTGACGCGATCAGAAGCGAGGCTCACAGATTCTGACCTGACGCGTTTTCCTCACGCGCGGATCATGAGAACCCGAGGCCGGGCGGCAAGCCAAGCCCGCCCGTCAATGCCTGCATCTTCTCCTGCATCGCGACCTCCGCCTTGCGGCGCGCGTCGGCAAGTGCGGTCACGACAAGATCCTCGAGAATTTCACGTTCGTCCGGCTTGATCAGGGACGGATCGATCGAGATCCCCTTGACTTCCATCTTGGCTGTCATCCGCACGGTCACAAGGCCGCCGCCGGACGCGCCATCGACCTCGATCTGGTCGAGTTCGTCCTGCATGGCCTTCATCTTGGATTGAAATTGAGCCGCCTGCTTCATCATGCCGAGAAAATCAGCCATCAAACCTTCCTTTTTTTTGCTGGAGCCTTCCGATTCTGACTCCGTCGGAGCCCGAGAGGCTCTAGTCGCCGCTGTCCGGATCATCGGTCAGTTCGTCAGGAGCGGCATCGGAATCCGGCGACGACAACGCGAACTTTCTCACCTCGACCACCTTGGCGCCAGGAAAACGCGCCAGCACGTCCTGAACGCGCGGATCAGCCTCGGCCGCGCGCTCCCGCTCGCTTTTCTGCAACAGCGCCTGCGAACGCAGTGTCGGCTGGCACGGCTCGTTGGAAACGATCACCGTCCAGCGCCGGCCGGTCCATTGTTCCAGCTTGCGCCCAAGATCGTTCACCAGCGTACGCGCCGCGCTGCGCTCCAGCGCCACCTCAAGCCGGCCGTTCTCGATGCGGACCAGCCGAATGTCGGCCTCCAGCGCGGCCTTGATGATCAGATCGCGCTTTTCGCCGGCAAGCGCCACGAGTTCGGTCAGGCTCTCGATCCGCATCGCCGGAATCGCGCCCGCTGTGTCGGCCATCGGCGCGGCAGCCTGCGGACGGGCCGGCTCCGCGGCGGCGCGCGGCGACAATGACCGCGCAGCCGACGACGGAACGGATGACACTGATCCCGAGGTCGATCTGTGCGGCGCGGCATGGGTGGTGGCGCCCGGCGATTCGCCGCCATTCCGATCCAGCAGCCGGATCGCCTCATCGGGCGTCGGCAGGTCCGCAACATAGGCAATGCGGACCAGCACCATCTCGGCCGCGGCCGCCGGCCGCGTCGCGCCCTGAACTTCCGCGATTCCTTTCAGCAGCATTTGCCACATCCGCGACAGCACGCGGATCGACAGTTTCACGGCGAAATCGCGAGCGCGCAGGCGCTCCGTTTCACCGAATGCGACGTTGTCGGCGATCGCCGGAACGATCTTGATGCGCGTCACGAAGTTGACGAACTCGGCCAGGTCGCTGAGCACGACGACCGGGTCGGCGCCGGTCTCGTATTGAGAGCGAAACTCACCGAATGCGCTCGCGATGTCGCCCCGCGCCAGCGCCTCGAACAGATCGATGACGCGCGTGCGATCCGCAAGTCCCAGCATCTGCCGCACCGCATCGGCCCGGACCACGCCAGCCGCATGGGCGATGGCCTGATCGAGCAACGACAGGGAATCTCGCACCGAGCCTTCGGCCGCCCTCGCCAGGATGCCAAGCGCCTCCGGCTCCACCTCGACATTCTCTTTCGCCGCGATAGCGGCAAGGTGCGCCATCAGCACCTCGGCTTCGACGCGCCGGAGGTCGAACCGCTGGCAGCGCGACAGCACCGTCACCGGAACTTTGCGGATCTCGGTGGTCGCGAACACGAACTTCGCGTGCTCCGGCGGCTCCTCCAGCGTCTTCAGGAACGCGTTGAAGGCCGCCGTCGACAGCATGTGAACTTCGTCGATGATGTAGACCTTGTAGCGCGCGCTCGACGGCGCATAGCGCACGCTGTCGTTGATCTGCCTGACATCGTCGACACCGGTGTGAGAAGCGGCGTCCATCTCCAGCACGTCGATATGCCGGCTTTCCATAATGGCCCGGCAATGAACGCCGAGTTGCGGCATCCGGATGGTCGGTCCCTGCACAGAGCCGTCCGCAAGCTCGTAGTTCAGTGCGCGGGCAAGAATGCGCGCGGTGGTGGTTTTTCCCACACCGCGCACGCCGGTCAGGATCCAGGCCTGCGGAATCCGCCCCGTTTCGAACGCATTGGACACCGTGCGCACCAGCGCCTCCTGTCCGATGAGATCGTCAAAGCTTGCCGGACGGTATTTGCGCGCCAGCACGCGGTACTGCGCGCTCGATCCGGATGGCGTCACGCCGAGGTCGAGACCGGTTTGGCCGGCTGCGTCATCGGGGAGCGTCGAGGGATGGCCAGCATCGGTCATTGAGCGATCCGCAATTTTCTCTCTCGAAGCCGGCTTGCGGAACAAGGGGAGCGAGCCTTCGGGCCGCGCGCGTCCGGCGCTGGCAAGATCTCCGAAAAGCACGGCTCGCCCGACAAGAGGTAGGAGACTGACGAGCGACCCGATCCGGACCTCGTTAGGGCTGCTTCCTTCCGGACCTGACCCGGTTGGCGAGTGGCTCGTCCACCGCCAATCTCCCGCCTCCTATTTGGGGCCAAAAGCACGGGAAAGCAAGCAGCGAGGACGGCTCCGGAAACGTACCGGTTCCGAACCATTGATTTCGGCGGACCGCTGCGCCAGTCTGCATCGGCATTCCTCAGAAAATATCCGCGAACGATGTCCGAAACCTGGTCGCTTCACCCGCAACTCGACAACGACACGGTCGGCATCGGCGACCTGCCGCTCAGCCGGCTCCTGCTCAGCAAGGACGCCACCTATCCCTGGCTCATTCTGGCGCCAAGACGGGCTGGCGCGATCGAGATCATCGATCTTGATCATGACGACCGCTCGCGTCTGATGACGGAGATCGCTCGCGCGTCCGAAGTGCTCAAGGGCATCACGGGCTGCGACAAGCTCAACGTGGCCGCGCTTGGCAACCAGGTGCCGCAGCTTCATGTCCATGTCATCGCGCGCCGCATAAGCGACGCCGCGTGGCCCGCTCCGGTCTGGGGCGCGGCGCCCGCGCGCGAATACGATCCGGCAGAACTCGAGACACTCATTGAAGCAATTCGGCGCGGGATAGGGCTCGGTTAGGCTGACCGTCAGGATCTGGAGCATTTTCCGGCCAAGCGGGATGACTGTTGGCCGCAAGAAAAAGCGATCAGACAATAATTTCCAGAGCATGTTTCCGGAGCACGGCCCGATCCAACTTGATCGAATCATGCTCCAGGCCCGCAGCAGAACGCGCCGATTTCAACGTATCGGACTTTCCCCTCCCGTACTTGACCTTTCCGCGGGCGGAATCTGCCAGCACTTGGCGGCGCTTTTGCCAGCCCGCAACGCACTGAAATGGAAACCTTTTTGGCAAGGACGGATTCGCGCCCGCCCGATCCCGAATGATAACTCTTGCACTGGAATATTTTTCTATATATGAGGTTTAACAACCTAAACATTGGAACAATATTCTACCATGAACGATCTCACCCCTCAAATCATTGAGACCGGTCGTCGCCTCGACGCCATCGACCGCAAGATCCTGACCGTGCTGCAGGAAGACGCATCGCTTTCCGTGGCCGAGATCGGCGACCGCGTCGGATTGTCCTCGACACCTTGCTGGAAACGGATTCAGCGGCTCGAAGCCGACGGCATCATCCTGCGCCGGGTGGCGCTGGTTGATCAGAACAAGATCGGGCTCGGCATTTCGGTGTTCGTGTCGGTGGAGAGCGGAGACCATTCCGACGTCTGGCTGAAAAAATTCGCCGATGCGATCAGCGCGATGCCCGAGGTGATGGAACTCTACCGCATGGCGGGCGACGTCGATTACATGCTGCGCGTCGTGGTCGCCGACATGGCGAGCTACGACCTCTTCTATAAAAAGCTGATCAGTTCGGTCGCGCTGAAAAACGTCACCTCGCGATTCGCGATGGAAAAGATCAAGTCAGTGACGGCTTTGCCGGTGCCTGCCCTGAGCGCGGCGTAGCGATTCCAATCGTTACGCCGCCGGCTTCACCGTTCATGCGGGACCATCAAATCTTCTGATTGTACTCGCCGACCTCGGGATGGGTACGCAGCACGCTATCCATCGCCTCGAACATGTCGCGCATCCGCTGCTCGGAGACCGGGCTTTCCACCACGACCACCAGTTCAGGCTTGTTGGATGAGGCCCGCACCAGCCCCCAGCTTCCGTCCTGCGCCGTCACCCTGATGCCATTGACGGTGACGAGATCACGAATCGGCTGGCCCGCCACCTTGTCGCCGTTGGCCCTGGCGGCCTCGAAATGCTTCACTACGCTGTCAACAATGCCGTATTTGGCCTCGTCGGCGCAATGCGGCGACATCGTCGGCGACGACCAGGTTTTGGGCAAGGCGTTCTTCAGATCGGCCAGCGATTTGCCGGCGGCGCGATCGAGCATCTCGCAAACGGCGATCGCCGAGATCAACCCGTCATCGTAACCGCGGCCCATCGGCGCGTTGAAGAAGAAGTGGCCTGACTTCTCGAAACCGGCGAGCGCGCCAAGCTCATGGGTGCGCCGCTTCATGTAGGAATGGCCGGTTTTCCAGTAGGTCGCCCGCGCGCCCTGCTGCTGCAACACCGGATCGGTGACGAACAATCCCGTCGACTTCACATCGACCACGAAATGCGCATCCTTGTGGATCGCCGACATGTCGCGCGCCAGCATCACGCCGACCTTATCGGCGAAGATTTCCTCGCCGGTGCTGTCGACCACGCCGCAGCGGTCACCGTCGCCATCGAAGCCAAGACCGAGATCGGCCTTGTTTTCGAGCACCGCATCGCGGATCGCGTGCAGCATCTTCATGTCTTCGGGATTCGGATTGTACTTCGGGAAGCTGTGGTCGAGCTCGGTATCCAGCGGGATGACCTCGCAGCCGATCGCCTCCATCACCTGAGGCGCGAACGCGCCGGCGGTGCCGTTGCCGCAGGCCACCACAGCCTTCAGCTTGCGCTTCAGCTTCGGCCGTTTCGTCAGATCCGCGATGTAGCGCGCCGGGAAATTGTCGTGAAATTCATAGGAACCGCCTCCCCTGGTGGCAAAGGCGGCGTCGAGTACGATCTCCTTGAGCCGCGTCATCTCATCGGGCCCGAACGTCAGCGGCCGGTTGGCGCCCATCTTGACGCCGGTCCAGCCGTTGTCGTTATGCGAGGCCGTCACCATGGCGACGCAGGGGACATCGAGCTCGAACTGCGCGAAATACGCCATCGGCGTCATGCACAGTCCGATGTCGTGAACCTTGCAGCCCGACGCCAGCAGGCCGGAGATCAGCGCGTACTTGATGGACGACGAATAGCTGCGGAAATCATGACCGGTGACGATCTCCTTCTTCTGGCCGAGTTCGCCGATCAGCGTGCCCAGCCCCATGCCCAGCGCCTGAATGCCCATCAGGTTGATTTCCTTGCCGAACAGCCATCGCGCGTCATATTCGCGAAATCCGGTCGCCTTCACCATCGGCTCGGATTCATAGGCATAGGTGTTCGGCGCCAGAACGGACTTCGGCTTCGGAAACATGCAGACGGCCTCGCAAGGAAAGGACATGACGTAAGGAAATACAGCCGGACGATGCCACGGCTGCTGGAAATGCGGGAGCTGGAATTGTTACGGCTTTGACGGAATCAAAGCCGGGCTCAAACTTTATTCTAACGCGTTGTCTGGACGCGAACCGGGACCCGCTTCGCTCGAAAACGCTACAGGTCTGTGAACGGGAATTGCGGCATAATTCGCGACGGCAGGACAGCGCGCATCAGGACGAGCGGCGCGGCAGGCTATTGCTCCAGAACCATCCGCCCGTTCGCGAATTCGAAGCGCCTGAGCTTGGATAAAAAAGACAGACCCAGCAGATTTTCAGACAGGGCCTCGTCGGGCAGCACCATGGCATCGACATCGCGGACGATGAGACCGCCGATGTCAACCATGGCGAGCCGGGTGCGGGCGGCCTTGAGCTTGCCGTTAGCCGTCGTCACGGTCGTCGTGTAGTCGTTCCGCGAGGGCCGCAAGCCGACCCGCGCGGCGGAGCTTTCGTTGAGCGCGACCACGGAGGCCCCGGTATCCACCATGAAGCCGATGCGCGCGCCATCGATCCGGCCTTCCGTCTGGAAGTGACCCCGGCCGTCGCGCGCAATGCTGACGCTGCGGATGCCATCGCGATCCTGAATCGCCTCCAATGCTGCCGGCTGCATCGACGTGGTGGGCCCCGCGGCTGCGGTCGTGGTCATCTCGTCAGCCAGTTGCGCCATATAGGTGCCGGCACCTATCAGAAGCGCGGCAAAAATCATCAGGTTACGCATGGCACATACTCACTGACCGACCGGAACGGTCGTCACGATCTTACGCGCGGCCGTCAGCCCGCCATAACTTACGACAGGCTACGCGCTTCTTTATTTGAGAAAAGCATGAGCGAAGCGTTAACGGAGATCTGTGAAGCGTTGACGCGAGACGTATTCAACACCTCGCTATTTGAAGATCTGGCTGCTTGAAGAGCTGGGTCATGCCACCTTTCAGGTCCCGCGCGGCTTCACCCGCCGTGTCGGCATCGCATTGGCCGGATCGTCCGGCCAGGGATGGCGGGGATAGCGTCCGCGCAGATCCGAGCGAACGGCGGCATAGCTGCCACGCCAGAAGCCCGGCAGATCACGCGTCACCTGAACCGGACGATGCGCCGGCGACAGCAATTCCAGAACCAGCGGCACCTTGCCCTGCGCGATCGACGGATGCGCCGTCAGGCCGAACAATTCCTGCAACCGGACAGCGATGGTCGGCCCCTGCCCGGCTTCGTAGTCGATCGCAAGCATGCTGCCGGTCGGCGCCTCGAAATGGGTCGGCGCCTCACGCTCCAGCCGCGCGCGCAAATTCCACGGCAGCAGCGCCATCAGCGCTTCCGACAGATCGCCGGCTGAAAATTCCTTCAACGCGGTCTTGTCGGACAGCGCGGGCGACAGCCACGTTTCGGCCGTGGCCGCGAGCCCGGCATCGGACAGGTCCGGCCACTCCCCGCCTTCCGCTGCGCGGAGAAACATGACGCGATCGCGCCACTGCTTCAGCGGCTTCGACCACGGCAAGCGATCCAGCCCCGCATCAATCAGTCCTTCCGCCAGGATGCGCGCCGTCGCGATCGACGGCGCGACCGCCACCGGCGCTTCGGCAAGCGTGATCGCGCGCAACCGCTTGCGCCGCCGCCCTCGCAGGCTCATCGCCGCGCGATCGAACGAGATGTCCTCGTCGGTCTCGATCTGGCCGGCAAAGCGCGTTTCGATCTGGTCCTGCGCGATCGGCGCAGCCAGCAGGATACGGCCGCTCGCCGCCGTGCCGGTCAGTTCGGCGACCGCGATGAAGGGCTCCCGCGCCAGCCTTGAGGCCGGATCGACCGACGCGCCCCGACCGTTGGCGAGCACGAACGACCCGTTGCCCCGATTGCGCGCGACGCGATCGGGAAACGCGAGAGCGAGCATTTCGCCAGTACTGAGTTCACCTTCGCCTTGTGGCGCCGAGACGGGCAAGGACTCCCGCCCGGAAGGGTTAGGGGTGGGGGTTAAATTCCGAGCCCGCCCAGCAGACCCTCGTCCCCGACCCTCCCCCGCAAGGGGGGAGGGAAAAGAGGCCGCCACCTGCGACGCCCACCGCTCCGCCAACTGCCTTGCGCCGGCGGCGCGTGGCGCGCGGTCACGGCGAAAATGATCGAGTCGCGCGTCGAGATCGACGCTGTCGCCGCCCAGGCCGCGCTCGGTCAGCACCGCCGCGATGTCGGCGGCCTCCCGGCCCGAACAGAGACGATGCGCGCCAACGATCATGCGCGCGAGTCGCGGGGGCAGAGCCAGCGCGCGCAGGCCTTTTCCTTCGTCCGTGATCCGCCCGTCGGCGTCGAGCGCGCCAAGCTCGCGCAGCAGGCTTCGCGCCTCATTCAACGCGGGCGCGGGCGGCGGATCGAGAAACGTCAGGGTGGCGGGATCGCGCACGCCCCATTGCGCCAGATCGAGCACCAGGGATGACAGATCGGCGCTAAGGATCTCGGGCTGGGTATAGGCGGACAGCGAGGCGGTCTGCGGCTCGTCCCATAGCCGATAACAGACACCGGGCTCGGTGCGCCCGGCGCGGCCCCGGCGCTGGTCCACGGCGGCACGCGAGGCGCGCATGGTTTCGAGCCGCGTCAGGCCGATGTCAGGCTCAAAGCGTGGCACCCGCGCCAGGCCGGAATCCACCACGATGCGAACCCCCTCGATGGTCAGCGAGGTCTCGGCGATCGAGGTGGCCAGCACCACCTTACGACGCCCCTGCGGCGCGGGCGCGATGGCGCGATCCTGCACCGCCGCGTCCAGCGCGCCGAACAGCGGCACGATCTCGATCGACGCATCATGGATTCTTTCGGCGAGCATGGTCTGGGTGCGCCGGATTTCGGCGGCACCCGGCAGAAACGCCAGCAGCGAACCGGCCTCCGCACGCAACGCCATGGCGATCGCGTCGGCCATCTGCCGCTCCATGGGTGAATCAGGTTTGCGGCCGAGATACCGCGTCTCCACCGGGAAGGCGCGCCCCTCGCTTTCGATCACCGGCGCGCTACCGAGCAGCTTCGCCACCCGCGCGCCGTCGATGGTTGCTGACATCACCAGGATGCGCAGATCCTCCCGCAAACCGCTCTGCACGTCGCGCGCCAGCGCAAGCCCCATGTCCGCATCGAGCGAGCGTTCATGAAACTCGTCAAACAAGATCACGGCAACGCCGTTCAGTTCGGGATCGTCGAGGATCTGCCGCGAAAAAATCCCTTCGGTGACGACCTCGATACGCGTTTTGCGCGAGATCTTTGAACCGAAGCGCACGCGATAGCCCACGGTCTCGCCGACGCGCTCACCCAGGGTCTGCGCCATCCGTTCCGCGCTGGCGCGCGCCGCGATCCGGCGCGGCTCCAGAACGACGATCTTCCTTCCCTCGATCCAGGGCGCATCGAGCAGCGCCAGCGGCACCCGCGTCGTCTTGCCGGCGCCCGGCGGCGCCACCAGCACCGCGGCGGCGTGCGCAACAAGCTTGCGTCCGAGTTCGCCGAGCACGGCGTCGATCGGAAGCGGATTGGCAAATGGTTCCTTCAAGGATCGGTCCGGGCGCAGGGCATGGTTAACGGCTTTACCGCCCTGTCTCATAACGCACCGCAAGGACGCGGGCCAAACCGAAGCCTTTCCGCGTCCAATAAAACGCGATGGCTCCGTCCTATCACTTTCCGGAAACCCGGCACATTATTTGATTGATGAAAGGAGAACGCAACCGATCTTCGTGTAAACATGCCGAAGCGCGCCGAAAAGGGACATCCATGACCGGAAACGGCACAGCCGCACAGACGAAAGAGCGGGTCGACTGGGTCGACTATGCCAAAGGCATCTGCATCATCATGGTGGTGATGATGCATTCAGTGCTGGGCGTCGAGGCCGCGGCCGGTGAGACCGGCTTCATGCACTACGTCGTCGAGTTCGCAAAGCCGTTCCGGATGCCGGACTTCTTCCTGCTTTCGGGCCTGTTCCTGCCGCTCGTCATCAATCGCGACTGGCGCACCTATCTCGACCGCAAGGTGGTGCACTTCGCTTACTTCTACGTGCTGTGGGTCACGATCCAGTTCGGCTTCAAGGCCCCGGCCTTCGCAGCCGAATTCGGATGGCCGGGCGTGGTCAGGCTCTGGCTGATGTCGTTCATCGACCCGTTCGGCACGCTGTGGTTCATCTATCTGCTGCCGGTCTTCTTCGTGGTCATCAAGGCCACCCGCCGCATCCCGCCCTGGGCGGTCTGGGGAACCGCAGCGGCGCTCGAGATGGCGCACATCTCCACCGGCTGGACGCTGATCGACGAATTCGCCGCCCGCTTCGTCTACATCTATTCGGGCTACCTGTTCGCAAGCTACGTATTCGCGTGGTCGAACCGCGCCCGCGCCTATCCGGGGTGGACGCTGGCGGTGATCGCGCTGTGGGCTGTCGTCAACGGCGCACTGGTCCACGCCGGAATCAGCGAATGGCCGATCGTCTCGCTCGCGCTCGGTCTCGCGGGCGCGGGCGCCATCATCGCCGCCGGCACCCTGCTGGCGAAAATGCGCTGGCTGGACACCTTGCGCTATTGCGGCGAGCACTCGATCGTCATCTATCTCGCATTCTTCCTGCCGATGGCCGCCTCTCGCACGATCCTGCTGAAGTCAGGTCTTATCCAGGATATCGGCCTGGTCTCCCTGATCGTCACCATCGCCGGCGTGGCCGGCGCGGTGCTGATCTGGTGGGCCTGCCGCAACACGCGGGCGAATTTCCTGTTCGAGCGTCCTGACGCCTTCTGGATCGCGCCGAAAAAACGCGCGCCCACGATCCAGGCTGCGGCCGAATAGCCCAGCCCGAAGCCGTAGCCCAGTAGAAAGTCCTGGCGATTTTGTCGGTCATGAGAGCGCCGCGGGGGTGCCATTTGGCGGGAAACTCCTTAAGTTGCGGCCATGTCGAAGAAGCCCGCCGCAGCCGAGATCCCGGCCACCGCCCCCGCGACGATTCCCCCGGTGAAAGCGGCCGGGACCACTTTGCAGGGCAAGCACGTCTTTCTGGTGGATGGCTCCTCCTACATCTTCCGCGCCTATCACGCGCTGCCGCCGCTGACCCGCAAATCCGACGGTTTGCAGGTCAACGCGGTGCTCGGCTTCTGCAACATGCTGTGGAAGCTGCTGCGCGACATGCCGAAAGACGACAGGCCGACGCACCTCGCGATCATCTTCGACAAGTCCGAGGTGACGTTCCGCAACAAGCTCTATCCCGCTTACAAGGCGCACCGGCCGCCCGCGCCCGATGACCTGATTCCGCAATTCGCACTGATCCGCGAGGCGGTGAAGGCGTTCGACCTGCCCTGCCTCGAGCAGATCGGCTTCGAGGCCGACGACCTGATCGCGACGTACGTGCGGCAAGCGTGCGAGCGCGGCGCCACCGCGACCATCGTCTCCTCGGACAAGGATCTGATGCAGCTCATCAACGGCTGCGTCACCATGTACGACACCATGAAGGATCGCCGCCTCGGCATCCCCGAGGTGATCGAGAAATTCGGCGTGCCGCCCGACAAGGTCGTCGAGGTGCAGGCGTTGGCCGGCGACAGCGTCGACAACGTTCCGGGCGTGCCGGGCATCGGCGTCAAGACCGCTGCGCAACTCATCACCGAATACGGCGACCTCGACACGTTGCTGGCCCGCGCCACCGAGATCAGGCAGCCGAAGCGCCGCGAGGCGCTGATCGATAACGCGGAGAAGGCGCGCATCTCGCGGCAACTCGTGCTGCTCGACGATCACGTCGCGCTCGATGTGCCGCTGGACGACCTCGCGGTGCAGGAGCCCGACGCCCGCAAGCTGATCGCTTTCCTCAAGGCCATGGAATTCACCACGCTGACGAAGCGCGTCGCGGATTATTCCGAGGTCAACGCGGCCGAGATCGAGCCGGACGCGAAAAACGCCAGCGGCCTTTCGGCGACGGGAGCCAATGCGTCCGCAGCCGCCGTCAACGGCGATCTGTTCGGCAGCAGCGATAGCGTCGCGAGGGGCACGCCGGCCAGCAGGGCAAAGGCGACGAGCGGGGCGGAAATCAAAACGCCTGCGGCCCTTGCCGCCGCACGCCTTGAAGCGGTGCGCGCGTTGCCGGTCCGGCCCGACGCCTACGAAACCATCCGCACGCTCGACCGGCTGCGCGACTGGATCGCCCGCATCGATGACAACGGCAGCTTCGCCTTCGAAGCGCTGGCGCCGACCATCGATCCCATGCAGACCGAGCTGTCCGGTATCGCGCTGGCGCTCGCCCCGAACCATGCGTGTTACATTCCGCTCAGCCACAAGCAGTCCGGCGACAGCGCGGGACTGTTCGCCGCCGGGCTTGCGCCCGATCAGATCGCGATTCGCGATGCGCTGGAGCTCCTGAAGCCGATCCTGGAATCCCCTGGCCACCTGAAGATCGGCCTCAACGTCAAGTTCAGCGCCGTGCTGCTGGCACAGCATGGCATCGTCATGCAGAATCACGACGACATCGAACTGATCTCCTACGCGCTTGATGCCGGGCGCGGTTCCCATGATCTTGCGTCGCTGGCGGAGCGCTGGCTCGGCCACACCACACTGAGCCATGGCGAGCTGACGGGCAGCGGCAGGAACAGGCTTGCCTTCGATCAGGTGGCGATCGAGCGCGCCACGGCTTACGCGGCGGAATATGCCGATGTGACCTTGCGGCTGTGGCAGGTGCTAAAGCCGCGGCTGGCCGCCGAACGCATGAATACGGTCTACGAGACGCTGGAGCGGCCGATGATCGCGACGCTGGCGCAAATGGAGCGGCGCGGCATCACCATCGACCGGCAGGTGCTGTCGCGCTTGTCGGGCGAGTTCGCGCAGACCGCGGCCCGGCTGGAAGCCGAGATCCAGCAACTCGCCGGCGAGCCGATCAATGTCGGCAGCCCGAAGCAGATCGGCGACATCATGTTCGGAAAGATGGGCCTGCCGGGCGGCAGCAAGACCAAGACCGGCGCATGGTCGACCTCGGCGCAGATCCTCGACGAACTCGCCGAGCAGGGCCACGACTTCCCGCGCAAGATCCTGGACTGGCGGCAGGTTTCCAAACTGAAATCCACCTACACTGACGCGCTGCCGCAATACGTTCATCCCCAGACCAGACGCGTGCACACGACCTATGCGCTCGCCGCCACCACCACGGGCCGGTTGTCGTCGAACGAGCCGAACCTGCAGAACATCCCGGTGCGCAACGAGGAGGGCCGAAAGATTCGCCGCGCCTTCATCGCCGCTCCCGGACACAAACTGGTCTCCGCCGATTACTCGCAGATCGAATTGCGGCTGCTCGCCGAGATCGCCGATATCCCGGTGCTGAAACAGGCGTTCCGCGACGGCCTCGACATCCACGCCATGACCGCCTCGGAAATGTTCGGCGTGCCGGTGCAGGGAATGCCCGGCGAAATCCGCCGCCGGGCCAAGGCCATCAACTTCGGCATCATTTACGGCATCTCGGCATTCGGCCTCGCCAACCAGCTCGGCATCCCGCGCGAAGAAGCAGCCGCCTATATCAAGAAGTATTTCGAGCGTTTTCCCGGCATACGCGCCTACATGGACGCGACCCGCGAATTCTGCCGCGAGCACGGCTATGTCACGACCCTGTTCGGCCGCAAATGCCATTACCCCGACATCAAGTCGCCGAACCCGTCGCATCGCGCCTTCAACGAGCGCGCCGCGATCAATGCGCGTTTGCAAGGATCGGCCGCCGATATCATCCGCCGCGCCATGGCGCGGATGGATGATGCCCTCGCGGCGAAGAGGCTATCCGCGCGGATGCTGCTTCAGGTCCATGACGAGCTGATTTTTGAAGTGCCGGACGATGAGGTCGCGGCGACGCTGCCTGTGGTGCGGCACGTAATGCAGGACGCGCCCTTCCCGGCGGTGTTGCTGTCGGTGCCGTTGCAGGTCGACGCCCGCGCCGCCGACAACTGGGACGAAGCCCATTAGCGCGTTTTCGAGCGGCCTCTTTGGCGATAACCTTCCCGGATTGCTCGCGTTCGCGCTGACCTCGCTCGTCATCGAGATGACGCCGGGTCCGAACATGGCCTATCTTGCCGCGCTGTCGCTGTCACAAGGCATCCGCGCCGGCCTCGCGGCCGTTGGCGGCGTCGCTCTCGGCCTCGCCGTTTATGGACTGGTTGCGGCGCTCGGTCTCAGCGCGGCGATCGACAACTCACCGCTGCTCTACGAGGTGCTGCGCTGGGGCGGTGTCGTCTACCTGCTGTGGCTGGCGTGGGAGGCATGGGCTCGCGAAACGGAGACTGCCGCGAGCAGCACCGGCGATCCCGACATCCGGGCCGCGCAGGCGTTTCGCCGCGGCCTCATCACCAACCTTCTGAATCCCAAGGCGGCGGTGTTCTATGTCGCGGTACTGCCGGACTTCATCCAGGTCGGCAAGGGATCGATCGCGATGCAGACGCTGACGCTCTCGGCTGTCTATGTCGGCATCGCCACGCTGGTCCATCTCGCCATCGTGCTGCTGGCCTCGCGCCTGCAAAGCGCGATCCAGACGCCGGACAAGCGAAGGACCATCCGCCGCGCGCTGGCGTTGGCGCTCGCTGCCATCGCCGTCTGGTTCGCCTTCAGCACCACCCGCTGATTGTTCGTCGCCGCAAGGAACAAAGAAGAAACAAAGCGCGCTGGCGACATCAATCCCGCAGGCGCCGCCGGTACTGCGCGGAACGTTTCACGCGCCGCAGGATTAACGTGTCTTGCGTATGGAGTTTTCCGATGGCCCCGCGTGCGAACTGGAAGGGCTTTCTTCGCCTGTCTCTCGTGACGTGTCCCGTAGCCCTTTTCCCCGCGACGTCGGAGTCCGAGAAGGTCAGCTTCAACCAGATCAATCGCAAGACCGGGCATCGCATCAAGTATCAAAAGATCGATGCCGAAACCGGTGAGGAGGTCGACAACGACGATATCGTCAAGGGGTACAAGATCGACACCGACGCCTATCTCGAAGTGACCAAGGACGAACTCGACAACATCGCGCTGGAATCCACCCACACCATCGATATCGACCGGTTCGTGCCACGCGCGGAGATCGACGATCTCTATATCGTCAGGCCGTATTATCTGGTGCCGGACGGCAAGGTCGGCCACGACGCCTATGCCGTGATCCGCGACACCATCAAGGCGACGGGCAAGGTCGCGCTGGCCAGGGTGGTGCTGACCAACCGTGAGCACGTCATCGCGCTCCAGGCGCGCGACAACGGGTTGGTCGGTCTGCTGTTGCGCTACGCTTACGAGGTGCGCGAGGCATCCGACTATTTCGACGACATCAAGGAGGTGAAGATCACCAGAGACATGCTCGATCTCGCCGCGCATATCGTCGAGCAGAAGTCCGGCCGCTTCGAACCAACCGCCTTCGAGGATCATTATGAGGCCGCGCTGCTGGAGTTGATCGAGCATAAGAAGGCGGGCCACCCGATCGCGAAAGCCAGGGCCAGGACCGAAGGCAATGTCATCAACCTGATGGACGCCTTGCGGCAGAGCCTGAGGGGCGGCAAGGCCGAGCGGAAAGAAACCACTGTTGCTCCCGCGAAGGGCAAGCGGTCCAACAAGAGGTCAAAGAAGCGCGTCGAAGGTCAACGCGAAATGCTGTTTCCGATCGAAGGCAAAAAAGCCGCCAAGGAGCCCAAGCGCGAGCCCGCGAAGCGACCGGCGAAAGCGCGCGCCGCAAGAAAGTCGCCCGCGGCAAAGCGCAAGGCCGGATAGGAGGCCGGATAGCCGGACGCTGACATGCGCAAGCTGATCGCCTTCGACGACGAGACCATGACCGCGCTGACGCAACTTGGCCATGACCGCATGGCGACCCTTCAGGATCTGGCGGACGAGGCATTCGCCGACCTTCTGAAAAAGCACGGCCGGCCGATCGACCTCGAGGACGCTCTGCGCAGGAGTGCGGGCGCCAGGAAGAGGAGAACATGATCTCAGAGTCTCACCCCTTTCCGCATTACACCCCGATCTCGGTGGAACCAACGCCGTGCCCTCGCGAAAACTGAGCATCTATCGCAACAAGCGTGACTTCTCAAAAACCGCGGAGCCAAGTGGCAAGGCGCGTATCGCTTCCGCCAGGCAACGGCGGTTCGTGATCCAGAAGCACGATGCCACCCGGCTGCATTACGACTTCCGCCTCGAATACGACGGCGTGTTCAAGTCCTGGGCGGTGACGCGCGGTCCCTCGCTGGATCCGGCCGAGAAACGGCTGGCCGTCGAGGTCGAGGATCATCCGCTCGACTACGGCGACTTCGAGGGCACGATCCCGAAAGGCCAGTACGGCGGCGGCACCGTGGAAATCTGGGACCGCGGCTACTGGTATGCAGAACACCCCGCGAAGGGTCTCGCCAAGGGCGACCTCAAATTCGCGCTGATGGGCGAGAAGCTCAGAGGCGAATGGGTGCTGGTGCGCATGAAGCACGATCGCAGCGGCGGAAAGCGAACCAACTGGCTGCTGATCAAGCACCGCGACGATTACGCCAAACCGGGTAGTGGAGAGGACGTGCTGAAGCAGGACCGCTCGGTCGCGTCAAGCCGCACGCTCGATCAGATCGCGCAAGGCAGGGGCAAGGCGCCGGAGCCTTTCATGATGACGGCGCGGATCGCCGGCTCTGATGCGGTGTGGAATTCGAACAAGGGCGTTGCAGCCGAGGCGCGCGCGACAAAGACCAACGCCAAACCTGCATCAGCCCGCAAGCAAGCGCCGAAGAAGGCCGAGACACCAGCGACCAAGACACGAGCAAGCAAGACACAAGCAAGCGAGACGCGAACGAGCAAGGCCAGCGCGATCAAGACCGATATGCCCGACTTCGCCGGGCTTCAACTCTGCGAAGTGGCAACGCGCCCGCCGACGGCGAAGGGCTGGGTGCATGAAATCAAGCTCGACGGCTATCGCATCCAGATGCGGATCGAGAGCGGCGCGGTCACGCTCAGAACCCGCAAGAGCCTCGACTGGACCGCCAAGTTTCCGGCCATCGCGAAGGCGGCCGCGAAGTTGCCGGACGCCATCGTCGACGGCGAAATCGCCGCGCTCAACACAAAGGGCGATCCGGATTTTTCCGCGATGCAGGCGGCGCTGTCTGATGGCAACACCGATGCACTGGTGTTCTTTGCGTTCGACCTGCTGTTCGCGGAGGGTGAGGATCTGCGCCCGCTGCCGCTGCTGGCGCGCAAGGACCGGCTTCGCAAACTGCTGGGACGCTCTGCGAAATCGAACCGCGCATCGATCCGCTACGTGGAGCATTTTGACGTGGACGGCGGACAGATGCTGGCAACGGCGCGAGAGTCCGGCTTCGAAGGCATCATTTCCAAACGCATCGACGCACCCTATCGCGCCGGCCGCAGCGGCAACTGGCTCAAAACCAAGAGCCGGCCCGGCCATGAGGTCGTGATCGGCGGCTGGAAAACGACAGGCGGCAAATTCCGTTCGCTGATGGCCGGCGTCCATAACGGTGACCGCCTCGTCTATACCGGCATCGTGGGCACCGGCTACGGCCGCGACACCGTGAAACGCATCATGCCGGCGCTGAAGGCGGCGGCGGCGTCGAAAAGCCCGTTCTCCGGCAAAAACGCGCCGGCCGGCGGCCGTGACATTCATTGGCTGAGACCCGAACTGGTCGCGGAAATCGAATTCGCCGGCTGGACCGATGACGGCATGGTCCGGCAAGCCGCCTTCAAGGGGCTGCGCGCGGACAAGCCGTCGCGTGAGGTCACGGCGGAGATGCCGACCCGAGCGGCGATGCCCAAGCTCGCCGCAAGGGTCGCGGCCGTAGCGCGCAAGGAGACCACGACATCGCGCCAGTCGCTTGCATCTTCGGGGCGAGATCGCGCTGTGGTCATGGGCGTTGCGATCTCGCATCCTGATAAAGCGCTGTGGCCGGATGCGGGCGACAAGCAGCCGGTCACCAAGCGCGATCTTGCCGCCTACATGGAAGCCGTGGGCGGCTGGATGATCGGCCACATCCGCGGGCGGCCGTGCTCGATCGTACGTGCGCCAGATGGCATCGATGGCGAGACCTTCTTTCAGCGCCACGCCATGCCGGGCTTGTCGGACCTCGTCACCCAAGCAAAGGTGTCAGGCGACCGGAAGCCGTACGTCCAGATCGACCGCATCGAGGCGCTGGCGGCGGTGGCGCAGATCGGCGGCATCGAATTGCATCCGTGGAACTGCGCGCCTGACGAATATACGGTGCCGGGACGGCTGGTCTTCGACCTCGACCCCGCGCCGGATGTCGCATTTCCCGACGTGATCGCCGCAGCCAGGGAAATGAGGCAGCGGCTGGAGGCGCTCAAGCTCGAAACCTTCTGCAAGACCACCGGCGGCAAGGGCCTGCACGTCGTCACGCCGCTTGCAATCAGGCCCAAAGACGGATTGAACTGGAAGCAGGCCAAGATGTTCGCCCAGGCCGTCTGCGAACAAATGGCCGCTGACGCACCCGACAAGTATCTCATCAACATGTCGAAGAAGCAGCGCGAGGGTAAGATCTTTCTCGATTATCTTCGCAACGACACCAAATCGACCGCGGTCGCGCCGCTGTCGCCGCGCGCGCGTCCCGGCGCCACCGTATCCATGCCGCTGAACTGGGCGCAGGTAAAAACCGGCCTCGATCCGAAACGCTTCACGCTCCGCACCGCGCCCGACCTTCTGAAAAAGAGCAAGGCATGGGCGGACTATGACAGGGCCGCGCGCCCGCTCACCACCGCGATCGGCAGGCTGGTGCGATGACGGCCATGACCGACCGCCGAAAGGTCGCGCTGCTCGGCATTCCCATCGACATGGGCGCATCGCAACGCGGCACCCTGATGGGGCCGGCCGCGCTGCGCACCGCAGGCATCACGCCGGTGCTGGAGAGCCTGAGCATCGATGTGCTGGATCACGGCGACATCTCCATCGCCCGGCTCGCGCCGGCAACCGACGCAATTCCCGCCAAGGCCAACAACTACCGCGATATCCAGAACTGGATCCGCGCGCTCAGCCCGCGCGCTTATGATCTGGCGAAGTCCGGCGCGATCCCGATCTTTCTTGGCGGCGACCACAGCCTGTCGATGGGTTCGATCAACGGCGTCGCCCGCTATTGGCATGAGCAGGGACGCGAACTGTTCGTGCTGTGGCTCGACGCTCACGCCGATTACAATACACCGCTGACGACCATGACCGCCAATATGCACGGCATGTCCGCCGCTTTCGTGTGCGGAGAACCCGGGCTTGATGGCCTGCTCGGCGACGAGCCGCGCGCCTCCATCCCGCCGGCGCATCTGGACCTGTTCGGCATCCATTCGATCGATCCGCTCGAGAAGAAGCTGGTGCAGGACCGTCGCATCGCCATCGCCGACATGCGCGCGATCGATGAATTCGGCGTGGCCGTCCTTATTCATCGCGTCATCGAGCGGGTCAGGGCGCGCAACGGCGTGCTGCATCTCAGCTTCGATCTCGACGTCCTGGACCCCGGCATCGCGCCCGGCGTCGGCACCACCGTTCCGGGAGGAGCGACCTATCGCGAGGCGCATCTGGTCATGGAGTTATTGTACGATTCCGGGCTGGTCGGTTCGGTGGATATCGTCGAACTCAATCCGTTTCTCGATGAGCGCGGGCGGACCGCGCGGGTCGCGGTGGAATTGATCGCCAGCCTGTTCGGGCAGCAGATCACCGATCGTCCGACCCCGAGCAATACCCTGGAGCGGGGCGGAAACTGAACCCGCGAAAGCCCTTCACGCCCGCGAGCGACAGATTGCCCGCGGTGTCGACATGCTGGCTTACTCCGCCGCCTCCTTGACCGCCGGAGCCGCGGCCTTGACCTCGGCATCGACGTCGTTCTCGAATTTGGTGAAGTTCTGCTGGAACATGCCGATCAGCGCGCGCGCCGTCCTGTCGAACTCGATCTTGTCGGCCCAGGTCCTGACCGGATCAAGGATATGCGGTTCGACGCCGCGCACGGAGGTCGGGACCGCGAATCCGAAATACCTGTCATTGTGAAACGGAACGTCGCGCAAGGAGCCGTCGAGCGCCGCGCCGAGCAGAGCACGCGTCACCTTGATCGGCATCCGACGGCCGGTCCCGTACTTGCCGCCGGTCCAGCCGGTGTTCACCAGCCAGCAATCGACCTTGTGCTTCGCGATCAAGGCACGCAGCATGTTGCCGTAGACGCCGGGATGGCGCGGCAGGAACGGTGAGCCAAAACAGGCGGAAAATTCCGGCTGCGGCTCGCTGCCAAGGTCGCGCTCGGTTCCCGCCACCTTTGCCGTATAGCCCGATAGAAAATGATACATCGCCTGCGCCGGCGTCAGCCTGGCGATGGGCGGCAGCACGCCGAAAGCGTCGGCGGCCAGCATGACCAGATTCTTCGGCTGGCCGGCGCAACCTGTCATCGACGCGTTCGGGATGAATTCGAGCGGATAGGCCGAACGGGTATTCTCGGTCTTCGAGCCGTCGTTGAAATCGGGGACACGCGTGACTTCGTCGTGCACCACATTCTCAAGCACCGCGCCGAAGCGTTTCGAAGCGGCGTAAATCTCGGGCTCGGCCTCCCGCGACAGCCGGATGCACTTAGCGTAGCATCCGCCTTCGAAATTGAAGATGCCGTCCTTGCTCCAGCCGTGTTCATCGTCGCCGATCAGCGTGCGCCCAGGATCAGCCGACAGCGTGGTTTTACCCGTACCCGAAAGCCCGAAGAAAATCGCGCTGTCGCCGCCGGGACCGACATTGGCCGAACAGTGCATCGGCAGCACGTCCTGATCGGGAAGGTAATAGTTGAGCGTGGTGAAGATGCTTTTCTTCATCTCCCCGGCGTAATGCGATCCGCCGATCAGAATGATCCTGCGAGTGAAATCGATGGCCACAACATTCTCGGAGCGAACGCCGTGCCTTTGGGGATCGGCGCGGAAGCTCGGCAGGTCGATGACGGTCAGTTCAGGTACGAAGGCGGCAAGTTCCGATGTTTCCGGCCGGCGCAGCAGGGTACGAATAAAAAGCGAGTGCCAGGCGAGTTCGGTGAAAACGCGGGTTTTGATACGGAAATGGGGGTCGGCGCCGCCATAGAGGTCCTGCGCGAACAGCGTCATGTTCCGGGCGTGCGCGAGAAAGTCGGAATACAACGCGGCGAACTGGTCAGGCGTCATCGACTGGTTGCCGGCCCACCAGACATTCTTGTCGGTGGCCGCATCGCGGACCGTGAATTTGTCCTTCGGGCTGCGGCCGGTGAAGATGCCGGTTTCCGCGCATAGCGCGCCATCCGCATTCACCATCGCTTCGCCCGAGCGCAGTGCGTGCTCATAAAGCTGCGGCGCGCCTGGATTCCAGTACACGGCCTTGAGGTTTTTGAGGCCGAACTTATCGGCGCCGAAGGCGCCGTTACGCACGCCTGTCTCAGGCACGGAAAATTCCTCCTCGTCGAATCCAGGGCGACTTCGGATCAAGCCTATGCCGCCGCGCGGGCCTTCTCCGCCAGATCTTTCAGAACCACGCGAAGTTCGTCCGGGGTGGCGACCCGCCGCGGAAAATCCAGACGCAACGCATCATGCCTGTCGGCGCTCATATCCAGGCCGTCGGGATCGCAGCCGGTGCAGCGCCAGTCGGCCGCCACCGCGCCGAGCAATCGCGTGGCGTAAAGATTCAAGGCGTCGCGATGATCGCGGTTCATGTGTTCGATCGCATTCTGTTCGGCCGCAACCAGCGCCTCCGCGCCATCGAGGCTGGTCAGAACCTTTTCCGGCTTGAGATCGACGATCCGCCCGAAACCGGCCACCAGGTGAACGCCGCTCAGCCGAATCCGGAAAAACGAAAAATCGTTGAAATCCGCAAATCCCTCCGCTGAGGGGTGAACGTTCAGATAACGCCTCCGCAAAACCGCCTTGAGCTCCCCATCCGCCTCCTCACTGGTTCCCGCGACCATGATTCGCGAGCCTTCGAGGGGATCACCGGCCACGCGCTCGTCCAGCATCAGCGACACCCTGGGGTCCGCGAGCAGATTCTTCGTATGCACGGCAAGGCGTGAAATCAGGAGAATTGGTGAGCCATCGTAATGGCTTGCGACATTGACAAGGGAGCAATAAGGGTCGCCGCTGCCGGCCATCAAGGTCGCCAACGCGCCCTGCCGGCTCCGACGCAGCAGGGATCGGGTCAGGTTCGCTGCCGTGAAATTGGCGGTCGGCTGCATGGCTTATGTCCTCGAATTTGAAAAAAACACCGTCTCAGGCTAAATTGGACAATCGAACAGCGTCAGGATGGTGAAGGAAGGATAGAATCCTTCGAGCGTTTTCGGAAACTCGGTCACACTTCAGCCTCGCTTGCATTGCTCGTTGACTGCGTTCTTAAAGCCACACCCAAGGCAGACGGTCGAATTGTTCGCCTCTCGCCACCCGCTTCGGAAAGCAGGCATATGCCCACAATTGCTCTGGTCGATGACGACCGCAACATTCTTACATCGGTATCGATTGCGCTCGAAGCCGAAGGCTATCGCATCATGACCTATACCGATGGCGCGTCAGCGCTCGACGGCTTCCGCACCAGCCAGCCGGACCTCGCGATCCTCGACATCAAGATGCCGCGCATGGACGGAATGGAGACCCTGCGAAGGCTGCGTCAGAAATCCGACCTGCCCGTGATTTTCCTCACCTCCAAGGACGAAGAGATCGATGAACTGTTCGGTCTCAAGATGGGTGCCGACGACTTCATTCGCAAGCCGTTTTCGCAGCGCTTGCTGGTAGAACGCGTCAAGGCGGTGTTACGCCGGGCCTGCCCGAAAGACCCGGCCGCCGCGCCCAAGGAGAGCGACGCCAAGGCGCTCGACCGCGGTCTGCTGCGCATGGATCCGGAGCGCCACACCTGCACCTGGAAGAACGAGCCCGTCACCCTCACCGTCACGGAATTCCTGATCCTGCAGGCGCTGGCGACGCGCCCCGGCGTGGTGAAGAGTCGCAACGCACTGATGGACGCCGCCTATGACGATCAGGTCTATGTCGATGATCGCACCATCGACAGCCACATCAAGCGGCTGCGCAAGAAGTTCAAGGTCGTCGACGACGACTTCGAGATGATCGAAACCCTTTATGGCGTGGGTTACCGCTTCAAGGAAACCTGATAACCTTGGGCGCGCAGCCCGTAAGCCGGATGTGAAATGACACATCCGGTTTGCTTTCGGTGCGAAAGCGAACCTTCGTCGTCCTGACCGCAGCGCCAGTCGCGAAGCGATATGCGGGAATGACGGCGATCATGATTTGGTGCAACCAGGCATTGTCAGTCATTGCTGGATCGAACGCAGCCTGATCTTGATCCCGACACCGAGGACACCTCGCAGGTCCTCGCGGCGGAAGGTCTTGTCGATGAGCAAGGTCTTGCCGATCAGGTCGAACGGACACCGTACTGGCGACGGCCGCTTGAATGGCTGAGGCGCGCGGGGCAGTTTCTTTTCACGCTCAGTTTTTCGAGCCTGACCCGCCGCATCGTATCGCTGAATCTGGCCGGCCTGATCGCGCTGGTCGCCAGCATCCTCTATCTCTCGCAGTTCCGCGCCGGCCTGATCGATGCGCGCGCGCAAAGTCTGCTGGTGCAGGGAGAGATCATCGCAAGCGCCATCGCCGCCTCGGCCACGGTCGAAACCAATACGATCACCATCGATCCGGACCGCCTGCTCGATCTCAAGCCCGGCGAGAGCTACGGCGCGCCGGACGAAATTTCAGGGCTGGACTTTCCGATCAATCCCGAGCGCGTCGCTCCCGTGTTGCGGCGGCTGATCTCTCCGACCAAGACCCGCGCGCGCATCTATGATCGCGATGGCGTGCTGATTCTCGACAGTCGCAGCCTTTTTCGCCGCGGCGACGTCATCCGTTTTGAACTGCCGCCCCCCACCGACATCAAGCCGGGTTTCATCGAACGCACCACGATCGCGATCCGCACCTGGCTCAACCGCGGCGATCTTCCGCTCTATCGCGAACTCGGACCCGAAAACGGCAACGGCTATCAGGAGGTTGCGCAGTCGTTGAAGGGCGAGAAGTCCAGCATGGTGCGCATCAACGATCGGGGCGAAATCATCGTCTCGGTCGCCGTTCCGGTCGAGCGCCCGCGCTCCACCATTTTCGGCTCGCTGATGCTGTCCACGCAAGGCGACGATATCGACCAGATGGTCATGGCGGAGCGGCTGGCGATCCTGAAAGTATTCGGCGTCGCCATGATCGTCATGATCGTGCTGTCGCTGCTGCTCGCCAGCACCATCGCCGGACCGGTGCGGCGGCTCGCGGACGGTGCGGAGCGGGTTCGGCGCCGGATCAAGACGCGCATCGAGATTCCCGACTTCACCCGCCGCCGCGACGAAATCGGCCACCTGTCCGGCGCGCTGCGCGACATGACCGACGCGCTCTACAACCGCATCGAGGCGATCGAGACTTTCGCGGCCGACGTCTCACATGAACTGAAAAACCCTCTCACCTCACTGCGCTCGGCGGTGGAGACGCTGCCGCTTGCGAAGACCGAGGCCAGCCGCGGCCGGTTATTGGAAGTGATCGACCACGATGTCCGCCGGCTCGATCGCCTGATCTCCGACATATCCGACGCCAGCCGGCTCGACGCCGAGTTGCAACGGCAGGACGAGGCGCCCGTCGATATCCGGCGTCTTCTGGCCACGCTGACATCGGTCGCGAACGAAACCAGGCTAGGCCGCGACATCAGCGTCGATGTCCGCTTTGAAGGCAGTGCCAGCGATAGCTTCTCGGTGCCGGGGCATGACCTGCGACTGGGGCAGGTGATCTCCAATCTCCTGACCAATGCGCAATCGTTCTCGAAACCCGGCGGCCGCGTGCGCATTCTATGCCGCCGCCTGAAATCCGAAATCGAGATCGTGGTGGACGACGACGGTCCGGGCATTCGCCCCGACGCGCTGGAGCGCGTGTTCGAACGCTTCTACACCGATCGGCCCCACCAGGGTTTCGGTCAGAACTCCGGGCTTGGCCTTTCGATCTCCAAGCAGATCATCGAAGCGCACCGCGGACGCATCTGGGCTGAAAACCGCCCCGGACCGACCGATACCCATGGCGACATCCGGATCGCCGGCGCGCGTTTCATCGTCCGGCTTCCCGCCCCATGACCGGGTCGTCCGGCCCGACGATCGGTCCAACGATCGGTCCAACGATCGGTCCAACGATCCATGGCTCCGCAGTTCTGGTGGGAGATCAAGCCGTGCTGATCCGCGGCCCTTCGGGCGCCGGAAAGTCGCGCCTTGCCTTCGACCTCATCCTCGCCGGCCGCGGCGGCCAGCTCCCTGACACAACACTGGTCGGCGATGACCGCCTCTTCGTCACTCCGTTCCGCAACGGGCTTCTGGTCAGGCCGCCGCCTGAACTCGAGGGAATGATAGAAATCCGCGGACTCGGGATTCGCCGGTGCGCTTTTGTCGCGGAGGCGCTGGTCGGCCTCGTGATCGATCTCGATGCGCCCGACGCAGAGCGCCTGCCGCCGCCGAAAGCGCTGCGAACCACCATTTCGGAGGTCAAACTGGCGCGAATCCCGGTTGCTTCCGGCTTTCCGCCACTCCCGATCGTCATCGCGGCGCTAACGACTATCCCAGGTTGCATCGAGATGCGAGCGGCCGACGATTGCCGGAAGAAATCCGGATAACCATATAAATCTCATTGCCACGGAGCAGACCGTCAAGCCTGGGGACGCTTTTCAGGGAAAAAACCTCGCCGCCCTCTTGCGTGAGGGCTCCGGATGGTCAAAGTGACCCGTTCGTGCGGTGCACCAAAAGCACCCGCGAGGAGTTGTCAATGATTGGTCTGGTACTTGTGACCCACGGGCGCCTCGCCGACGAATTCAAGGCCGCGCTCGAACACGTGATGGGCCCACAAAAGCAAATCGAAGCCATTACCATCGGCGCCGAGGATGATGCCGACCTGTGCCGGAGCGATATCATCGAAGCCGTCAACCGGGTGGACAGCGGCGACGGCGTCGCGATTCTGACCGACATGTTCGGCGGCACGCCTTCAAACCTCGCGATCTCCTGCATGAGCCGGCCCAAGGTCGAGGTGCTCGCGGGAATCAACCTCCCGATGCTGGTGAAACTCGCCAAGGTGCGCGAGGAGCGCACGCTGCCCGACGCCATCGCGATGGCGCAGGAGGCCGGTCGTAAATACGTGACGATCGCCAGCCGGGTGCTCGCCGGGAAATGACCGGGCCGCCGGACGACGAAGCCGCACCGACGGTGGACGGCGCATCTGCCGCCGGCACGATCTCCTGCGACATGCCGATCGTCAACAAGCGCGGCCTTCATGCGAGGGCGTCCGCGAAGTTCGTGCAGATGGTCGAACGCTTCGAGGCCGACGTCAGCGTCACCCGCAACGGCGAGACGGTCGGCGGCAATTCGATCATGGGATTGATGATGCTGTCCGCGGGCATCGGAACGACGATCACCGTTTCCGCGACCGGTCCGGAAGCCGAGGCGGCGATCGCCGCGATCGCCGATCTCATCGGCAACAGATTCGACGAGGACGAGTGATCCTCGCCCGCCCTTGCCGTGAACCGCCGTCAGAAAGCGTTTCCCGGGGTTGACGCTTGCTTGCCCGCCGTTCGGGCGGGTGCTATCCCGCGCCCCATGACGACGCCCCCCATAGCCAACATCCGCAACTTCTCCATCGTCGCCCATATCGATCACGGGAAGTCGACGCTGGCCGACCGCCTGATCCAGATGACCGGCGGCCTGAGCGATCGGGAAATGGCGGGCAAGGAGCAGGTGCTCGATTCGATGGACATCGAGCGCGAGCGCGGCATCACCATCAAGGCGCAGACGGTGCGTCTGAAGTATCGCGCCAAGGACGGCAAGGATTACGTCTTCAACCTGATGGACACGCCGGGCCACGTCGATTTCGCCTACGAGGTCTCACGCTCGCTCGCGGCTTGTGAGGGGTCGCTGCTGGTGGTGGATGCGAGCCAGGGCGTGGAAGCGCAGACACTCGCCAACGTCTATCAGGCGCTCGACAACAACCATGAGATCGTGCCCGTCCTCAACAAGGTCGACCTGCCCGCCGCCGAGCCGGACAAGGTGAAGCAGCAGATCGAGGACGTCATCGGAATCGACGCCTCCGACGCAGTGATGATTTCGGCCAAGACCGGCCTTGGCGTGCCCGATGTGCTGGAAGCCATCGTCACCCGGTTGCCGCCGCCGAAAGGCGACCGCGACGCCACGCTGAAGGCGCTGCTGGTCGATAGCTGGTACGACGTCTATCTCGGCGTGGTCGTGCTGATCCGCGTCATCGACGGCACGCTCAGGAAAGGCAGCCGCATCCGAATGATGGGTACAGGCGCCGCCTACGATGTCGAGCGCGTCGGTTTCTTCACGCCGAAAATGCAGCAGGTCGACGAACTCGGCCCCGGCGAGATCGGCTTCATCACAGCCGCCATCAAGGAAGTCGCCGACACCCGCGTCGGCGACACCATCACCGACGACCGCAAGCCGGTGGCGGAGATGCTGTCCGGCTTCAAGCCCGCGATTCCCGTGGTGTTCTGCGGTCTGTTTCCCGTTGACGCCGACGATTTCGAGACGCTGCGCGCGGCGATGGGCAAGCTGCGTCTCAACGACGCCAGCTTCTCGTTCGAAATGGAAACCTCCGCCGCGCTCGGCTTCGGCTTCCGCTGCGGTTTCCTCGGCCTGTTGCACCTTGAGATCATCCAGGAACGGCTCTCCCGCGAGTTCGATCTCAACCTGATCGCCACCGCGCCGAGCGTCATCTACAGGATGAAGCTGACGGACGGCGTGGAGATCGAGATTCACAATCCGATCGACATGCCCGACGTAGTGAAGATCGCCGAGATCCAGGAGCCATGGATCGAGGCCACCATCCTCACGCCCGACGAGTATCTCGGCAGCGTGCTGAAGCTGTGCCAGGACCGCCGCGGCGTGCAGAAGGAACTCACCTATGTCGGCGCGCGGGCGATGGCGAAATACGACCTGCCCCTCAACGAGGTCGTGTTCGACTTCTACGACCGGCTCAAGTCCGTCTCCAAAGGCTACGCCTCGTTCGATTATCATCTCACCGACTACAAGCCGGCCGATCTCGTGAAGATGCAGATCCTCGTCAACGGCGAGCCGGTCGATGCGCTGTCCATGCTGGTGCATCGCACCCGCGCCGAAGGCCGCGGCCGCGCCATGGTCGAGAAGATGAAAGAACTGATCCCGCCGCACATGTTCCAGATTCCGATCCAGGCGGCGATCGGCGGCAAGGTGATCGCGCGCGAGACGGTGCGCGCGCTGCGCAAGGATGTCACCGCGAAGTGCTACGGCGGAGATGTCAGCCGCAAGAGAAAACTTCTGGAGAAGCAGAAGGAAGGCAAGAAGAAGATGCGGCAGTTCGGCAAGGTCGACATCCCGCAGGAAGCCTTCATCGCTGCGCTGAAGGTCGATAGCTGACGCTTCAAATCAGGCTTACGGCCCGCAGCACGACTGCAGGAACCCTCGCAACGGCCCGACGTTTCGATTCCACCGAAACGCAGTCGGAGAGGCATCATGCCGCGCGGTGACAAGTCAGCCTATACAGGCAAGCAGAAACGCAAGGCCGAACACATCGAGGAAGGATACGAGAAGCGCGGCGTGAAAAAGGAGGAGGCCGAGCGCCGGGCGTGGGCCACCGTCAACAAGGAAAGCGGCGGCGGCAAGAAGAGCGGATCGGGCCGCGGCCGCAAGACCACGAACGTCGCATCGAAACGCGGCGGCAAACTGGGTGGCAAGGCTTCGGCCGCCCGTTCCGCTGCTGATCGGTCGCGCGCGGCGAAAAAGGGGGCTGCGACCCGTAAGCGCAATGCCGCAAAGCGCTCCCCAGCAAAATCCAAACGCTCTCCGGCGAGGAAAGCCGCCGGCAAACGATAACGGGGCACGGCCCGCGAGCACGGATCGGCAGGCAGCCACAACCGAAGCTGCCGCGGCACGGGCCATGATTGATTGAGCCGAAAGGTCCGCCGGCTGATATTTCAAGAGAGGAGTGAGCGGAGGCCATCCGGCATCGCCTGACGCGGTTTCGATAGGCGAGCGGGTATTCATACCGCTCGAAAACGCTATAGAATCACCACTCATGAACATCCGCGCGATTCTCTCCCTGCTTCTGTTCTCCGGTTTCGCCGCCCCGATCGGCGCATTGGCGCCGAGCGCGGTCGCGCAAGACAAAGGCACGCTGCACCCGAAGCCGCTGCCGCCGCTGGCGAATCCCGATGACCCAACATTGGCCGCCAAGCAACTGTTCGGCCGCAAGACGTTGCCGGCCGCCGGAGCGCCTTACGTGATCGGCTTTTATGCGCGGGGCTGCATTGCCGGGGCCGAGGCGCTACCGATCACCGGGCCGACCTGGCAGGTGATGCGTCTGTCGCGCAACCGCAACTGGGCGCATCCGGCCATGGTGGCGCTGCTTGAACGGGTGTCGGCGAAGGCGCGCAGGGACGCTGGATGGCCGGGGCTTCTGATCGGCGACATGGCCCAACCGCGCGGCGGTCCGATGCTCACCGGTCATGCCAGCCACCAGATCGGACTCGATGCCGACGTCTGGCTCACGCCAATGCCGAACCGGCTGTTGTCGCGCAACGAGCGCGAGGAGATGTCGGCGGTCATGATGGTGCGCCGCGACCGCCTGGATATCGATCCCCACGCCTGGACGCCGAGCCACCTCAGCGTCATCCGTGCCGCGGCCAGGGAGCCGGCGGTCGAACGCATTTTCGTCAATGCCGCGATCAAGAAAGCGCTCTGCCGCGAAGCGAGAGGCGACCGCAGCTGGCTCTCGAAGGTTCGCCCGATGTACGGCCACGACTATCACTTCCACATTCGCATCAAGTGTCCGCCGGGCAACCCGCAGTGCGAATCCCAGCCTCCGCCGGAGCCGGCGGAGGGATGCGGCGCACAGGATCTGGCCTATTGGTTCAGCGACGCCGTGCTGCATCCGAAACCGCCGAAGACGCCGCCGAAGCCGAAGCCCCCGATCACATTGTCGCAACTGCCTGCGGCCTGCCGTCAGGTTCTGGCGGCGCCGGACGCCCGCCAGTAGTTGGGAACGGCACAAAACCAGCGACCGCAAGCTCTTTACGTATATATCGCTCCGCTGATATTATCGGCGAGCGATCTTTCTGGCCGGCCGTAAGCCCGCTGGAAATCCTGGAACGGCGCTTCCGTCGATCGCCCTGTCAATCCCTCGCACAACCTGCGCGATCATTCGCGCGGGATCGGTCTGGAGCGTCATATGAAAACCGTTACACGTTCATTGCTCGCGGCATTGCTGGTTGGTGCCACCTTCGCCCTGCCGGCCCACGGCAAGGATGCAAAGCCCTCGGCCGCGACGCCGCCCGCCGCGCAGGCCAAAACGCTGACCGTATTCGCAGCCGCATCGCTGAAGAACGCGCTCGACGAGGTGGACAACGCCTACGCCGCCAAGACCGGCGTCAAGATCACCGCCAGCTATGCGGCGAGTTCCGCGCTGGCCAAGCAGATCGAGCAGGGCGCGCCCGCGGACGTCTTCGTATCCGCTGATGTCGCCTGGATGGATTATGTGAATAACAAGAAATCCATCCTTGAGCCGACCCGCGTCAACCTGCTCGGCAACAGCATCGTGCTGATCGCGCCGAGGGATTCAAAGATCGACAACGTCACCATCGACCAGGGCTTCGATCTCGCCCAGCTTGCCGGCGACGGCAAGATCGCGACCGGCGACGTCAAGTCCGTGCCTGTCGGCAAATACGCCAAGGCGGCGCTGGAGAAGCTCGGCGCGTGGACGGCGGCGGAATCCAAAGTCGCGATGGCGGAGAATGTTCGCGCCGCGCTGGCGCTGGTGGCGCGCAACGAAGCCGTGCTCGGCATCGTCTATTCCACCGACGCCAGGGTCGAACCTGGCGTGAAAGTCGTCGGCACCTTCCCGGCGTCCTCGCACCCGGCGATCGTCTATCCCGTAGCGGCGACTTCAACCGCACATAAGGATACCGCGGATTATCTCGCCTTCCTGCGCGGCTCTGAAGCCAAGGCGATCTTCGAGAAACACGGCTTCACGTTCCTGGTCGATCCCACGACCTGAGCGGTGCTGAACAAAGCGGGTTCGCAACGAGATCGGCTCGTGCGTTCGGCGCATGATACAAAGCAGCCCGGCGTTCCCGTGGGATGGCCGGGTTGCTTCGTCGCTCCCGCGACAACGCTTCACGCGTTCCGAACCCCAGAAAATAGCCAAGCAATACCTCCGAGACCTCATGTTTGATATCTCGACCCCTGAATGGATGGCGGTGCTGCTCTCGCTCAAGGTGGGAGTGGTTGCGACGTTGGTGGCGACGCCGATCGCCATCGCGCTGGCGTGGGCCCTTGCGCGCTACGAATTCTGGGGCAAATCGATTGTCGATGCCGCCGTTCATCTGCCGCTGGTGCTGCCTCCCGTCGTCACCGGCTATCTGCTGCTTCTGACCTTCGGCAAACGCGGGCTGGTCGGAGGCTGGCTCGACGATCATCTCGGAATCGTGTTCGCCTTTCGCTGGACCGGCGCGGCGCTTGCCTGCGGCGTGATGTCGTTTCCGCTATTGGTGCGGCCGATCCGGCTGTCGATCGAGGCCATCGACCGGCGGCTGGAACAGGCCGCCAGCACGCTTGGGGCCTCCCCATGGAAGGTCTTCGCCACGGTGACATTGCCGCTGGCGCTGCCCGGCATTCTGGCGGGCATGGTGCTCGGCTTCGCCAAAGCGATCGGCGAATTCGGCGCGACCATCACCTTCGTCTCCAATATTCCCGGCGAAACCCAGACGATCTCCTCGGCGATCTATTCGCTGATCCAGACCCCCGACGGGGATGCCGCGGGGATGCGGCTGGTCATCATATCGATCGCCATGTCCATGGCCGCGCTGATCGCCTCCGAGGTGTTCACCCGGCGCGCGACACGGCGCCTGCACGGAATCTGACCATGCTGCGCGTCGAGGTTTCGAAACAGCTTGGCCAGTTCTCGGTCGATGTCGCGTTTGCCAGCGAAGGACGCGTTACCGGACTGTTCGGACCGTCGGGCTCGGGCAAGACGTCGCTGGTCAGCATGATCGCGGGGCTGATGACGCCGGATCGCGGCGTCATCTCGGTCGATGGCGAAGCGCTCGACGACACCACGCGACGCTTCCACGTCGCCGTTCATCGCCGCCGCATCGGTTACGTCTTCCAGGATGCACGGCTGTTTCCCCATCTCGATGTGCGGCGGAACCTCGACTACGGACGGCGGATGAACCGGCTGACCAGAGATGCCGCGCAGGAGAAACGCCTCAGCGAGATGCTTAATATCGGCCACCTGCTCGATCGCCGGCCGGGCCAGCTTTCCGGCGGCGAGCGGCAACGGGTGGCGCTTGGCCGCGCGCTGCTGGCGCAGCCCCGGCTGCTGTTGCTGGATGAACCGTTGGGATCGCTCGATGAAGACCGGAAGGCGGAAATCCTGCCCTACCTGATGCTGCTGCGCGATGGAGCCGGCGTACCGATGGTTTATGTCAGCCATGACCCCGATGAACTCCGCCAGCTCGCTTCGCACGTCGTGATGCTCAAGCGCGGCCGGGTCGCGGCATTCGGCGGCCCCGAGGTGCTGCCCGCGTAGAGACCTTCGCCGCTTCGTGGAAATGGTGAAAGACTCTGGCCCGAAATGCCCGTGCGTGGTCAGGTCCCTGCAACCGCCGACCAGGCCTTCGCCGCCTTCTGCTTCAATGTACCCATTCTGGACGGCGGCGGCCGTTCTTCCCCGTCTTGTGGCAAACGGAGTCCGACCGCGTTGACGCGGCCCTGGCTGATGTTACGCGCGACGAGGACGATGGCGTCAAGCGGCAGGGTCGCCCCCTCTTTCGGCGCCCGATCGAGATGGACATCGAAGTAATCCGCCAGCGTCAGCTCCGCGGCGGCCGGATCGACGGAAACGCCGTAGATCTGCGCGATGTCGCCAAGGCTGGTTTCGCCGGAGACCAGGAAGTCACCCAGCAGATGCGGGTCCGGCGAAGCCATCGGCTGCATATCGACAAAAAAGCGGTCGAGGGCCTCGGCCTTTTCCGGCGGCGCCAGCAGATAGAGATAGTCTCCCGCTTCGATCGGTTCGGCCTCAGCGGGCGTCAGGATTTTCTCATTGCGAATCACGAGCGTCGGCTTCGACCACGACGGAATCAGCCCGCGCCGAAGAAACAGGCTGGTCGGTCGCACCGCATAGCCGACCAGCTGTTGTTCGAGCTGTCCCGGCAAATCGAGTTCGACACGGCGCGGCCCCCTGTCGGCCCGCGGCAATGCCACATGCAGCCGCCGGGCAGCCGGAGCAAGCGTCCAACCCTGCAGCAAAAGCGAGATGATCACCACGACGAACGCGACGTCGAAATACAGATACGCCTTCGACAGCCCGACCAGCATCGGAATCGAGGCAAGAAAGATGGCAACCGCCCCCCGCAGCCCGGTCCAGGCAATGAACAGCTTTTCCCGCCAGTTAAAAGGAAACGGCGCGAGACATAGAAAGACCGCCAGCGGCCGCGCCCCCAGCATCAGCACGAACGCGACGAGCACCGCCGGCAGCGCGCTGTCCATCAGGCGGTACGGCGAGACCAGCAGGCCGAGCAGCACGAACATCACGATCTGCGCCAGCCAGGTCGCGGCGTCGAGGAACGTCACCACCGAACTGTGCGCGCGCGTGGGGTGATTGCCGATGATGATTCCCGCAAGATAGACCGCCAGAAACCCCGACGCGTGGAATATCTGCGCCACCCCGAAAATCACGAGCGCCGCCGTCGTGACGAACGGCGCATGCAACCCCTGGGGAAGCGCCACCCGATTCAGGGCGACCACCACGAGCCGTCCACCGATCACACCGACGATGCCGCCCAGCATGGATTCCCGGAGAAACTCCATCACCACATGCCAGACCGAACTGTCGCCGACCGAGATCAGCTCGACCAGCATCAGCGTGAGAAACACCGCGAAGGGATCGTTGGTGCCGGACTCCGCCTCCAGCGTCGCGCCAACGCGCGGACGCAGCCGCAACCCTTGCGCGTGGACCAGCAGGAACACCGCGGCCGCGTCGGTGGAGGCGACGACCGCGCCGATCAGCAGCGCCTCGGTCCAGTTGAGATCGAGCGCGTATCTGGCGACCGGCGCCGTGACCAGCGCGGTCAGCAGCACGCCCAGCGTGGCGAGCACCATCGAGGGCGCAAGCACCGTGCGGATGCTCTGGAACCGGGTCTTCAGACCGCCGTCGAACAGGATCAGCGCCAGCGCGGCCGAGCCGACGAGATAGGTGTTCTGGACGTCGCTGAACGACAGACCGCCGGGCCCGGAATCACCCGCCAACATGCCGATGAACAGAAAAACGAGCAGCAAGGGGGCGCCAAACCGCAACGCCAGCAGGCTCGACAGAATTCCGGCCATGACCAGAATCGCGCCGAGCAGGATGGCCAGACTGACCGAATCCAGGGATGCCATCAGAGATCCGAAGCGGTAAACACTTGCACTTTCATCCTTATCGCCGCCACCGCGGCGCGCCAATCGATTTTCTGCCGATCAGCCTCATTTGGGCGCCGGGCCGCGAGCGGATGCCTCCCCCACCCGCCTGATCACGCCGCATGAAACGCTTCAGCTTGCGCTGGCAACGCCATCCATTAGATTAGGAGACAGCAACTTCCCTTCATCCGGATTCAGACCAGCTGATGAGTTACGTCGAAGCCTCCGAAACCCCCCTGCGAAAGACCGGACAGATCAAACTGCACGGTCCGAGCGGTTTCGCTGGAATGCGCGAGGCCGGAGCCCTGACGGCGCGCTGTCTCGACGAACTCGCCGATTTCGTGAAGCCTGGCGTCCTCACCTCGCAAATCGACGATCTCGTCCGTGAATTCGCCTTCAGCCACGGCGCCTATCCGGCGACGCTGATGTATCGCGGCTATCGCTACTCAACCTGCACGTCGGTCAATCACGTGGTCTGTCATGGGATGCCCGGCGATCGGGTCCTGAAAGAGGGCGATATCGTCAATGTGGACGTCACGTTGATCGTCGATGGCTGGTACGGCGATTCCAGCCGCATGTACCCGGTCGGCCCGATCGCACGCAAGGCCGAACGGCTGATCGATATAACCTATGAAGCGATGATGCGCGGCATCGCGGCGGTCAAGCCCGGCGCAACCACCGGCGACATCGGTCACGCCATCCAGAGCTTCGTCGAACCCCAGGGCATGAGCGTCGTCCGCGATTTCTGCGGCCACGGGCTCGGCCGCATATTCCACGATGAACCGAACATCATCCATCTCGGACTGCCGGGCGACGGCGTGCGGCTCAGGCCCGGAATGTTCTTTACCATCGAACCGATGATCAACCTGGGCAAACCGCACGTGAAGATCCTGTCCGACGGCTGGACCGCCGTCACCCGCGATCGTTCGCTGTCGGCGCAATTCGAGCATTCGGTCGGCGTGACCCAGACCGGCGTCGAGATCTTCACGCTGTCGCCGCGTCAACTCGACAAGCCCGCCTGCGGAGGCTGAACCTCGAGCCGGACAACAGATCGCGCGGATCGCGGCCGCTTTCATCACTCGTCGCCCCGAATGGGGGTTGCAAATACCGCGAGCCACGGCAAGGTTGTGGAAACGAGTGGAGTGACTTCGACATTCGCGCCCCGCCGGCGCGTCCCGGGTGCAAATGTCAGATTCAAACCTCCACCGGCAGCTTATATTTGGGGTTCCTTCGATCCTGACATTCGCAAGAAGGCTCGCTGAAACGGGACGCGAATGTTAGAATCGGAATCGGACCACCAGGAATGGTTTGCTCCATCCGATGCCCGCCAACACCGACAACCCCGCAGGATTTGCCGAAGCGCCGCATTATCACGGCCATCGCGAACGGCTGCGGGAGCGCTTCCGGGACGCCGGGCCTGACGCGCTCAGCGATTACGAGCTGCTCGAAATGGTGCTGTTTCGCGCGTTGCCCCGCCGCGACGTCAAACCGCTGGCCAAATCCCTGATCGGCCGGTTCGGATCATTCGCCGAGGTGGTTCATGCGCCCGACGCCCGGCTCCGCGAGATCAGCGGGCTCGGCGAGGCCGCGATCATCGAGATCAAGCTGATCGCGGCAACCGCAAGCCGAGTCGCCAAGGGGCAGTTGAAGCAGCGGACCGTGCTGTCGTCATGGACCGCGGTGATCGACTATTGCCGGACCTCGATGGCCTTCGCCGACAAGGAACAGTTCCGCATCCTGTTCCTCGACAAGCGCAACCAGTTGATCGCGGACGAAGTGCAGCAGGTCGGCACCGTCGATCACACGCCGGTCTATCCGCGCGAAGTCGTCAAGCGCGCGCTCGAACTATCGGCGACCGCGATCATCATGGTCCACAACCATCCCTCCGGTGATCCGACGCCATCGCAGGCCGACATCCAGATGACGAAATCGATCGTCGACATTTCGTCGCCGCTCGGCATTTCCGTGCATGATCATATCATCGTCGGCAAGAACGGCCATGCGAGTCTGAAGGGATTGCGGCTGATGTAGAGCCTTTTCACTTCTGATGGGAATCTGGAATCTCGTTCCAATTCCATCGGAACGGAAGCGGCTTCAGGATTACTGCCGAATGAGAATCAGCGGATTGGTGCTGTCGGGAACCAGCCGCCACTGTGCATTGTCGTCGGCCTGGAAGTGCCAGGTCTCGCCGCCCGCCGACATCAGCAGGATTTCACCGTGATCGAGACGCCAGACCTTCGGCTTGAAACCCGCGATCGCCGGGTCGCATTTGGGTTTTAGGAAGGCCTGGAAGCTGTCAGGCGGGACTTCGGTATTGGTCAGCGTGATGCCGCAGATCGGCTGACCGTTGCTTCGAACGAAGGCCCAGTCGCCAATCATCTGGTCCATCGAGCGGGCGAGCGAGCGGGCCTCGGCGAGATTTTGCAGGATGTAGATGCCATCATTCTCGCGGCGGCCTTCGAGAATCCCGCTCTCGACTTCGGTGAAATCGATCACCGGCTCTCCGGTCGCGGTCTGCAAGCGCACGATGTCGAGGCCCGCGACGGTCCAGGCTGCAATGTCCTTCGTGAACGGCAGCGACGCCGCACAGCCCGGCTCAAGGTCGAGCTTGAGACCTTGCGGCACCGTCTCGCCCTTGAGCGTCACCACGCAGGTTCTGCTACGCTCGGTCGTGGACAGCTCCCATTGCCCGATCATGTTCTTTTTCAGGGCGGATGAATCCTGCGATAGGGCTGGTCCGCAGGACATCAGCATCGCGGCGGCGACCAGGACGGCTCTCCGTTTCAGCAACACGGACGCGCCGCCATCGACTTTGTCCGGAAAGACAGGCGCGGCCATCATTTTTCCTTCCCGAGCGCGCTTTCATGCCAGCGCCGCAGCATCAGATGCGATACTGCCGCGAGGCACATATAAATGGCAACGCCGGCCATGGAGAGCAACAGCAGCGCAGCGAACATGCGCGGGATGTTGAGCCGGTAGCCGGATTCCGCAATCCGGTAGGCAAGGCCCGAGCCGGCGCCGGCCGAACCGGCCGCGATTTCAGCAACCACCGCGCCGATCAGCGACAAGCCGCCGGCAATGCGTAATCCGCCGAGAATGTGCGGCAGGGCGGCCGGCAGCTTCAGATAACGCAGCGTCTGCATCCGCGATGCGCCATAAAGCCGGAATAGTCCGGCGAGATTGCGATCCACCGAATTAAGGCCGAGCGTGGTGTTCGACAGCACCGGAAAGAAGGCCACGATCCAGGCGCAAACCACAACCGCCGTCTGCTGCGGCAGGTAGATCAGAAGCAGCGGCGCAATCGCGATCACCGGCGTGACCTGCAGGATGATCGCATAGGGCAACAGCGCCTGCTCCAGCCATTTCGACTGGTTGAACAGCAACGCAAGCGCGATGCCGCCGATGGCGGCGGCGATAAAGCCCTCCATCGTGGTCAGCAGGGTCGTCAGCAGCGAGCGCCACAGGATCGGCCAGTCCTGCACCAGCGTCGCCGCCACCAGGCCCGGGCCCGGCAGCACATAGGGCGGAATGTCCTTGAAGCGCACCAGCGCGTCCCACGCGAGAACGCCGGCGCCCAGCACTGCGAGGGACAGCAGCACACGCACCGCCGGCGCCAGCGAATCGCGCGCCGATGCCTCGCTGCCGGTCGGCGGAGGCGGGGATGGTGACGTCATCGTGGCGCTCTTCCAGCCACGGCCCGGGACAGCGCGGCCGACACCTCGCGGCAATACGCGGCGTATTCCGCCGAAGTCCTGAAATCCTCGCTTCGCGGCTCGGCGGTGTCGATGGCGTATTCGGCGCAGATGCGGCCCGGACGCGGCGTCATCACGACGACGCGGCGGGAGAGGTAGACCGACTCGAACACGGAATGGGTCACGAAGATGACGGTCTTGCGCAAGCCGCGCCACAGCGCGAGCAGATCGTTGTTGAGATGGAAACGGGTGATCTCGTCAAGCGCCGCGAACGGCTCGTCCATCAGAAGAACATCCGGGTCGGTGACGAGCGCGCGGGCGAGCGAGACCCGCATCTTCATTCCGCCGGACAGTTGGCGCGGATAGGCGGCTGCGAACTCCGCCAGCCCTACCCTCGCCAGCGCAACCTCGACCCGAGCGCCGATGTCGGCGCCCCGCGGACGCGAAAGCTTCAGCGGCAGCGCCACGTTGTCTCGCACTGTCGCCCACGGCATCAGCGTCGGCTCCTGAAACACGAAGCCGATGGAACGCCCGCCGCCGGCAAGCTGAACCCTGCCGGACGTCGGCTCGCTCAATCCGGCGATGATCCGCAGCGCGGTCGATTTCCCGCAGCCGGACGGCCCAAGCAGCGACACGAAATCGCCCTTGCGGACATTGAAATCGACGGGTCCCAGCGCGGCGACGTCGCGGTCATAGCGTTTCGTAACGCCTTTCAGGCTCACCGCGTCGCCGGCGCGCGGGCCCGCGCCGGATGGGAACGACGCTATTGCGTAATCGATCATGGGACGCGGCTTCTATCTCTTGATCTGCAAGTCCCTGGGCCGCAAGTCGAGACCGACCCCCTTGTTTACGAATTGCAACGTGTAGGCCTTGCGATAATCGATGTCCCGGCGCACCACGCCGGCCCGCACCATCTGGTCGAACAGACCAGCATAGCGCGCATCGGTCATGGCGCCGATGCCGTCGCGCAAGGAGTCGCCCGAATCGACGATGCCGTGCTCTTTCATCTTCGCCACCGAATAGGCCAGAAGGTCGTCGGTCATTTCAGGATTGAGCTTCTTGATCATGGCGTTGCCGGCCGTGTTGTCGCCGTAGAGATAGGTGTACCAGCCGATGATCGAGGCGTCGACGAACCGCTGCACCAGATCCTGTTTGTTGTCGACCAGATCGCGGCGGGTCTCGATCAACGTCGAGTACGGATTGAACCCGGCATCCGCAAGCAGGATCACGGTCGGCTTGAAGCCGGCCTGCTTCTCCACCGCGAACGGTTCGGATGTCACGTAGCCCTGCATCGCGCTTTTCTTGTCAGCAAGGAAGGGCTGGGCGTTGGACGTGTAAGGCTTGACCTTCCCGGCGCTGAATCCATACTCGGACTTGAGCCACTGGAAGTAGCTTGCGATGCCTTCCTTGGAAATGAACAGATCAAGCGGCTTCAGGTCCTCGATCGTTGCCACCTTCGATTCCGGGTGGGCGAGAAAAACCTGCGGGTCCTTCTGGAACATCGCCGCCACCGCCACGACCGGCACGTTATTGGCAACCGCATCGAACGACTGCAGGGTGTTCGCGGTCATGAAGAAGTCGAGTTTGCCGGCGATCAGCAGAACCCGGTTGTTCACATTCGGACCGCCCGGAACGATCGTCACGTCGAGACCGAATTTTCTGTAGGTGCCGTCGGCCAGGGCTTGAAAGAAGCCGCCGTGCTCGCCCTGCGCCACCCAGTTGGTGCCAAAGGAAACTCTATCCAGCGCCGGTTCGGCAGCAGCGGATGAAGCGATGCCAAGCGCAAACCCTATTGCGGCGGTCAATCTTCGCAGCGAAACGGCAAGGCTCATCCTCCGGCTCCTCGATCGTTCTGGCCCATGAAGCGGGCATTATGGCTTTGATTTGAACGCGCCTTGGCGCGAAATGGTGTCCATGCCGCTCGAAACAACGCTATAACCTGCATTCCCGTTCAATGAAACGCCGCGCGAGATGATCCGGACGCCCCCCTTCGACTGGCTGGCCATCGATTGGCCCGGCGTTGCACCCGAGACCGCTGCAAACTGGATCGCGGTGCTGCCGCTGGCGGCCACCGAGCAGCACGGGCCGCACCTGCCGCTCACCACCGACGTGCTGATCGCGGAGGCTTACCTCGCCCAGGTCCGCGAATGGCTGCCGCAGGAGATCCCGGCGACCTTCCTGCCGGTGCAGCCGATCGGCATTTCCACGGAGCACATGGATTTTCCGGGCACCCGGACGCTGTCCAACGAGGCGGCGCTCAAGGCCTGGACCGCGCTCGGCGAGGAGGTCGCACGGCGCGGAATCAGAAAGATCGTCATGGTATCCAGCCACGGCGGCAACAACGCCGCGATGACGATGGTGGCGCAGGACTTGCGCGCGCGGCATCGGATGCTCGCGGTCACCACCGCATGGGCGCGCTTCGGCGTGCCCGACGGCCTGTTCGATGCGCAGGAGCTGCGCCACGGCGTTCACGGCGGCGCCGTCGAAACGTCGATCATGCTGGCCCGCTACCCGGACCAGGTCCGCAGCGACCGCATCGCCGATTTCAGCCCCGCGAGCATTGCGATCGAGAAGACCTATCGCTGGCTCGGCACGCAGCGGCCCGCGCCTTTCGCATGGCAGGCTCAGGACCTCCATCCCAGCGGCGCCGTCGGCGACGCAACGCAGGCCTCCGTGGAGAAAGGCGAGCGGCTACTCGCGCACGGCGCCCGCGCGTTCTGCGAGTTGCTGGCGGACATGGCAAGGTTCGACCCGGCGGTGCTGACAGACGGTCCGGGCGGTCGCACTTGAGCATGATCAAAATAATCGGTCACAGATGCGCCGGCGTTCTTCCGTTTCCTGCGTTGCCGCGCAGACGTCCTGTCGCACCTCTGTCATAGCCGGATGGGATTTCTGGGCGGATGGCGTTGCCTCTGGATCACTTAACGACTGGCGCAGATCAGGTGTCCCGCCAGGGAAGCGAGGGCCGCGCCAGGCGAACCCTTGGGGATATGCGCCAGCCTGACTGGAGCGCCCCGTGACAGGGATTCCACCAAACAGGTCCGAGCAAATCCAGACGGCGCAAGCGTTGAAGCGGGTGACATGCGCCCTCGCCGGCCTTGCGGCAAGCCTGCTGGCACAGAACGGGTTCGCGCAGGCGGCGGACTTTCCCGTGATCAGGAAAGCGCGTCCCGTGACCGCCATCGACTGGTCGGGCTTTTATGTCGGCGGCCACGCCGGATTTGGTGGCGGCCGATCGGCCGCGACACTCTTCGATCCCGCACCGGCCTCCGGCCGCCATGTTTTCGGGGGACTGATCGGCGGCATTCAGGCGGGCTACAATGTCCGGCTTCCGTCGGGGCTCCTGCTCGGCGCCGAAGCCGACGTCTCGTTCCCAAACGCTATCGAGTCCAATTCGTTCATCTCAAAGCTCGCGACAGCGCGCTCCGGCATCACGCACCAATGGGATTTCATCGGAACGGCGCGCGCGCGGTTCGGCTATGCCGCGGGGCCCTGGCTCGCCTACGCCACCGGCGGCCTCGCCTTCACCGGCGACCGCTATCTGAACGATCTTCCCTCGGGCGATCAGGAGAAGAAGCTGGATGCCCGCTTCGGCTGGGTCGCCGGCGCGGGGATTGAATACGCCTTCGCGCCGTACTGGAGCGCACGGCTTGAATATCTCCACTATCAATTCGAAGGAGCGAGCGTTCAGTTTCCGTCGGCTGCGCAATACGCCGCGACCATGAATTTTCAATCGATCCGCGTCGGCCTCAACCGCAGGCTCGGCGGATCAGTGATCGGCACGGGCCCCACGGCGGAACCGCCAGCCGGCCTGGAATCCGACCGCTGGGAGGTTCACGGCCAGACCGTCTATCTGGGACAGGGGTATCCGTCCTTCCGCGCGCCCTACAGCGGCCCCAACAGCCTGAGCCCGGCCGCACAGTATCAGGCGACGTGGAGCAACGCGCTGTTTCTGAACGCACGGGTCTGGGACGGCGGTGAAGTCTACTACAATCCCGAACTGCTTCAGGGTTTCGGCCTCAGCGACACCGTCGGCGTCGCGGGCTTTCCGAGCGGCGAGGCGCAAAAATCCAACTTCCCCTATCCGCGCTACAACACCTCGCGGCTGTTCGTGCGTCAGACCTTCGGCTTCGGCGGCGAGCAGGAAGATCTGGCAACCGATCCGGGGCAGATCGCAGGCAAAGCGGATATCTCGCGACTGACATTGCAAGCCGGCAAGATGGCGGTCATCGACCTGTTCGACGGCAACGTTTATGCCAAGGACACCCGCACGGATTTCATGAACTGGTCACTGTGGGCGCCGGGCGCCTTCGACTATGCCGCAGACCGGCTCGGGCTGACCTACGGCGTGACCGCCGAACTCAATCAGAAACAATGGGCGCTGCGCGGCGGCTATTTCCTGATGAATTCGCAATCGAACGCCGACAGTTTCGACACCCAGGTGTTTCGGCGCGGCGAGTATGTGCTGGAACTGGAGACACGCTTCTCTCTGTTCGGCCAGCCCGGCAGGCTCCGCTCCCTCGGCTGGCTCAACAGCGCCTTTATGGGCAGCTATCGTGAAGCGCTGAACGATCCCGCCAATCTCGACATCTCGCGGACCCGCATGGGCCGGATCAAATACGGCTACGCCTTCAACGTCGAGCAGGCCGTCACCGACGACATCGGGCTGTTCGGCCGCTGGAGCTGGAACGACGGCAAGACCGAAATCATGGCGTTCACCGACATCGACGCCAGCCTCTCGCTCGGAGCCTCGATCAAGGGAACACGCTGGGGTCGGCCGGAGGATACGATCGGCCTCGGCGGCGCGATCAACGCGCTGTCACGCGATCATCGCGACTTCATCGCCGCCGGCGGCCTCAGCGTTCTGATCGGCGACGGCCGGCTCAACTATCGCCGCGAGCGCATACTGGAGACGTACTATGCCTTTGCGCTGAACCGGTGGGTCACCCTGACGGCGGACTATCAGTTCATTACGAACCCTGGCTATAACGCCGATCGTGGTCCCGTGCATGTATTCTCCGGACGGCTGCGCGGGGAGTTCTAACAACAGGGGCCGACCCCCCCGTCAGGACATGGGGGTTACTTGTGGAGGTCGAGGAACGCAAGACTCCGACGCGGGTTAAGCATACGCGATCATGCAGAGTCTCCATCTCGTTCCGCTCCCCGGCTGACTGTGATGACGAGTATTGAGACGGACTGATTCCACGAATTCATAACGCTGATGACGTCATGGATATCGAGTTTCTGAAGCAACAGGCCGAACGCTGCCGCCGACTCGCAAAGGGAACCGATCCGTTCACCGAAAAGCGCTTGCTCAAGCTTGCCGAAGAGTACGAGGCGCGGGTCAAGGAGCTTGAGAGACGCGGCCCATGACCGTCCTATCTATAACGTTTTCGAGCGAAGTACGTCCTCGGGCTTGACCCGAGGATGGACACCGGTTCGCGTGAAGAAACCGCTATAGAGTCTGTTTCAACTAAGTTGAATCGGACTCGTCGCTTATTTTTAAGCATGATCTCATCCGAAGACCGGTTTCCACTTTGCGCTGGCGCGGCCCTTCGGGTCGGATCATGCTCTAACGGGACAGCACCATCGATACCTGGACGTGGCCTTGTGTCCGCAGCACCTCAACCGACACGTCCTCATCATGCCGGCGCAGACGCAGATCGACGGTGGATTCGCCAAGATGCAGCCGCCGCAGGATCATCTCGTTGAGAAACGCCGGGAGCCGCGGATTGCGCAGCCGGATCTCGCTCCTTGCGGGGTCGAATTCCAGACCCAGCGCCGCTTCCAGCAGCGTGAACGGCGTTGCGCTCGCCCATGCCTGCGGCAGACAGGCGACGGGATAGAGCGTCGGCCCACGCCGCGGTTCACGTCGGAAGCCGCAGAACAGTTCCGGCAGCCGCCGCAGATCCATATAGGAAGCGGCATCGAACAGCCCCTTGAAAACCTGCTCCACCGAGTGCTTGAGGCCATACCGCCCGAGCCCGAGCGCGATCAGCGCGTTGTCGTGCGGCCAGATCGAGCCGTTGTGATAGGACATCGGATTGTAGCGCGCTTCCCCAAGAGCAACGGTGCGGATTCCCCATCCGGTGAAGAACGCCGGCCGCATCAGATCGGCGGCGACCAGGCGCGCCCGATCTTCACGGACCATGCCGGTGAACAGCAATTGTCCGGCGTTCGACGTCCGCACTTCGCAGGGGCGTTTTCTCCCGTCCAGCGCCAGCGCGTAGGTTCCCATATCCGGCAACCAGAATGACTCCTCGAACCGGCATGCCAGACGCTCCGCGGCGCGATCCAGTTCACCGGCCCGATCGGTCAGGCCGAGCGAGCGCGCGCACCGCGCCGCCGCCCGCTTGGCGGCGAAGACATAACCTTGCACCTCCGCGAGCGCGATATTGCCCTCGGCAAGCGTGCCATCGGCATGGAAGATCGCGTCGAATGAGTCTTTCCAGCCTTGATTGGCGAGTCCCTGCTCGGATGCGCGCCGATATTCGACAAAGCCGTCACCATCGGGATCGCCGGGGCCATCGATCCAGCCGAGCGCAGCCTCGATCGCCGGCCATAGCTCTTTCAGGATCGACTCGTCGCCCGTGCGTTCGACGTAGAGCCCCGCGAGCAGCACGAACAGCGGCGTGGAATCGACGCTGCCGTAGTATCGTTCGAAAGGCACTTCGCGTAGCGCCGCCATTTCACCGCCGCGCATTTCGTGAAGGATTTTTCCCGGCTCGGCATCCGAGAGAGGATCGACGGTTTTCGCCTGAAAGGCCGCAAGCCTCCGGAGAACGCCGCGCGCGATGCCAGGATCGATCCACAACATCTGCAAGGCCGTGATGAGGCCGTCGCGCCCGAACGTGGTCGAGTACCAGGGGATCCCGGCATAGGGATAGCGGCCCTGCGGCGTCTGCGTCATCAGGATATTCAGATCGGCCATCGACTGGCACAATACCTCGTTGAAGACGTCGTTCGAGGTTTCGATACTCGTCGTATGAGACCAGGCGCGCCGCATTTCACGTCGATGCGCCAGCAAGCCGCGATAGAACGCAACCGGCCTCTCCGTCTCCGGCTTGTTGCAGGACACGGTGAGAAAGATTTCGGTGGTCTGCTGCGGGGGAAGATCGATCTGATAAACCGCGCTGTTGACCGTCAGCCGCGTCGGCCGTGGCGCGAAATGCAGGCGCGAGGTCCGAACGATATCATCGACGCCCGTGTAGGACAGAACGACGGTGGCGGGATCGGCCAATTCGCTGGCGCCTGTCCCGCGCCGCTCGCGGCGCTCGCCCCGAACCTCGAACAGGTCGGCGAAGTCGTTGTCGAATCGAAGGGAGAGGGCGACGCTTGCGGCCTGCTCGCCGTGATTCTGCAGACCTATCCGCTGATACGCCGTTCCCCGCCAGAGAAAAGTCGTGCGCACGATATGGATCGTATCCTTATGAAATACGATCCGGTCGCCATCATAGATATCGGGATTGGTGAGATCGACCGTGAGGCCGGAATTGTCGTTGCGCAGGTTGGAGCCGAGCAGAAGCGGCTGCATGTCGTTGAGAAGCAACTCCAGCCGGGCAAGATATCGTGTGTCGGAATTGAACAGCCCGTCCGGCCCTCCCGCGGAAGCGCCGATATCACCATGGCTGTCCAGCACAACGAAGGTGTCATCGTGCTTCAGCGTGCGGCGTGGGCGCGCCGACGGTCCGGTCATCGGAATATAGAAAGGCGATTCCGAAAGAACCTCGGACGGCGTGCTCGTCATCTGAGCCGCACGTTTTGCTGCCATCATCTGCCCCCCGCTGAATTCCTGATCATGCGGCTCCGTCCAGCGACCGACGCCTGACGGAGATCAGGGTTCAAGCCGCGTGAACAGCGAGGCGGCTCATCTCCTTGGCGACGAGGTTTCGATAGTGTCCGTCTTTGCGCATCAGACAAGCGGGCTGGCCGTCTTCGATGATCTTGCCGTTCTTGAGCACGACCACGCGATCGAAATTGCGCAAGGTCGAAAGCCGGTGCGCGATGGCGATCACCGTGCGGCCTCGCATCAAGCTGCCGAGCGCCTCGCGGACTGCCTCCTCGGATTCACTGTCCAACGCTGCGGTCGCCTCGTCAAGCAGCAAGATCGGCGTATCCTTGAGGAAAGCGCGCGCGATGGCGATGCGCTGGCGCTGACCTCCGGAAAGCTTTACGCCGCGGTTGCCGACCATGGTCGCGAACCCTTCCGGGAGCTTGTCGACGAAGTCACAACGCGCGGCGCTCGCTGCGCGCAGCACCTCGTCGTCGGTCGCCGTCGGACGACCGTAACGGATGTTCTCCAGGATGGTCCTGTGAAACAGTGAAATGTCCTGCGGCACCACGGATATGGCCTCGCGCAGGCTGTGCTGCGTCACGCGCGAGATATCCTGATTGTCGATCGTCACGCTTCCGCGCTCCGCATCGTAGAACCGCTGCAACAGGACGAACAGCGTCGACTTGCCGCCGCCGGACTCTCCGACCAGCCCGACGCGCTGCCCCGGCTGTATCCTGAGGTTGAACCGCTCGAAAACGGATCGGCCGCCCGGGTAACGAAACGAGACATTGTTGAAAGCGATGGCCGCACCGTTCTTTCGTAACGGCCTGGCTTCGGGATGATCGGTCAGCTCGTGCGGGACCAGCAGCGTCGCGACCGCTTCCGACAGCCGCGCCACATGCTGGGTGATGTCCACGAGCGCGACGGCGAGATCTCTGGTGGCGTGCAGAATCGACAGGCCGAGCGTGCAGACCAGCACGACGTCCCCGGTGGTGACGCTGCCGCGTTGCCACAGCGTAATGGCCCACGCCAGCAGCGAAATGGTCAGCACGATGGTGACGACGGCATGAGCGATCCTCAGCTTCTCCAGATAACGAAGACTGCGTCCGCGCGCGCCCATTTCGCGGCCGACCGTGGCATTGAACCTGTCCAGCTCATGGTCGGTGCCGCAGAAAGCCCTGACCAGCGGCATGTTGTTGACGACATCGACCATCTCGCCATCAACCCTCGCAGCCTTGTCGGCGTAATCGTCATGCAGGGCCTTCCCCCCGGCAGCCACTCCGAACATGACGACGACCATGAAGACGGCGACGAGCGCCAGCCCGGCCGCCATCGGAAGGCTGACCGTTCCGATCAGCGCAATCGCAACCACCGTCGCGATACAGGGCGGCAGCACGTTCCAGACCAGCATGTTCTCGACGGTGTGGACCGCGTTCGAGGTCGCCGTGATGCGGCCCGTCAACATCCCCGGCATTCGTCCAGCGAAATAACTTGGCGCATGACCTGTCAGATGCCTGAAAATATCGCGGCGCAGGTCGCCCGTGACGCCGACGAATGTGAAGCTCGCGACCCAGCTCGCGACGCGCCAGAGCAGGTTGTCGGCAGCAATCAGCGTCACAAGAAAGATGAACGCCAGCCATACCGCCCCGCTATGCCCGGGCCCGCGCGTCAGCGCATCAACGAGCGACTTGACGCCGTATTGCGTCCCGACTGAACACACCACCGCCGCGACGACGCATAGAAGGATCGCAATGTGCGACGCTGACCGCCGGCGGCAGTAACGCATCACGAATGCAAAGGGCCGACTGGCGTATTCCGAAAAATCGTCCATGCATCCCTACCGTGCTGTGAAGTTGACCAGAGTAAAGAGCGAAGGCGTCTTCTCGGAAGATGTTCGACAATGCCGCACAAGCCCCCCAGAAAAGCCGTCAATGCGCACAAACTTCGTTGCAAAGCCTGCATAGGTTGTCTGCAGGGGAGTGATGGCATCAGCAAGACGACAATGTGGAAGAAGTCGCGCGGAACAAAGGAACCTCTCAAATCCGGGAACGTTCCTTTGTCCCGACAACCCTGACGCCTCCACTCGCCGACGAGACATGAACACCGAGACATGAACACAATGACAGGAGACTGATAGATGCGCATCGCGCAGGTTGCTCCGTTGACGGAAGCCGTTCCTCCGAAGCTGTATGGCGGCACTGAACGAGTGGTGCATTGGCTGACGGAAGAACTCGTTGCCCTCGGCCACGACGTGACCCTTTTCGCCAGCGGCGATTCTCTTACGTCGGCCCGACTTGATGCGACCTGGCCAAGGGCTCTACGCCTGGATGGCGCCGTACGCGATCCGAACGCGCTGCACATGGTGATGCTGGAACGGGTCCGCCGGAAATGTGACGATGAAGAGTTCGATTTTCTCCACTTTCATCTCGACTACTACCCCTTCTCACTGTTTTCGAGACAACCGACACCCTTTCTCACTACGCTGCATGGCCGCCTCGACCTCCCGGAGCTCCAGCCGGTATTCAATGCATTTTCTTCAATTCCATTGATTTCGATCTCGAACGCACAACGGCGCCCGGCGCCGCAAGCCCGCTGGCTCCGTACCGTGTATCACGGGCTCCCGGAAAAGCTGTTGACGCCTCGCCCGGTCAAGCCGAGCTACCTCGCGGTACTGGGCCGCATCGCTCCAGAGAAAGGCGTCGACCGCGCCATCAGGATCGCGCTTCGGTGCGGCATCCCGCTCAAGATCGCCGCGAAAGTCGATCGCGCCGACCAGGAATATTATGATGAATACATCCGTCCGATGATGGATCATCCGCTGGTGGAGTATATCGGCGAGATCAGCGACCATGAGAAGCCGGACTTCCTCAGCGGCGCCATCGGACTGCTGGTGCCGATCGCCTGGCCTGAACCGTTCGGCCTTGTCATGATCGAGGCGATGGCGTGCGGCACGCCCGTCATCGCCTACAATCGTGGCTCCGTCGCCGAGATCATTACGGATGGCCGAACGGGCTTCATCGTCGAAGACGAAATCAGCGCGGTCGCCGCCGTCCACAGCCTGACGACGCTCGATCGCGGAGCCATCAGGGCGGAGTTCGAAACGCGCTTCACGGCGCGGCGCATGGCGCTGGATTATCTCGACTCCTATCGAAACCTCATCGAGGCGACGGCGCCGAGGATCAAGCTGGTCAGCAACGCCACC
>NZ_BJNF01000021.1 GCF_006539545.1 Nitrobacter winogradskyi
TGACCTAGTGGACAGGTCCGCTAGCCTCACCCATGCAATAATGTTGTTCCTACAGCCTCCAAGAAGAGCGGTATCGGCTGTTTCATCGTCGTCTGCGATCACGCCCTCGGAGGTTGTAGCAGCTGTTTCGACCTACTAGACTTGGAACGCACGACACGCGGACCGCCGCACGATCCAAAGCACCGCTTCGATAAACATGCGGTTGTCGCGGCCCGACGAGCCGCGCGTACACTCGTCGCCGATGATGTGCTGCGATATCCGCTGCCACTGATCATCCCGAAGGATCAGTGCCTTCCGGAGCTCATTTTTGATCTACGCGCCCGTGAAGGGCACGACCATCCGCCTCCCGAACCTTCATGAGGACATGGAGGTTTCGATCCACGCGCCCGTGAAGGACGCGACTAACGCGCGAGTGTTGCTTCCAATTGGTCGACGAGTTTCGATCCACGCGCCCGTGAAGGACGCGACATGCGGCCCCTTGAGAGGCGACCGCCGTATAGACGTTTCGATCCACGCGCCCGTGAAGGACGCGACCCTACGTCTCAAGCGAGAGAAAGCCGTCGCCAATGTTTCGATCCACGCGCCCGTGAAGGACGCGACTGCCTGACCATAATGCATTCTCTCCCCGGAGAAATCTTGTTCCCTGGCGCGAATCGACGATTTAGCCGAGTATAGATGAGCGCTGGTGGTCAGTCTTTACCGGATAATTGAACGATTTGAATGACTTCGCTAGAGCGCGAACCGGCCCATAAAATGTCGCATGCTTAGGGTTCGCGCGGGCTTGAAGTCAAACAATCAACGCGCCACCAAGATCGGCCGCAGGCTTCGCGCCGACATGCTCGACACGCCGTTGCCAGTTCGCACCAAGGTAGTAATAGCGAAGGCTGTCGTGCTCTGGCTTAATCAAGCTTTCGAGCTTCGCGCGCAGTCTGACCCATTGCGCCGGATCGACCTCGATCTCGAACACAGAGAACTGCACACGCTGCCCATAATCGCGGCAAGTCTTGGCAACGCGCCGCAAGCGCGCTGCGCCACCAGGCTCAGCCGTGCGAACATCATAAGTCACAAGCACAAGCATGACGCCCCTCGCCAGCGATGGCTAGAGCAATTGAAACTACCATCTTCAGATCGCCCCTCATTTCCAAAACCAAGGCGGATAAGCATCGAGATCGCCTCGTAAATGTCGCGCCAGAAGCTGCGCCTGCAAATGGGGGACGAGTCCGAGCGGAGCGGCCTCATCAAGGAACGGATGGCGACGCTCCTCCTTCTTGCGCTCCTGCCATGCGGTCAACACCGTGCGACGCCCCGCGTCGGAGAGCAATACCGCGCCGCCATCACGGGTTTCAAAATCACGGCTCCGCAACTGGCGGCGGTTGATAAGTGAAAGCGCCAGCCGATCTGCCAGAATGGGACGCAATTCTTCATCAGATCGAGCGCTAGACTGGGGCGACCTGGACGGTCACGATGCAAAAAGCCAACGGCAGGATCGAGCCCGACGCCTTCCGCAGCGCTGCGACAATCATTAGTCAGCAGTGTGTAAAGAAAGGACAGCAGGGCGTTTACTGGATCGAGCGGCGGACGGCGGCTGCAGCCGCTAAAGCATATCTCGGGATCTGGCGAGCGCACTAGATCGCCGAAAACGGAGAAATAGCCCTGCGCAGCCTCACCCTCGGCACCGCGCAAAACATCGACCCCTTCGTTGGTAAACGCAACCCACCGCAGAATGCGGGCGAGCCGATCCACAACGCCGCAGATTCTTGCGCGCTGATCCGTGGCCATCTCCCCGCTGTAATCACGCAGCGCCCGCTGCAGCACGGCGCGCTGATTAGCGACCTTGGCCGAGACGATACTTCGCACGATCTCATCCGGCTGATCGGAGGCGCGATACTGCGCGCGGCGCAATAGCACGTTGCCACTGACCGGCCCTTCGATGCGCGCCTGAAAGCGGCCGGCGCGATCGAGCAGGACGATCGTCACTCCGAGCACAGCAAGCGCCTGCATCAGCGGCGGCGACACGAAAATGCCGCCGAACACCACCAACGAACTCATCATGTGGAAAGGCACGCGGGCGCGCTCGATGCCATCGAGTTCCGCCACCAGATTCTCGCCGTCCTTTCGCAGCGAGGCACCTTCGCTAGTGACATAGACGGTGTTGAGAAGTTTCTTCATGACGCGACTTCGTCGCGCCCAAGAGCAGCATCGATTTCGCGAGCGCGAAAGCCCAGCGCGGATTTCGCGCTCGCTTTCGGCCGGCACAATTCGAGCAGCGAACAGGCGCGGCAGCGATCCGCACGATAAACTGCTGGCGGCGTACAACCAGTGACGAATAACGCGCCAAACTGCGATGCGGCTTCTTCTGTGAGACGTCGCAACTCAGTATCGAACAACACAACGACCCGCCGCTTGGTTGTAGCATAGAAGAGCGCGCCCTCGGGCACCGGTTTTCCGGTCATCTCTTCCAGGCAAAGACCTTGCGCGCAAAGTTGCACCTCATCGGCACGATGCGACTTGGCTTTGCCGCGCTTGTACTCGACCGGATAAGCAGTTTCAGCGTTCGGGCCAGCATGAAACTCAACGAGATCGGCAACGCCGACCAGATTGAGCCGACGACAGACCAACGGCAACGCCATAACACGGCGGACTTGTCCGCGCTTTCGATTCGCCGGCTCGTGCGGCACCTCGTGCAGCACACGCCCTTCGGCCGTGAAGCGGTTTTCCGCCCACAGCCGCTCGATATGAATGAGTGCAGCCTGACGCAAGCAATAAACCGCATGCTGAAGCGCAGAGAGCGGGATCGGATCGTCGAGTTCCTGCATCTCTCCCCCACGCCGTCAGAACAACTCGACGATCTCGATCCCTTCCGGCAGGCTGTCGCGGTTCACGTCCACGTCGTAGTCCGCAAAACGCCGCGCGGGAGCGTAGTTGCTGAGACGATCGCTGCCCGGCTCAAGGAGTTCATCACCAATCTTGCGCCGCACCTGCACCCGATCGAACAATGCCTGTGCATGCGCATTGCCGAGCGCCGAAGCATGCTTGAATGCGATGCCGCGCCGCGACGACATTTCACCGCGCGCCGCTGAGCGATCATGCTCAAACATCGTTCCCAGGCTCTCGAACAAATGGGCAAGGTCAGCCTCACCAAATCCGGTTCGCTCCGCAAGCTTGGCGTTGACAAACATATGGGCACGGTAAAGCCCGTAGGGCACGATATGCTTGCGGCCCATGGTGCGGTTCTCGGTGCGCTCGTCGCCCTCATCGCCCTTCTCGCGGGCGGCCTTTTCCTTTTCGCTGGTGGCCGCCATGCGGGTGATGGAGATCTCGAGCGGCATGATCGGCTCGATCGAACTTGCGAAGGTGACCTGCACCGGCCCGCGTACCTGGCCGGCATTGATGCCGGTGCTCATCACCGCGCCAAAGGTACGGACATCAAAGAAATTATCGCACATGAATTTTGTAAGCTCTCTCGATTCCTCGACGCTCTGAGGGTTGAGCTTGCCGGCCTTCGTTTTGTCGCTGTCACCGCGAACCGCCTTGTAGGCCTCTCGATGCTGCTCGTTGAGGATCGAACCTTCCTGCACGTAGATGCGGTAACCCGGCTGCCCGCCCTTCGTTAATTCGGTGTAGTTGCGGATCTTGCGCTTCAGCGAGACATCGCTGACCAACCCCTTGTTGGTCTCGGGATCCATGCGTGGCAAATTGCCGGCGTCGGGGTCGCCGTTCGGATTGCCATTGGTGACGTCGAACAGAAACACGAGATCGTAGCGGTTAGCGAGTGCGGTCATCAGGAGTCCTCCCCAGGAGTGGCTTTGTCGAATTTGCGAAAGAACTCGTTACGCTGGTGGTAATACCCCAGTCCGAACAGAGCCTGACTCTTGTCCGGCAGGCTCGCGGGAAACGGATCGTGGCCCGGCGACATCAGTTCCATGATCGCACCAACGGTCTTTTCGAGGTTGACCTTGAGACCGGGTCTTTGCTTGCCGATTTTGGACAGGTGGTTGGCCGATCCCGCATCCAGCATCCGGAAGACCTTGCGCGGCTGAGCCGCAGCCGAACCGTAGAACTTGTCCTTGATTGTGGCGTTGACGCTGCGGCCGAGCGCAAAAACTTGAATCTGTTCGTACACGGCGAACAACCGCCCGAGCAAATAGCCGGACTCCTTGCTAGTCAGATCGAGCGACACCGGCGCCTCCTTTTCCATTCCAAAATTCTTGATGAGAACCGACTTGAGCATGGCGACGCGCAAGGCGTTGACATCGTAGTCGGCGCGCAGGCGCATGATCAGCGTCGACAATAGCGTGAGGGGATAGGGCGTATCGGTCAGGACGGCACGAAGCCACTCGCCGGCGAGATTGGGCTGGACGTTTTCTGATTTACGCAACACCGCGGTCTCGATCAGCATCCGCCAGATCGAGGGCGTCTGCTCCCGGGGTGGCGGATCGATCCGCATCCGCTCCAGATGCCGGAGGTAGCGCTCGGCGATGACGCCGAAATCCTCCTCGATATAGAAGCGCACGGACAGACGCGCCGCGTTGGGCGCCAGCCCGAGCACAAAGAAACGGACGCCCGGCGCCACCGGCTTGAACTCCGCGATAGGCCGACCTTCGCGCAGCCTGGCGAGAATACCCTCCACCTTCTTTTCCTCAACCGCATCCGCCTGCTTCTCATCGACGAGGCCGCGAAAGAAACTTTCCGCATCTGCCGCAGCGGTGGCGTCGGAGGCATCGGCCCAGAATACGGTCGAAGCGTCTCCGACCTGAATCCGATGGCCACTATCGCGTTCGAGAAAGCGGTTCAGTGCCGAGGTGTAGGCAAAGGCAGCCGCCTCCGACACCGGCGCGTTAGCGCCCTGCACATGACCGTAGGACGTGAATGATTCCTGCTGGAACGAGACAATCGAGGCGCCGGCCGTTTGCGCACCCCAAACGCCCTTGATCGACGGGTGCAGCCGCGCCACTGCCGCGCGGCTACCGGTGATGAGGCAAACCGCCTCGTCCTTCTGACCTGCTGCCGACAGGACCGCCCACAGATCGCGCGCGGCCGGGCGGTCATGAATCCTCACTTCATCGAGCCGTTCGCTTTCAAGCGCGAAGACGATATTCTGGTCTTTCATCTCCTCCGGCCAGCCGAGTTCTACGAACCGTTCGGGCATCCAGCTTTCGAGAAAACGCCAAAGCGCCTGCAACCCCTCATCGTCCGAAGACGCAAGCCGATCACGATGGCTGCTCACGAAATCTTCGTGCTCGCGCGCGGCGCTCTTTCCCTCGGCCGCCGTGACTCCCAGCACGTAAGCGGTCTTGTCCCACAAGAAATTGGATGCGATACCCGACGTGCGCTTCACCGGTTGTGGCACTGCCATCAGGCGCGCCGCTTTCTTCTTGCCCTCGTTCTGACGCAAGTCGATCGGATCGTGCGCGAGCGTGCCGTCCGGATTCAATGAAATCAGAAAACTGATCTTCTGCCGGCTGTAGCCATAGGCCGGAAGTTCACCGCGCGCGGTCATGCGGTCATAGGCACGGACCAGCGAGGCAAGCGCGCTCATCGCCGGATCTCCGGCGAACCCGGCGGGGGCACTTTCATCACGCCTTTATCCAGCGTGGCGCGAAAAAACATTGAGCCACGATCCCCCGCATGATCGATGTCGTAAAGCATGAAGCCGAGATCGCGTGTTTCGCCGATAGCAGGGTGCGCCGCAGCATCTGCCTCGATCAATTCGAACTGCGCGGGAAATTCGCGCGTGCCCAGACACGGCTGATGGAAGCACTGGCCTTTGAGGGCGCGCCGACGGAAAATCTCAAGATGCTTTCCTTCGTTGTCGTCGGCGCCAGCCTTCGCGGTCAGCGCAAATCGCGCGCAGATCACGTAGGCAACGTCGACCAGCACGGTGGACGCGCGCTGCTGCCGGCTATCCTCGATGGCAAGTCCCAGAGTGCCGATATTCCCGGTCCGCATCGCGGCGGCGACCGCCCGCGACGGGATTTTGGCACCAACCTCGTTGCGCCGGATCGATTGGAAACGGATCGGCTCGAGGACATGAATCTCGTCAACGATCCATTGGATCGCCGGCTTCCAATGAATCGCCTCAAGAATTCCGCGGGCGGCGGATGGCGTCATCACATCGTAGCTGACGCGCTCCGATTTCATCTCCGGACGCGTAAACAGCGCCCATTGCCCCGCTACGCGCAGACGAATTCCGTAAGCCATCCCCAACCCCAGATTGTTTTTGGGTCCTTCTCATCCGTATCCGAGAGTTTCACTTAGATTGGAACGAATCAAGAACTAATTTGGCAGAAATGCGATCCGACCGTCGAGATTTGCTCCAACCTCAAATCGGGGGAGCGACTCGCCCCGCAACTGCGTCACAGTCTGCGTACAGATGCAGACTAAGTTTATCGAACTATATGATTCCGCCGAACCCCAGTTCATCACCCCTTTCCCACAACAGGCCGGTTTCCCGCGAATAAAGGCTCTCGGTCATCAGCACCGCGAACTGATCGCCGAAGCCTTCGACAAATCTGACATGGCCATTGCCAAGTAATAACCGACGATCGCGCGGCCGCACCTGCACGACAAAGTTCTGTAATTCGCGCGCGGCCATACCCGGCGGCATTCCGCCTTTGAGTGCCACCAGCGTCGCTTTCGCCTGGTCATCGACCGCGATGATCACCGGCGCCATGCCGCTTTCAATCAGACGAAATTCTTCCGCAACACTACGATAGGCAAAGTCGGTCTTGTCTCCAACTCCGATCAAAAAACGTTGCATGACGGCGCGCTTGTCCAAACCCTTGTCCTTGCGCCAATAGACCTCACGGAAATAGGCCTCGATCGCCCGCGGAGAAAACAGATCGCTACGGTGCTCGCGCAAAATCCGCGAGGTATCGTCGATCAATCCGGCGATCTCCGGCGGCGGCTTGGCCTCCGCCGGCTCGAAGATGGTGACGATGCTGTCCCTGACGAGCCGACGACCTTCTCGATTGCAGCGCCCCGCCGCTTGCATCATCTGATCGAGCCCGGCTTGCGCACGCCACACACGTGGAAAATCGATATCGACGCCGGCCTCAACCAGCGACGTTGCGACGACGCGGCAAAGTTGGCCGTGGGTCAAACGCTGGCGCGCATCAGCGAGGATGACTCGCCGGTCCGCCGCGGTCTGCCGCGTCGTCAGATGAATGAGCCCGGCGAGACCGGCCGCCTCGCAGGCCTGATAGAGCATCAACGCGTGTTGCCGGCTGTTGACGATGACCAGACCCTGCTCGACAGCAGCCATCTCATGGACCAGATCGTCATCGGTCATGGTACCGGCGAGACGTTCCGTGGTGCGTTTCAGTTCGCGGTGCAATCGTGGCGGATCGGGCGCCAATTCACGCTCGTCAGGGTCGACGATCTGAAAACCACCATCGAATGACGGCGCGATCAGCGCCGGTTGCGTCGCCGTGCATAGCACGATAGTGCAGCCATAATTGAGCGCCAGTTCATCGAGTACGGCGACGCAAGGCTTCAGGACATGAAGCGGGATGGTCTGCGCTTCATCGAGGATAATGACGGCGTTGGCGAGATTGTGCAGCTTGCGGCACCGTGAGGTTCGGCTGGCGAACAGACTCTCGAGCAATTGCACATTGGTGGTGACAACCACCGGCGCCGGCCAGTTTTCCATCGCAAGGCGCAGTCTGGCATCGGAGATGCCGTCGCGAAACTCATCGTCCTTTGACGATGTCTGCTCGATCGAGGCGTGATGCTCAAGAATCACGTTATTGCCGAGGACCTCGCGAAAAATCGACGCGGTCTGCTCGATGATCGACGTAAACGGAATGGAATAGATGATCCGCTCCATACCCCAGCGTTTGGCGTGATCGAGGGCGAAACCCAGCGAGGCAAGTGTCTTGCCGCCGCCGGTCGGCACGTTCAACGTGAAGACACCACGCGGCAGCGCCGCCCTGGCGCGCACATGGGTCAGAATTTCACCGCGCAATTGGTTGAGTGGCGTCAGGGCTGCGCTACGCTGCTTGTCCGCCATATAGGCATCAAAGGCGGCGATCAGCCGATCCATCTGATCCGGCAGCTTAGGCCACTCGCGATCGATCTCGTTCCCATCGACCGAGGCATAAAACGCCTCGGTCTCCAGAAAGTCAGCGTCGACGAGACAGGAAAAAATCATCCGACCGAGCAAAGCGGCCTGGAAGGCGTGCCGGCCATCGCGCCGCCACGTGAAGTCCTTGGGCATCAGCTCCGTCGCGTCGAAATCGACCTCGCGGCGCCAGCGCGCGTCGAGCGGCTCGAGCGGCTTCTCGAAACGATCGGCCAGCGTGCTGGCATCGCCGGATTTATCGGGCAGCCCGGCGTGATGGCCGGCGATGGCATAGGCAATCAATTCGGCCATCAGGCCGTCGCCCTCTTTCAGGCCGAGCGCGATAACTTCTTTCGCACCGGCGGTCGAGTGATCGACGCCGCCGGGCCCACGATGGCTGATATAGTTCTGAAAAGCCGCCGCGTATTTGCCAAGATCGTGCAGCCAACCGGCAAGCGCCGCCGCTCTACCCGCACCGAATTTATCGCCGCGCGCGGCCGCAAGTCGCGTAACCTGCTGCAGATGATCGGCCAGCCTTTGCCAGTCCGAGCCATCGGTGTTTTTCGTTGAGTGAGCGTAGTACAAAACTTCTCCCAACTTTAGTCGGCAAAAAGAGATGACATAGGCAACGTTTTTTGAGCCCTGTGCGGTCTCGTGTTCGAACGCTACTGCTTCCGATCGCTCTCAACTTCCTAGACATCACGCAATGCTCTTCGTTCTATGCGACTCCGTAGTTCTTTCGTTTTGGAGCGATCAAGGTCCATGAGGCGGCCACCCCGCTCGTAAAACCCTAGCGCACTGCCACCAGGGCCACGCGGTAGTTTTATTCTACGATCTCCAAGCCGAGTCTCTGTAAAACGGGAATTCTTCAATGAATCCATAGAGACTTTAAACTGCTTTCGGGAATATGGCGGTTTCGAACACCGGTCTCTGTGGGGCGCGCTACTCACAAAAACCCCTAATTATCGGGGTTTTTTGGCACAAAAGAAGAAAATTCTCCAAATTCCCCACTGCATGGCTGGGGCGGGAGGGATCGAACCTCCGAATGGGGGAATCAAAATCCCCTGCCTTACCGCTTGGCTACGCCCCAACGGCCCGAAATGCGCGAACCATGGTCTCGCGAACTCTCGAGTCCCGACGATCTACAGATAGTGCCTTACCTTTTCAACCGGCCGGAGACGCCTGACAGCGGTTTGACCCAGTTCAATCCGCCTTCCCGTTATGGGAATGGCCGCCCAAACCCGAGCGCGTCCTTCAGACGGACCGCATCCCGCCTGCCTGAGAAGGTTGAGAGCCGCGCGGTTTCGTGGAAAAACTGGTTATGACTAACATTTTGACAGGAGACCCGTCCTCCTGTCAGGCCCTTGCTCGCGAGGCACCATCATGACCTATCGCGCACCGATCAGCGACATGCTGCTCGCCCTCGACGGTGCCGGGCTCCGGGCCGCGGTCGAGGCCAGCTATTATGGAGATTTCGATACCGAAATCACCGCTGCGGTGCTGGAGGAAGCCGGCCGTTTCGCGAGCGAAGTGCTGGCGCCGCTCAACCGCGCCGGCGACCGGCACGGCGCGCGGCTGCAAGACGGCCGCGTGACGACAGCGCCGGGATGGGCCGATGCCTACAGACGCTGGACGGCGGCGGGATGGAACGCGGTCTCGGGGCCGGAGGATTTCGGCGGACAGGGGCTGCCGCTTGCCATCAACGCCGCCTGCACCGAAATCTGGAGCGCGGCGAACACCGCCTTCGGCCTGTGCCCGCTGCTGACGCTCAGCGCGATCGAAGCCCTCGCCGCGCATGGCAGCGACACGCTGAAGACCATCTATCTCGGAAAGCTGGTGTCCGGCGAATGGACCGGCACGATGCAACTGACCGAGCCGCAGGCGGGCTCGGATGTCGGCACGCTGCGCAGCCGGGCCGAGCGCGCATCCGACGGCAGCTATCGGATCTTCGGCACCAAGATCTTCATCACCTATGGCGACCACGACATGACCGACAACATCGTGCATTTCGTGCTTGCGCGACTGCCCGATGCGCCTGACGGCACCAGGGGAATTTCCCTGTTCCTGATTCCAAAATTCCTCGTCGGCGCGGACGGCTCGCTTGGCGCACGCAACGACATCCACGCCAGCGGCATCGAGCACAAGCTCGGCATCCACGGCTCGCCGACCTGCACCATGACCATGGGCGATAACGGCGGCGCGATCGGCCATCTGATCGGCGAGGAAAATCGTGGCATGCGGTGCATGTTCACGATGATGAATCAGGCCCGGCTCTGTGTCGGCCTCGAGGGCGTCGGCATCGCCGAACGCGCCTGCCAGCAGGCGCTCGCTTATGCGCGGGAGCGCAGGCAGGGCCGCGCCGTCGGCGCGTCGGATGGCATGAGCCCCATCATCGCCCATCCCGACGTCAAGCGCATGCTGATGCAGATGCGCGCGCTCACCGCCGCGGCCCGCGCCATCTGCTACGCCACCGCCGTTTCACTGGATGTGGCGGCGCGCGCGGCCGATCCTGACGTGCGCACGGCCGCCGCCGCGCGCGGCGCGCTGCTGACGCCGATCGCAAAGGCCTTTTCGACGGACATCGGCAACGAGGTCGCATCGTTAGGCATTCAGGTCCACGGCGGCATGGGCTTCATCGAGGAGACAGGCGCGGCGCAGCACTACCGCGACGCCCGCATCACCTCGATCTACGAGGGCACCAACGGCATCCAGGCGATCGATCTGGTGACGCGAAAGCTCGCGGCGGATGACGGCGCGGCAGTGTCGGCGCTGCTCGCCGAACTCTCGGACACTGTCAAGCGCGTGGAAGCCTCGAACGATCCCGCGTTCGGCACGACTGGCGAGAGACTGCGCGATGCGCTTGGGTCGCTCGAGCGCGCGGGCAAATGGCTGCTGGAGCGGCTGTCGTCGTCGCCGAACGATGCGCTGGCAGGCGCCACGCCTTATCTGAGGCTGTTCGGGTCGACGCTCGGCGGCTGCAAGCTCGCGGCGGAAGCGCTCGCGGCGTACCAGTCCAGCGCGGAATTCGGCGACCCTCGCCGTTATGTTACGCTGGCGCGCTTCTTCGCCGAGACCATCGCCGTGCAGGCTCCGGCGCTGGAACGCACGGTGATCGACGGCGCTGACGCCGTGAACGGCGCGGACGCGGTTCTGCTGGCCTGAGTTCCGGCGACGCTGGAGCATTTTCCGGCGAAGTGGATGACCTGTTGCCGCAAGAAAATGCGACCAGACAACAAACTGCTAGAGCATGATCCGATCAAGTTGAATCGGATCATGCTCTATAGCGTTTTCGAGCGAAGCATGTTCTCGGGCTTGAGCCCTAAGGATGGATGACCGGCTCGCGTGAAGAAAACGCGTTAAAACATAAAGATAGCGTCCTTCGACGCTTCCATGAAGTGGTGAAGGACTCTATCAGGCCCGATTCCAGGGTGGCTCGGATTCAGGACTTCGCCTACCGTGAGCCGCCATGCCGGATGCCGTTCCGCCGGCAGCCTCGGAGCACAGGATGACAGGCCATCTCCAAGTCAGCGACAACAACGCCACCCGCGTCATCACCATGCGGCGTCCCGAGAAGAAGAACGCGATCACCCGCGACATGTATCGCGCGATGAGCGACGCCATCGACAGCGCGCAGAACGACCCGGTGATCCGCTGCATCGTCATCACCGGTGGCTCCGGCATGTTCACGGCAGGCAACGACCTCGACGATTTCCTCAAGGACGGCACGTCCGGCGACGGGGACGGCGCGCCTGCAGCTTCCGACGCCGTGAAATTCCTCTACTCACTGGCGCGGAACGCCAAGCCGCTGATCGCAGCGGTGGAAGGCATCGCCATCGGCATCGGCACCACCATGCTGTTCCACTGCGACTTCGTGCTCGCCGCCAACTCGGCGACGTTCTCCACCCCTTTCATTCACCTCGGTCTGGTGCCGGAAGGCGCATCGAGCCTGCTCGCGCCACGATCGATCGGATATCAGCGCGCCTTCGCCATGCTGGTGATGGGGCGCACGCTCGGCGCAGATGAGGCGCGCGAGGCGGGGTTCGTCAATGCCGTGGTCGCGCCGGGCGAGGTCGAGGCCGAGGCCGAAAAGGTTGCGCGGGAAATCTGCGCACTGCCGGCGGAGGCCGTCGCGCTGTCCCGCAAGCTCCTGAAACCGTCGCCGGAGGAACTGACGCGTCGGATCGACCTCGAAAGCCGCCTGTTCAGAGAGCGGTTGCGCTCGGAAGAAGCGATCGCCGCATTCGAGGCGTTCTTTGCGCGCAAGAAGCGATAACGCGGACTTTCGGAACCGGGCGCAACCCGGTACATTGACTTTCGCTGCCGCGCGATGCCCGCACGGCGGCCAGGACACCGCATGACCACGCTGGTTCTCACGCATGCCGCCAGTTTCGATCATCTGACGCCGCCCGGTCATCCGGAGCGGCCGGATCGGATCCGCGCCATCGATGAGGTGCTGACCGCGGACCACTTCAGGGATCTGGCGCGCGGCGAAGCCCCCCAGGGATCGCTGGATTCTGTCGCCCTCTGCCACAACGAGCATTATATCGCGGAACTCCGGCATCTGTCGCCGGAGAATGGTCTGGTTTATCTCGATAGCGACACATCGATGTCGCCGGGGACCTGGGAAGCCGCGATGCGCGGCGTAGGCGGCGCGATTGCGGCGACCGAAGCCGTCATCGCCGGCCATGCAAGCAACGCATTCGTCGCCACGCGTCCACCCGGACATCATGCCGAGACCGGCAGGGCGATGGGCTTCTGCCTTTTCGATCAGGCCGCGATCGCGGCGCGGCACGCCCAGCGCAAGCACGGGATCGACCGCGTGGCGGTAGTCGACTTCGATGTGCATCATGGCAACGGCACGCAGGATATTTTCTGGGCCGACAGATCGGTCATGTACTGCTCGACGCACCAGATGCCGTTGTTTCCCGGCAGCGGGGCCAGCAGCGAACGCGGCGATCACGACACCATCGTCAATGCGCCGCTGGCGTCCGGCGACGGCGGGGCCAGGTTTCGCGCCGCGTTCGAGAACCTCATCCTTCCCCGGCTCAGGAAATTCGCGCCCGAACTGATCGTCATCTCCGCGGGGTTCGATGCGCATAGCCGCGATCCGCTGGCTACTCTCAATCTCGCCGCGAGCGACTTCGAATGGGTGACCCGCAAGGTGATGGATATCGCTGACGCGACAGCCGGCGGCCGAATTGTCTCGGTGCTCGAGGGCGGTTATGATTTGAAGGCTTTGGGGGAGTCGGTGGCCGCTCATGTCGCCGCTCTGATGGGCGCGTGACACTGTGTCATGATAGTCCGTGTGCCGCGATAGTCCGTGTGTCCTGATAATCCCTGTGCCGCGAAGTCCAGCGAAACCTCATAATCCGCCCAAGCAGATATCCGCCCGAACAGCCGAGCCGGAAAACCAGATGGCCGAAAATGCTCCCGCCGACGTAAAGACGCTGTCCTTCGAACTCGCGATCGAGGAACTCGAATCGATCGTCAAGCGCCTGGAGGACGGCAAGGTCGCGCTCGAGGAATCGGTCACGATCTATGAGCGCGGAGAGGCGCTGAAACGGCGCTGCGAGGAACTGCTGCGCCGGGCGGAAGCCAGGGTGGAGAAAATCACCACCGACGCGTCCGGCCAGGTTACAGGCACCGAGCCGCTCGACGTTCAGTGAGACCGCGCGCCGGTCAATTGACTAAAAGCCCTTTGAATAGATTATCTTTTTGGTCGTTCCGGGACGGCTCGGAAAGCTGAAGGCCATGCCCTACAGCCCACCCGGGCCCCATTGATATTCCACGCCGCTTTCCAGGAACCCTTGAACCCGCCGCAGAGTCTCCCCTACTCAACAGGAGGCTGCCCGTTGGCTTTGGCGGCGGGTTTGGTGTAAATGCTTCCGGAATGATGCCAACCGGCCCGGCAGGTCGGCGCACAAGCGGAGTAAGCGCTTCAAGCAGCTTGCAAAAATGATTGGACGAAGATCCGATAAAGAGTGACCTATATCACAATTCTCCGCCGGAGCCTCCGTTAAACTTCGGATTCAAGCTTCTCGGTTCGGGAGCTTTCACGGCTCTTGAACGTCTGCTGCGTTAAAATACCAGCGTGCGTTCGCCGCTTCCGGATATGCAAAATTGGAAATGTCGCAGTGACCGATTTCAGTAGCACCCCTCTCCTTGACACTATCCGCACGCCCGCCGACCTGCGCAAGCTCAAGGTGGAGCAGGTCCGGCAGGTGGCGGACGAGTTGCGCCTTGAGACCATCGACGCGGTGTCGGTGACGGGGGGGCATTTCGGCGCCGGTCTCGGTGTGGTCGAACTGACCACGGCGATCCACTACATCTTCGATACCCCGCGCGACCGGCTGATCTGGGACGTCGGCCATCAGGCCTATCCGCACAAGATCCTGACCGGCCGGCGCGACCGCATCCGCACGCTGCGCACCGGCGGCGGCCTGTCCGGATTCACCAAGCGCACCGAAAGCGACTACGACCCGTTCGGCGCCGCGCATTCCTCGACCTCGATCTCGGCCAGCCTCGGCATGGCGGTGGCGCGCGATCTCTCCGGCGGCGACAACAACGTCATCGCCGTGATCGGCGACGGCGCGATGTCCGCGGGCATGGCGTATGAGGCGATGAACAATGCCGGCGCCATGAACTCGCGGCTGATCGTCATTCTCAACGACAACGACATGTCGATCGCGCCGCCAGTCGGCGCGATGTCCGCCTATCTGTCACGGCTCTATTCAGGCAAGACCTACCGCTCGCTGCGCGAAGCCGCCAAGCAACTCGGCAAGCACCTGCCGAAAATGATCGCTGACCGCGCCGAGCGCGTCGAGGAATATTCACGCGGCTTCATGACCAACAGCGGCACGCTGTTCGAGGAACTCGGCTTCTATTATGTCGGCCCCATCGACGGCCACAACCTCGACCACCTGCTGCCGGTGCTGAAGAACGTCCGCGACATGGAGAACGGCCCGATCCTGGTTCACGTCGTGACCCAGAAGGGCAAGGGCTATCCGCCCGCCGAGGCCGCCGCCGACAAATATCACGCGGTGGTCAAGTTCGATATCTCGACCGGCGCGCAGTCCAAATCCAAGCCCAACGCGCCCTCCTATCAGAACGTGTTCGGCGCAAGCCTCGTCAAGGAAGCGGAGAAGGACGACAAGATCGTCGCCATCACCGCGGCGATGCCGTCCGGCACCGGCGTCGACATCTTCAACAACGCGTTCCCGGAACGCACCTTCGATGTCGGCATCGCCGAGCAGCATGCGGTGACCTTCGCCGCCGGCCTCGCCACCGAGGGCTACAAGCCGTTCTGCGCGATCTATTCGACATTCCTGCAACGTGGTTACGATCAGGTGGTGCACGACGTGGCGATCCAGTCGCTCCCGGTGCGCTTCGCCATCGACCGCGCCGGCCTCGTCGGCGCCGACGGCGCGACACATGCCGGCTCGTTCGACAACGCTTTTCTCGGCTGCCTGCCGAACATGGTCATCATGGCGGCAGCCGATGAAGCCGAACTGGTGCACATGGTGGCGACGCAGGTCGCCATCAACGACCGCCCCAGCGCGGTGCGCTATCCCCGCGGCGAAGGCCGCGGCGTGGAAATGCCCGAAGTCGGCGTTCCGCTTCCGATCGGCAAGGGCCGCATCGTCCGTCAGGGCAGCAAGATCGCGCTGCTATCCTTCGGCACCCGCCTCGCCGAATGCGAAAAGGCGGCCGACGAGCTTGCCGCGCATGGCCTGTCCACCACCATCGCCGACGCCCGCTTCATGAAGCCGCTGGACGTCGATCTGGTTTTGAAGCTCGCCCGCGACCACGATGTTCTGATCACGATCGAGGAAGGCTCGATCGGCGGCTTCGGCTCGCATGTGTTGCAGACGCTGACGGATAACAGCATGCTGGACAGCGGTCTGGTGCGCGTCCGCTCGATGATCCTGCCGGATGAATTTCTCGACCACGACAACCCGGCCGCGATGTACGGCCGCGCCGGGCTGGACGCCAGCGGCATCGTCGCCAAGGTCTTCGAGGCGCTCGGCAAGGACGTCAACACCGAGACCGTCAAGCTGGCCTGAGCATCACCTGATGCGCTCGCCGTCATTGCGGGCGCGCGACAAAACCGGCTCCTGCCAGTTTTTGCACCGAGCCAGGCTATCCGGCACGGCCGGTGAATACCCGAATTTCTTCGTCGCAAGCGCTTTTCGCGATAAAGGCAGGCTACATCATCGGCGCGCGTCGGAGCGGTTTCCAGCCGGCCTTATAGCGTTTTTGAGCGAAG
>NZ_BJNF01000022.1 GCF_006539545.1 Nitrobacter winogradskyi
AAAACCATCGTGATCTAGGGTTTTGAGATCACCATGGCGAAGCGCGACAAGACCGAACCCCGCGCCCGCAGGCGCGCCGACGTCCTGCTGGTCGAGCGCGGACTGTTCGAGAGCAGGGCGCGGGCTCAAGCCGCGATCGAGGCCGGGTTCGTGACCGCCGACGGAAAGCCGGTGACAAAGGTTTCCGAGGCGGTTGACGTCAGCGCCGCGATCGAAGCGCAACCCGCGCACCCCTACGTATCACGCGGCGGCGTGAAACTGGCCGGCGCGCTCGCGGCGTATCCGATCGAAATCGAGAACCATGTCTGCCTTGATGTCGGCGCCTCGACCGGAGGATTCACCGAGGTGCTGCTGAGCGAGGGCGCGGCGCTGGTGTTCGCCGTCGATGTCGGCCGCGATCAGCTGCATCCGAGCCTGCGCGGCCATCCCCGGCTGGTGTCGATGGAGTCCACCGATATCCGCTCGCTGGAGGGCAAACGGCTGCCCCAGCGGCCGGACGTGGTGGTGATGGATGCAAGCTTCATTTCGCTGAAAGCCATCCTGCCGGCGGCGCTGGCGCTGGCGGCAGCGCCGATGCACCTGCTGGCGTTGATCAAGCCGCAATTCGAGGCGCCGCGCGCCGCGATCAGGAAAGGCATCGTCCGCGACGCGGCGGTGCATCGGGCGGTGTGCGACGATATCGCCGCCTTCGCGGCGACGCTGGGATGCAGCCATATCGAGATTTTCCCGTCCTCGATCCCGGGCGGCGACGGCAACATCGAATTCTTCCTCGGCGCCCGCCGTGGATAGGCAGAACCTTCAAATCGGCGGCACGAAGCGCGTGACCATCGATCACGTCGGCCATCGCGGCGATGGCGTCGCCCGGACCGATAGAGGCAACGTCTATGTCCCCTATGCACTGGGCGGAGAAACCGTAGAGATCGAACCGCTCGACGGCGACGCCGGCCGCGCGCGCCTCCTCCGCATCGAAGCGGCGAGCCCGGATCGCATCGCTCCGTTCTGTTCTCACTTTGGCGCATGCGGGGGCTGTGCGATCCAGCACTGGCGGCCGGAAGAATACCGCGCCTGGAAGCGGCGGATCGTGATCGACACGCTGGCGCTGGCCCGCATCGATTGTAACGTGGACGACCTCATCGACGCTCATGGCGCCGGCCGCAGGCGGATCACCCTCCATGCCCGGAGCGATGGCGGCAAGCTGCGCGTGGGCTTCGCCGCGCCGAACAGCCATGCCATCGTGCCGATCGACGCCTGCCCGGTGCTCGATCCCGCCCTTCACGGCGCGATTGACGCCGCGCGCGAACTGGCCATGGCGCTGAAGCCTGCGAACAAGCCGCTCGATATCCAGGTGACAGCGACCCGTAATGGCCTCGATGTCGACGTTCGCGGTTCCGGGCAATTGCCGCCCGCATTGATCGCGACACTCTCGCGCGTCGCGGAGGTGCATTGGCTGGCGCGGCTGACCCGCCACGGCGAACTGGTGCTGATGCGCGCGGCTCCGGTGATAGAGATCGGCGCGGCCCGGCTTGTCCTGCCGCCGGGTTCATTCCTGCAAGCGACCGTGGCAGGCGAGGAAACGCTGGCGGCGCTGGTCGCCGCGCATTGCGGCAAGGCGAGGCATATCGCCGATCTGTTCTGCGGCGTCGGCCCGTTCGCGCTGCGGCTCGCGGTTCGGGCGCGGGTCACAGCCTTCGACAGCAATACGGCGGCGGTGACGGCGCTGCAAAAGGCCGCGGACACCGCCTCCGGGCTGAAGCCGATCAAGGCGGAGTCCCGCGACCTGTTCCGCCGTCCGCTGGTGGCGCAGGAACTGCGCGACATCGACGCCGCCATATTCGACCCACCCCGGCAGGGCGCAGAGACGCAGAGCAAACATCTCGCAACCAGCAGGATTCCCGTCGTCGTCGCGGTGTCGTGCAGCGCGGCGACGTTTGCGCGTGACGCGCGCATTCTCATCGACGGCGGCTACAGTCTGGAGGCCGTAACGCCGGTCGACCAGTTCCGGCATTCGCCGCATGTCGAACTGGTCGCGAAATTCGTACGCCGGCGTTAAGGTTCAGCCGTGAGAACCCGTAGCGTTCCCGAGCGAAGCATGTCCGCGGGCTTGGCCCGACGATGGAATCCGGTTCGCGGGAAAACCGCGTCAAATGACTCAATCAGAAGCGTGCTCCAAGGGCAGCCGACATGAGCGATATCGCCGTCAAGCCGCGAACAAAGGCCGAAAACAAAATCGAACGGCCGCGCCTGTACAAGGTCATCCTCCACAATGACGACTTCACGCCGCGCGAATTCGTGGTGGCGGTGTTGATGGCCGAATTCAACATGACGGATGGCCAGGCGCATAAGGTGATGATCACCGCTGACCGGCTCGGCTCCTGCGTGGTGGGCGTGTTCGCCAGGGACATCGCGGAGACCAAGGCAACCCGCGCCACCGACGCCGGGCGCAGCATGGGCTTTCCGCTGCTGTTCACCACCGAGCCCGAAGAGTAGTCAGAGACTTATAGCGTTTTCGAGCGAAGTGGATGACCTGTTCGCGTAAAGAAAACGCGTCAAAACAAAATCATAGAGCCCCGCTTCTGATTCTATCAGAAGCGGAAAGGCCCTAGAGCGGCC
>NZ_BJNF01000023.1 GCF_006539545.1 Nitrobacter winogradskyi
GCTCTAGCTCGCGCCGACCTGCCCTCGGTGTCGCAGGACATGATCCGCCAGAACGCAGGCAACCATGGCCTCTCCCACCGGCACCGCCCGGATGCCGACGCAGGGATCGTGGCGGCCCCTGGTGAAGATGTCGGTCTCCGCTCCGCTGCGATCGACGGTCTTGCGCGGCGACAGGATCGACGAGGTCGGCTTCACCGCGAACCGCGCCACGATGGGCTGACCGGTGGATATGCCGCCGAGAATGCCGCCGGCATGGTTGGAGGTGAACACCGGGCCGTGGTTGCCCCTATCGGACGAAGAACTGCGCATCTCGTCGGCGTTCTCCTCGCCGGTCAGCGCGGCGGCTCCAAAGCCGGCGCCGATCTCCACGCCCTTGACCGCGTTGATGCTCATCAGCGCCGCGGCCAGGTCGCCGTCGAGCTTGGCATAGATCGGCGCGCCAAGTCCCGCGGGCACCCCCTCAGCCACCACCTCGATCACGGCGCCGATCGACGAGCCGCTTTTACGGATGCCGTCGAGATAGCTCTCGAAGAACGCGGCCATGTCCTTGTCGGGACAAAAGAACGGATTCCTCGCGATCTCGTCCCAATCCCATTTATCGCGATCGATCTTGTGCGGCCCCATCTGAACCAGCGCGCCCCGCACCGTCATGCCGGAGACAACCTTGCGCGCGATGGCGCCGGCGGCGACCCGCATCGCGGTCTCACGCGCCGAGGAACGCCCGCCCCCCCGATAGTCGCGGATGCCGTACTTCGCCTCATAGGTGAAATCAGCATGACCGGGACGAAACTTGTCCTTGATGTCGGAGTAGTCCTTCGAGCGCTGATCGGTATTCTCGATCAGCAGCCCGATCGGCGCACCTGTCGTCACCTGATCGCCTGTGTCCGGGTGCGGCATGACTCCGGACAGAATCCTGACCGCATCCGGCTCCTGCCTCTGCGTGGTAAACCGCGACTGGCCGGGACGGCGGCGATCGAGATCGCGCTGGATTTCCTCTGCCGTGAGCGGCAACATCGGGGGACAACCATCGACCACGCAGCCGATCGCGACTCCGTGGCTCTCGCCAAAGGTCGTGACACGGAACAGGTGACCGAAGGTATTGTGGGACATAGATCAACCAAACGAATTTGCAAGAATCCCATCAGCCACTTGCAACCTTGCAAGTTTCCGCCGGAGAATCTGCAATCGTCGTACCCGGAAGTCATGAAAATCGCAAACCTTGGAGCAAAATGCTGCTTCGCCAAACGGCAAAGCAACAAGATTGCTCTTTCCGTTATGACCGGGCCTGCCTTCCCCTTTTCCCTTACGGGAGAAGGTGAAGCGGACAGGCTTTAGCTATGCTTGATCAGCCCCTCCTCGCCGAGCACATACACCGCCCCTTGCTCGATGCGCAGGCTGGCGGCCGCTTGCGCGGTCTGGAGACCGAGCACGACCATCAGCGCCCGCGCCGTCCCGCTATGCGCGACCGCGACGGTGGAGGTTCTCAGCGAACGATACCAGTCGCGCAGCCGCGAGGTGGCCGAGGCGTAGCTTTCCCCGCCAGGCGGCGCCACGCTCCACTTGTCAGCCTCACGCGCGGCAAAGACATCGGGATTGGCGGCCTTCATTTCCGCCAGGGTCAGACCTTCCCAATGCCCGTAACCGACCTCGCGCAACCTGTCATCGACCAAATAGTCATGAGGCGGCAAATCCAGTACGCCGCGCATCAATTCCATGGTGCCGCGCGCACGGATAAGCGGGCTCGTGACGAAGCCCAGCCCAAAAGGATCGTGTCCCTCGCACGCAAGCAGCTTGCGCAGAATGTCCCCCGCCTTCACCGCCTCGGCGCGGCCGCGATCATTGAGCGGAATGTCCTGCAGGCCCTGAAAACGGCCAAGGGCGTTCCATTCGGTCTTGCCGTGACGGACGTAATAAATGGTGGGCATATCAAGGGCGGTCGGACCGATGACCGGCTGGTATTGACGAGGTCATTCCACCTTCTCGCCCTGCAATGCTGAGAGGCCGGAACACCCGCGACGCCAGGCCGGACATGACGGCGATGGTTGATGGACAGACAAGATGGCCGACATATACACTATTCGGTTCAAGGAAATACAGCGAGCGATGGACCGCTCACCCGCCGATCCCTCCGCCCGCGACCCGCGAGGCGGCTGATCTCGCTCGCAGCGGGCTTTTTTTTGGGGATCGTCGGTCCGCCACGATATCCCTACCCATTCGTGACTTCCCATACTAAATTGAATGGCGACATTATAGAGTCTCGAAAACTTCGCCAAAAAGGGCTTCAATAGCGCCCTGATCCCTCTTCCCCGACTGAATAGTGGAACTACGGACTGGCTCAGACATCGTTTTATCCTACCATGGTCGGACCACACGATTGAGCGATCTGTGAGCAGTTTGCCGCGTTGCGAAATCATAACCGAGATGTGGACCAGGTTCAGGGCAAACGGATCGCCAAACTGATGAACCATCTAGGAAATTATTTAGGAAATCGCCGGGTTGCCATGCAGGCGGTACAGCAGGGGATTACAATGTCGCGACGGACGCTGGACGACACCCTGACTTTCATCGCAAGGGTCGACAAGGCTTCGACCCCGGCAGAGATCGCCGATGCCGTTGTCGATGTCGCGCGACCGCTTGGCTTTTCTCACGTGCTTGCGGGAATCATTCCTATTCCAGGGATGACCGCAGAGCAGCAGATCTCAAATGTCGTCCTGCATCGGTGGCCGAAGGCGTGGAGCGAGCGCTATTTCACAAAAGGTTATCTCTTCGACGATCCCACCATCCAGAGGGTCAACGCCTCAACCGAACCATTTCTATGGTCCGAGCTCGAACCAACCTATCGAAATACGCCCGCGCCGACACGCGTCATGGGAGAAGCGCGCGAGTTCAATCTGGGGTGTGGTTTCACCGTTCCGATGATTACCCTCAACGGTCAAACCGCCGGCTTTTCCCTGGCAAGCGAGCGGGCTGAAGTCCCTTCCGTACTCCGGGGTCAGCTTCAACTGATCGCGATGTACGCGTTCGCGCGCGCCCTCGGGCAAAAATACAAACCTGCTCCAGTAAACCTCACGCCACGGGAGATGGATATCCTGCAATGGATGGCGGAGGGGAAAAGTGATTGGGAGATCAGTGTTATCCTGAAGGTTTCAGAACATCTTGTCGACAAGATCGCACGTCAGCTTCGCGCCAAGCTTAACGCGACGAACCGCACCCAGACCGTCGCAACTGCGCTCAGACACAATCTTATCCGATAGGTCAAGGTACGGATTCGCGTACTTGTTCGCCGCCTCTGCTTCGTCCTAACTCGACGAGGTTACAGGCGGAGAATTTCAGATGATTCACATCGTAACGGCTGAGAATATCGGTTCCTATCAGTACGAGATGGAGCAGGCTTATCGATTGCGTCACAATGTCTTTGTCGACGAGATGGGCTGGGACGATCTGCGCAAGCCTGACGGCCGGGAGATCGACCAGTTCGACGACGGGCGCGCACTTCACATGCTCTATATCGAAGAAGATCGCGTCCTTGGTTATCAGCGAATGTTACCATCGATGCGTCCGCACCTTCTCACGGAAGTGCTTCCGCACCTGTGCGAAGGGGATTTCCCCGTAGGACCGCATATCTGGGAATGGACGCGCTACTGCGTGACGCGGCAACATCGCGACCGCGGACGCATTCTGAGCCCGGTCGGCAACCTGCTTTTGTCCGCGATCGTCGAATGGGGCCTGGCGAGCGGCGTCCAGAAGATCATCATCGAGATGAATCCGTTGTGGCTCCTTCGTCTGGTGCAGTTGAATTTCCGCGTGACGCCGCTCGGATTGCCGCAGCAGATCGGAAAAGACTCGATCATCGCCGTCACCGCCGCGTTCGATCGACGCACGCTGAAAAAGCTTCAGGAAGTGCGCGGCAATGTCGTCCCGGCCGTCGTTGCCCAGCCTGAAGCCGATCAGCGGCTTCGTGCCTAGAGCATGATCCCGAAAGGTGGAAACCGGTTCTCGGAAAAGATCATGCTCAAACAAAAATAGCGACGATTCTGATTCAACGCAGTTGAAACGGACTCTAGCCAAAAAATTCAGGCCGTTTCGGCACAACAAGCCCGACGGTTTCGATCACCAGCAATCATCTTTTCATGGCCAATACTCGCGTGGAGCGGCACGACAATGTTAATACATCTCGAAAGATATGTAGCGGTTGAGAAATTGATCGATGACGCCTGGGAGATGTCCCAGCGGCTCGATCTCGGCTTGGTGAAACTCCTTCTCGAAATGGCGAAACTTGAACTTTATGAGGAGATGCAGGCCATCATCGGGTCAAACGAGATCAAGCGCGCTGAGAAGCGCGCCGGAGGCCGCCGGCAGCTGCGATAGGACCAGTCTGCCTCAAAGAAGGCCGCCCTCGACCGACCCGAATAACATGGCCCGTCGAAGAGAAGGCGCCAAGTTGGCCGGACATCCTCAAGCCCGATTGCGCGGCAGCGGGATGGACATCCCGGCCAGCCCGTCGCGTGATCAAGGTTCGCCTGCGCCGGCCCGCTAGCCAAGATCGCGACGGGGGTTGTAGGAGCGGGCGTCGCGCCACTTCTCCATGAGCGCTTCGAGCTCGGCATCATTGCCATCAGGCAGAACAATCCGCGTCGTCACGAACAGATCGCCGGAGACCCCGCCCTTCGGGATGCCCTTGCCCTTAAGGCGGAAGGTGCGGCCTCCCGACGTGTTCTTCGGGATCGACAGTTCAACCGCGCCGCCGAGCGTCGGCACCCGTATCTTGCCACCCAGTACCGACTCATAGAGCGTGATCGGCAGTTCGGCGCGCAGATCGCCGCCGTCGACCTTGAAGAACGGATGCGGCGCGACCGTCACCGTGATCAGGAGATCGCCGGGACGATGTCCGGGCACGGCGTCGCCCTGCCCTCTCAGCCGGATCTGCTGGCCCGACGTGACGCCGGGCGGAATCCTGACATTGAGTTCCTTGCCGCTGGGCAGGCGGATGCGTTTCTCGCCGCCCCCGACCGACTCCTCAAGCGAAACCGTCATGGCGACGTTGAGGTCGAGATCAGGCGTGCCGAACGTGCTGGACTCGAAGTCGAACGACTGCGCGCCCGGCCGGCGTCCACCCCGCGCGCCGCCGAACATGCTGTTGAGGATATCCTCGAACCCGCCGTCAAAACCCGGGCCGCCGCCGCGGAAGCCGTGTTGCTCGAAGCCGCCGCCGGGCCGCGGGCCGCGCGGACCGCCGCCCGGGAAACCCTGGAACCGCGGCTTGCCGTCCGCATCGATCTCGCCGCGGTCGAACTGCTTGCGTCTGACCTCGTCGCCCAGGATCTCGTTGGCGGAATTCAACTCCGCGAACCGTTCGGCGGCCTTCGGGTCGTTCTTGTTGGCATCGGGATGGTGCTTCTTCGCAAGCTTGCGAAAGGCACTTTTGATGGCGGCGGCGCTGGCACCCCGCTGCACCCCCAGGACCTCATAGGGGTCGCGCATCCGTAACGTCTCCTTCAGGAATCTGGACAATGGGCCCCCGGACCCACGCGCCCATCATTTGGGGTATCCGTGGCATTTTTGCAACGAGGTCGTCAGCTATTCGCAGCGGACATTCTGCATCAGCTTCGCAAGGGTTTGAGGGACCGGATTTCCCACTGGCCGCCGCGGGCCTTGCAAGCCGCGCCCTGCAACCAGCTTTCGGAGTTTTCATTAACGTAACTCGCCAAAAAATCCCGGCAGGTGCGTCCCTCGGCAGTATAGGCCTGCGCCAGCGGCGTTACCGAGCCCCGCGCGCCGGTCGAGGGGTTTTCCCAGGGTTGGCTCGCATCCTTGTTCCCTCTGGTCAGCACGTCGGAGGCGGCTGTGCGCGCGAAAGCGAGATCGGTATCCGTCGGACCTGCATGTGCCCGCGCGGAGATGGATCCGGTTGCCTCGCCATCCTCCATCTGCGCGAAAGCCGCATGATTCCGCGCCACGCTGCAGCCGCCGGTCGTCGCCCCGATCATAATCGCCACCACGGTGGCAAAAGGTTTGATCGCGGATAGGCCAACGCGCAGACGTGCCCTATACAGGTTTGCGCTGTATAAGGACCGCAACGGACTCTCGACGGCAGACCGGCGCAACCTGTGGACCCTTTATGAACGACACCACGGACATCAAACACACAAGCCAGTTAACGTCCGGTGATTTCACGGAAGCCCAGGAGCCTTTTGCTCTTTTCGAGGCGTGGCTCGCGGAAGCCACCGCGTCAGAACCCAACGATCCCGACGCCATGGCGCTCGCGACCGCGGATGCCGACGGCCTGCCAGATCTGCGCATGGTGCTGATGAAAGGCTTCGATGCCAGGGGCTTCGTATTCTACAGCCACATCGCCAGCGCCAAGGGCCGCGAACTCGCCGCAAACCCGAAAGCGGCGCTTCTCTTTCACTGGAAGTCTCTACGCCGGCAGGTGCGCGCGCGCGGGCCGGTGACGCCCGTTACCGATGCGGAGGCCGACACCTATTTCGCCACCCGCCCAAGGCAGGCCCAGATCGGCGCCTGGGCCAGCGAGCAGTCGCAGCCGCTCGAAAGCCGCCTCGCGTTCGAGCAGGCTATCGCGAAGGAGACTGCAAAATACGCCATTGGCGCCGTGCCTCGGCCGCCGGGCTGGAGCGGCTGGCGGATCGCGCCCCTGCAGTTCGAATTCTGGCACGACCGTCCCTTCCGCCTGCACGACCGCATCGAATTCCGCCGCTCCGCGCCCGACGTGCCGTGGACCAAGACAAGGCTGTATCCATGACCCCCGACAAGGCAAAGCCGCGAACCGAGATGGCGACGGTGGCCGACCCCCACGCGCCCCGCCGCACGCTGCTGCTCACCGGCGCAAGTCGCGGCATCGGCCACGCCACCGTGATCCGGTTTTCCAGCGCCGGCTGGCGCGTCATCACCTGTTCCCGACACCCCTTCCCTGAGCAATGTCCGTGGGACGCCGGTCCCGAAGATCACATTCAGGTCGATCTGTCCGATCCCGACAATACGATGGAGGCGATCCAGGAAATCCGCTCGCGTCTCGAGGGCGGCAAGCTGCACGCGCTGGTCAACAATGCCGCGATCTCGCCAAAGGGCGAGGGCGGCTCGCGGCTGGGCTCGCTGAACACCGACATGGAGACCTGGGAAAAGGTATTTCGCGTCAACTTCATGGCGCCGATCATGCTGGCGCGCGGGCTGATCGGCGAACTCAAGGCCGCGAGAGGCTCCATCGTGAACGTCACCTCGATCGCGGGCTCGCGCGTGCATCCTTTCGCCGGCGCGGCCTATGCGACCTCGAAGGCGGCGCTGGCCTCGCTGACCCGCGAGATGGCGGCTGACTTCGGCCGCATCGGGGTGCGCGTCAACGCCATCGCACCGGGCGAGATCGACACCTCGATCCTGTCGCCGGGCACCGAGAAAATCGTGCAGCGCCAGATTCCGCTACGCCGCCTCGGTACGCCGGACGAGGTCTCAAAAATCGTCTACGTGCTGTGCACGGAGACCAGCTCATACGTCAACGGCGCGGAAATCCACATCAACGGCGGCCAGCACGTTTAGAGCATTTTCCGGCGAAGTGGATACC
>NZ_BJNF01000024.1:0-52500 GCF_006539545.1 Nitrobacter winogradskyi
TCCGATTCAACTTGATCGGATCATGCTCTAGTGGACGGAGTTGCCTCTCCAACGCTCTCAAAGCGAGCTCTGCCCGTCAGGCCCGCAAGCAGGAGAGGGCTCACGTCATCGCGGAGCGCTCGCCGACAAAGCACTTCACTCCGCGCAAGACCTTCGCGGCGGCGCTCGCAATGCCGGCGCGGCAAGACCCGCGCTGGAGCAGTCGTCGTCGTCCTCGCCGTCGAGCAAGGCAGCACCGCAATGCCGGCAGGTGCGCATGGAAGCAGACGAACCATCCGCGACCGCCTTCACCGCGCTGAACCTACGCAACCGTTGATAGCTGCGAAAATCGAGGACGTTGCGATCCTCCGTTACGACTTTCTCAACCATTGTAACTCCCGAGATTTCACGCTCGGGTTATGGCAGCAATTTTTCTTGGAAAGCGTTCAGGCGAACACTCAAATTTTACGAGGAAACTTGTGGCAAGTGCTGTCGCAAGCACCGCGCCCGGGAGCAGATACTCCAGCCACCTTTCCATTTGAAGATTATGAAGGCTGCACCGCAGCAAACGGGATGATCTATCGAGGCCAGGTTTTCGCGTTATCGGAATCGATGTCGGCACGATTGATCCCGACATTTGCAAGAGCTTCCACCGCAACGGGCCGCGAATGCCGCTTGTTGATTTCCAGTGCGCGGGAATGTGCCCCTTCTCCCGTCTTGAATGCCGCGCTACCCCGTTAAGGCTCAGTATTTGCGGCAAAAATACCACAGCCGCACCCCCACGTAGGGGCCGAGGCTTCTGAGCACTGGAATTCGAGGGAGATTCGACAATAATACGCCCAGAAGAATCTTAGCTCCGTCCGGATTTCAGTGGGCATTTGGAAAACAACATGTCGTTTCTTCGAATCAAGCAGCTCGGGATTTTGGTCGCGGGCCTGATGCTGTCGGGCTGCATGGCCACTCAATACCAGTCCGCCGACACCAGCAGCTTCAAGCCGCGCGACAAGGATCTGTTATCCAAGGCCTCTTACGCGAGGACGCCGGTTGCCGCCTCGTTCCGCCGCGCGATCGTCGATTATCATCGCAAGGAAGCGCCAGGCTCGATCCTCGTCGATTCCGATAGCCATTACCTCTATTACGTGCTCGATAACGGCAAGGCCATCCGTTACGGTGTCACGGTCGGCGAGGAAGCCTTGGCGTTCTCCGGTATCGCGAGGGTCGGCAACAAGCGCGAATGGCCGGACTGGATTCCGACGGCCGACATTCACAAGCGAATGGGTGGACTGCCGTCACGTGTGGCGGGCGGACCGGATAACCCCCTTGGGGCGCGAGCGCTGTATCTTTATCAGGGCAACCAGGACACGTTGTTCCGTATCCACGGAACCAACCAGCCGGAGTATATCGGCACCTCGATCTCCTCGGGCTGCATCCGCATGACCAACGAGGACGCCATCGATCTCTATGACCGCGTCAAGGTCGGAACGATGGTGGTCGTGCTTGAGCCGCGACGCAGCGCGAGGATGGCATCGTGGGGCGGTAGCGGAAGCACGAACTGACGAAGGCGTCGTGAAAAGCGGGATGCTGGCTGAAAACCGCATCACTCTTTCCTCATCTCGCGCCAGATTCTTTCCGCCTCTCGCAAAGCGGGACGCCATAATCAATCTGATGCGTTGATCTTGATCTGACGCGTTTTCCCACCAAACAGGATCATTCTCGGGTCAATCCCGAGGATGACCCTGACCCACCCTTGCTGACGATCAGTTGAACAGAGGTCTGAGGAACGGCGGCAGGTCGAGGCGCGGCTTGTGCTTACGCTTCGCCGAACGGGCGGCGGAAAGCCTGGTCGACGGCATCGAAGCGGAAGAGGACGGCTTCTTATCCTCCGCAACCTTGCCTGATCTCGTGCCGGAGAAGGGCCGCTTTTGCGGTATCGGCACCGCAGCCGGGAGTTGGGGCGGATCACCCGAAGCCTGGGAAACGGCGCCAGACGCCGCCGCAGCACGCTCGGAAGCCCCTTCCTGCAGCTTATGCTTTTCATTCTTTTCTTCCGCCGTTTCACGCAGCGAAGCCTCCGCCGGTCGCTCGGGCGGAAGCAACGGCGCGACCTCGGGCATCGGATCGTCGATCTTCCATTGACATATCCGGTAGCCGTTACGGCGTTCGGCCAGATCGAGATGAATATGATCCTCGTGGTAGCCGTCCGAACCCGGCCCCAGGACGGTCGTGAACCGCGCACATACCGAGTTCAGCAGCTTTTCACGTAACTCGCGCGGGACGTTGCGATCGGTCAGGGTAATCGTCCGGCCGTTGGACATTCTGACTGAACGAACGTCCAGCGCATTGGCGTGCCCATGCTCGGACAGCTTCGCCCCGGCAACCCGGTTGCGTCCCCTGCACTCGAACGAATCGAAATTGTCGAGTTCGCTGAAGCGGCTTCCGAGCCTTTCCGCCAGCGGCGCTATATCGGCGCGAACCCAGTCTGCGATCGCCGAAGCCATCGTACAGCGCAGCGTGGCCGCTGGCTTGACCGGAACACGCGTCCGATCCGGCAGCACGACGGCCTCGAGCCGCACCAGATCGGCGCCACCGCACGCGCCAGGCCCTGTGATCGCCGGAATGCTCGGAGCGATGGCGACCGCATCGGTCAGCGCCAGACGGCAGGCGGAAGGCGCCGGCGGAGCCAGGGACGTCACCGGCGCCACCGCATGCTTGCTGTCGCTTCCGTCAGAGGCCGGACCGATGGCCGGGCGAGGTTGCGGCAACGGCGTCCTGCTTTCAGCCAACACCGCTGCTGGCATAAACAGGATCGCGATCGCCGCCACGACCCATCGGTCGCGGCCTGCCGCGCCAACCTGCGGTTTGCGGCGGGCAAGCCTCGCGTTAAATGTCATGGCGCTCCTGCGGAAGAAGGATAATCCGGAGCGCGAATCAAGAGGAACGCTCGAATGCTCGGCTTGATGCAGGACTGGCCCCTGCTGTGTCATCGGATCATCGATCACGCGGCCAGGATTCACGCCGGGCGCGAGGTTGTCACGCGATCGGTCGAAGGTCCGATCCATCGGACCAACTACGCCGAGATTCGCGGGCGCGCGCTGAAACTCGCGCAACGACTCGATCGCCAGGGCATCAGGCTGGGAGACCGCGTCGCCACCCTCGCATGGAACACCTGGCGTCATCTCGAAGCCTGGTATGGCATCATGGGTATTGGCGCGGTCTGCCATACCGTCAATCCCCGCTTGTTTCCGGACCAGATCGCCTGGATCATCAATCATGCGACAGATCGCATCGTGATGACCGATATCACTTTCGTCCCGATTCTGGAAAAGATCGCCGGCAAGTTGGCGAGCGTCGAGCGCTATGTCGTTCTCACCGACGGGGCTCACATGCCGCGGACCTCGCTGAAAAATGCGGTCGCGTACGAAGACTGGATCGCGGAAGCCGACGGCGACTTTGCCTGGAAAACCTTTGACGAGAACACCGCGGCGGCGATGTGCTACACATCGGGAACCACGGGCGATCCGAAGGGCGTGGTGTATTCGCACCGCTCCAATGTGCTGCATTCGATGATCGTCAACAACGCTGACGCGCTCGGCGCTGGTTCGAAGGATACGCTCCTGCCGGTGGTGCCGCTATTCCATGCCAACAGTTGGGGAACCGCGTTCTCCGCGCCATCAATGGGCACCAGGCTGGTCATGCCCGGCGCCAGGCTCGACGGCGCATCGGTTTACGAACTGCTGTCTGACGAGAAGGTCACGTTCGCGGCGGGCGTCCCCACCGTGTGGCTGATGCTGCTGCAGCATATGGAGACAGACAACCTCAGGCTGCCGGACCTCAAGGTCGTGATCTGCGGCGGCTCGGCGATGCCGCGCTCGATCATCAAGGCGTTCGACGACATGGGCATCGAGGTGCGCCACGCCTGGGGCATGACGGAGATGTCGCCGCGCGGCACCGTCGGAGCACTGCAAGGCGCGTTCAGCCACCTCAAGGGAGACGCCAGGCTCGATCGGCTGCAGATGCAGGGATACGCCCCGTTCATGGTCGAAATGAAACTCACCGATGACGCCGGCAAAGAGCTGCCGTGGGACGGCAAGACCCCCGGCCGGCTCAAGGTGCGGGGCCCCGCGATCTCCGCCGCCTACTATCGCGTCGATGACAGTATCCTTGACGCGGACGGCTTCTTCGACACCGGCGACGTCGCCACGCTCGACAGCTACGGCTACCTGCGGATTACGGATCGATCGAAGGATGTGATCAAATCGGGGGGCGAATGGATTTCGTCGATCGATCTGGAGAACCTCGCGGTTGGTCATCCCAAGGTGGCGGAGGCCGCCGTGATCGGCGTGCCCCATCCGAAATGGGGCGAACGTCCGCTCCTGATCGTGCACGTCAAGCCGGGTGAGAGCGTAACGCGCGAGGAAATTCTCGATTTCATGGACGGCAAGATAGCCAGATGGTGGATGCCTGACGACGTCGCATTCGTCGACAGCATTCCCCACACCGCCACCGGGAAGATCCTGAAAGCGGCGCTGCGCGAGAAGTTCAAGGGCAGCTAGTGCGTATTCCGCAAAAGTGGATACCGGTTTTTCGATCAGAATACGCGCACGTTTTTGATCGAGAGCATTTTCTTCAGGCTAACCGGATTCCACTTAGCCGGAAGATGCTCCGTGGATTCCCGAACGCGGCGGCGCAAATCACAAACGCGCGTATTGCGCGCGGCGGGTGACGAGACCGGCGCACCTTGATTGAGAAAAGACAAAAGAAAAGCGGGAAGCGGCGTGCCGCCTCCCGCAAGCGTTGTTGATCAGGCGTCAGCCCCGACCGGCTCCAGAGTGCCGAAACGGCCGCTCTGGAAATCGATCATGGCCTGGCGGATCTCACCCTCCGTATTCATGACGAAGGGACCGCGCATCACCACCGGCTCGTCGATCGGCTCGCCGGACAGGATCAGCACCGAGGCATCACCATTGGCCTCGATGGTCACCTCGCCGCCATTACGGTCGAGCAGCGCGAACTGCGCCTCGCGGGCGATCTCGCTGCCACCAACCAGTACGGTGCCCTTCAGCACCACCACCGCAACGGTGTGCCCTTCCGGCGGGTTGAGCGTCGCAACGCCGTCGCGATTGAGCTTCACGTCGTAGATGCCGACCGGCGTGAAGGTTTTCGCCGGCCCCTTGCGGCCGTCGAACTCGCCCGCGATCACCCGCAATTTACCCGCGCCGTCCGGCAGATCGACCAAGGGAATGTCCGCGTTGAGCAGGGTCTGGTAGCCAGGCTCGGCGTTCTTGTCCCTGGCCGGCAGGTTGACCCAGAGTTGCACCATCTCCATCGCGCCGCCCTTCTTCGTGAAGGCGCGGGAGTGGAACTCCTCGTGCAGGATGCCCGAAGCCGCCGTCATCCATTGCACGTCCCCAGGCCCGATCAGGCCGCCGTTGCCGGTGGAATCGCGGTGCTCGACCTCGCCCTGATAGACGATGGTGACGGTCTCGAAACCGCGATGCGGATGAACGCCGACGCCGCGCGGCCGCTCCGCCGGGGTGAAATCGGCAGGGCCGGCATAATCCAGCAGCAAAAACGGGCTGACATGGTCGCCGTGGCTGGCGTGCGAAAACAGCGAGCGGACCGGAAAGCCATCGCCGACCCAATGCTGGCGGGGGGCGCTGAAAACACCGAGAACCTTTCTCATGACCGTTACTCCATAACGCGGCCGGATCGGCCGCTGTCTTGGCACCAACAATATGAGCGAGACAAAGTACCCGGTAGCTGGCAATATCGCGCCTCAACGTTCTATTGATAGAACGATATGCATGATCTCAACGACCTCTACTTTTTCGTCCAGGTGGTGGATCACGGCGGCTTCGCCGCCGCAGCCCGCGCGCTCGGCATTCCGAAATCGCGACTCAGCCGGCGCATGGCGACGCTCGAAGCCCGGCTTGGCGTCCGCCTGATCCAGCGCTCCACCCGACGCTTCACCGTCACCGGCATCGGCCAGGACTACTACCACCACTGCGTCGCGATGCTGGTGGAGGCGGAGGCCGCGCAGGATCTGATCGAGCGCTCGCGCACCAAGCCGCAGGGAATCGTGCGGATAAGCTGCCCGCCGCCGCTCCTCTACTTCCAGGTCGGCGAGATGATCGCCCGATTCATGGCCGAGTGTCCCGATGTCGAGGTTCATCTGGAGAGCACGCCGCGCCGCGTCGATGTCATCGCGGATGGGATCGACATCGCGCTCCGGGTGCGGTTTCCGCCGCTGGAAGACAACGACCTCGTGATGCGGGTGCTGGCGGAGAGCGCTCAGCGGCTGGTGGCGAGCCCGTCGCTGCTGAAGAAACTGAGCCACCCGCCCGTTCCCGCCGATCTCGTTCACCTGCCGAGTATCGGCTGGCAGTCGCCGCATCAACGTCATGAGTGGTCCCTCGACGGTCCCGACGCGGGCGCCGCGCGGATCCCTCACACGCCCCGTTTCATCACCGAGGACATGGTGGCGCTGCGCTTCGCGGCGTTGCGCGGCATCGGCGTCGGACAATTTCCGACAATGATGGTGAAGGCCGATCTTGAAAGCGGCGCGCTGGTGGATGTACTGCCGGACTGGACGCCGCGCGCCGGAATCGTCCACGCCGTGTTTTCATCGCGGCGCGGTCTCCTGCCTTCGGTGCGAGCGCTTCTGGATTTCCTGGCGGCGGAGTTCGCCGTGCTGACACGCGCGGACACCGACGTTTCTCCGCCGCACAAAATGCGCTAGAAAATTTTCCGGCTTTGATGGAATCAGGATCAGGCCTTTGTTTACGCGAACACTCGTTTTGCTCGAAACGCTATAGACGATCCCGGCGAAGACGAGCCGCCGCAACGAACCGCTCTTATGGCCCGCAGGTTTTCCGCACGCTATCAAATCGAACCGTTCTCCGCGCTGGCGACCTGGGCGCGGCGGCTCGCAGTGTTCTCGGCGGTCGCGACGGTGGTGTCCGTCGCCGCCGTGAGGTTCGGCATCCTCGAGAGCAAGCCCGCGCTCGCGACGTTGCTGGGCGCGCTCGCCTGCGCCGGGCTGTCGGTCCTTTTGGCGTTCGCAGGCCTTGTGGCGCTGTGGCGCGACGGCTCACGCGGCATAGGCCGTATCCTGACAGCCCTGCTGCTGAACGTGTTGATCCTTGCCTATCCGGCATTCCTCGCCGTGAGATATCGCAACCTGCCGCCGATCCACGATATCACCACCGATCCGGTCAACCCGCCGCACTTCGAAGCGCTGGCGCGGCTGCGCGGCACCGACGGCGCCAATTCCGCCGTTTATGCCGGCCTTTATTCAGCCGAGCAGCAACGCGTGGCCTATCCCGCGATCGAGCCTGTGGAACTGGACCTCACGGCCCAGCAGGCCTTCGACATCGTCCGGCGACTCGTCACGCGGCGCAAATGGCTGATGATCGATGAACGCCCGCCGCAGCCGCCGCGGCAGCCCGGCCATATCGAGGCCGTGGCGAGAACGCCGGTCATGGGTTTTCGTGAAGACATCGTGATCCGGATCATGCCGACAGAGGACGGCTCACGCATCGATATCCGCTCCTCCTCGCGTTATTTCGAGCACGATCTCGGCAGCAACGCCGCCCGCGTCAGCAGCCTGATCGACGACATCAATATCGCCGCTGAAAACGTCGTCGATAAACCGGTGAAGGAGCCGCCCGTGCCGGTCAAACCGCCGGCAAAGGGCAAGCGATAAGGCTCACGCCAGCCGGTAGCGCCCCTCGATAATGGGATCGCCATCGGTGAGCACGAGGCCGCGCGCCACCAGATCCTCCAGATGCGCAAGCACCGAATAGCCGGCGGCGCCGGACAACCGCGAGTCGAGCCCGATATAGATGGCGCGAACCAAAGTCGCGATATCGGCCTCGCCTTTCGCCAGCCGATGCAAGATCGAAGCCTCGCGCGCCCTGCGATGCCGCGCAAGGAAGCGCACGAAGCGGGGCGCATCCCGGATCTCGGGGCCATGACCGGCGAAATACAGATGCTCGTCGCGCATCGAGAGTTTTTCCAGCGACGCCATGTAGTCCGTCATCGACCCGTCCGGCGGCGCCACGATCGAGGTGGACCAGCCCATGATGTGGTCGCCGGCAAAAAGAAGACCGCGCTCCCTCCAGGCGAAAACCATGTGGTTCGCCGTATGACCCGGGGTGGTCACGGCTTCCAGTGTCCACCCCTTGCCTGTCACGACGTCGCCATCGCCAAGCCGGACGTCCGGATCAAAGTCGCGATCCGCGCCCGATTCCGGCTTATGCATTTCGCTTTCAAAGCGCGGGCGCGCGGCGCGATGCGGCCCCTCGGCATAAACCCGCGCGCCCGTGGCGGCCTTGATGCGCACAGCATTGGGGGAATGATCCTTGTGGGTGTGCGTGACGAAGATATGCGTCACGGTCTCGCCCCTCACCGCATCGAGCAGCGCCTTCGCATGAGCCTCGCTGTCAGGTCCGGGATCGATGATCGCCACCTTGCCGCGCCCGACAATGTAGCTCACCGTTCCCGTGAACGTGAAAGGACCGGGATTATCGCACAGCACGCGGCGGACGCCGGGCACGACCTCCTCGGCAACGCCTGGCCTCAGCGGAAAGTCACGGTTGAACGAAAGGTCGTCTTCGGTGTCAGGCGGTTCGGACATTAGGGCGAATGCCTACATTTATGCTGTCATGGCCGAACTCGTCCCGGCCGTGACGAAACTAAGGCAGCATCGCTCCCGAAAACCTTACGAAAACGCCGGGATGCCGGTGATGGCGCGGCCCAGCACCAGCGCATGGACGTCGTGGGTGCCTTCATAAGTATTGACGGCCTCAAGGTTCGCAGCATGGCGCATCACGTGATATTCGATCTGAATCCCGTTGCCGCCGTGCATATCGCGCGCGGCCCGCGCGATATCGAGCGCCTTGCCGCAATTGTTGCGCTTGATGATGGAGATCATCTCCGGCGTCATCCTGCCCTCGTCCATCAACCGTCCGATGCGCAAGGTACCTTGAAGTCCAAGCGCGATGTCGGTCTGCATGTCCGCGAGTTTCTTCTGCACCAGTTGCGCCGCCGCCAGCGGGCGGCCGAACTGCTTTCGTTCCAGCACGTACGTCCGCGCGCGGTGCATGCAGTCTTCGGCCGCGCCCATCACGCCCCATGAAATGCCGTAGCGCGCGCGGTTCAGGCAACCGAACGGGCCTTTCAGGCCGGATACGTTCGGCAGCAGGTTCTCCTCCGGCACCACGACGCCATCCATCACGATCTCGCCGGTGACCGACGCCCGCAGGCTGAGCTTGCCGCCGATCTTCGGAGCTGACAGGCCCTTCATTCCTTTTTCGAGCACGAAGCCGCGGATCTGGTTGTCATGCGCCGCCGACCTTGCCCAGACCACGAACAAATCCGCGATCGGCGCGTTGGAGATCCACGTTTTCGAGCCGGTCAGCCGGTAGCCGTCCGACACCTTCTCGGCGCGGCTTCTCATGCCGCCGGGATCGGAACCGGCGTCCGGCTCGGTCAGGCCGAAACAGCCGACCCATTCGCCGGTCGCAAGCCGGGGAAGATACCTCTTGCGCTGGTTCTCGTCGCCATAGGCATAGATCGGATACATCACCAGCGAGGACTGCACCGAATTCATCGAGCGGTAGCCGGAGTCCACACGCTCGATCTCGCGCGCGACGAGGCCGTAGGCGACGTAGCTGGCATCCGCACAGCCATATTCCTGCGGAAGGGTAATGCCGTTCAGACCAAGCTCGCCCATCTCATTGAAGATCTCGCGGTCGGTCTTCTCGTCCTGATAGGCTTTAACGATGCGCGGCAGCAGCTTGTCCTGCGCATAGGCCCGCGCGGTGTCGCGGATCATGCGCTCGTCTTCGGTCAACTGATCGTCCAGCCTGAACGGATCATCCCATTGAAAACTGACCGGTGCGGGCTTGTCCTTGCTCTGCGGACGAACACTCATGACAATCCCTTCACGCCGTTCCGGATACCGATGTCGGCAAGGTCACGATCGATGAAAGTATATCCGTAATCCAACGCTACAGCCACCGTCAGGTTTCAAGGTGTTCGTTCGAAACGATCTCGATGCCGAAACCGGAAAGTCCCTTGTAGTCATACGCCGACGATGTCAGATGCCGGATCGACGTCACCCCGAGATCGCGCAGGATCTGCGCGCCGACGCCGACCTCTCGCCATTGCCTGTTGCGATCGGCTTCCGCTGAACCCTCTTCGGGGAGCGGCGCCACCGGCACTCCCGCGGCGCCGTCCCTCAGATAGACCAGCACACCACGGCCGTCCGTCCTGAAGTGTTCGAGCACCTTCTCCATGCGCTTCGGCCCGGCGAAGATATCGCGCACGATGTTGGATTTGTGGAAACGGGTCAGGACATTCCTGCCGTCGCCGATGCCGTTATAGACGAACGCGACGTGAGCTATGGAATCGAACGGCGAGCGGTAGGCATAGCCCTGCAGCGGCCCTATCGGGCTGTCGATTGCAAACTCCGAGACCCGTTCGATCAGTTTCTCGCGCGCCTGACGATACGCGATGATATCGGCGATGGTCACATGCCTGAGCCCGTGCGCGTCAGCGAACCGGGCCACCTGCTCGCCCTTCATCACCGTGCCGTCGTCGTTCATCAGTTCGCTGATGACACCGACCGGCGGCAGGCCCGCCAGCCTGCAAAGATCGACCGCCGCTTCGGTATGGCCCGCGCGCAGCAGCACGCCGCCGTTACGCGCGATCAGAGGGAAGATGTGTCCGGGCCTCGCGAAATCGCTGGCGCCGGAGTTGGGATTGGCGAGCGCGCGGCAGCAGGAAGCCCGCTCTTCGGCGGAAATGCCGGTGCCGCCGTCCGGCTTGTAGTCGATCGAGACGGTGAAGGCCGTGGTATGGTTGGACTCGTTATGCGCGACCATCGGATCGAGCCGCAGCCGTTGCGCGTCCTCCATGGTGATCGGCGCGCAAACGATGCCTGACGTATGCCGGATGACGAACGCCATCTTCTCCGCGGTGCACAGCGAGGCCGCGACGATCAGGTCGCCCTCCCCCTCGCGATCCTCGTCATCGGTGACCACGACGATTTCGCCGCTGGTGAAGGCCTGGAGGATTTCCGGTATCGGATGGGGCATGGTTCTGCGCGTTCCCGTTTGACGGAAGCTCGTATGACGCAGAGCGGCCGGCGGCGCAACCGAGGCGATCCGCAAAAGCGGTCGCGCCATCATGCCATCATAGATGATCCGGCAGGGTGAACCCGCGCCTGGATCAGCTAAGGCAGCACCTCCCGCCGCCCTTCCAGGAGAGCGTCGGTCTCTGCGCGCTTGTCGGCCAGCAGCCCGTTTTCCGCAGCCTCGATCGCCGCGAACAATTCCTGCGCGTCGGTCAGGCGGGTGAGCGTCACGTAATCCGCGCCGGCGGCATATTGATCCTCGACGTCCAACAACCGGTCCGCTCTCGAGATGATCTTCGCCGTCGGGTTCAGCGCGCGGACGTGACGGACGAGCTTTTCATTATTAGCGCCCTTGAGCAGCGAGTCCGGCACACTCAGAATGATGATCTCGGCGCTGCCGACCCCGGCATGGACCAGCGTATCCACATTGCTGATGTCGCCATAAGTAACTTGAAGGCCGCGGCCGGAGAGGGTCTTGAACACCAGCGGATTGAAGTCGACCACCCCGATCTGGTCCAGCATCGCCTCGTCCCGGCGTTCGATCTCGTTCAGCAGCGCGCTGGCGGCCCGGAAGAATCCAAGAATGACAATGCGTCGCGGCTCGCCATGAGCCCCTGCGCCATGTCCTCCCTCCCCTGCCTGGAGGCGGTCGAGATCCCGAAAGCCGAGCCGCTTCAGAAGCCTGATGGCCCGCCGCGAGAGTTGATCGCTCCGGCCTATGGCGAACGTGCTCAGCACCGCCAACACCACGAACGCGAACGACACCGCGCTCGCTGTCTCGCTCTGGATATGACCCGCAATCAGTCCGGTTTGAATCACGACGAGCGAGAACTCGCTGATCTGCGCCAGATTGATGGCCGGCAGCAGGCTGGCGCGCAGACCCTGCTTCATCAGGTACAGGGGCAGGAAGGTGGTGGCGAGACGGCTCGCCACGGTGAAGGCCGCGATCATCAGCGCGAGCCCGATCACCGATCCGTTCGGAATCGGAATGGTCATGCCCAGCGCGACGAAGAACAGCGTGATGAAGAAGTCGCGCAGCGTCGTCACCTTGGCGGTGACATCGAGCGCGTAGGGGAAGGTCGAAAGCGAGACGCCGGCCACCAGCGAACCCATCTCGCGGGATAGATGCAACTGTTCAGCGATTTCGCCGATCAGAAAGCACCACGCCAGCGCGCCGAGCAGCACCAGTTCGGGACGGCGCGCGATCTGATGAAACAGGAAAGGCAGAACATAGCGGCTGACGATCAGCGCGGTCGCGACCAGCGTGGCGACCCGCGCGATCGAGAGCAGGACAATGGACATGTGAAGATCGTCGAGACTGGGCTGGACCGCCAGGAACAGGATCGCGAAGACGTCCTGCAGCACCAGCACGCCGAGTGTGACGCGGCCCGGCAGCGTATCGAGCTCATGCTTTTCGTAAAGCACCTTGACGATGATGACCGTACTCGAGAGCGCACATGCGACGCAGAGATAAAGCGCGTCGAACCCGCCGTCCGGCAGACCGATGGCCAGGAAGAACAGCGCGCCGAGAATACAGCCCCCGAGCAACTGGCCGCCGCCGGCGATCAGGATCACCGGCCCCGCGCGCATGATCTTCTTCAGGTCGATTTCCAGGCCGATCATGAAAAGCATGAAGATCAGGCCGAGTTCGGAAATGGTCCGGATCGATTCCTGCGATTTGACCCATCCCATTCCGAACGGGCCGATGAAGAACCCGGCCAGCAGATAGGCCAGGATCAGCGGCTGCCGGGAGAAATGCGCGGCCAGCCCGAGACCCCAGGCAAACAGGATGCAAAGCGTGATGTCGCCGATGAGTTGGTGCATTCCCCTCAGCCGGTCGCATATCTCAAACGCTCAGGCAAGGTGCGCCGTCGCCGCCGACTTCGCCGAGCCTTCAACACTACATGTGAGAAGGAATGGTAGCGAGGGAGGGACTCGAACCCCCGACCCCAGGATTATGATTCCCGTGCTCTAACCAGCTGAGCTACCTCGCCACAGTGTTCACGATCGACGACGACGTGAACGCGCGGCATATAAAAAGCCGCTCACGGGTGTGTCAAGCAAAGCCGCGGGATATGCCAGCTTACCGATTGGATCAGGCTTATTTCGGCCGCACGGCAGGGTCGCCGCCGGGAGTGCCGGGCGGTGGAATCACCGGCGTATTGCCGCCTTCCGGGGTCGGCGCGCGAATCTCCGGATCGATCCCCGGAGGTGGGCACAGCACGCCATCGGACTTCGCCAGCTTGTCGCCCAGCTGCTCCTTGCGCTCGTCCGCCGTTCCGTTCTGCGCGGGCGCATCGTGAGGAGCGCATTTCGGAGAATTCGGCGAAGGTGGCGGTGCCGCCGTCGCACCGGGCGGAGTTGCCACTGTCGGCGGGGCCTGCGCGAACGCAACATCGGCGAACGCCACAAAAGCGATCAACAGGGAAAGATTTCTCATCCGCATGGAGCGGCAACGAATGGCGGCAGCGGAGGTTCCGATGCCGTCAGGATTTGCGGTAGCGGATCAGCGAAAAATGTCCGAGCGGCCGCATCAGGCGGCGTTCCGAGAGAGTGACGCCGCCATGTTTCGCGGCCCAGTTCACGAGGCGGGCCCAGGGGAACTCCGGACGCCAGCCAAGCCGCCGGGCCAACGGCGCGAAGGCCAGTTCGAATACGCGGCGCGGCCCGCCGTCGGCGCCAATATGATTGACCAGAATCAGCTCTCCACCCGGCTTCAGCACGCGGACAAAATCGTCAAGCGTCGCTTCGGGATCCGGCACCGCCGTGATGACAAACTGCGCCACCACCGCGTCAAAAAAAGCATCGGGAAACGCCAGATTCCTGGCATCCATCACCGCCAGCGTTTCGACGTTGGCGAGGTTCAGCGAGCGCACCCGCTGCTGCGCCTTGCGCAGCATCGGCTCGGAAAGATCCACGCCATACAGTTTCGTCGTGGAGGCATAATCCGACAGCGACAGTCCGGTGCCTACGCCAACATCGAGGATGTGCCCGCCGATTGCATTGGCGATTTCGATCGTGGACTGACGCCCGGGATCGAAGACCTTGCCGAATACCAGATCGTATACCGGCGCCCAGAGGCCATAGGCCCTGGCGACGCCCGCGCGGTCGATGTCGTTACCCATGCTTCCCGTGCGTCCCGGATGTCTACCCGCGCAACTCGGCGGCGAAAGATTGTGCCAGCGTGCCGTTCTGAGCCGCGGCTTCGTCAGCGCGCTGCGCCATGGCCTGCGCGATGAATCCGCCGCCGAGCACCCGCGACTGCCCTTCCGTCCCGTCATAGAAGACACAGGCCTGACCGGGCGATACGCCCTCCTCGCCGGCCACAAGTTCGACCTCGTAGCGGCCATCGACGACACGCAGCCATGCCGGCTGGGGTTTACGCGTCGAACGCACCCGCACGAACAGCTCAAGCCCGCCACCGATCGCGCGATCAAGCGCGCCGTCGCCAATCCAGTTGACATCGCGCAGGACGATGCGATGCATCTTGAGCGCCTCGCGCGGCCCCACCACGACGCGCCGGTTCGCGGCATCGAGACTGAGAACGTAAAGCGGCGCGCCGGAGGCGATGCCGAGGCCACGGCGCTGTCCCACCGTGAAATGCACGATACCCTCGTGGTGGCCGATGACATGCCCGTCGAGATCGACGATATCGCCTGATACCATCGCGTTCGGCTTCAACCGGCTGATGATATCGGTGTAGCGGCCGGTCGGCACGAAGCAAATATCCTGGCTGTCATGCTTGTCGGCAACCGAAAGCCCGAAGCTGCGCGCCAGTTCGCGGGTCTGCTGCTTGGTCATATCGCCGAGCGGAAAGCGCAGAAAATCGAGCTGCTCCCTCGTGGTGGCGAACAGGAAATAGCTCTGGTCGCGGTCCGTGTCCGCCGCGCAGAGCAGCGCGCGCGATCCATCGGCCAAACGGCGCGAGGAGACGTAATGACCCGTCGCCAGCGCGGCCGCGCCAAGCTCGCGCGCGGTGGCGAGCAGATCGCGGAATTTGACCAGCCGGTTGCACTCGATGCAAGGCACCGGCGTCTCGCCCGACGCATAGCTGTCCGCGAAATTCTCGATCACGGTTTCGCGGAAGCGGCTTTCATAGTCCAGCACATAGTGCGGGACGCCAAGCCGCGCTGCTACGTTTCGCGCGTCATGAATGTCCTGGCCGGCGCAGCAGGCGCCCTTGCGATGAGTCGCGGCGCCATGATCGTAAAGCTGCAGGGTTATGCCGACGACATCGTACCCTTCCGACTTCAACAGCGCGGCCGTCACCGACGAATCGACGCCGCCCGACATGGCGACCACGACCCGCGTGTCCTGAGGACGACCTTCCAAATCCAGACTGTTGAGCATTGATCCCGTCAATTCATGAGACCGCGCAAGATCACATCCGCCTTGCGGATCGGAAACCTCTCAGTGTTCAGGAGCGGATTCCGCCCCGTCAAAGCCAACCGAAAGACCAGCCCTTAATATAGTCCGTATTCCTGCGAGGCAATCACGGCCAGACGACGACAGCGGACGGCAAATCTTGCCGCCGGGCAGAAAGAAAGCAGTCCGGACCGGCGGGTTCAGCCCGTCCGGCTCTATAACTCATTGACCGTCATCAATATTTTTTCTCCCGCAACATGGCCCGGTCCTTGCTGCTTGCCTCGACGACTCTATCAGCAAGAGGTTGGCTGTGCGTAGCGTGACGACGAAACCCACCGCCAGTGTGTCTTTGCATAGCGCGCCACCGAATTCTCAGCGCGGCGACCGGCCATCCGGCGATGCTTTCGGAACGCTGGTCGATGCCAGCATGCAAGGTTCGGATATCACGGTCGCGCAGCCGGGGAATTCGCGTGATCCGCTCAATGCACGTCCCTCTGTTACCGGTCCGAACCGCGTCATGCGGGAGCCGGCGGGCAACTCCCGGGCATCGTCCGCCCCGCCACCTCAGTCAAATCCAGTGGAAGCCGGCAGGGATATCCGGCAATCCTCCTTGAGCGCAGAACAATCGGGCGCCGAGAGCCGCCCTGGTCCCAAATACGACGATCCCGAAATCGCGCCGGCCGGAAATGCTTTCGACTCTCCACAGGAGGTTTCGGACACGGCCGACCCCAGCGCTTCGCCGGAGACGATGGCAACGCCGCCTGCGGTGGTCGTGCCGGTTACGACACCTGTCATGGTAGCTCCTGCCGGTTCAACCGCCGAGCCGATTCCCGATGCCGTGGGAGGGCCGCTGGCGCAGCAGACCCGCGCGATGGCGACATCGCCCGCGAATGCCGGCATCGATCCGACCCTCGCGATGGATACTGAAGCCGTCGCCGCGGCGGTCCTTCAAGAGACGCCCGATACCGGGCAGGCGGTGCGGACCGTCATGCAAACCGAAGGCGCCCTCGCGGCGGCGGTCGCCACGGAAATCCAGCCCGAACCGGATATGCCGGCCGTGCCAGCCCAGCCGGCGGCAGGCGGCGATCCCGTCCCGTCGCACGACGCCACTCTCTCCGATCACAAGCATGATGCCGCCGAGAGTGCGAAGAAGGCTGCGTCCGAGACCGGCACATTCTCCACGCAAACGGAAACCAGTGCGCCGCATCCCACCCGCGCGCTCGACGCCGCGGCGACGCAGCCGCAATCAGGTCAGGTCGAGAGTCTGGGCATCAACGGCGTCCCCGCGCAGCCGCAGATTCCGTCCAACGCCACAGTAGCCGCGACGCCGCAATACAATGTCGCGGTGGCCACCGGCCCGGCCGTGCCGCTGAACGGGCTTGCGGTCCAGATCGCCGTCACGGCCCTGAGCGGCAAGAGCCGCTTCGAAATCCGGCTGGACCCCGCCGACCTCGGCCGCATCGATGTCCGCCTCGACGTCGACCGCCAGGGCCGAGTGACCTCGCACCTGACGGTGGAGAAGCCGGAAACGCTTGCGATGTTGCGGCAGGATGCGCCGCACCTCCAGCGGGCGCTACAGGACGCCGGCCTGAGGACGGGCGACGGCGGCCTCCAGTTCAGCCTGCGGGATCAATCCTCCCAGGAGCACACCGCGCGTGACGGCGCCGGGCGTCATAACCACCATCTGGTCGTGACGGAGGAGGACATCCCGGTCGCAGCAGCCGGACGGGATTATGGCCGGATCCTCGGATCGAATCGCGGCCTCGACATCAGGGTTTAAGGAGACGGAGATGACGACGTCAGTGGGTTCTGCGGTTCAGCAGGTGGTGTCCGGCACGACGGCGCAGCCTGCCTCCTCCGCCGCTTCATCGGCAACATCCAGCACCGGCACGCTGGCCGGCAACTTCCAGACATTTCTCACACTGCTGACGACGCAATTGCAGAACCAGAATCCGCTCGACCCGCTGGACACCAACCAGTTCACTCAGCAACTCGTCCAGTTCGCGGGCGTCGAGCAGCAACTGAGGACCAACGACCAGCTTTCGAACCTGGTTTCATTGCAGCAGACCACGCAGGCCACGCAGGCGCTCGACTTCGTCGGAAAAAACGCCGTGATCGACGGCAGCACCGCCGCCATGACCAACAATGCGGTCACATGGCATCTCGGTATTCCGACCGCCTCCACCCTCACGATCAACATCGCAAGCAGCACGGGCCAGAATGTCTTCTCCGGCTCTTACGGCGTCGATGCCGGCGACGATCAGGCCTTCTCCTGGAACGGCCTCGGCAATGACGGCACCCAATGGCCGGACGGCCAATACACGCTGACCGCCACGGCTGTCGATGCGTCGGGAAATCCGGTCGCGGTCTCGACCCAGATTCAGGGCCAGGTCAATTCCGTCGATCTGACCCAGTCCCCTCCGTTGCTGTCGATCGGCGGCCAGACCTACACCATCAACCAGATCAGGCGCATCGTGAACTGACAACGGATCGCTCGCGGCGGGTCCACTCATACTCCCATCCGGCGATCCGACGCCCGGCCAGACACGCGTCCAGAACAGGCCTTTCAAAGGAGAATCGTATTGAAGCCCTGAACTTAGGCAAATTTTAAGCCGCGTAGCGTAGGTATGTCGGTGAGTTCAATGGTTTAGAGTTTGTGAGTACGCCATGACAGAACCTCACCGCCCCAGGGTGAAATACGTCATCGGGCCAGACGGCAGTCCACTGACGATCGCGGATTTGCCGGCGCCCGGGACCAAACGCTGGGTCATCCGCCGCAAGGCCGAAGTCGTCGCCGCGGTACGTGGCGGTCTCCTCTCGCTCGAGGAAGCTTGCAGCCGCTACACACTGACCGTCGATGAATTCCTGTCGTGGCAGTTCTCGATCGACCAGCATGGCCTTGCCGGGCTGCGCACCACCCGTATTCAACAGTATCGCCAATAGGGCGTCTCCTTCAGGATGCTTCGCATTCAGAACCGGCATTCGAACGAATGCCGGTTCTTTTGTTTTGCAATTTCGTCACGGGTCTTAACCACCGTTAACCATATCGAAACCATACCGTAGGCAATATTTGCCGAGCCGGCCTTCCAGGGCCGGGTCCGAGGGGCTGGTTCGTTGCAAGGTCTGCTGGCATTTCTGAAAGGCCTGGGAGCATCGCGGCTGATGGCGATGGTCGCGGTCACCGCCGTGCTGATCGGTTTCTTCGCATTCGTCATCATGCGCGTCACGACGCCGCAGATGACGACTCTCTTCACCGACCTCAGCGTCGAGGACTCCTCAGGCATCATCAAGGACCTCGAACGCCAGGCCATTCCCTTCGAGCTTCGTAACGACGGCGCCGTGATCATGGTGCCGAAGGACAAGGTAACGCGGCTGCGGATGAAGCTCGCCGAAGCGGGCCTGCCCAAGGGCGGCGGCGTCGGCTATGAGATTTTCGACAAGTCGGATGCGCTCGGCACCACCAGCTTCGTCCAGAACATCAATCGGCTGCGCGCGCTGGAAGGCGAACTCGCGCGCACCATCCGCGCCATCGACCGCGTTCAGGACGCCCGCGTCCATCTGGTGCTGCCCGAGCGGCCGCTCTTCACGCGCGAAGCGCCTCAGCCTTCGGCTTCGATCGTGCTGCGCGTCCGGGGCGGCCTCGAACCGCAGCAGATACGCGCCATCCGCCATCTCGTCGCCTCCGCCGTCAACGGGCTGAAGCCGCAGCGGGTCTCCATCGTGGACGAAACCGGCCAGTTGCTTGCCGACGGCTCGACGACCGATGCCGACGGCGTGACAGGAGACGAGCGACGCGCCGCGTTCGAAAAGCGCATGCGCAGTCAGGTCGAGGCGATTGTATCGTCGGTGGTTGGAAACGGCCGCGCCCGCGTCCAGCTCTCCGCCGACTTCGATTACAACAAGATCACCCAGACCTCGGACAAATTCGATCCGGAAGGACGGGTGCTGCGATCCAGCCAGACCCGCGAGGAATCCTCCCTGACGGCCGACAATAACGGCCAGGTCACGGTCAACAACGAACTGCCCGGCAATCAGCCATCGGACAATCCGAACACCGCGCGCGACCAGAGCAAGAAGAGCGAAGAAACCAACAACTACGAGATTTCCCGCACCACCAAAACCGAGGTGACCGAGGCAGGCCGCGTCAACCGCATTTCGGTCGCCGTTCTCGTCGACGGCACCTATGCCAGGAACGACAAAGACCAGATGGTCTACGAGGAACGCAGCCGGGAACAGCTCGACCGCATCGCAACGCTGGTCCGCTCGGCGATCGGTTTCGATCAGAAGCGCGGCGACCAGGTCGAGGTCGTCAACCTCAAATTCGCCGATCCGCCCGTGGTCGTGCCGCTCGCCGAGCCGGCGGGATTGCTGGGAATGATGACGTTGACGAAGGACGACGTGATGTATGTCGTCGAACTCGGCGTCATGGCGCTGCTTGGCCTCGTGGTGACGTTCATGGTGATCCGCCCGTTGGTCCAGCGTATCCTCGCCGCTGAGCCGGCCGCGCCCAGCGCCCAACCGGCCGCCGCGCTTCCGGTCCCGGCCGACGCCGGCGCTCACCCCACGGAAACCGGGCAAAATCTCATCCCCGGCAGCAACGCCACCGCGCAACTGATCGACGTTGCCCAGGTGCAGGGGCAGGTCCATGCGCAGTCGGTGCACCGGGTCGGTGAACTGGCGGAGCGCAACCCGGCCGAAACCGCTTCCATCATCCGCCAATGGCTCGCAGAACCCGCATAACCTGACATGACCGTCCCGCAAACCACCACCAACCAGAACGTCAACGACATCAACAGCGTCGTCGCCTCGCTTGCGAGCCGGCAAAGCACCCGGCCCAAGTCCAAGCCGATGAGCGGGCCACAACGGGCGGCGGTGATGATGCTGGCGCTGGGTGAACAGCACGGCGGCAAGGTGTGGGCCATGCTGGACGATGACGAGGTGCGCGATCTGTCGCTGGCCATGTCGACCCTCGGCACGGTCGAGGCCGATGTGGTCGAGGACCTGCTGCTCGAATTCGTCTCACGGATGTCGGCGTCCGGCGCGCTGATGGGCAATTTCGATGCGACCGAGCGACTTCTCAATCAATATCTCCCCGCAGAACGCGTGAGCGGCATCATGGATGAGATCCGGGGTCCTGCCGGTCGCAACATGTGGGAGAAGCTGTCGAACGTTCAGGAGGAGGTTCTCGCGAACTATCTCAAGAACGAATATCCGCAAACCATCGCGGTGGTGCTGTCGAAGCTGAAGCCCGAACATGCCGCGCGGGTGCTGGCCATCCTCCCCGAGGACATGGCGCTCGATGTGGTCGGCCGCATGCTCAGGATGGAAGCCGTGCAGAAGGAAGTGATCGAGCGCGTCGAGCAGACGCTGCGCAGCGAATTCATGTCCAACCTGTCACAGACCCGCCGCCGGGACGCCCACGAGGTGATGGCGGAAATCTTCAACAACTTCGACCGCCAGACCGAGACCCGCTTCATCACCGCGCTGGAAGACGAGAACCGCGAGGCCGCCGAACGCATCAAGGCGCTGATGTTCACCTTCGACGATCTCGTGAAGCTCGATGCGGGTTCGGCGCAGACCCTGATGCGGCATGTCGATAAGGACAAGCTCGGCATTGCGCTGAAGAGCGCCAACGAAGAGGTCCGCGCCTTCTTCATGGGCAACATGTCGACACGCGCCGCCAAGATGCTGATGGACGACATGGCGGCGCTTGGCCCGGTGCGGCTGCGCGACGTCGATGAGGCGCAGGCGCTGCTCGTCAATCTCGCCAAGGACCTCGCGGCCAAGGGCGAGATCATGCTCTCGAAAAACCGCGCCGACGACGAGCTGGTCTACTGATGGGCGCTCCAGCGAAATTCCTGTTCGATACGGACTTCTCGGCTCCTCATAAGTCGAGGGAGCGGGCGCCGACGGCTCTTGAGATTGCGCAGAAGATCGCCGCCGCCGAGGCCGCGGCCTATCAAAAGGGATTTGACGCCGCGCAGCGCGAAGCCAAGGTGCAGAGCGATCGCCGCATGGCGGCGGCGATCGAGGGCATCGCCGCGGGCATCAAGGCTGTTGCCGAACGATTTGCAGGCATCGAAGCGCGGATGGAGACCGAAGCGGTCGATGTCGCGGTTGCGGCCGCGCGCAAGCTGTGCGGCGCATTGATCGCAGCCGAGCCATCGGCTGATATCATCGCACTGGTCCGCGACAGTATCCGGCACCTGGTGTCGACGCCGCACCTCGTGGTCCGGATCAACGATCAGCTCTACGACGCGGCGCGCGATCAGATCGAACGCCTGGCCAAACAAACCGGGTTCACCGGACGACTCGTCATCCTCGCCGAGCCCGATGTCGCGACCGGCGATTGCAGGATCGAATGGGCCGACGGAGGGATCGTGCTGGAACGGGCGGCCATCGACGCCAGGATCGACGAACTGGTGCGAGGCTACATGGCGTCACGCAAACCGAGCAGCACCCCCTGAAGGCATGGTAGCGAACAATGAGCGATAACGACACCCAGGTTCCGCTTCCCGACCTCAACGCCGCCGACGCGCCGTCGATCGACGACGTCGGATACAGCGAGGACGAGCAGGTCTCGCGGGTCGCCTCCGACCTCGAGGCCGTATTCGACGTGCCCGTCCAGGTCTCCGCCGTGCTCGGCCGCTCCAGGATGGATGTCGGCGCGCTGCTCAAGCTCGGACCCGGCAGCGTCCTGGAACTCGACAGGCGGGTCGGGGAAGCCATCGATATTTACGTCAACAACCGGCTCGTGGCGCGCGGCGAGGTAGTTCTCGTGGAAGACAAGCTCGGCGTGACCATGACTGAAATCATCAAGGCCGAGAAAGCCTGAACGCCAGCGCTACGGGCACGGGAATATTAACAGGAGCAGATCATGCGGCTTCTCATTGTTGGCTCGTTGAAAGGCCAGCTCACGACCGCCACCAAGATCGCCATGGATAATGGCGCCTCCGTCACGCACGCCGAGAACAACGAACAGGCGATGGCGGTGGTGCGCGGCGGCAAGGGCGCCGATCTCCTGCTGGTGGATGTCGGTCTCGATATCCGCGACCTCGTGCTCCGGCTCGAGGCGGAGCATATCCACGTTCCGATCGTGGCCTGCGGCATCGTCAGCGATGCGCGCGCGGCGGTCGCGGCGATTCACGCCGGGGCCAAGGAATACATCCCGCTGCCGCCTGACCCCGAACTGATCGCGGCGGTCCTTGCCGCGGTGGCGAACGATTCCCGGGATCTGGTCTACCGCGACGAGGCGATGGCCAGGGTCATCAAGCTGGCGCAGCAGATCGCAGGCTCCGACGCCTCGGTCATGATCACCGGCGAATCCGGGACCGGAAAGGAAGTCCTGGCGCGCCATGTGCATGCCCGCTCGAACCGGGCCAAACGGCCGTTCATCTCGATCAACTGCGCGGCGATCCCCGAGCACCTGCTGGAATCCGAACTCTTCGGCCATGAGAAAGGCGCGTTCACCGGGGCTATCGCGCGCCGGATCGGCAAATTCGAGGAGGCCAGCGGTGGCACGCTGCTGCTCGACGAAATATCCGAAATGGACGTCCGGCTTCAGTCCAAGCTGCTGCGCGCGATCCAGGAACGGGTGATCGACCGGGTCGGCGGCGCCCGGCCGGTGCCGGTGGATATCCGCATCATCGCGACCTCCAACCGCAACCTTGCGGACGCCGTGCGGCAGGGCACCTTCCGCGAGGATCTGCTGTTCCGCCTCAATGTCGTCAACCTGAAGATACCGCCGCTTCGCGAGCGTCCCGCGGACATTCTCGAACTGGCGCAGCATTTCATCAGGAAGTATGCCGCGGCCAACGGCGTGCCGGTACGTCCGATTTCAGCGGACGCGCGGTGCGTGCTGAGCGCCAACCGCTGGCAGGGAAATGTCCGCGAGCTGGAAAACACCATCCACCGCGCGGTGCTGATGGCCAATGGCGACGAAATCGGCGCCGACGCGATCCTGACGCCGGAGGGCGACCGTCTCGATCTCATCAGAACCGCACCGGCCGTGGCCCATGCCACGCTCGCCGCTGAGCAGGTGACACGCGCGCTGGTCGGCCGCACCGTCGCCAACGTCGAGCGCGACCTGATCCTTGAAACTCTGAAGCATTGCCTCGGCAACCGGACTCATGCCGCCAACATCCTCGGCATCTCGATCCGCACCCTGCGCAACAAGCTGAACGAATACGCTGACGACGGCATCGCGATCACGCCCGCCGGCAGCGGCGACCCCCGTGCATTCGTCGCAACGACCTGACAACCGGTCCACCGCGAGAACAGGGCGTCTTGCGCCCGCTCCGCGAATGGTTAGCTTTCGAAGACCTGAGTCGCGGCATCGCCTCGCCGGCTCCCTCACTCTTCGAGATCATGACCTCCTTCACGCCACATCAGGATACAGCGCTGAAAGCCGTCGCCGACTGGCTCAAAGCCAAACCCGGCAAGAACGGCACGCCTGCCGTCTTTCGCCTGTTCGGCTATGCCGGGACCGGCAAGACCACGCTGGCGCGTCATATCGCTGACGGCGTCGACGGAGAGGTCAAGTTCGCGGCTTTCACCGGCAAGGCCGCGCTGGTGATGCGCAACAAGGGCTGCGAAGGCGCATCGACGATTCATTCGCTGATCTACCGCACCCGCGAATCCGGCGAGGAGCAGCCGAGTTTCGAGCTATGGGACGACGCGCCCGCCTCGAAGGCCAGGCTCATCGTGATCGACGAATGCTCGATGGTCGACGCGGAGCTGGGCCGCGATCTGATGTCGTTCGACTGTCCCCTGCTGGTGCTGGGCGATCCCGCACAACTGCCGCCGATCCAGGGCGCCGGCTTCTTCACCAACGCCAGCCCGGACGCGATGCTGACCGAGGTTCACCGGCAGGCGAAGGACGACCCGATCGTGCGCATGTCCATGGATGTGCGCGAGGGCCGCGAGCTCGACATCGGCCGCTACGGCGAAAGCGAAGTGGTGCCGCGCGGCGAGCTTGATCCGGCGCGCGTGATGGATGCCGGCCAGGTATTGGTCGGGCGCAACAACACCCGTCGCGCCTACAACATGCGGATGCGGCAACGACAGAACATCGAGGATCCGCTGCCGGTGGCCGGCGACAAGCTGGTCTGTCTGCGCAACAACCGCAAGAAGGCGCTCTTTAACGGCGGACTGTGGCGTGTGAAGGCGCGCGCCGTCTCAAGGTCAAAGATCATCACGATGCGGCTGTCGCCCGATGAGGAATTTGCGCACAAGGTGACGAAAGTCTCGGTGCGGCATGACTGTTTCGCCGGAGGCATCGAGGATATTCCGTGGGAGCAGCGCAAGCCTTACGACGAGTTCGACTACGGCTATGTCCTGACGGTGCATAAGTCGCAGGGGTCGCAATGGGACGACGTCGTTCTGTTCGACGAGAGCTTCGCATTTCAGGACAGCCGCGCGCGATGGCTGTATACGGGCATCACCCGCGCGGCAAAACGGCTGAGCATCGTGGTGTAACGGTTCATCCGGACACCAGCATCACCGCATCGCATATCCAGTCAGAGTTGGCCTTGACCAGCGCCAGGACGTACGCTGCTGAACGGTTCGCGCACAGCTACAATCCGTCGCGGAGAATTCGCTCAAACGTGCCAGCTTGCCATCATGTCATCATCGAACTAAGAAAAATGAACCGTAAGGTGACCATCGAGCACTAACACAATGCAATGATCGGTCACATGAAATTACAGCCCTCGCGGCAACCCGGAGCCCCGCCGGTATGTAACCTCACGATCATGTGACACTTTGAACATGTGACATCCTGAGCAAATGCTTCGAATAATGATCTCGGTCATAATTCCCACCGTTGAGGAGCTTGAATGATGCGATCGAAAATTCTGTTGGCGGCCCTGTTCGCCGGGTCCGCGGCACTTACGTTTTCCGTTCCGGCGACCTCGGCACCGATCATGGCTCAGTCCGGCATGAGCAAGGCTGGCCCGTCCTCGATCGAAACCGTTCAGTATTATCGTCGCGGGTATTACGGTGGGCCCGGTTATTACGGCGGAGGAGCCGGAGCGTTGATCGGCGGCCTGGCGGCTGGAGCCATTGTCGGCGGCGCGATTGCCGCCGGTCAGGCCAATGCGGCGGCAGCGGCGCAGCAGAACGCGGCCTATTGCGCGCAGCGTTTCCGTTCCTACGATCCGGCATCCGGAACGTATCTCGGCACGGACGGCTATCGTCATCCCTGTCCGTAACGGCCCAGATTCGTAGGGATAAAGTAGTTCGCTTCTGATTCAATCAGGAGCGAACTCGCGGATATGTCCGCCTGCGCCTGAGTGATCTGCCGCGGAGCCAGCCGGCTCCGCTTTTTTGTTTTTCCTTGCCTTGCGGATGACTCCGGCGTCGCGATTCAGGCGCTCGCCTGCGATCGAACCGGTCGATCGATCGCGGCAAGAGCCTGATCCAGGTCGGCGATCAGATCAGCGGCATCCTCCAGGCCGATCGAAAGCCGGATAAGACCGCTGGTGATCCCGGCGGCCTTGCGCGCTTCGTCCGACATTCCGGCGTGGGTCATCGTGGCCGGATGAGCCACCAGGCTCTCGGTGCCGCCGAGCGATTCCGCGAAACAGAAAAGCCGCACTGCCTCAACGAAGCGGCCAGCTTCCACCTCGCCTCCTTTCAGCTCGAAACTGAGCATCGCGCCAAAGCCGGATTGCTGGGCTTTGGCGACAGCATGCCCCGGATGCGACGGCAGCCCCGGATAGTGACAGGCCGCGACAAGGGGATGCGAGAGGAGAAACTCGGCAACCGCCTGGGCATTGCGCTGCTGACACTCCACGCGTGGAAACAGCGTGCGGATGCCGCGAAGCGCCAGGAAGGAATCGAACGGCGCTCCCGTCGTGCCGACGATATTGGCCCAGGTCTCCAATGCTTCGACGTCAGCGGAATCGGCTGCGATCACGGCGCCGCCGACGATGTCCGAATGGCCATTGAGATATTTCGTCGTAGAGTGAATGACGAAATCGGCGCCCAGTGCGATCGGCCGCTGCAGCGCGGGCGACAGGAACGTATTGTCAACAGCGACCTTGGCGCCGACCGTTCTCGCCTGAGCGACAATCGCCCGGATGTCGACGATGCGCATCAGGGGATTGCTCGGGGTCTCGATCAGGACAAGCCGGGGCTTTTCCTTCAAGGCGGACGCCAGCGCCGCCTGATCGTTCTGATCGACAAAGCGCACCTTGAAGTGACCCCGGTCGCGGCGGTTCAGAAGCAGGCGGTGAGTGCCGCCGTAACAATCATGCGGCACGATCACGATATCGTCGCTTGAGAGTTGCGACAGCACCAGATCGATCGCCGCCATGCCCGAGGACACCACCACCGCGCCCGCCCCGCCCTCGAGCTTGGCGAGGGTATCCGCCAGCAGGGTCCGCGTGGGATTACTGGTGCGGGTATAATCGTGCGGACCTTTGCGCCCGAATCCGGGCCAGGTGAAAGTGCTCGACAGACAGATCGGCGGTGTCACCGCTCCGAAAGTATCTTCCGCCGCGATGCCGTTTGCGGCCGCGACAGTTCTCGGATTCATGGATTCGGACATGACGTTCGTGGACTTTCGATGAAAATGCGAGGCCCCGCGACGATTCCGTTCAGGATATCACGGCCAGCCGGTCCCGGCTTATTTAAAGCACTTCCGTCGAAACACAACGATTCCGGAACGCCGGCACAGTTCACGGCGCGCGGGTCACAAGGAGCGCGTCGTTATAGCGCAAGCGCTATCTTCTCGCTTCGAGCAAAAGCCGGTTCGCGGAAATCAGTCGCAGGCCCGGCTCAATCGTTGAAGAACCGGCCTTCCTTCACCTCAGGGACATAGCCGGCGCGAATGGCGAAATCGCCGAAGTGCTCGCCGGGCTTGCGGTCGCGGGCATAATGGCCGAGCGTTTTGTCAAGCGCCTCCAGAATCGCGGGCTCACCGACATTCTCCAGGTACATCTTGTTGAGCCGCTCGCCGTGGAAGCCGCCGCCGAGATAGAGATTGTACTTGCCCGGCGCGCGGCCGGTGAGGCCGATCTCGGCGATATAGGGGCGCGCGCAGCCGTTCGGGCATCCGGTCATCCGGATGGTGATCGGATCGTCCTTAAGCCCATAAGTATTCAGGATCGCCTCGATCCTGGTGACGAGATCCGGCAGATAGCGCTCGCTTTCGGCCATCGCCAGACCGCATGTCGGCAGCGCGACGCAGGCCATCGAGTTAAGGCGCAAGCCGCTGCGGGTCTCGAACTGATCGAGCCCGTATTCCTTCATCAGCGCCTCGATCTCGGGCCGATCCTTCGAATCAATATCGGCAATGATGAGATTCTGGTTCGGCGTGACGCGGAACATGCCTTTGTGAACCTGCGCAATGGCGCGCAATCCATCCATCAAAGGATAGTCCGGCGTGTTGATGACGCGGCCGTTCTGGATGTACAGGACGCAATGCTCGCGACCATCCTCGCCCTTGACCCAGCCGAGCGGATCACCGTTCGAGGTGAAGGTGAAGGGCTGCTCAGGCTTGAGCGCGAAGCCGAGACGGCGTTCGGTTTCCGCCTTGATCCAGTCGAGGCCCTTTTCGTCGATGGTATACTTGAAGCGAGCGTGCAGGCGGTCGAGACGGTCGCCGTAATCGCGCTGGACCGACATCACCGCGTCGATCGTCGGAAACAGCTTGTCCGCGTCGATATAGCCGATCAGGCTGGCCAGGCGCGGATAGGTCTTCGGCGATTGATCGGTCCGGCCAAGGCCGCCTCCGATGGCGACGTTGAAACCCTTCAGCTTGCCGCGATGCGCGATGGCGATGAAGCCGAGGTCCTGGCCGTAGACGTCGATATCGTTGCTGGGCGGAATCGCGAAGCCGATCTTGAACTTCCGCGGCATATAGGTGCGTCCGTAGAACGGCTCCTCGGGTCCGTCCGTTTCCTCGCGCTCGGCTTCGTACCAAATTTCCTTGTAGGCGCCGGTCCTGTGCACCGCATGGTCGCTCGCTCGCTTGGCAAGCGCATAAACCTCGGCGTGCAGTTTCGACAGATCAGGATTGACGGTGCTCATGACGCCGCGGGTGTCGTCGCCGCAGGCCGCCCTGGTGTCGAGAAGAACGTCGCGTAGTCCCTGCATAAGGGTGCGCAGGTCGTGTTTCATCACGCGATGAAACTGGAACGTCTGGCGCGTGGTCAGCCGCAGCGTGTCGCCGGCGTAGTTGCGCGCAAGATCGTCGAGCTTCAGCCATTGACCGGGAGTGCAGACCCCACCCGGCAGACGAACGCGCGCCATGAAGGAAAAAGCCGCTTCCAGCTTCTGCCGACGCCGCTCGTCGCGAATATCCCGGTCATCCTGCTGATAGATTCCGAAGAACTTCATCAGCTTGGCGTCGTTCGCCGTCACCGCCGACGTGATCTCGTCGGCCAGGCTCTGCTTGATCGTGCCACGCAGATAGTCGCTGTTCGCCTTCAGCGTTTCGTCCGGCCCAAGCTTGTCGAGCGGCTGGGAAACATCGCGACTGCGATCGGGTTGTGTCTTTGCGTCCACCAAACTGGCCTCAATAAACGTCTAGCCGATAGCGGCGGTCACGCTGCAGTGCCGAGAGATAAGCGCCCGCCTCGTCGCGGTCGAGGCCGCCATGTTCGGCAACGATCTCGGTCAACGCCGCGTGAACGTCCGGCGCCATGTGGGCGCTGTCGCCGCAGACGTAGATATACGCGCCTTCCTCGAGCCATGCGTAAACATCACGGCCCTGGCGGCGCAGACGATCCTGCACGTAGGTCTTGGGCGCGGCGTCCCGCGAGAACGCCAGATCGAGCCGGCTCAGCACGCCGTTCTTGATCAGTTCCTGCCACTCGACCTGATAGAGGAAGTCGCTGCGGAAATTGCGTTCGCCGAAAAACAGCCATGACCGGCCGGATGCGCCGCGGGCTTCACGCTCCTGCATGAAAGCGCGGTACGGCGCGACGCCGGTGCCCGCGCCGATCATCAGGATCGGCACATCGTCATCCGGCAGATGGAAGTGATCGTTGGACTGGATATAAACGGGAACCGTGGCGTCCGCCTCGGTGCGCGCCGCGAGATAGCCGGATGCGACGCCGGTGCGCGGCAGGTCGTGCAGCGTATAGCGCACCGTGCTGACCGTAAGATGCGCCTCGTCCGGGGCGGCGGCAAGGCTCGAGGCAATCGAGTAGAGCCGCGGCTGCAACGGCCGAAGACCCGCAACGAACTTTGCGGCATCGATGCCCGGCGCCGGAAACCGGCCGACGACATCGAGGATGTGATGGTTGTGCTGGAAGGCCGCGCGCGCCTCCTTTTGATCGGGCGCGCGTAATGCCTGTAGTTCATCGGAGCCGGTGATCTCGGCCCAAAGATCGAGAAAGCGCGGCGTGAGCGCCGTTATCTCGAATGTGCCGCTCAGCGCCTCACCAAGGCTTATCGTACCCTGCTTTACCGTGACAGGGGCGTCGGCGGACAGCGACAGCTTTTCAAGTATGGCGTCCACCAGCGCCGGATCGTTACGCGGCACCACGCCGAGCGCATCACCCGGCTGATAGATCAAGCCCGAATCCGCCAGCGACAACTCGATATGGCGCGTTTCCTTGGTCGATCCGCGCCCGGTCAGCACGATATTGTCGATGACGGCGGCCTGAAACGGATGCTTCTTATCGAATGCCGCGAGCGACGGTGCACCGCTCAGCGCCGTCGCCGCAACCGGAGCGGAGACGGGCGCCTGCGCGGCGGGCGCGAGATCGGCTATGACCGTCGATATCCACGCGTCCGCGGCATCCTCGTAATCGACATCGCAGTCGACGCGATCGGCAAGGCGCTGCGCGCCGAGTTCCTCGAGCCGCCGGTCGACCCGCTTGCCGGCCTCGCAATACTTTTCATAGGTCGAATCACCCAACGCCAGCACCGCAAAGCGCAGTTGCGGCAGCTTGGGAGCTTTGCGGCTCTCCAGAAACTCGAAGAAACCGACGGCTGTCTGCGGCGCGTCGCCCTCGCCATGGGTGCTGGTGATGACGAGCAGATCCTGTTCGTCCTTGAGGCCGCGCGTCTTGTACTCCGCCATATCGGCGAGACGCGCCTGGATTCCCTGGGCTGCGGCCTTGTCGACGAGCGCTTTGGCGAGGGTCTTGCTGTTTCCGGTCTCGCTTGCGAACAGGACCGTCAGGAGCCGCGTCGCAGCCGCGCCGGCGACGCCGGCCTGCGAAGGCGGTGCAAGCTCCGCGATCTCCGCTGCCGCGGCGCCAGCCCGAGCCCGATGACTGAGACCCGCGAAATAGCCGCTGATCCAGATCGCCTGTTCATGACTGAGAGACGTCGCGAGCTGGTTGACCTGCGTCCACTGATCCGTCGTGAGTGCTGAACCTGGAAATTCCAATTTTGTCATCGCAAGCAAAACCTCGGGAGCGAACTGCCGGCCGCCGCGATTGACACTTCACAGGTCTGGTCGAGACGCCGCACGAAATGGAAAGCCTCTGCATCCGTTTCGACAATTCGGCCCTTTGAATAGGGCTGGTTCGCCAAAGAAAACAAGCATTATCGAAAACAAAGAATAATACCCTTCCATGAGCGGCCAGAACGAAATGATTATTTCACAAAATCGGTCTTTTTTAGAATTGCACTGGGGAGCATTCATGAGATTCGCCTGACGGCGGCGCCAAGCCTCCCGCGGGTGCGGGAAGGCTTGAGCAGGCACGCCTCAGTGCAGCCTGCGCCTGGGCATCGGCCGCGCGAATGGCTCGATATCGGCCCTCGGCGGCGCGTCACCGTTGAATGTGAGCACGCCATCCTTGGCTGAAATCGCGACCTGGTCGCCGTCGCGGATGACGCCAGCCAGGATCATTTCAGCCAGTGGATCCTGCACGCTGCGCTGGATCACGCGCTTGAGCGGCCGCGCGCCGTAGGCGGGATCCCAGCCTTTCTCGGCCAGCCGGTCACGCGCCGCGGCGTCGAGATCGAGCACAATCTTGCGATCCTCCAGCAGCTTTTGCAGCCTTGAGAACTGAATTTCCACGATCCGGCCCATCTCGCTCTTCTGCAACCGATGAAACAGAATGATCTCGTCGACGCGGTTGAGGAATTCGGGGCGGAAATGCCCGCGCACCATCTCCATCACCTGGTCGCGCACCGCGCCGGTGTCTTCCCCTTCCGGCTGATTGACCAGGAATTCCGAACCGAGGTTCGATGTCATAATGATCAGCGTGTTGCGGAAATCCACCGTGCGGCCCTGTCCGTCGGTCAGGCGGCCGTCGTCGAGCACCTGCAGCAGCACGTTGAACACGTCCGGATGAGCCTTCTCGATCTCGTCGAACAGCACGACCTGATAGGGACGCCGCCGCACCGCTTCAGTGAGCGCGCCGCCCTCGTCGTAACCGACATAACCGGGAGGCGCACCGATCAGCCGCGCCACCGAGTGCTTTTCCATATATTCCGACATGTCGATGCGGACCATCGCCGTCTCATCGTCGAACAGATAGGCGGCGAGCGCCTTGGTCAGTTCGGTCTTGCCGACGCCGGTCGGCCCCAGGAACATGAACGAGCCCATGGGACGGTTGGGATCCTGCAGACCGGCGCGGGCGCGCCGCACGGCCGTTGACACCGCCCGCACGGCTTCACCCTGCCCCACGACGCGCGCCGCAAGGCTTTCCTCCATGCGCAACAGTTTTTCCTTCTCGCCTTCGAGCATCTTGTCGACGGGAACGCCGGTCCAGCGCGACACCACCTGGGCGATGCTGTCCGCCGTCACGGTTTCATTCATCATCGTATTGCTTTCGCCGGTCTCGATGCTCTGCAAACGCTTTTCGAGTTCGGGAATCCGCCCATAGGCCAGTTCGCCGGCTATCTGATATTCGCCGCGCCGTTGCGCGTTGGCGAGTTCGATCCGCGCCTGATCAAGCTCGCTCTTGAGCTTGGCGGCATCCGACAGCTTGTTCTTCTCGGCGTTCCAGCGCGAGGTCAGATCCGCCGACCGCTTTTCCAGATCGGCCAGTTCTTTCTCGAGGTTCTCAAGGCGCGTTCTGGAGCCGGCGTCGTTCTCCTTCTTCAGCGCCTCCTGCTCGATCTTCAGCCGCACGATCTCGCGGTCGAGCGAATCGAGTTCTTCCGGCTTGGAATCGACCTGCATCTTGAGCCGCGCCGCCGCCTCATCCACCAGATCGATCGCCTTGTCGGGCAGGAAACGGTCGGTGATATAACGGTGGGAGAGCGTGGCGGCCGCGACCAGCGCGCTATCGGCGATGCGGACGCCGTGATGCTGCTCATACTTGTCCTTGAGGCCGCGCAGGATCGAGACGGTATCCTCGACCGTCGGCTCGGACACGAAGATCGGCTGAAAGCGCCTGGCCAGCGCCGCGTCCTTCTCGACATGCTTGCGGTACTCATCGAGCGTGGTCGCTCCGACGCAATGCAGTTCGCCACGCGCCAGTGCGGGCTTCAGCAGATTGGAGGCGTCCATGGCGCCATCGGCCTTGCCGGCGCCGATCAGCGTGTGCATCTCGTCGATGAACAGGACGATGCCGCCATCGGTGGAGGTCACCTCCTGCAGCACCGCCTTGAGCCGCTCCTCGAACTCGCCGCGATACTTCGCGCCCGCGATCATCGACCCGAGGTCGAGCGCGAGCAGTTTCTTGTCCTTCAAGCTTTCCGGCACGTCGCCGTTGACGATGCGCAGCGCGAGGCCCTCCGCGATCGCGGTCTTGCCGACGCCGGGCTCGCCGATTAGCACCGGATTGTTCTTGGTGCGCCGCGACAGCACCTGGATGGTGCGGCGGATTTCCTCGTCGCGGCCGATCACCGGATCGAGCTTGCCCTCGCGCGCCGCCTGGGTCAGATCGCGGGCGTATTTCTTCAACGCGTCATAGGCGTTTTCCGCCGTGGCGCTATCCGCAGTCCGCCCTTTGCGCAGCGCGTTGATCGCCGCATTGAGGTTCTGCGGCGTGACCCCGCCGTCCTTCAGTAATTTGAACGCATCGCTGTCCGTGTCGAGCGACAAGGCCTGCAACAGCCGTTCCACGGTGACAAAGCTGTCGCCGGCCTTCCCGGCAGCCTGCTCCGCGGCATCGAATGCGCGCGCCGTTGCCGGCGCGAGATAAATCTGGCCCGCTCCAGCGCCCGACACCTTCGGCATCTTGTCGAGAGCGGCTTGAGTCGCCTTCAGGATCGCGCGCGAATTGCCACCGGCGCGGTCGATCAGGCTTCCCGCCAGACCTTCGCTGTCATCGAGCAGCACCTTCAGAATATGGAGCGGCGTAAACTGCTGGTGGCCTTCGCGCATCGCCAGCGATTGCGCCGACTGGATGAACCCGCGCACCCGCTCGGTATATTTTTCAATGTTCATGGGAATCTCCCCGGCCTGCCGCCTCTGCCCCGAAAGCACAGAAAGCAGCATCCTCGTTGCCTGCGCCGGCCGCATTGACATTCCCCAACCGGCAGCGACCGGCTCGCGGGATGGTTCAATTCGGCCTGCGGCAGATGTAGGAACAGCCTTCCGGAAAATGAAGGGGCGTTGAGACAGCGTCGATGACACGCCTCGCGGGAATCTTGTAAGGAGCATCATGTCCGGATCTTCCAATGCGACCGTTGCGGCGCTTTACCGCTATCCCGTCAAAGGCCTGTCCGCCGAGCCTCTGCAACACGCTGTCCTGAACCCCGGCGGGACCGTTCCCGGTGACCGCTCCTATGCGATCGAGAACGGCCCGACCGGATTCGATCCTGCCGCGCCCCGGTATTTTCCTAAGTCCAGGTTTCTGATGCTGATGCGCGACGAGCGGCTCGCCACGCTCGAAAGCCGCTATGACGACGCCAGCCGGGTCCTGACAATCCTGACCGGCGGCGAGGAGGCGGCGCGCGCCGACCTCGGCACGGCAGAGGGCCGCGCCGCAATTGAACGGTTCTTCGCGACGAGCTTCGCGCAAGAGCTAAAAGGGCCGCCTCGGGTTCTCGTCGGCAACGGACACAGCTTTTCGGACGTCGCCAGGAAAGTGGTCTCGATCATCAACCTCGGCAGCGTCGCCGCGATCGAACAAATGGTGAGTCAGCCGGTTCACCCGCTCCGCTTCCGCGCCAACCTGTACGTCCGTGGCTGGCCCGCCTGGAGCGAACTCGACCTGCTCGGCCACACGCTCGCGATCGGAGACGTCAGGCTCAAGGTGGTCAAGCGGATTGTCCGCTGCACCGCCACCAATGTCGACCCGGAAACCGGGGCGCGCGATCTCGATATTCCGAACGCGCTGGCAAGAACGCTGGGACATCGCGACTGCGGGATCTATGCGGAAGTCGTTACCGGCGGCACGGTCAGGATCGAGGACGGAATCGAAACGTTTCGGGAATAGAGCGTTTCGAGCAAAGCATGCCCCGGGCAAAGGCAAAACGGCACGGACAACGTCCGTGCCGAATTGCTTCAGTGCGGCACTACATAGGCGTAGACGCGGCTGCGCGGATAGACCGACTCCGCGACGCGGCGGCCATGATTGCCGGATACGACAATGGGGTTGCCGCGCCGATCGAGGCCGCTGACGACGCCGACATGACCGCCGCCACCGCGTCTTGTCATGACGGCGATGGCGCCGACCTGCGGGCCGGACACCCGGCGGCCGTAATGCGCGAACGAACGCGCCATGTCGGAGCCCGTCCCCTGATGCCCGGCGCGCTTCAGAACCATGTTCATGAATCGCGCGCACCAGAGCCGGCGACGGCCGGTCGGGTTGCCCCCGATGTAACGGCGCGCTTCGGCAACGATATTCGAAGCCAGACCGCCACCCGAAAATCCGCTCTTCGGCGTAAGGGCGGCGCTGGCGTTCCTCCACCCGCGCGCGTAGCGGTATCGGTGATGACGATATCCGTAATGCCGGCGAATATGATGATGGTGCTTATAATGATGGACGTGCGCGTGATGTCCCGCGCGATGATGATAAGGTCTTGCCGAGGCCGGCATCGCAAATGCAACGACAGCCAGGAAACAAACCGCCAGTGCCAAAATACGCGGCATCCAGCGCGACGCAACTAACTGGAACATTCATGCTCCCCTGTGACACCTCCCTGTTCCCGCCCGCTGCGCGGTGAAATCCGCTGTTTTGTCGTGCTGGGAAAAACGCGGGCGCCTTGTAATCATATGATCGGGTTTTTTGAAGTCATACCTGCATTGCGCCCAACGCATACCTGCGTTGCGATATCCGCGCACCGCAGCGCGATATTTCCAAATCATTGATCTAAAATAGAATTTTTTCGATCAACCCGGGCCGTCCAAGCCGTCGCGAGGGTCGAGGCCCGCTCTCCCTGCTGCGTCGCAACGCGACTGTCACGCAGATGATCGAACCCGGTTTTGAATGGACTGGACGAAGGGCGCCTACTCATCCCGTCCCGGAGTTTTGGCGATCTTCTCCGCGCGGCTGAGCAGAAACACGCCCTGTTCTCCGAACATATTCCAGAACCACCAGGGAGCGTTGAACCGCAGCGGCCGGCCGTAAAGATTAAGCGCGACCGCGCGCTCCATCTTCACGTTGATCTCGTCGCAGAGCTGCACGAAATCCTTGATGGTGCAGAAATGGATATTCGGCGTGTCGTACCATGTCGCCGGCAGATTGTCCGTGCGCGGCATGTGACCGCCGATCAGAAGCTGAACACGCATCTTCCAGTGGCCGAAGTTCGGAAACGAAACGACGGCGCGGCGGCCAATCCGCAGCAGATTTTCCAGCACCGTTTTCGGCTGCCGCGTGGCCTGCAGGGTCTGTGACAGGATGACGTAATCGAAGGCGTCGTCGGGATAGTTGACGAGGTCGGTATCGGCGTCGCCCTGCACCACGGCAAGACCCTTGGCCACGCAACGATTGACGCCCTCGCGCGACAGCTCGATGCCGCGGCCGTCGATGCCTCGCGTCTCGAGCAATTGCAAGAGATCGCCGTCGCCGCATCCGACGTCCAGCACCTTTGAGCCAGCCTCGATCATCTCCGCCAACAGCAGGTGATCGCTGCGATAACGATCGTCCGCCCGTGGAGCAACCTCATTCAACGGCAGCGACGGCTGCTCCACGCTCATCTCATTGTCCGGCATCGGCAAGGCCCCGGGTCTTTCCCGCCGATTCCAGAAACGCATGCGCGATATCGAAGAATTCGGGAACGTCGAGCAGGAAGGCGTCATGGCCGCGATCGGTCTCGATCTCGGCGAAGGAGACCCGCGCGCCGCCGGCATTGAGCGCATGCACGGTCGCCCGCGATTCGGAAGTCGGAAACAACCAGTCGCTCGTGAACGAGACCACGCAGAACCGGGTGCGGGTCCCGCGAAATGCGGCGGCCAGCACGCCGTCATGATCAGCCGCGATATCGAAATAGTCCATCGCCCGCGTCAGATAGAGATAGCTGTTGGCGTCGAAGCGCTCGACGAACGACGATCCCTGGTGGCGCAGATAGCTCTCCACCTGGAAATCCGCATCGAACGAAAATGTCGGCAGTTCGCGGTCCTGCATCCGCCGCCCGAACTTGCGATGCAGCGCCGCGTCCGACAGATAAGTGATGTGCGCGGCCATCCGCGCCACGCCAAGGCCCCGGCGGGGATGGGTGCCCTGCTCGACATAGCGGCCCTCGCGCCAATCGGGATCGGCCATCACCGCCTGCCGACCCAGTTCATGAAAGGCGATATTTTGCGCGGAGTGGCGCGTGCTGCAGGCGATCGGCAGCGCTGAAAACACCCGCTTTGGATAGGCCACGCACCACTGTAGCACCTGCATCCCGCCCATCGAGCCGCCGACCACCGAAAACAGCGTGTCGATTCCGAGGCGGTCGATCAGCATGGCCTGCGCGCGCACCATGTCGGGAATGGTGATGACGGGGAAGTCCAACCCCCACACCGTGCCGGTCGTGGGATTGGTCGAGGCGGGGCCGGTCGAGCCCATGCAGCCGCCGATCACGTTGGAGCAGATAATGAAGTACCTGCTGGTGTCGAGCGGCTTGCCGGGTCCCACCAGGGTCACCCACCAGCCGGGTTTTCCGGTCACGGGATGAGGGTTGGCGACATGCTGATCCCCGGTGAGGGCATGGCAGATCAGAATGGCGTTGGATTTCGCGGAATTGAGTTCACCGTAGGTCTGATAGGCGATCTGGAACGGCGCGAGATCGACGCCGCAATCGAGCGGGAGCGGTTGATCGGTATCGAACGTCGCGACCTGCGAGGTGGGATGGTCTGCTTCCTGCGCCCGATGCTCGGCGTGAGCCGGGCCCGATATCGATTGCACCTTTACCATCCTGCCGCTGACCTCCGCCGGAGGCTGCGGGAAGCCCCCGGATCGCAGGCCACAAAAAAACCCGGCCCGAACTTGGGTTCGGCCGGGATCAGGATTTCGCTGTCCCCGGCCTGTTTAGCGAGTTGTTTAACGTGGCTGCAAGCCGGCCGGCTCAAATGACCACGGAACAGGAGAAAAATAATCCGCGTCGCGCTTCTCGTCAAGAAGCGGATCGGCAGGGGATCGCTTCCTGCATTCGCAACAAGGCTCGCTGAAACGGGATACGAATGTTAGAAGCGGACCGCTGGCCGAGGCTCCTCCATGCGGCTGACAGGTTGCATCCATGACGAAGCCTTCCCCCGCGCCGCCATCCCTGCAGAAATTGCGCAAGGAAATCGACGCCATCGACGAGCAGGTTCACAACCTGCTGATGCAACGCGGCGACATCATCGACCGCCTGATATCGGTGAAGCAGACCCAGGAGGTCGGCTCGGCATTCCGGCCGGCGCGCGAGGCCGACATGATGCGGCGGCTGGCGCAGCGTCATCGCGGCATCCTGCCGCTCGACACCGTCGAAAGCATCTGGCGCGTCATCATCGCGACCTTCACTTACGTCCAGGCGCCGTTTTCGCTGCACGCCGATCTGTCGCTCGGCGAATCCGCGATGCGGGATTCCGCGCGTTTCCATTTCGGCTTCACCATACCCTTCGTGCCGCATTTCAATGCGCAGGCCGCCGTGGAAGCGGTGGCGAATGCGAAAGGCGACCTCGGACTCGTCTCGGCGACATCGAGCCGCACGCCATGGTGGCTTGCTCTGGAAGCCCACGGCGCGCCGAGGATCATCGCCCGCCTGCCCTTCATCGAGCGCGCCGATCACCCGGCCGCGCTGCCGGTGTTCGTGATCTCACGAGTCGCCGACGATGCGCGGGTCACGGAAGTGGAGACCTGGAGCGTGCGCGTCTCCGGCTGGAATGCCAATACAGCCCGCACCCTGTCGCCGCTCGCCGAGATTGTCGCCGTGCCCGATACCGCCTTCGACGGCGCGGCGCTATTGGTATCCGTTACAGGCGGCACCACCCTCGACACGATCAAATCCGCGCTGATCGAGGCCGGCGCGTCGGTGCGCTCGACGGCTCTCGTCGGCAGTCACGCAACGCGCTATACGATGCCCTCGTCCAACGGGGCCGATCGTCCGTAATGTCCCGCTCGAACGCGCTATAGTCCGGAGCACATGATGTCCCGACCGGTGCCGAATCCCGGCATTCTCGATATTGCGCCTTACACACCCGGTAAGAGTCCGGTGCCGGAGGCAGGCCGCAAAGTGTTCAAGCTGTCGGCCAATGAAACACCGTTCGGCCCCTCGCCGAAGGCGATGGACGCCTACCGCGATGCCGCGGCTCACCTTGAAGACTATCCGGAAGGCACCTCGCGCGTTTTGCGCGCGGCCATCGGACGCGCCTACGGCCTCGATCCGGACCGCATCATCTGCGGCGCGGGCTCGGACGAGATCCTCAACCTGCTGGCGCATACCTTTCTCAGCCACGGCGACGAAGCGATTTCGACCACGCACGCTTTTCTGGTGTACCCGATCGCAACCATGGCGAACGGCGCGACAAACATCGTGGCGCCGGAGAGCGGCTACACCGCCGACATCGACGCGATCCTCAAGCGGGTCACGCCAAAGACCAAAATGGTCTGGCTCGCCAATCCGAACAACCCGACCGGCACCTATCTGCCGTTCGACGAGATCAGGCGACTGCGCGCGGAGCTGCCGCCGCACGTATTGCTGGTGCTCGACGGCGCCTATTCGGATTATGTGTCGCGCAACGATTACGAGTTCGGCATCGAACTGGTGGCGACGACGGAAAATACCGTGCTCACGCACACCTTCTCCAAGATCCACGGCCTCGCCGCGCTGCGGATCGGCTGGATGTTCGGCCCGGCGCATATCGTCGATGCGATGAACCGGATTCGCGGCCCCTTCAATGTCTCGACGCCGGCCATGCTTGCGGCCGCGGCCGCGATCGAGGACACCGCGCACGTCCAGATGACCCGGCTGCATACGGAAAAGTGGCGTAACTGGCTGACGGACGAAGTGACAAAGCTCGGCCTCAAAGTCACGCCCAGCGTGACCAACTTCATCCTGATCCATTTTCCGGACACCAAGGGCAAGACGGCGTCCGAGGCGGACGCGTTCCTGACCCGGCGCGGCCTCGTGCTGCGTGCGCTCGACAATTACGGCCTACCGAATGCGCTACGCATGACGGTCGGCACCGAGGAAGCCAACCGCCTGGTCGCGGACGGCTTGCGCGACTTCATGGCGCGGACATGACCACAGAACCGTTATTCGAGCGGCTCGCGCTGATCGGATTCGGCCTGATCGGCGGCTCGATCGCGCGCGCCGCGCGCATGCGAGGCGTTGTCGGCGAGATCGTCGCGACGGCGCGCTCCGCAAAAACGCGGGCGCGGGTGATGGAGCTCGGCATCGTCGATCGCGTGGTGGACACCAACGCCGAAGCCGCCGACGGCGCTGACCTCGTGATCCTCTGCGTTCCGGTCGGCGCGTGCGGTTCAGTGGCGCAGCAGATCGTGCCTCACCTCAAGCCGGGCGCCATCGTCTCCGACGTCGGGTCGGTGAAAGGCGCCGTCGTCCGCGACATCGCCCCGCATCTGCCCGCCGGGGTACATTTCGTGCCCGCGCATCCGGTGGCCGGCACCGAGCATTCGGGTCCGGATTCCGGCTTTGCCGAACTGTTCATCAACCGCTGGTGCATCCTGACGCCGCCGGACGGAACGGATGCCGCCGCCGTCGACAAGTTGCGCGCGTTCTGGACCGCGATCGGCGCCAGGGTCGAGATCATGACCCCCAAGCACCATGACCTTGTCCTGGCGATCACCAGCCATCTGCCGCATCTGATCGCCTACACCATCGTCGGCACCGCGGACGAACTGGGTGAGGTGACGTCCTCCGAGGTGATGAAGTTTTCCGCCGGCGGCTTCCGCGACTTCACGCGTATCGCGGCCTCCGATCCCACCATGTGGCGCGACGTCTTCCTGACCAACAAGGATGCGGTGCTGGAAATGCTCGGCACCTTCAACGAGGATCTCTCCAAGCTGACGCGCGCCATGCGCCGCGGCGATGGCGAAGCGCTTTTCGAGCACTTTACCCGCACCCGCGCGATCCGCCGCGGCATCGTGGAGATCGGCCAGGATTCCGCGGCTCCCGATTTCGGGCGGCTGCAGACCGATGCCCAGAAGCCATAGTGGTCATTGCCGGACTTGATCCGGCAATCCCTCTTTTACGAGGAATGATGGCTGCACGGGTCAAGCCCGCGCATGATCGCCGAGGTGGATATCAGCGCTCGATCAGAACAGCGGCGGCGTCTGGGCGACCTTCAACGGCCCGATGAAGACCGCGCCGGCAACGAACCGCAGCGGGAAGGAGCGCGCCTTTTTGTTTTCCAGCGTTGCTTCCTGTCCAATCGCGGCGAGACCCGCGGCGACACCGACATTGGCGTTCTGGCGCACGGCCTTGCCAAGGCCGGGAATCGCCCGGTCGAGCGCACCGAACAGATTGTCGATATCCTGACTTTTCACGCCGGGCGCGACCTTATCGAGAGTCTCCTGCGGGACCCCCTGCTCCAGCATTTTATCGATTCCGAGCGCCGGAATCATTTTCTCGAAACCGGTCGCCGTCATGTGCAATTCGCCGTCGAGGTGCCCGTCGGCGGTAAGCCCCAGCGACCCCGCGGCTATCGCGATCAGATCGCCCTGCTGGATGCGCGACTGCCTGATCTCGATGCGGCCGCCGGCCGCCTGCAATTCACGGAACCGCACCGGCCAGGGTTTTGGCGTGAAATCCTTCAGCCCGTGAACGATCGCGCCGACCTCGGCATTGAACGGCTGCGTCAGCGCCGGGTGAACGTCCGCAAGAGTGGCTCCGCTCAACTCCACGGCGGTCTCGATCATGGGCTTGTCCAGTGTGGATTTCTCCGCAGTGCGGCCGTGAAGCTCCACATGGCTGGCGCGTGCGGCAGGCGTCCTAACCGATTCCACCATGCGGTCGATCGCAAGGTCGTCGAAAACGATATCCGCGCTCTTCGGCGTATCCGGCAGCCCGACGATGCTGCTGCGCCCGACGCGCCAATCGACGACCATCACCGGCTGACCATGCCGGGATAGCGTGGCAGGCGCCTTGAACTCCGCGATCAGCAGCCTGGGCGTGTAGATCTGCGCGATCACCAGGATTTCCCCGAGGCGCGCGGTCAAGGGAGGCATCTGCGCCGCGGCCTGCTCGGCTGTCTGCGACCTCAGTTCGACGGTCGCATCCTCGCAGCGGACCTCAAGACGGAACGGAAATCCGGCGACCGTCCGTTTGGCGCAATCATAGATGCGTCCGGACGCCGCTTCGCGCGCCCGCCAGGCATCAACAGTCTGATCGACCTGCGAGGCCGCATAAAACCAGAACGCGCTCCAGGCGGCGGCAGCGACGACCACCAGCACGGGCATGACGAAAATGGGCCAAAGACGGTACTTGCTGGAGGCGTTGTTGGCAGCATTCATGCGGAAGGCGGGCTCTTGGTGGGTCGGTTCGGCAGGGTCTTTGACCATAGTCGCGCGACGCCGGCAAAACCAGCCCCTTTCGGTTCCGCTTCGCCTGGCGGCGCGGCTCTGTTAAAGCATTATTCGGCGACGCGAGACTCCCGGTTGGCCGTCAAAAATCCTCATTTCTAATAGCTCGTGCGTATCCTGATCATACACAACATGACGGAATACGCCCTGAGCAGGGCGCGATGAGCGTGCAGCGACAATTTGAAACGGCTTTCGACAGTTCCGGCAACGATCTCTGGATATTTGCCTACGGTTCGCTGATGTGGAGGCCCGGATTCGATTTCGCCGAGCAGGTTCCGGCGCGGCTGATCGGCGAGCACCGGGCGCTCTGCGTCTATTCGTTCGACCACCGCGGGACGCCCGAGAGACCGGGGCTGGTTCTAGGGCTCGACCGCGGGGGCGCCTGCCGGGGCATCGCATTCCGGGTTGCAGCCAGCCGGCGCGAGGCAACGATCGCATATTTGCGGGAGCGCGAGCAGACCACCCACGTCTACCGCGAGGTGACGCGCTCCGTCTGGCTTGAGGACGACGCGCGACGGCGGGTCAGCGCGCTCGCTTATGTGGTCGATCGCGGTCACGTCCAGTACGCCGGTCGGCTGACGCTGGCGGACCAGGCCCGTTACGTCCGGCAGGGGCACGGCCGCTCCGGGCATAACCGGGACTATGTCCTGTCGACCGTGAGGTCGATCGAGTCACAGGGCTTTCGCGATCTTAAACTGCACCAGCTGGCTGAACTGCTGTACAACGATACGCCGATGCCGAGGTAGGCGCGCTGGGGAAGCGTCGAACGGAAGCCGTGGTTATCTCTTGGGGAGATCTCCACTCGGGAGCATGATCTTATCCGAAAACCGGTTCCCACTTTGCGCTGGCGCAGCCCTTCGGGTCGGGATCATGCTCTGGAAATGGTTGTCTGGTCGCATTTTCTTGCGGCGAACCGGTATCCACTTCGCCGGAAAATGCTCTAATCCCCGGCCGCTCCCGCGTCGGGCGCCCGGCCCGACAGCCGCGCCTGCTCGCGCCACCCCGCCTCGACCAGGGAAGCGGTCGCTCCTTCGATCGATGCCGTCAGGCGCGACATGAATTCATCACGCCGCAAACCCTGCGGCAGCGGATCGAGGAATTCGACCGTGATCGTTCCCGGATAGCGCAGGAACGTCCGGCGCGGCCAGCAAAGGCCGGAGTTGAGGGCCACCGGCACACAAGGCACGCCGCCTTCGGCATAGATCATGGCGACGCCGCTCTTGTAGGCCGGCGGGGCTCCGATCGGGCGGCGCGTTCCTTCCGGGAAAATGACGAGCTGACGGCCGAGACGCACCTGCTCCCGCGTCATCCGGACCAGCATCTTGAGCGAGCGCAGGCCGGCTTTGCGGTCGATGCCGATCATGCCCGTCTTCAGTAGATACCAGCCGAAGAACGGAATCCATGTCAGCTCGCGCTTGAGGATGAAGACCGGCTGATCGATGAGGCAGAAGAGAGCAAAGGTCTCCCACATCGACTGATGCTTGGAGGCGAAGATCAGGGGACCTTTCGGAATTTTCCCGGTGCCGAGAATTTTGACGCGCGTGCCGCAGATGACGCGCATCAGCCAGATGTTCCAGCGCGCCCAGGCCTTCGCCATCCTGACAAGCACCGCGCGCGGCATCAGGAACGTCGGCAGCGCGGCAACCATCCAGATCGCCATCGTCACATAGAACAGAGCGTTGAAGACCAGCGAGCGCAGAAAGATAGAAATCATCACGCATCCAGTGGCGGGGCGTTATTTGGCACGCATTCTAGAACCTTTTCGGTTCTGATTGAATCAGAAGCGAAAGGGCTTCAGCCCGAGGCCGGCCGGCGTGGCTGGAATGCCCCACTCGACTGATCTCCGTTTTCGGGCGGGAGTTCGAGGTCGAGGCCAAGATGAGCCAGTCGGACCCGCGCCTCGGCGGCGAGGTATTTGACATACTCCGATAGCAGGAGCCGCAAGGTCGCGCCGCTTGTCCACCATGGCTCCTCGCGCCACTTTTCGCCGATGACCGCGAACGGAATCAAGGTGACATCAGGCATCGCATGCGACAGTTCGACGATGGCGCGAGGCATATGGTAGTTGGACGTCACCACGATTAGCGAGCGGAAGCCTTGCCCGTCGACCCAACGCCGCGTCTCGCTTGCATTGCTCCGGGTGTTGACCGCGGAGCGATCGAGATCGACGCAACATGTCAGCAGCCGCTGGCTGTCCGGCAGCGAGCGCGAAATATCACTGACCCCGTTCGTCGGATGAACGCCCGAAATCAGCAGCCGCTTGCCATAGCCGCCGGCCAACAGATCGACGGCATCGGAAATCCGCGACGAGCCGCCGGTAAGCACCACAATGCCGTCCGCGTTAGCGGCGGGCTTTGTCTCCACCCCCCGTAGCTGCGACAGAAACCCGATGAAGCCAGCCGCCGCGCCGACAAAGGCGATCCCGGCGGCGGCAACCAGGGTCGCAAGCAACATGCCACGCCGGCGGCCCCGCGCCCGGCGCGGAGCTCCCACATTGTCGTGACCTGCTTCTTTACTCATACATTCGGTGTCCCTGGCCCCCGATTCTAATACGTTTTGGGGCGAAGTGGAGTCCGGCAGCGTCAGAATGGCGCGCTATAGCGTTTTCGAGCGAAGCATGTCCTCGGGCTTGTCCCGGGGATGGAATCCGGTTCGCGTGAAGAAAACGCGTCAAAATAACAGTCGAAAGCTTCGCTTCTGATTCAATCAGAAGCGAAAATGCTCCAGCCCTGAGCGGCCGCTCAATCGATCTCATCAAGCGTCGCGAACAATGTGCGGCGGGACGCAAAGGCGGTGATCACCGCAATCAGGACTGTCTGGCCCGCCAGCACCAGATAGCCGGAAGGGCGCAGCGAGAACGTGCCGAGCAACGCCGCAAACTGATCCCCCACCGGCGTTCCCGAGAACCAGTTCGCGATCGATTCGGAGAATCCGAACATCAGCATCGCGGCGACGCACCCGATCACGCCGCCCCTCAGCCCGAGCCGCAGGAAGTGGCGCAGGAAATGATTGGCGATATATCGGTCGCTCGCTCCGACGAAATGCAGCACCTCGACGATCGGACGATTGGCCGCCATCGCCCCCCGGGTCGCGAACGATACCGAGATAATGGTCGCAATGATGACCAGCGCGAGGACACCGATGCCGGCGAACACGGTCGCGTTGGTCATCGATCGCATCCGGTCGATCCAGGCGCGATGGTCGTCCACGCTGGTCGACGGCGCCAGTTGCGTCACGCGGCTGCGGAGCCCTTCCAGATCGAGCCTGGTTCCGGGCGCGGCGCGGGCCACGATCATGCGCGGCACCGGCAGATCGTCGAGCGACAGCCCGCTGCCGAGCCAGGGCTCCAGCAGCTTGGCCGACTCCTCCCTGGTGTACGGCCTGACATCGAGAATCCCCGGGTGCTCGCGGGCCGCGGCGGCGGCGGCGGCGACATCCTGCTCGAGATCGCGGCCGGCGGCGGGACGTACCTGGATGGTGATTTCGCTCGCGACTTCCGACTGCCATTCCGAGGCCGAAGCGTTGATCAGCAGCACCGCCCCGGTGGTGATCGACGCGAGGAACGTCATGATGGCGACCACCGCCACCAGGGCGCGGCCGGCGATCGACGCACGCGGCACGATCGGCGACATGTTGCGCGCGCGGACCGGCACCTGCGGGCGCTCGCGCCCGAGATCCATCAGTACATCGTGACCGTCCCCTGCCTTACTCATAGATGTGCAGCCGCCCCTGATGCAGCACCAGCCGCCGCGCGTCATACTGATCCATCAGGGCGATGTCGTGGGTGGCGATGATGACCGCCGTGCCGGACTTGTTCAGCTCGATGAACAGCCGCAGCAGACGTTGCCCGAGCGTCGGATCAACATTGCCGGTCGGCTCGTCCGCCAGCAGAAGCTGCGGCCGCGCGATCACCGCGCGAGCGATCGCCGCGCGCTGCTTCTCCCCCCCTGACAGGACCGGCGGCAGCGCATCCATGCGCTCGCCGAGACCCACCCACTTCAGAAGATCGATTACTTCACGGCGATAGGTCGACTCATCGCGGCCCATGACCCGGAACGGCAACGCGACATTCTCGTAGGTGGTCATGTGATCAAGCAGACGAAAGTCCTGCAACACGATCCCGATACGCTTGCGGAGATCGGCGATTGCATCCTTGCTCTGCAGCGAGACGTCCTGACCGAACAGGTTGACCAGCCCCCTCGTCGGCCGCAGCGACAGAAACAGAAGCCGCAGCAGGGAGGTTTTTCCCGCGCCCGACGGGCCGCTGAGAAACTGAAAGGAGCGGGCGGGAAGATGAAAGCTGATGTCGCGCAAAATCTCCGGGCCGAGCCCGTAACGCAAGCCGACATTTTCGAACCGGATCAAGCCTTGTGTCCCGATTTCCTGGTTCGCGTGAGGAAACGCGTCAAATCAAGATCATGGAGTCCCCGCCATCATCCTTTTGTGCGTCGGTTATGGTTTCCGATTCGTTAACGGTCGGCGGGTAGATTTCGGACAGCGTCACTTCCGGCGATTCGTCCATGCACATTGTCTGTCCCCACTGTACGACATCCTATGCGGTCGACCCCGCGAAGCTCGGCGGAAAGGGCCGTATCGTCCGCTGCTCGCGCTGCAAGGAAACATGGCGGGCGACGCCGGACAATATCGCCCGGGTTCGCATCCCCACGATGGCTGGAGCGGACGAGATGGCGGGATGGACCGATCCTCCGAACACCGGCGACATGCCGTCGGTCGACAGTCCGTCGATCGCCAGCGATCTGCCGGAATCTCCCGAAACCGAGATGCCGCAACAGGACCTCGCCAGAGTTGTTGCGCCACCGGCCCGGCAGGACAACACACCCCGGGACGGCAAGCGGCCGCGCTTGTTCCATGCTGCTTCACGGTTCCACGGCCGCCTCAGACGCTGGTTCGTGCTTCGGCCGCCAGCGATCACCCTGAACACTGTCTGCGTTGCGATGGCCGCCCTCGTGCTGGCTCTTGTGATCTGGCGCGTCGACATCGTGCGCCTGCTTCCGCAAACCGCAACGTTCTACCGGCTCGCCGGACTGGAAGTGAACCTGCGCGGATTGGCGTTCAAGGACGTCACCACCTCGACCGAAACTGTCGACGGCAAGCAGGTTCTGGTGATCGAGGGCATGATCGCGGCGCAAACCCGCAAGCCGGTCGAACTGCCGCGCCTGCGCTTCAGCGTGCGCGACGCGCATGAGACGGAGATCTACGCGTGGAACGCGGTTCTAGAGCAGCCCGCGCTCAAGCCTGGTGAAAACGTCTGGTTCCGGACGCGGCTCGCGTCGCCGCCACCTGAAGGCCGCAGTATTGATGTTCGCTTCTTCAACCGGCAGGATCTTGCCGCTGGAAATGGAGCCTGACCCATGGCGCGGGTGCTGATCGCCGACGACGAGGACTCGATGCGCTCGCTGGTCGCCCGCGCCATCGCCATGGATGGCCACGAGATCGTGACCGCGGCTGACGGCGCCGAAGCGCTGGATATTCTATCAGCTGACGCACATGACTTCGACCTGCTGCTTACCGACATCAAGATGCCGATCATGGATGGCATCGCGCTGGCCCTAGCCGTCGCGCGCGATTTTCCCGGCCTGATCATCCTGCTGATGACAGGTTTCGCCGATCAGCGCGAGCGCGCGTCGGGCCTCAACGCCATCGTGCACGATGTCGTCACCAAGCCGTTTTCGGTGGCCGATATCCGCGCCGCGGTCGCGGGCGCGCTGACGACGCAGACCGGCGGAACGATCAGTAGTCCTTGAGCAGCCGATCGATGTAATCGAGTTCGATCTTCGGCCGTGACGGATCGGCGAGGCGGCGGCGCAACTCTTCGAGAATACGGCGGACCCGCTGAACATCGATCTCGCCGGGAATCTTGACCGTCGTCTCGTTGCCGAACTCGCGACCCCGCAGCGGTCGCCCCAGCGGGTCGGTCTGACCGCCGCTCTGCCGGCCCGCACGACCGCCCGACCCGTCTTCGCCCTGCTGCATGGCCTCGGCGAGGCTCCGGGCGCCCTTGCGTAGCGCATCGAGCGCCCGGCCCTGCGCGTCGACCGCGCCATCGGCGTTACCCTCGCCAAGCTGGCCGCCCGCCTGACCCATTGCGGAATCAGCCTGGCCAAGATCGTCGTCCGGCTGGCTCGATCCCATGCCGCGCCGGGCGAGTTCCTGCTGCAATGTCTTGAGCCTGTCATGCAGGGCCTTTTGATCCTGCTGCAGGCCGCCCATCCCATTCTGGCCGCTGCGCTCGTGGCCGTCATCGTGATCGCGCCGCGAATCCATGCCCTGCCTGTAGGTCTTGTCGCGCAACTGCTGCTGCTTGCGGATCATGTCACCGAGTTCATTCAGCGACTGTTGCACATCCTCGCCCGCTCCCTCGCCCTGGCCCGGCTGCGCCATCTGTAGATTCTCAAGCATCTGCTGCAATTGATCGAGCAATTGCCTGGCGGCTTCCTTGTCGCCGGAGCGGGACAGGCGCTCCATGCGCTCGATCATGTTGTCGAGATCCTGCGGACGCATCACCTTGCTGTTGGGATCGAGCGGACGCGCCAGTTGCTCCGGATTGTTGCGCATCTGTTCGGCCAGCTGGCGCAGGTAATTATCCAGCGCCGCGCGCAGGTTCTCGGTGAGCTTCCTGATCTCCTCATCGCTCGCGCCGCGCTCCAATGCCTCCTTCAAGGCATCCTGCGCGGCACGTAGCGCCTTCTCGACATCGGTGATATTGCCGTCCTCGATGCTGACGGCGAGCCCCCAGAGGCTGGCGACGACCTCCCGCAACTGGGCGTCGATGCGCGCTTCCTCGAGCTGCTTCGTGACGCTGTAAAGACCGAGATACTCACCCGCCCTGGGAGTAAACAGCTCGGGCGCGATCAGGAGAGCATCGAGCGCGGTATGGACCTGCCTGTTCTGATTGGCGTCCAGCGCCAGGATGCGACGCTGCTCGATCAGCGCGCGCGCAAGCGGTTTGGTGAACACGCGTTCCGGCAGGCGCAGGTCGAGCGGCTCGCTGCGACCCTCGTTTCCGGCGTCATCGCGCGCCGTCAGCGTCAAGGTCACTTCGGCGCCGGCGTAGGGACTTTCGCTTAGATCATGGACCATCTGCCCAATGCCGCTGCGGGGCCTGGCATTCGGCAGCACCAGCGCGAATTGCGGCGGATCGAACAGCGGGCGCGCGGTCGTCCCATCATTTGCAGCGGATGCGGGCCGGGTCGAAAATGCCGCATGGGCTTCGGTGACGCCGTAATCGTCCTCCAGGCGGTAGGACATCTGCAACGATCCGCGCGCCTGGCGTTCCGGCCGCTTGGCCAGCGAAATGGCCGGGACGCGATCGGCGATTGCGCTGAAGGCCCATCGCGGTTGCCCCGACGGCGCACGCACATGAGCCGTGCCATCCGCGGCAATGGTGAAATGCCGCTCGTTCGCGCCCTCCGGGGGCTTGTCGGCGAAAGCCTTCTCGGTCACGCCGCCACTGAGCGCGACGTCGAGACTGCCGCCGCTCGAACGCACAATCAGCGTGCTGCCCGCAGGCACCGGAAGCGCGGTATCGGACGGATTGGCGTCCTTGCCGGTCGCCGACAGGATGATCGGCGGCTTGCCGGTGTAAGGCGGTGGAGCCACCCAGGCATCGACCCTGACATGGGCCGAGGTCAGCGCGCCATTCCAGTCGAACGCCACAGCGACACGCTCTGTCCGTTCGCCGTCCGCCGCGATAAACGTGGCGACCATCAGCACCATCACCAGCGCTCGCAAGGCCCAGCGGTCATGCAGCGGCAGCTGAGGCGACGGCAGCCCGGCGCGAAGACGCTTGATCGCCGCCAGCGTGCGTGCGCGCTGCTCCTGCCACAAAGCGTGCGCGACCGGATCCCGGGTCGCCAGCGTGTCCGCAAGCGCGGTGACGGGACGATGGCGAAGGCCGGCGCCGCGGTCGAGCCGGCCCAATCCTTCCTCGCGGCTGGGCCAGCGGAACCTGACGACAGGCACCGCCGCCGCAACGGCGAGCAGCACAAACGCAGCAAGAGCAACGGCGCGTCCCCAAACCGGCAGAACCAGCCAGGCACCGGCCCAGGAAACCGCCAGAAACAACCCGCCGACGCAGAGCAGCCGCGCAAGATGCGGCCAAGCCCTTTCCCACGCGATGACCCACCTGGCGCGCTGCAGGGCGCGCGTCAGTTCAACTTCCGCCGACGCACGCCGGTCGTCGTCCTGACGGGTTGGATCGGGGGTAACGCCGCTCAACTCGTTCTCCGCGCCGCTGGAGCTAGAATAACTTCGCTCCTCATTGAAAGCGAAGCTCCAGATTGTTGTTTGGACGCGTTTTCTTCACGCGAACCGGTGACCGCAAACGCCGTCAAACAGCATCCTACCACGGCGGCGGCAATGAGGCATCGGCGGCTGGCCGGGACCGCCGGGTTGCAGACCGGAACCGCTTTGCGCGGAATGGATCAATCGAACAAGCCGGGCGTGTGATTGACGATCGCGCCCTCGATGGCGAGCATTTTCAGTTTGGTCGCGACGCCGCCGCTTGCCGAGAAGCCTCCCGGCCTGTCGCCGGCGGCAAGCACGCGATGGCACGGCACCACGATCGGATACGGATTACGGCCGAGCGCCTGACCAACATCGCGCGACAGCTCAACGCCGCCGAGACGTTTGGCGATATCGCCATAGGTCATCGTCCTGCCCGGCGGAATGGTCCGTGCGATATCGTAAACGCGGCGATCGAATTCGCCTACGCTGTCGAGATCGAGCACCACACCGGATAGATCGATCGGCTTACCCTCAAGCAACGCGATCATGCCATCGATCGCGGCCTGCACGGCGGCGGGCGGAGCCGCCTCCGCGAGGCTCCCGTAACGCTGGCGAAGACGTATCCGGGTCTTGTCTTCATCCGGCAGCGGCAACTGCACCGCTTCGACGCCATGCGCGGTCCAGACAATACCGCAGATCCCGATCGCGGTTTCGAACAGCGCGAACTTGCGATCATTTGGCGGTTCACTCACGGATCGCTCCGTCGCAAACTGAAGTTTTCACCGCTTCACGGAAGTGGTGAAAGACTTCAGCACTTTGATCTGACGCGTTTTCTTCACGCGAACCGGATTCCATCCCCGGGACAAGCCCGAGGACATGCTTCGCTCGAAAACGCTATAGCGCATTCCTGTGTTGGATCGCGCCCTGAGAAAACCCCGCGATCACATCGACGCCGGCCGGCTCGGTGGCATACCGAGAAGCTGAATGTCAGGCGGCGACCTCGCGCTCCATCGCCACTTCCGCCTTGAGGTGGTCGACGTCCCGGTAGATCGAGGAGACCGCCAGCACGCGCCTCTGATGCTTGTAGCGCAGCAGGCAATCCCGGTCAGCGACGCTGCCGTCGACCTCGATCTGGTCCCACTTCAACGCGTGGCCGACATAGTTGATCGGCACATCATAATGCTGGCTCCAGAAGAACGGCACAGCGTCATACTTTTCGCGATGTCCCAGCATATTGCGCGCGGCCACCTGCCCCTGGCGCTGCGCCACGACCCAGTGCTCGACCCGGATGTTCTCTCCGAACCGCGGATCGGGCCATCGCGCGATATCGCCGGCCGCAAAGATGCCCGGCGCGCTTGTTTCCAGGTACTGGTTGACGAGCACGCCGCGATCGATCTTCAACCCCGCCTTCTCCGCAAGCTCCAGGCGCGGCTTCACGCCGACGCCGAAGACGACGAAATCGGCCTCAAGCACTTCGCCGCTGGAGATCGTCACCTTCTTCTCGCCGATCGCTGTGACCGTATTCTCCAGGTGGAAGATGACGCCGTGCTCCTCATGGAGCGAACGGACGAAATCCCCCATTTCCGCGCCGAGGATGCGCTCCATCGGACGGGACTCAGGGGCGACGACATGGACCTCGATCCCGCGGGCGCGCAACGAGGCCGCAACCTCCAGACCGATGAAACTCGCACCGATGACAACCGCCCGGTTGGCCGATTTGGCCGCAGCGATAATAGCGCGGCAATCCTTGAGCGAGCGCAGCGTATGGACATGCGGCAGGTTGGCTCCGGGAATCGGCAGCCTAACCGGCTCGGCGCCGGTCGCCAACAGCAGCCGATCGTAGCCAACGACATCGCCGTTGATCGAAAGCTGGCGCGCGGACGGATCGATAGCGGTAACGGTCGTGCGCAGCCGCAGGTCGATGCCGGCCTGCTGGTAGAAATCATCGGGGCG
>NZ_BJNF01000024.1:57500-66428 GCF_006539545.1 Nitrobacter winogradskyi
ACATCTCGCAACTTGCGTCACGACCTGAACGGGCGCCGAAATGACCTGGAGATAGTGAATGGATGCTCACCACGCACATGGCATGGCATGCGATCCAAACTCGGATCGATCTCCTCTTTACGATGTCAGAAATCCCGCACACCTCATCTGTAATAAATGAGGCTGCGAAGCGTTGTTCTCGCGGACGAAATTAACCAAACAACATCGATCAAGCCCATCAATCAAACCATCTGGTGGAGCCAGACGGGATCGAACCGACGACCTCATGCTTGCAAAGCACGCGCTCTCCCAGCTGAGCTATGGCCCCTTACCAGAAGACGAATGCTGCGCTTGATTGAATGGTGGGCCTGGGAAGACTTGAACTTCCGACCTCACGCTTATCAAGCGCGCGCTCTAACCAACTGAGCTACAAGCCCCTAACGACGAGGGACAGCGCGCTCCACCGGCTTAACCGGATCATGAGCACAAGCGCCGCCCCTGGCGCGTGTTCGTCCGCGAAGAAAGAGAAACGAAGACGGCGAAATCCCGCCAATGCAGCTCAACGATCCTGACGATCATTGGCCACTGATGTTTCCAAGAGACCCGATAGAAGAGCGTGAACGCTTCTGAAGAGTCATCCTTAGAAAGGAGGTGATCCAGCCGCAGGTTCCCCTACGGCTACCTTGTTACGACTTCACCCCAGTCGCTGACCCTACCGTGGTCGGCTGCCTCCCTTGCGGGTTAGCGCACCGCCTTCAGGTAAAACCAACTCCCATGGTGTGACGGGCGGTGTGTACAAGGCCCGGGAACGTATTCACCGTGGCATGCTGATCCACGATTACTAGCGATTCCAACTTCATGGGCTCGGGTTGCAGAGCCCAATCCGAACTGAGACGGTTTTTTGAGATTTGCTAGGGGTCGCCCCTTTGCTTCCCATTGTCACCGCCATTGTAGCACGTGTGTAGCCCAGCCCGTAAGGGCCATGAGGACTTGACGTCATCCCCACCTTCCTCGCGGCTTATCACCGGCAGTCTCCTTAGAGTGCTCAACTAAATGGTAGCAACTAAGGACGGGGGTTGCGCTCGTTGCGGGACTTAACCCAACATCTCACGACACGAGCTGACGACAGCCATGCAGCACCTGTGCTCCATGCTCCGAAGAGAAGGTCACATCTCTGCGACCGGTCATGGACATGTCAAGGGCTGGTAAGGTTCTGCGCGTTGCGTCGAATTAAACCACATGCTCCACCGCTTGTGCGGGCCCCCGTCAATTCCTTTGAGTTTTAATCTTGCGACCGTACTCCCCAGGCGGAATGCTTAAAGCGTTAGCTGCGCCACTAGTGAGTAAACCCACTAACGGCTGGCATTCATCGTTTACGGCGTGGACTACCAGGGTATCTAATCCTGTTTGCTCCCCACGCTTTCGTGCCTCAGCGTCAGTATCGGGCCAGTGAGCCGCCTTCGCCACTGGTGTTCTTGCGAATATCTACGAATTTCACCTCTACACTCGCAGTTCCACTCACCTCTCCCGAACTCAAGATCCTCAGTATCAAAGGCAGTTCTGGAGTTGAGCTCCAGGATTTCACCCCTGACTTAAAGACCCGCCTACGCACCCTTTACGCCCAGTAATTCCGAGCAACGCTAGCCCCCTTCGTATTACCGCGGCTGCTGGCACGAAGTTAGCCGGGGCTTATTCTTGCGGTACCGTCATTATCTTCCCGCACAAAAGAGCTTTACAACCCTAGGGCCTTCATCACTCACGCGGCATGGCTGGATCAGGCTTGCGCCCATTGTCCAATATTCCCCACTGCTGCCTCCCGTAGGAGTTTGGGCCGTGTCTCAGTCCCAATGTGGCTGATCATCCTCTCAGACCAGCTACTGATCGTCGCCTTGGTGAGCCGTTACCTCACCAACAAGCTAATCAGACGCGGGCCGATCTTTCGGCGATAAATCTTTCCCCGTAAGGGCTTATCCGGTATTAGCCCAAGTTTCCCTGGGTTGTTCCGAACCAAAAGGTACGTTCCCACGCGTTACTCACCCGTCTGCCACTGACGTATTGCTACGCCCGTTCGACTTGCATGTGTTAAGCCTGCCGCCAGCGTTCGCTCTGAGCCAGGATCAAACTCTCAAGTTGGACTTGAAACCTTGAACCGGCTGATCACAACGTTTGACGAGGTCCCACCATTGTTGGCCCAAGTTCTTCCGAACCAGAACTCAACCTGCCGCCTGCGATTCACATCGCGGGCAACGATGGTGTAACCTTTAAACGTGTACCGCCGAAGTCTTTCGTCCGATCTCGATCCACCAAAGCCGAAGCTTTAGCGGGCGAGACCCGCAAGGACTCCGCCGTCCACGTTTCTCTTTCTTCATCTTTACTTGTCAAACAGCCCGGGATCCGAAGAGCCCATACTTCCACTTCTGGAAGCCGGTGAAGCACTTTCACAGACGACAAATAACAACCGATGGCTATCGGCTGTTGATTCGCTCAACCTAGTGAGGAGCTTCACCGAAGCGACGGTGTGCTTTGGCAAAGTCCAAAGCGGCGCCGCGTTCAGTGGGCGGTTTATAGTCTCACTCCCCGGCGCTTGTCAACGCCAATCGTCAACAAATTGTAGCATTGGGGCAAAACGATTTCGCAACGCGAAAAAGCCCTGCGAAATGCCGTACTTGAGCCACATTCCTGCGACGTTCTCAGGGATAGGTAAGTCTTGAATAGCCGATTGCCAGGGGCATCAGACACTCGGCTAAGTCCAGGAACTAGGTAGCTTCAGAAAGCGGCGGTCTGTCCACGATCGCATCGCCGTGTCCAAGCGACCGCAACGTGACGGTTGCAGGATTTGGGGGACGACGGATTTGAGTACGGCACGCGCTGGACATAAAGGACGCGAAACGGGCCTCATTGACCTCGGTCATGAACCACCGCTTTCGGCGGACGGATCCGAAGCTGCCGTCATCGATCGCCGCCGCGTCTCCGTGCAGTGGTTCAGCGGCACCATCCTGACGGGCCTGTGCGGCGCAGCTCTCATCGGCGGCGCCGTTTTTGCGTCGCTCGACGGTGAGACCACGTTTGCGCAGGTGGCCGAGCGTGTCGAAGGCGGGCTTCGCGGCTCGTTCGGAAGCGGTGATCATCAGGCCAGCCTCCACAAGGGTGACCGTCTGCCACCGCCGAGCGAGGCGACCGCTGCAAGGCAGGTCATCCGCGTCTCGACTGTGACCCGTGCCGGCAATCGCGATGTGATGCGGGTCCGGCCCTTCGTTCGGGTGTCAGGCAACCTGTCGATGGCGACCGGTGATCTCAGCGCACGCGTGCCGCCATTCAACGCGCAGCGCCTGCTGGCGGATGTCGGCAGCCCCACCCGCACCACTTCGGAAGACGCAAGCGCCGCGGCGGCGGCCGAACCAGACGCCGAAGTTTCCTTCGTGACCCGTGATCTCGCCTCGTTCCTGCCGAAGGCGAAGATCGCGGCAATCCTCCCGATCGATGAAGTTTTGATGCGGGTGCGCGACGCCTCGAACTGGCGCGGCAACAGCGGTGTCCGGTATACGATGGCCGAAGCGGCGGCGGACGCGCCTGGCGCGACGTCGAGCATCAAAATGGCCTACGCCGCCGAAGGCGGCGTGGACCCTTATGCCGGATTCGAGGCCCGCATCGTCCCGGAAAACGTAACGCTGCTCCCGAAAACCAGCGAACAACTCACCGGCGGCAATCCAATAGGCGAGCGGGTGCATCTGGTCAGGAGAGGCGACACGATCGTCTCGGTATTGCGGGACCAGGGCGCGACGCCGGAAGAAGCACGCGCGATCGCGACCACGCTCGGACCTCGCGGCCGCGACGGCGGACTTCGGGAAGGCCAGAAGTTGCGCATCATGATGGCGCCCGCAACCTCCGACCAGCGACTGCTGCCCTACCGCGTGATCGTGGCGAGTGATTCTCTCATCGAGGCTGTCGCCGCGCTGTCGGATCTCGGCAACTATGTCGCCGTCGACGTCGCCAGCATGAATTCGGTCGCCGATGTCGCCGACAGCAGCGACAACGACGATGGCAGCGGAGCCCGGCTTTATCAAAGCATCTACGAGACCGCGTTGCGGGACAAAGTCCCGCCTGCGGTCATCGAGGACATGATCCGCATTTACTCCTACGACATCGATTTCCAGCGCAAAGTCCAGCCGGGCGATTCATTCGACGTCTTCTATGCCGGAGACGATGAAGGAACGCCGACGACCGAAAAGAACGAAGTGCTTTATGCCTCGCTCACCGTGGGCGGCGAGACCAAGAAATACTTTCGCTTCCAGACCCCCGACGACGCGATGGTCGATTATTATGACGAATCCGGCAAGAGCGCGAAGAAGTTCCTGGTCCGCAAGCCGGTCGCCAGCGCGATGATGCGATCAGGCTTCGGCGTTCGGCGGCATCCGATCCTCGGTTACGTGAAAATGCACACCGGCGTCGATTGGGCGGCATCTTACGGCACGCCGATTTTCGCCACAGGCAACGGTGTTGTCGAAAAAGCGGCATGGGAAGGCGGCTACGGCAAGTACGTCCGTATCAAGCACAACAACGGCTATGAAACCGCCTACGGCCACATGTCGGCCTTCGCCAAGGGAATGGAGCCGGGCAAGCGGGTCCGGCAAGGGCAGGTGATCGGCTTTGTCGGTTCGACCGGCCGCTCGACCGGAGCGCATGTGCACTACGAAATTCTCGTCAACGGCCGGTTCGTCGATCCGATGCGCGTCAGGCTTCCGCGGGGACGATCACTGGACGGCACCATCCTGGCCAGCTTCGAGAAGGAACGCGAACGGCTCGACGCGATGATGAACAGCCGCAGCACGGTCGCCAGGGTTTCCGATGCGGCAGGCTCACCCGCCCTGCCGTTGCCTCGGCAGATCTCCAACCGCTAGAACGTGATCCGGACCTGAAGGGCCGCGCCAGCGAAAAGTGGAAACGGTTCTCGGAAAAGATCATGCTCAAACAAAAAGATAAGCGACGGGTCTGATTCAAAGTAGTTGGATCGGATCCAACGCAGTTGGAACAGACTCCAGCAAAACACGCCTGACAGTTCGTCGGAAGAATTGGAGACAGGCAAATCTGTCGGCGCGGGGGAAATCCGGAGCTTCGATCAGTGTGCGCTCCGGCAGGGATCATCGGGATCCGAGCATGACCGACCACCGCAAGCTGCTGCGGGCCATCTTCGATACGGCCGTCGCCGCCGCGCATCCCGACAACATCCTGGCGGCGCATCTGCCGCCGCTGCCTGAGGGGCGCGTCATCTGCCTCGCCGCCGGCAAAGCCGCCGCCGCGATGGCCGCGGCAGTGGAACGACACTATCTCGACGACGCCGGTCTCGATCCCGCCCGGCTTGCCGGTCTCGCCGCCACCCGCTACGGCCACCTGGTGCCGACGCGTCGAATCAAGGTGATCGAGGCCGGCCATCCCGTGCCGGATGAAGCGGGCTTGCACGCCGCAGCCGCCAGCCTGACCCTCGCGAGCGCCGCGACAGCCGACGATCTGCTGCTGGTGTTGCTTTCGGGCGGCGGTTCGGCGAACTGGATTGCGCCGGTTGACGGCATATCGATCGCGCAGAAGCAGCGGGTCAACCAGGCCCTGCTCCGCTCCGGCGCTCCGATCGGCGACATCAACACGGTGCGCAAGCACCTGTCGCGGATCAAGGGCGGCCGGCTCGCGCGAGCTGCCAGCCGCGCCGAGATCGTCACCCTGGCAATATCGGACGTGCCGCGCGATGAGCCGACCGTCATCGCCTCGGGACCTACCGTGCCCGACCCGACCACGCTGGCCGACGCCCGCGCATTGCTCACACAATACAGGATCGCATGTGACGATGCGGTTAGCCGCGCGCTCGACGATCCCGCCAACGAAAGCTGCAAGCCCGGCGACGCCGCCTTTGCTCGCGCCCGCTTCGAGATTATCGCACGGCCAAGGACCTCGCTCGACGCCGCCGCCAGCCTCGCGCGCGAGGCGGGCTTTGAGGTGCTCGACCTCGGCGCGAATCTCGAAGGAGAGGCGCGCGACGTTGCAGTCGAGCACGCGAAACTCGCGCTAGAGGCGCGCGCCGACGGCCGCAAGCTCGCTATCCTTTCAGGCGGCGAACTCACCGTAACGGTTCGCGGCAACGGGCGCGGCGGGCCCAATCAGGAATATGCGCTGTCGCTTGCGTCACAACTCAAGGATGCAGCCGGCGTCTCCGTGCTGGCGGCTGATACCGATGGCGCCGACGGCGGAGCGGGCGATGCTTCCGATCCCGCCGGCGCGGTGATCGACACCAGCACATTCAGGACGATGCGTGCGCTCAAGCTCGATCCCCTCACCTATCTCGCCGACAACGACGCCACGGCTTTTTTCGCCGCCACCGGGGATCTGCTGCTGACCGGCCCGACGCTCACCAACGTCAATGACCTCCGGGTCATCCTGGTGGATCCCGCCTGATTGGCGCGCTGTTGCTGCGGCGATAGGCGTTTCTTCACGCGGCTTCATGCTCCTGACAGATCGCTCCACTATCGGAATCGGAGAGCGATTCACCGAGCGCGTTGCAATGATGCGGCGAAGCGGTGCCGGGTTTGGCGTTGTGACGGAAATGCCTGCATGTGCGGCACACTCCGAAGGCGCGTCCGCCATTTCGCGCGATCGTTGACGACAGGATGTCCTGCAAGGTCGCCAGCAACTCCCCGGCTTCGCCACTCGTTGCGACCGCGATGTCGTCCGCCAGCCGCCGCAGCGGATCGTCTCTCAATACAGCCTCGCCGCGCGGGGTCAGCGCTAGTTCAACTGAACGGCCGTCGCGGCGGCTGGACTGCCGCGACGCCAACCCCTTCTGCTCCAAGGCAATCAGGGTTTGGGAAATGGTTCCGCGAGTCGAGCCGGCATAGCCGGCCAGCGCCGCCGGCGTGCGCGAAAACCGGTTGGCGCGCGACAGATAGCGCAACGCCTCCCACTGCGCGGGATTGAGCCCTTCGACGTTGACGCCGCTGCGCGCCAGCCGGTCCAGGCGGCTGATCAGATACGCCGCCTCTAGAGCCGTTCGTGAAAACATAGTAGCGACTCGCTATTTTTATTGACGAAGCTCCGATCATCCTTCATCCATATAGTATCGACTCGATATTAACAACAAGGAGCCTACGGATGTCTAATTTCTCCACCAACATGGCCATTATCCTGCTGCAAGGCGCGCTGGCGACCTCCGCTCTCGCCCATGACATCCGCGCCAAGCCCGACACGGCCGTGCCGCCGGCGTTCGACGTCACCAGCGCCTCCGCCTCGACGGACGGACGGCTTGCCACCTTCGCCATGGAAGTCAGCGGCGACGCCGGCTCGCTGAAGCCGCAAAAGGTCGGCAAGCTCGCGGGCGCCAAGGTGGACGCCTACGTCTGGCCGACCAAGCTCGATCCCGCGACGGTCGGCTTTGCCAAAGGCTCCGGCATCCTCGCGCTCGCCATCACCGCGCACCCGGATTTCGACGACACGCCGCTGTTTGACGAAAATGGCGACGGCGACCCGACCAACGATGGCGCCGACTGGCATTCGCACTGGGTGGTGCTGGCCAGCGACAAGGCCTGCGCTGGCGGCCTCAAGGTGCTCGACATCTCGCCGGGACAGGACCTGTTGCCAGCGACCGCGCCCGGCCTGCCGCTCGCCCTGGACAGCCCCGGCATGAGTCCCATCCTCAAAGGCAAGACGGTGCGCATCACCGTGCCGGTGAAAGGCGCGGAAAATGTCAATTTCGATGCCGTCGCCGCACATCTGCAGGTCAATGAAACCGGCAAGGCGCCGCTTCTGTGCGTTACCGGCACCTACAAGGTGGCTTCCGGCAATCTCACGCTGCCGGGCGTCATCACCAAAGAGAAGAAGAAGTAGGCTGCCGGCGGCCCGCGCTACGCCGAAACCAGCGCAGCCTCCTCGTCGTCGACCTGATCGTCGAGCGGCACATACGTGCTGAGCGGCCTGGTTGATAACGTGATCGGCTTGCGCTGGCCGTGCAGCGACCGAACATGAGGTTGCCGGGCGTTGCGCGACAGCGCGAACAGCGTGGAACCAACGCGGCCCCCGAGCACGATCAGATCGCGCTCCGTGCAGCTTGAAGCGACCGCCAGAGCCAGTGAGTGCAAATGGCTCCGGCGGTAGCAGAACAGCGCCAGCATCGCTCGTACATCCGGAGTGACGCTGGCAATCAGCTGAGGCAATCCATGCTCGCTGGCGCGATACATGGCGCCCAACAGATCATCCTTGATCGGGCATATGTCGTTCTCGAAAGCGTCGGAGCTAGACATGCGCAACTCTCCTCACCTCATGAGGATGCAATGTAATTCCCTAACGAGCAGTTAACCACGCCCACAAAGTCGAACCGGGCGGACTTGCATTCCGGTTCCGAATCAAGCCGCGGATCATCCGCCGATTCGCGGGTGCCGCCGTAAGCTCCACCTGTTTGCCGTATGACGTATCATCAGCTCACGCGTTGAACGCCATGACGATCGCAAGGCCAAATCCGGTGAGATGATGCAATGTCTGATCGACGCCTATCAGCGTCCAGAACCATGGGTGCTGATGGTCCTGCGTCACGTTGAAGGCGGAGACGCAGATACCTTTGGCGCGATCCACGACGAGATGAATCGCGAAATCGATAAAGGCGATGAACCAGAAGCGCGGCGCGATAAGGAGAATCAGCACCAGCGCCAGCGCCAGATGCACGAGACAGTGCGAGAGCAGCGGCAAGGCCCAGCCGGTCCTTTGATCCTTGCCGACTGCCATCCAGGAGTTCTGCAACACAAAATCGGCCAGCACATGCTTGACGGTCAGCACGACCATCCAGCCAACCAGCGGACCCACTGCGATCGACGACGATAACGAAGGAAGTAGCACGCGGACGCCCTTGCTCTAGAGCATGATCCCGAAAAGTGGAAACCGGTTTTCGGAAAAGATCATGCTCAAACAATCTAGAGC
>NZ_BJNF01000025.1 GCF_006539545.1 Nitrobacter winogradskyi
GCCGCTCTAAATGAGAGCCGTTCGTTTCCGACAGAATCAGAAGCGAGGCTTTATGATACTGTTTTGACACGTTTTCTTCACGCGAGCCGGACTCCATCCTCGGTCAAGCCCGAGGACTTTCTTCGCTCGAAAACGCTATAGGAAAACCGCACGAGCGTTCCTGCTCACGAGATCGATTCACCCACCTCTTTTATGACACCTCCTGAAGCGGATAAACCTATTCGTCCGAACGCAACGAGGATGCTGCGCCCTCAGCTCAGCCCCAGCCCGGACATGTCAGCCCAGACATGCCAGAGAGCGCGACACTCAATCAGCCCTCCGGTCGTCAGCCTCGGTGCGCTCCCTAAATCCAGCGATGACACGCTTCAACGATTCCTGCCGCGGATCATGCTCCACGGCCGCGCGCGCCTCGGCGATTGCGGCGCTGAGATCAGGACAGCGTATCGCGCCGTCGAAGGTCGGTTTGACAAGACGGTCGATAATTAGATTCCAGTCCCGCAAATTCTGAGCATAAGCAGCACCGTATCCCTGCACCATCCCGGCTGTCGCAACCACCGCGGCGACCGCGGCAGGCTGCTTTGACAGGCTGCGATCGATCATGTGCAGCCAGCGCTCGACCCAGACACGCTCATTGGCGTATCGGAGAGACGACAGCCGCCATCGCCTGAGCGAGGCCAGTATCCTGAGACAGCGCAGCCGGAATCCGCTCGCGGCGCTGAACCGCATGCTGACCGGCAGACGCCGCCAACCCAGATAATCCAGCACGCGGATCACCGGGTCAGCTCCCCTTTTCGGCAGCAACGACATCAGCTCGTCGAGATGTAGTTTACGAACATCAATCGACGAAACATGCGGACCTTTCCGGGTTTCAGCAAGCTTGAGCTGCGCCATGCGGATGGGGTCGTCGTAAGCCATACGCGTGGCCATCAACCGCGCGATGTCGGCAAACACTTTATCATCGATATTGCGCCGACCGACGAAGCGCCGAAGCCGGCCGACATAGAGCTGCGCGTAACCCGGTCCCTGATAATCGATCAGGTGTTTCACGCCATCGACCGCCGCAAGTCTTGCGGTTTCAGGCATGTCCGCCGGCAGCGTCGGAATCAGATTGCCGTTCTCGCCCGAAACATTCGCGAACATCGAGCGGATGGCGGGAAGAACGTCCGCGGCTTTGCTTCTGCCGAGGTTCATGCGCGCCTGGGACTCATGACGGGCGCCGCAGTTTCAGCCAACCGCTCTTCGAGCTTGCCGATGTTCTGAAACAGCCGAGCGCTGGCCAGTCGCAGGAAATAGAAGCCGAACTCCGGATTCTGGACGTAAAGCTCCTCGACCTGCCGATAGCTCACGCTGAGCACCGTGCCGTTTTCGATGCACTCCAGCGATTGGGTACGCTCGTTGCTTGGCGACAGCATGCCCAGTTCACCGACGAGAGCCCCGATCGGCAGTTCGATTCCGGACTCGACCAGACGATAGCGGCCGCTGACGATGTAGAACATCGTCTCCGCCTTCTCGTTCTTGTAGAACAGCATCTCGCCGGCCTCGCACTTGCGCTTGGTCATGAAGGGCTTCAGCCAGTCCATCGAGAGATCGCCGTTGACGGACTTCTTCACTTCGCGCACGAGCAGGAGCATCTGGTGCAGGCGATATCCGTTGAGGAAGAACAATCCTGCATGAAGCCCGAACTGCAGGAAATTGTGAAGCGGAAGCGCCGTGATCATCAGCATGAGATTGGCCAGCATGCCGAAGACACGCAGCGGGATCATGGTCCGCATGGTACAGGTGGCGACCACGAAGAACGAAGCGGCCACGCCGCCGACGGTCCCGAGATGCTCAGCTAAATGTGATATGTCCATGGCGATCCAGCCAATTTCCTGACGTGATGAGAGGCGTAGCGATCTATAGGGAAGACAGCGGAAGTTATACTGAATTCTATCCAATATCCCGGCAAAAAACGCCGACCGCCGAGACAGCCACCCTGCGTATCGAAAACGCTATAGGGACGAGTGGTCCATCAGCAGGGAAGAAAACTTGTACGCGACCGGGCCGTGCGTTTAAGCTCGGCTGCCGGCAGATATCTGCTTCCGCCGAATGAGCGGCGCTGGCGTGACATGCAGTGGAGGCGGATGGCCAGGCGGATCGAGGCCAAGTGGATCGAGGAATTCCGGCGCGGATGGCAGGGTGCCTCCGAGCCTCCGGCGGCTTTGGGTTTTGGCCTCGCGGCGGTCTGTCTGGTGCTCGCCACCGCGTTCCGGTTCGGCATCTCGCTGCTGCACGCGGACGTGCCCTACGGCGCATATCTTCCCGGCGTATTTGCCGCAGCTGCGTTTGGCGGAGGGCGGGCTGGGATCGCCGCCGCGTTTGGCGGCGCGGCTCTCGGCCTGATGCTGAATTTCGGCGACGCGCCGCAAGCCGTGGCCGCGGCAATACTCATGTCGGTCTATTTCGCCGTCGCCGCCCTCATCATCCTTGGGGTGCGGCGCCATCGTTCGCTGGTCGTGCATCACCGCGAACTTACGACCGAACTCGAAAAGGAGCAGCATTATCGCGAACTCGTGGTGGAGGAGCTTCGCCACCGTCTCAAGAACAAACTCGCCACCGTCCACGCCGTGATCAAACAGGCGCTTCACAATTATCCGGAGGCCCGGACCAAGATTGACGGCTGCATCAATGCACTCGCGACAATCGATGACCTGATCGCGCGTACCGACGACCGCGGCTGTGACATCATCGAACTGCTGCGGTCAGAGCTTGGCCCCTATGGCCATGTCCGGTTCACGCTGAACGGCGATTCCCTCTTCCTGCCGGCGAAGCTCGCGGTGAGTCTGGCGTTGATGTTTCACGAACTCGCCACCAACGCCGCCAAATACGGCGCGTTCTCAACCCCCCATGGCCTGCTCAATGTATCCTGGACCGTAACGAACGGCACGCTCTCAATCGTCTGGGACGAATCAGGCGGACCGATGATCACGGCGCAGGGCAAGCCGGGGTTTGGAACGCAACTCCTGAACGCCGGCCTGAGGGGATTCGACGGGAAGGCGGAAATCGCATTCCTCCGCACCGGGCTGCACTGCATCATGCAATGCCGGATCGATCCGCCAACGGCCGACAAGAAAGCAGGAACTCTATCCGAACCGTAGTTCTTGCAACGAAGCCACCAGCATCCGCAAACTTGCCGCGCGGGAATGGGAACGCAACGGAAAGCCGCCGGTTCTAGTCAATGTTGCGCTGCGAACGCGCAACGGCTCGATGATTCGACAAGGAGTTTCCACATGCGAAAGTACATTCTGGCCCTGGCTGCCGCGATTTCCCTCGGCGCGGCCGCTCCGGCGATTGCCTATGACTCCGGCAGCCTTCTCTCGATGCACGACGCGCTTGACGTTGCGTTCAACGCCGGACTGATCTCGGTTTCAGACGCGGAGTTCGCCGGCTATGAGTGGCAGATCGACGGACGCGACGCCGCCGGCCGGTACATGGAAGTCGACGTCGATGCCACGACGGGCACGGTACTGAATATCAGCCGATAATCATTGATTATGGGCATCCGGAGTTGCGTGCGCCGCGCGGGCACTCGCGGCGCGGGAATGCATTGCTATTGGCGACGCTGAACGTCCTCAGACATCACGCGGGGCGCCAGCAGGATCGGCCCGTACCGCAACACGAACAGGCCGAAGCTGCCGATCCACAGGACGGCTGACATCTCGATCAACATCGCCGACGAACCGCCATCCCAGGCAGCAACCCGCGCGATGGCGGCGAGGATCACCAGCAGATAGATCAGGGCCGTGATCCGATCCGCCGTGAGGGCGCGTCCGGTGTGGCCGAGCGAAACGCGGGTCATGACACCGAGCGTCATCGTGCCGATGGCGCCGGCGGTCAGCGCGTGGATCGCCGCAGCCTGAGGCACGTGATCAGCCAGCATCGAAGCGCCCAGTAATGCCGCACCGATGATGACCCACAGGTATCCGGCGTGAAGAACGCTCAACAGCGGTTCAGCGCCGGCAGCCGCGCCCCGCCAGCGCCCGAGCCGCCAAAAATTCAGCGCGGCGGCGACAAGCAGCAACCAGCCGAAAGGCCAGCTTGCGGGAAAGAGCGCCCACCCGACCATCCCGGCAAGGAGAGACACAAGCGCGAGGCTATCGACGTGTCCGTGCGCGGGCGGAAGGCGGGACGCATTCTGCTTGATGAGCCAGTTGCGCGTGAAACTCGGGATGATCCGGCCGCCGACGACCGAGATGAGAACAATGATCGCAGCCAGTCCGAGACGCCATCCCAGGCCCACGGGTACGGACGAACCGGAAAGCTCCAGATACATCAGAAGGTCGGCGACGCCGAGCACGGCGACAGGGATCGGCATGATCATGTTGCGCCAGTTACGGCCCGCCATGATTTCGCGAGCGACAACTCCGCAAAGCACGAACGGGAAGGAAAGGTCGATCACCGCCGCCAGCCCGAGCGGGAACCACGCTGAAACGAGACACGTCACGCGACCCGCGAACCACAACATCACCAGCGCGGCGAGCGGCCGGCCGCTGATCGGTGGACGACCGGTCCAGTTCGGAATCGCGGTCAGCAGAAAACCGGCAATCGCCGCCAGGACGAACCCGAACAGCATTTCATGGATATGCCATGTGAGCGGATCGAAGCGGCTTGGTAGCGTAAGCCCCATTGTGAGCATGGCGATCCATCCGGCGAGCGCCACCACCGACCAGATGCCGGCCATCAGAAAAAACGGTCTGAAGCCGATCGTCCAGATCGCCAGCGGCTCCGCTTTCGCATTCCCCACGTCCGACATGGCCATGCGCCATCCCCTCACCGTTCCGCGCGACCCTATCAGCAAATGCGGGGTGATTGCGCGGCCAGGGATGTGTATCCTTGATGCCTGCGCTTTAGGTTGCGCGGGCGCAACTTATCTTGCGCCGCCGCTTCGCCAGTTCGACAAGATCGCGAACAGTTCATCGCGCGAAAACGGTTTCGAAAGTCTGGGCCGATCCGAATATTCCGCCGGGAAGACCTTGTCGCCACTGTAGCCGGTCACGAAAACAAACGGGATTTTCAACGTCGCCAGCAGCCTGGCGATTGCAAAACTTTTCTCCTCCGAAAGAGCGACGTCAAGAAGCGCGAAATCTGGAGCGCGCTCTGCGATCATGGCCAGCGCCTGCGCGACATTCGAGGCGGTCCTGGCGGAGGCGACGCCAAACTCCGCCACAGTCTGCTCGATATCGATCGCGATAATGACGTCATCCTCAACGATCAGCACGTCGCGAGGGACGCCGGCTGACGCCGAAGCCGGACCATCGGGGACAAGGGGATGCATGACTTCCATAGGCATCGTCCGTGGGCGGCAGCCCTGGACACGATCCGGTTTCAAGCATGGAACCAACCACGACGACGAAGCTCTGTCTGTTCACTTCTGCACATAAAATATCTGGCGTATGCGCTATGGAACTCTGATAGGGGACGCAGCATGGCCATCCAGCAGGACACGAACCGTCAGAACCGACCGTACAACAACCTTCTGCGTCGGCTTAGCGACGCGGATTTCGCGCTGATCAAATCCAGCCTTGAAGTCGCCCGTAATGAAGGCGACGACCTGCTTTACAATCCAGGGGACGATGTCGAAACCGTCCACTTTCCCTGCGGACCCAGCCTGGTGTCCTATCTCGTCCCCAACGAGGACGGCCGCGATGTCGAAACCATTCTGGTTGGACGGGAGGGGGCGGTCGGCGGCATCGTCAGCCATGGCCATCTGCCCGCGTATACGCGCATTACGGTCAAGGTCGGCGGGCCGTTCGTGCGGTTGCGGATCGCGAAGCTAGAATCCGCGAAAACAAAATCATCCACGCTGCAGGATCTTTTCGCGCGTTATGCCGATTGCATGCTGGCACAGGTGTTTCAATCCACTGCCTGCAACGCCATCCATTCGATCGAACAACGCACGGCCAAGTGGATCCTCTCGGCGATGGAGCGTACCGGCAGCGAACTCGTGCCACTGACCCACGAGCAGTTGTCGACCATGCTGGGTGTCGGGCGCAGCTACGCCAGCCGCGTGATCCAGACCTTCAAGGCCGAAGGCGTTCTGGCGACCCGCCGAGGCGCCATCGTGGTATGCGACCGGGAAGCCCTGGCCCGTCGCGCCTGCCTCTGCAACGAGGCGGTGAGAGGCCATTTCGAAGAGGTTCTGCGTGGCGTTTACCCGGCCGACGCCACGCAACTCGCAAAGTAGTTCCCGCCATTTGCTGAAAATGAGTTCGCCAAACGGCAATCGACGCATTGTTTTTTGACGATTTCCAGCTATATAGCGTCGCAGCGAAAACGCCGGAGCCGCATTATGGCTGTTCGCACCTGATTCGGCATTTCAGACAAGATAGTGACACTTCAGACAAGAAGTGACATCTCAGATCAAGAAGTGGCAATGACCTGGCCGGAAGCGAAGAATCCCTGACCGCTTTTGCCGCGTGCATCGATCACGCCGCGCCCTTCTCGTAACCTTGAAAATCCCCGTTAATTCAAGACCGCCGCCCGAAACCCGGGCCATGCGCGTTTTTTCGATGAAGAAGATCAACCCATGAACCTCCGTAACGTCGCGATCATCGCCCACGTCGACCATGGCAAGACCACCCTGGTGGATCGCCTGCTGCAGCAGTCCGGAACCTACCGTGACAATCAGCGCGTGGTCGAGCGCGCCATGGATTCCAACGACCTGGAACGCGAGCGCGGCATCACCATTCTCGCCAAGGCCGCATCGGTGCAATGGAACGACATCCGCATCAACATCGTCGATACCCCCGGCCACGCGGATTTCGGCGGTGAAGTCGAGCGCATCCTCAACATGGTGGATGGCGCCCTGGTGCTGGTGGATGCCGCCGAAGGTCCGCTGCCGCAGACCAAGTTCGTGGTCTCCAAGGCTCTGAAAGTCGGGTTGAAGCCGATCGTCGTCATCAACAAGGTGGATCGCCCGGACGCTCGTCCGACCGAGGTCATCAACGAGGTGTTCGACCTGTTCGCGGCGCTCGACGCCAGCGACGAACAGCTCGACTTTCCCATCCTCTACGGTTCGGCCAAGCAGGGCTGGATGGCGGATAGCCCGGAAGGCTCCCAGGATGCCGGAATGCAGCCGCTGTTCGACCTGATCGTCCGGCATGTTCCGCCGCCGCAGGTGGAAGACGGACCGTTCCGCATGATCGGAACGATCATCGAGGCCAACCCGTATCTGGGCCGCGTCATCACCGGCCGAATCTCCTCCGGCATGATCAAGCCGAACCAAAGCGTCAAGGTTCTGGCGCGGGACGGAAAGCTGATCGAGCAGGGCCGAATCTCCAAAATTCTCGCCTTCCGCGGTCTTGAGCGCACGCCGCTTGAGGAGGCGACGGCCGGCGACATCGTCGCCATCGCGGGATTGACCAAGGGGACGGTCGCCGACACCTTCTGCGATCCCGCTGTGGAAGAGCCGCTTCCGGCGCAGCCGATTGATCCGCCGACGGTCTCCATGACCTTCATGGTCAATAATTCGCCGCTGGCCGGCACCGAGGGCAGCAAGGTGACCAGCCGCATGATCCGGGACCGATTGCTGCGCGAGGCTGAAGGCAATGTCGCGCTACGCGTGACGGAGGCTACGGACAAGGATTCGATGGAGGTATCGGGCCGCGGCGAATTGCAGCTCGCGATCCTGATCGAGACCATGCGACGCGAGGGATTCGAACTGTCGGTATCGCGGCCGCGCGTGGTGCTGAAAAAGGACGAGACGAGCGGCGAATGGCAGGAGCCGATCGAGGAGGTCATGATCGACGTCGACGAGGAGCACTCCGGCGTCGTCGTGCAGAAGATGAGCGAACGCAAGGCCGAGATGATGGAAATGAAGCCATCGGGCGGCAACCGGCTGCGGCTGGTTTTCCACGCGCCGACGCGCGGCCTGATCGGCTATCAGGGCGAGCTTCTGACCGACACCCGCGGGACCGCGATCATGAACCGCCTGTTCCACGGCTACGCGCCCTACAAGGGCGATATTCAAGGCCGGCGCAACGGGGTGCTGATCTCCAATGAACAGGGCGAAGCCGTGGCCTACGCAATGTTCAAGCTGGAGGATCGCGGCCCGATGATGATCGAGCCAGGCTGGAGGGTCTATCGCGGCATGATCGTCGGCGAACACACGCGCGATAACGACCTCGAAATCAACGTGCTGAAGGGCAAGCAGCTCACCAACATCCGCACGACATCGAAAGACGAGGCGGTGCGGCTGACGCCACCGATCAAGATGACGCTGGAAAAGGCGCTGGCCTATATCGAGGACGACGAACTGGTCGAAGTCACGCCGAAGTCGATACGCCTGCGCAAGAAGCATCTCGACCCCAACGAGCGCAAACGCGCCGAGAAGACCAGGGAGATGGTGGCGTAAGCATCAGGCGCCGATGTTTCGCTGCCTGCACGAGTCCGCGGTGATGGTCGCGGGCATAACATATCGATCGCATCCTTTCTCGCGATCTGCCCGCCGATGAACTGAAATGAGCGAAGCATCTGCCAAATCGCTGGATGACGTAAGAGCCTCGATCGTTCAGGCACGCGCCTTGATCTTCGATGTCGACGGAACGCTCGCCGAAACCGAAGAGGCTCATCGTGAGGCCTTCAATGCCGCATTCGCCGAAGCTGGCCTTGATTGGCGCTGGGACCGCGCTCTCTACAAGGAATTGCTGCGAGTGACCGGCGGAAAGGAGCGCATCCGCGCATTCGATGTTTCGCGAAATGGCGCATCACCGCAACTGTCGGATTCCGAGATCGCCGAACTGCATCGGGCCAAAACCAAGTTATACGCCGAATTGATCACCAATGGCGGCTGTTCGCTTCGGCCGGGCGTTCAGGCCGTGTTAGCTGCGGCACGAAAGCGCGCGCAGCCTCTGGCGATCGCGACCACCACCTCGCGCGGCAACATCGATGCGCTGCTTACGGTGGCGTTGGGCAAGGACTGGGCACAGTGGTTTGTTGCCGTTGTCGCCGGGGACGAGGTGCGAAACAAGAAGCCTGCGCCGGACGTCTACCTCAAGGTTCTCTCCGAACTGAACCTGCCGGGATCGCAGTGTCTCGCCATTGAAGATTCCGGCAACGGTCTCGCTTCGGCATCGGCAGCCGGAATTCCCGTCCTGATTTCACGCAGCGCTTACTTCAGCGACGATGACTTCTCTGGCGCGGCATTCACGATCGATGATTTCACGCTCATTTCAGACGAGCCTGACCACAAAGTGGACGCGTAATCGAGAGGAGACGTCTCATCGATCCGGTCTTGAGTAAGAATGCCGCATCGCCAGAACGCCCCCCTCAAAAGACGCTTCTTTCAATCATTTCATCATCTCAGCAGGTCCGGCCGGAGCCGCCCTCGCCTGACGCCTCCATCTCTGGCGACGACATGACTTTGCGGGAACGGCGCGTCGCTTGAGGCCATTCCGACGCCGAGCGTCCACTCCAGACCTTGCGTCGGGCGGCGGCTGATGGCGGAGATGGCTTGAAATCCAGAAGCTGACGCATTCGCGGCAGGCACACTCGTTTCGTGTCGAAATGCTCGATGACGAACTGCCGCGCGGCCTCCCTGATGGCGTAAAACCGGTCCGGCTCCTGAAGCGCTTCAACGACCCGCTCGGCCAGTTCATCGACAGCGAAAAAAGGAACCAGAAGACCGTTGTCTCCGGAGTTGATGACTTCACGCACCGGCGGCGTGTCCGATCCTATCACCAGACAGCCGGCGCTCATCGCCTCCAGCGCAGACCAGGACAGCACGAAGGGATACGTCAGATAGACATGCGCCGATGACACCTGAAGTGCGGCAAGAAAGGTGTTGTAGGGAACGCCGCCCAAGAAGTGAACGCGTGACATGTCCAGCCGGTCGCGCACCTCCTGCAGGAAGATTGACTTCCAGGTGCTGCCCGGCGGCGGCGGAATGCCATAGGACAATCCATCCCTGCCGATAATGACGATCTGCGCGTTGGGCCGTCGCCTCAATATTTCCGGGAGCGCGCGCATGAAGATGTGGTAGCCCCTAAGCGGTTCGAGATTGCGTACGACAAATGTCACAACTTCATCCGAACGGCTGACCTCGCGGCCATTCGGAAGCTTTAGACGCGCGTGCGTGTCGGGCCGCACGCGCGATGTGTCAACTCCTTCATGAATGACCTCGATCTTGCTTTGATAGTGCCTTGGAAAAGTCGACCGCTGCCAATTTGTCGGCGAAATTCCGACATCACAATCAGCTAAAGCAAGCAACGTCGTCGCGTTCTTGAGCTGCAACCCGATATGGCCGTCGAGGCCCGAGATCGGAAATTCCGGATCGAAGCCGATGTCGCGGCCTTCGGCGCCGTAGAAAAATTCGCAATAGACCAATTGTCGCGCCTTGGGAAACATGGTGCGCAGCGGCAGTGTTTCACCCCATCCAGGATGGGCGAGGATGACATCCGGCGCGAATCCCGATGTCGCCAGCGTTGAAAGACTGTAGAGCACCTGCTCGGCGCGACGACATTCACTGTCGAAGCGTCTGGCGAACGGGTGCGTCCCGGAAACATCAGTGTCAGGCAGAGCGTATTTAATCAACTTGACCGAAGGCATCGGATGCGCATGCGACGCACCGATCGCGGCGAGTTCAAAGCCTGGCTCATTCGCCAATGCGACCGCGAGATGACGATACTGCGCCGGGAAATTATTATGAACGAATAAAATCTTCATCGGCGTAACGACCTCTGATTGATCGCGCTGAAAGCACGCGTGTCTTAATTTAGTAAAAGCTTTCCTCGCCGATACATTCAAAGACAATCTCGTCTAAATGTCCGCGCGTTGACAGGTTCCAAATAACTCGACGCTTGTTCATTCAGCTTTCGCTTCCGTCTGACATCTTCCTGCCCTAAAAGTCGTCGAATAGTCGATACCAGGTGGACATGAATTCCGAAGTCGCCGACTTACTCATAGGTATGGCTAGGAATGGCTAGCGCGGGGCGTTCGCGATGAGGCTCAAATTTACACAGCATCCTTCCGATTATCTTCCGCAGATCCGGTACGCGGATTTAAGCGACATCGAGGATGCTCCGGATTCCGTCGACAGCATTGCGGATTCCATCACGCTGCTGAAAGACGAGAACGATCGATTGCGCAAGATGGCCGCCTCGCTGAGCGTGGAGGCTGAAGACATCCGACGATCTCTTTCGCCTGCGAAATCGACCATCCTGTTGGTCTGATCTTTACCGGAGCCATGTGTTGTTTCCGGAGCCATGTGTTTCGCCATGGCTGACATGAGAGCAGGCCGCATCGATGCCCACGAGAATATTTGATGTCACCCGCCGCTTTTGTTTTCTTAAGTCGAGGCGGCAATAACAGGACCGGCAACTTGAGTATGGATTGTGTCGGGTTTTTGACTCTCCGTCCGCTGCTTCAGGATAGCGGATCGTTAAAGGCAGGCGACGGCGCGGGATAGACGACGCATGATGAATTGGCACGACTGAGGGAGGCGGCTGGTGGATCTGTTTCGGGGGATGAACGAGGCTGAGCAGCAGAAAGCGCTGAGTCTCGACCGTGGACTTTTCTTCATCAATTACAAGAGCGCCGAAGACTCCGTCTCGCCGCCGTGCGTGATCGTCGCGCCGGCCCACGGGCATGAGCGCCGAATGGAGATCATCCTGCATCCGGATGCGACCGAGCCGACGTTGTACAAGCCCAACTCCGGGCTGGTGGTGCGGGTTAACACGCCCGCGACTTTGCAGGTTCAGGTCCAGCCAACGAGACCTGGCGGATCGCGCTCCGCCATCGTGCGCGTCGAACAGATCCAGGCTGGCCGAATTCCCGCCGCGATGGATTCAGCCAGCGGCATGGGGCCGCATGCCGCAACGGAAGGCCTGAAGGTGCTCGGTCACGTCGCAGGCCGCGGCGACATTGTCGTCGGTCCCAATGCGTGGATCGCGGGCCCGGACGCACCGTCTCGCGTGGAAGGCGTGGCGCTGGAATGGCCAGACAAGCCCTCGAGCGTCGATATCCGTTACGCGGTCCAGCTCGCCAACGGCCAGACCGGCAGCGGCCGGATGGTGCCGCTTGGCGCCTATGCCGGCACCCGCGGCCGCGCCCTGCCCCTGACCGGCGTGGTTCTCGAAATGAGCGGCACGGATGAACTGCGGTTCGTCGCCGAGGCAGGTTTTTTGAACGCACCGACCCTGCGCGCAGTCGGCAGGCGCGTGGTTTTATCGGGCCCGACCAACCGCGAGCCGCTGGTCGGCATTCGCATCGGCATCGAGCGTAACGCGACTGCGGAGGTAACTGCGACGCCTGCACCACCACCGTCGCGCAAGCCTGCCGGTGGCTCACCACGGGTGCGGGTCTTCCGTAGCCAGCAGCGCCAGATCGGCGCCGCCCGATAAAAGTCCGTGACCGCTTTTCGGGTTACCACCTGAAGACAACGGCAGATTTGAAGCCCGGCCAGCCGTCACGGGTCAGGACGCCAGCAGATGGTTTTCGGCCCCGTCACCGACAATCAGGAACGCGCTGAACGTTCCGCCCATGTCATGCTTGAGCGCATGGCGGCGCAAGCGCTGAACTCCAGGGACTATCTCGCGGCGTTTAAATATGCGGACCGGCATTGCCGGATCGATCCGTCATCGGCTGCCCATTGTTTTGTCCTCCGCGCGGAAGCGAACTGGAAGCTCGAACGCATGGAAGCGGCCATGGCTGATCTGGCCCAGGCGCTTCTCGTCGACCCATCCGATCTTGCCGCAAATCGCAGAATGCTCGCCTGGTCCGCCACCGGCGATCGACGGCGTAACGCGGCCATCAATCTGATCGGTCGCGACAACAGTCCTGCAGTCCTGCGCCTTGCCATTGAGGAACTCCGACGTGCGGGGCATCGGCATTGGGCCGCCTATTCGGTGTTTGACAATCACGTGACGGGCTGGGTCGCATGGACCCTGGCGAACTCCGTCGAAGTGAGCGTTGGAGTTGAGAACAGCGCACTGATCAGCCGGCTCGAGCCCGATCCGTTTCACCCTTTGGCCAGCATCGACGTTCAGGCGGCAGCCTTCCTGGCTCGGCGACCGGCGTCGCGAGCGCCCCAGACGCTCACGCTGACATGCGACGGCGAGGTCTTCCGGGTCCGGCGGCTGGCTCCCAACCTATCGTCTCCACCTGCTTCGTCAAACCTGTCGCGCCGCTCAACCGCGCCACAGCCCGACACCTTGCCACCCACTGTTATCGTTCCGGTATACCGGGACGTGCCGGCAACGCTGGACTGCTTTGACAGTCTCATCAAGGCGCGCGCGTCGCATGCCGCCGGCAAACATTCCTTTCGCATCATGGCCATCAACGATGCCAGCCCTGAGCCTGAGCTGCGGCGCCATCTCAGCGAGCTTGCGGCCCGTGGCGCAATCGATCTCCTCGCGAATGAGACCAATCTCGGCTTCGTCGGCGCGATCAATCGTGCGCTGGAGAACGTGCCGGCGGGCGACGTCGTGCTGCTCAATTCGGACACCATCGTGCCGCCAGGCTTCGTTGAAAGACTGGCGGACGTGGCGCATTCCGCGCCGGATATCGGCACAGTCACTCCCCTGTCGAACAACGGCGACATGTTTTCGTTTCCCGTGCCGAACGGGCTCAATCCGATGCAGAGCTATGACGGTGTTCTCGAAATCGACGGGATCGCGAGTATCGCCAATGCCGGGAATGTCACTGACGTGCCCAGCGGCATCGGCTTCTGCCTCTATGTCACCCGCGACTGTCTTAAGGCCATTGGCGCGTTATCGGAGAATTTCGAACGAGGCTATCTGGAGGACGTCGATCTGTGCCTGCGCGCGCGCGACAAGGGTTTTCGTAACGTCTGCGCACCGTCGGTCTATGTCGGGCATCACGGCTCGAAATCATTCCAGCACGAGAAGCGACGTTTGGTGCTTCGCAATCTTGAAGTGCTGGACCAGCGATTTCCCGACTACCGGCGGGAATGCCGCGCGTTCGAGATCGCTGATCCGCTGCGGCCGGCGCGCGCGAGGCTCGACCGGGCGCTGACTTGGCCTCGCCAGCCTTCGGTGCTGATTCTCGGCCATCGGCGGAAGTTCGCCGTTGCCGAGGAGCGGGCTCGCCAACTTCGCCAACGCGGCGAGCGTGCGATTCTCCTGTCGCGCGAGCGGGATGTCGTTCATGTCCGGGCCGCGGACGGGAGCAACCCCCAAGCCGTTCAGTTGAGCCTGGACACCGAGACCGGCGCCGCTGAAGCGGCGGACATCATCACACGGCTGCACCCCGAGCGCGTTGAGATTTTCGACCCGAGCCCATTACCTCGGTTGATCGATCTGATCCGGCAACTTGGTCTTCCGGTCCATCCGTGGCTCACGGCCGGGACTTTGAGCGAAGCGATCACTTCGCTTCCCGACGAGACCCCGCTTCTTGCTCCCGGCAGGATCGCCCAGGCCTTTGCAAAGGCCCACTGGCCCGAACGCAAAATCGTCCTTCAAAATTGGCCGATCCGTCCGCTGACCCTGAAGCCGGTCCATGGCGCGCGGCGATCGCTCGCCATCATACCATCCGCGCCATCGCCTGCATCCTTCCGCATGATGCGACGTCTGGCGGATGGCTTGCGGCGGCGCGCGCCATCCAGATCGGTCATTGTTGCCGGCGTGACCTGTGACGATGACCGTCTGATGTCCTGTGCGAATGTTTTCGTGACCGGCAAGGTTGTGGCCGGCGAGATCGGCGATGTGCTGGCGCCGCATAACCCTGGCTGGCTGCTGACGGATTTCGACGAGCCGGCATTCGGCCATCCCCTGATCGAGGCTGCGAGAAGAGCCTCGATACCCGTCGCATACCGCGATTGGTCAGCCGGGTCGGCCAAACCGCGAAAGGCCGATCTTGCCATCCCGCCAGACACGGGCCAGGAAGATTTTGTCGATGCCGTTATCGCGTGGGCCGGACTGACCTGAACATGACGCGTGTCATCCGGTCCCGCAAGACAATGATCGCCCAGCCGAAGCTGGTGAGCCGGCTCGCGCTTGGCGACGATGGCACCGTGTCCGGTTTCGCCTTCGATCCGGAGGCGCCGGAACAGCGCTTCACGATCGACATCCTGCTTGACGGCCTGGTCCTGAAGACCGTCCACGCCGATGCGTTCGCGCCGGAATGCGCTGAGCCGGGCCGAAGCAACACTTGCGGCTTTGCCGTGAGCGTTGACACCGATCTGCTCGATGCCGCGCGCCATCTTTCCGCGCGCCTCGCCAATCTCGAAACTCCCGTCGGCCAGTCCATAGACCTTGAGAATGACACAACGTCTCGCACCGATCTTCGCCCGACCTGCAAGCTGCGCTGGCTGGGCGGCCTGCACTTTCACGGGTGGATCGACAGCGAGGCCATCGTCACGCTGGAAGCGATCGTCGACGGGGAATCCGTCGCGCAGGTCCGCGCCACGGCCTGGACCCACATCGGTGGCGATGCCGAGGGAGGGGTCTCCCGCAACGTCCGCGCCTTTGATTTCCACGTCCCGCAGCGTCTCGCCGACGGACGAGTCCATCGAATCCTGCTGCGGAAAGAGGACGGCGACCGGCTTCCGGCGGCAGCCACTTTCGTGGCGTTTCCCGACGGCCTCGCCGGAATGATGGATGTCATCGGCGGCTATGCTGCCGAGCGGTTGCGCGGTGAGCTTTACGACAGGCTTATTCCGGCCTCGCTACCGCTGCATGACTATGCCGGCTGGCGCGAACGATTTCCGATGCCGGAGCCTCAGCCAAGTCCGCTTCGGCTGGCCGTGGTGATCGCTGGAAGCTCCGGTACCCAACAGACGCTCGCCAGCCTTGAGGCGCAAAGCCACGAGAACTGGACCGCCGGCGCAATCGACGGCGAGCCGCTGTCGATCGACGCCGACGCCCTGCTGGAGTTTCTTGAACGCGCCGCATCCGATGCGGACCACACCGTGGTGACGATGGCGGGCATGTCGCTCGAACGAACCGCTCTTGCGCGCATTGCGGCTGCGTTCGACTCACATCCTGATGCGCTGGCCATGTACGGCGACCTCGACTTTCTCGCTGACGACGGTCGCATCTGGCCGCTGGCTTTTCCCGCGTTCGATTACGAGCGACTGCTGGAACAGGGATATTGCGTCCATCTGTTCGCGGTCCGGCGTGAGGCATTGCTTGCGGCCATCGAGGCGGCACGACCGGACAGCCTCTACCGCCTTTTCAACAGCCTGCTGGATCAGATCGGCCCTCGGCGGGCAGACATCCTGCACCTGCCGGGCGCGTTGGCGACCATGCCGAAGCTCGATCGAACGACAGCCGGCGCGCTGCTGTCCGCGGCCAGCCAGTCGCACCTGCTGGCGCGCGGAATCCATGCAAGCGTGACCCGGCAGACCGGCAATTTTTTTCCCGCGATTCGAATCAAGAGGCCGGTTTCGCGGCAGCGCGTGACGGTGATCATCCCGACGCGCGACCGCGTTTCGCTTCTGCAACGATGCCTGGAGACCATCACACCTGCCGTTGAACGCTGTCACGCCGATATCCTCGTTGTCGACAACGACAGCGCGCATCCGCAGACGATCGACTTTCTTTCCGACCTGCCGCGACGCGGCATCCGGACCTTGCGAATCGAAGGGCCATTCAATTTCGCAAGGCTCAACAACCAGGCCGCCGCAACGCTCGACAGCGACACCCTGTGCCTGCTCAACAACGACATCGAAGCAAGCTCCGACGACTGGCTAGAAGAGATGCTGACGCGTCTGGGCGAGCCGGACGTCGGCGCGGTCGGCGCGCTGCTGACCTGGCCCGGCGGCGTCGTGCAGCACGGCGGCGTGGTGTTGGGCATGAACTTTTCGGTCGCGCACGCCTTCACGGACCGACTCAGCGATGATCCGGGTTCTCTCGATCAACTCCTCGTGGCGCACGAATGCAGCGCGGTGACCGCGGCATGCCTTGCGACAAGGCGAAGCGACTATCTCGCCGTCGGCGGAATGGACGAGGCTCGATTCGCGGTGGCGCTCAATGATGTCGACTATTGCCTGCGCCTTCGCGAGGCCGGCAAGCGCATCGTCCTGACGCCGCACGCGAAACTGATCCACGCCGAGTCCGCCAGCCGGGGGCGCGACAACCGTGCCGACCGGCGAGGCCGGTTCGAACACGAACTCAATCTGCTGCGCGCGCGCTGGGGCGAATTTCTGAATGACGATCCGGCTTACAATCCGCAATTGTCACGCGACGGTGTGCCCTATAGCGGCCTGGCGTGGCCCCCCGGACGACGAACTCCCCGATACAACCATCCGCCGGTCGCGCACGATTTGCCGTTGGGATTTTGACGCGTTTTCTTCACGCGAACCAGTATCCGCTTCGCCCCAAAAGCTAAGAGCCGCGTCGCGTCGGGATCATGCCCGCATGGCCGGCACCGCCTGTTCGCCTTGCCGGGTGACGAGGCTGTCGAGCTCCGTCGACAGCGCGTCCTGCCAGATTGGTAGGGTCAATCCGAAACGCTCTCGGAGTTGCGACAGGTCGAGCCTGGAATTGCCGGGCCGTCTCGCCTTGGTCGGAAAATCCGCCGTCGCGATTGGCGTGACCGTCTCCACAGCAAGCCTCACACCGCGCGACTTCAATCCGCCGACAATGGCGGTGGCAAAGCCGTGCCAACTGGTTTCGCCCGCGCAGGCGAGATTGACCACGCCGCCGTGGCGCGCGAACAACGCGCTCAGGTCCGATGCGTTCGAGAGCACGATGCGAGACACGGCATCCGCGATCGTGTTTGCCGTGGTCGGGGCGCCTGTCTGATCAGCGACAATGCGCAACTCTTTTCGTTCGCCGGCCAGCCGCACGATCGTGCGCAGGAAACTTGCCCCGCCCGCAGAATAGACCCAGGAGGTGCGCGCGATCAGATGCGGTCCGTCGGCCGCCTGGATGGCGAGATCACCGGCGAGCTTGCTCGCACCGTAGACCGAGAGCGGACCCGTTGGACTGGCCTCGCGCCACGGTCTGTCGCCAGAGCCATCGAAGACATAGTCGGTAGAAAAATGAATCAACGGCACGCGATGCCGCGCCGACCATTCCGCAATCGCAGCGGGCGCTTTGGCGTTGACGAGGAGAGCGAGTTCGCGCTCGTCCTCCGCGCGATCCACCGCGGTATAGGCCGCGGGATTGATGATGAGATCGGGTTTAAATCGGTCGAGCGCCTCGGCGAGCGTTTCGGGCTTCGATAGGTCGAACGCGCTGCGCGACGGCGCGATGACCATGCCGCCTTCCTTCAGCAGCGGACGCAGCGCCCCGCCGACCTGACCGCTGCTACCCGTCAACAGTATCCGCATCAGACTTGCCATCACACCTGCCCATAGATTGGAAGGTTCTTTACATCCGCCAGCAGCGGCGCCTCCGCGTCCTTGGCGGACAAAGACGGCGCCTCCACACCCCAGTCGATGCCGATGGCAGGATCATTCCAGCGAATCGAAAGCTCGTCCTTCGGACTATAGAGATCGTCGCATTTGTAGAAGAAATCGGCCGTCTCGGACAGAACGATAAAGCCGTGCGCGAAGCCGCGGGGGACCCAGAGCTGCCGCCTGTTATCTTCGTTCAACTCCACAGCGACGTGACGGCCGAAATTCGGACTGCCGACGCGCACGTCGACCGCGACATCCAGAACCTTGCCGCGCAGCACCGTCACCAGTTTCCCCTGGGGAGATGGGTTTTGCAGGTGCAACCCGCGCAGCACGCCCCGCGCGGAGCGTGACAGGTTGTCCTGGACGAACGGCCGCGTGACGCCGTGCTCGACGTAACGGGGAAACTGATACGTCTCGAGAAAAAAGCCACGCTGGTCTCCGAACAGCCGGGGTTCGAAGATGATGGCCTCAGGAACTTCGGTTCGAACAACATTCATTTTCAGTTACTTTATATTTGTTAACTCACGATGCCTTCTCATTGATAACAAACTTGCGCGCTTAACACTATATGTTATGTTGTGCGAGATAAATGAGAGGGGCCATGAAGGGCATCATTCTTGCCGGGGGGACGGGTTCGCGCCTTTACCCGGTGACGACAGTCGTTTCCAAGCAGCTCCTGCCCGTCTTCGACAAGCCGATGATCTATTATCCGCTGTCGACGCTGATGCTGGGCGGCATCCGGGAAATCATGATCATTTCGACACCGCAGGACGAGCCGCTGTTTCATCGGCTGCTCGGCGATGGCAGTGAAATCGGCATGCGCTTTGCCTATGCGACGCAGGAATCCCCGCGCGGGCTGGCGGACGCCTTCATCGTCGGCCGCGACTTTATCGGCTCCGACGCCGTCGCCCTCGTATTGGGCGATAACATTTTCTACGGTCACGGGTTACCTCAACTGTTATCAGCCGCATCCTCCCGCAACAAGGGAGCCACCGTGTTCGGCTATGTCGTGAACACCCCTGAGCAATACGGGGTCGTTGAACTCGACGATACCGGGCGAGCGCGCTCGATCGAAGAGAAGCCGAGGCAACCAAAATCCAACATAGCCGTGACCGGGCTGTATTTTTACGACAACGACGTCGTCGAGATCGCGGCGGGCGTCAAGCCTTCGGCACGCGGCGAGATCGAGATCACGGACGTCAACAACGCCTATCTTGAGCGCGGCGACCTCTATGTCGAAGTGCTCGGGCGCGGCTTCGCCTGGCTCGACACCGGAACGCATTCCTCGCTGGTCGAGGCCAGCCACTTCGTCCAGATCCTGGAGCAGCGCCAGGGCTTGCGCATCGCCTGCCCCGAGGAAATCGCGCTGCGGCAAGGCTACATCTCGCTTCAGGCCTTTGAGAAAGCCGCCGAGAAGAACGGGAAAAGCAGCTACGGCGAGTATCTGAGATCCGTTGCCATTTCATACCAGTGTTAATTTCAAATCGCGGAGGCGACCTGCTATGCGCTTCAAGGCTTCGACCATTTTTGTCACAGGCGGCGCGGGATTCATCGGTTCGGCGGTGGTTCGCCACCTTTTGCACGATACTCACGCTCGCGTGGTCAACATCGACAAGTGTACCTACGCGGCTAACCTCGATTCGTTACCCGGCACGAACGAGAATCTGAACTATGCCTTCGAAAAGCAGTGCATCTGCGACAGCGTAGGGCTGCGTCATCTGTTCGAGAAATATCGGCCGGATGCCGTCATGAATCTCGCCGCCGAGAGTCATGTCGACCGCTCGATCGATGGCCCCGGTGAATTTATCCAGACCAACATTGTCGGCACCTTCACTCTGCTGCAGGAAACCTTGCGTCACTGGCGCTCGCTCTCGCCCGAGAAGCGGGAGAAATTCCGCTTTCTGCACGTCTCGACCGACGAGGTCTTCGGCTCGCTCGGCGATAGCGGCTCTTTCACCGAGACCACCGCCTATGCGCCGAACTCGCCCTATTCGGCCAGCAAGGCGTCCTCCGATCATCTGGTGCGCGCCTGGCGCGAAACTTATGAGCTACCCACGCTGATCACCAATTGCTCGAACAATTACGGACCCTATCACTTTCCGGAGAAGCTAATCCCCCACATGATCATCAAGGGCCTCGCGGGCGAGCCGCTGCCTGTCTATGGCGACGGCAGGAATATTCGAGACTGGCTCTATGTCGATGATCACGCGAGGGCGCTCTCGCTCGTTCTGGAACACGGCGCTGTCGGCCACACCTACAATGTCGGCGGGCGTAACGAGCGAACCAACCTGCATGTGGTCGAGAGCATCTGTGATCTGCTCGACGAGATCGCTCCGAACACGACCAACCGGCATCGCGACCTCATCACCTTCGTCGCCGACCGTCCCGGTCACGATCGACGCTACGCCATCGACGCATCGAAGCTCGAACGCGAACTGGGCTGGCGGGCGAAGGAGGATTTCGAGAGCGGCATTGAGAAAACCGTCCGGTGGTATGTCGACGAGCGGCCGTGGTGGCAGGCGATCCTGGCGCGAGGCTACGCGGCCAAGCGCGTGGGACTGAGGCAATAGCCTGTCGATCCATCGCTCGAGAGTTTATCCCGTGATCGGAAACCAGGATCTGTAATACATGCGCATCGTGATGATCGGCGCCGGCTATGTCGGCCTGGTGTCGGCAGCCTGCTTCGCCGATTTCGGCCATGACGTGACGTGCGTCGACAAGGATTCCGAGAAGATCGCGGCGCTCAACCAGTACCGGATCCCGATTTTCGAACCCGATCTCGACAAACTCGTCGAGTCCGGCGTCAATTCGGGTCGGCTGAGATTCGGGGTCGATCTCTCCGACATCAGCGACGCGGACGCCGTATTCATCGCGGTCGGAACGCCGTCACGCCGCGGCGACGGTCACGCCGATCTGAGCTACGTGCATGCCGCGGCTCGCGAAATCGCTGGTTTGCTGGAGGGCTTCACCCTCATCGTCACCAAATCGACGGTGCCCGTCGGAACCGGCGACGAGGTGGAGCGGATCATTCAGGAGACAAATCCGGAAGCCGACTTCGCCGTCGTTGCAAACCCCGAGTTCCTGCGGGAGGGCGCAGCGATCAGGGACTTTCAGCATCCGGATCGCATCGTGGTCGGGACCAATGACGAACGCGCGAAGAAGGTGATGGGCCAGATCTACCGTCCTCTCTATCTCAACCAGGCCCCCATCCTCTATACCAGCCGACGCACCGCCGAACTGATCAAGTACGCGGCCAACGCTTTTCTCGCGACCAAGATCACCTTCATCAACGAGATCGCGGATCTTGCGGAACGTGTCGGCGCCAACGTGCAGGATGTCGCGCGCGGCATCGGACTCGACAATCGTATCGGCGCCAAATTTCTGCATGCCGGTCCAGGCTATGGCGGCTCCTGCTTTCCAAAGGACACCCGCGCGCTGTCGAAGACCGCGCTCGATTATGGCGTGCAGCTCCGTGTCGTCGAGGCGACCCTGACCGTGAACGAGATCCGCAAGCGCACCATGTCGCGAAAGGTCGCCGGCGCGCTCGACCACGACATTCGCGGCAAGACCATCGCCGTGCTCGGCCTGACCTTCAAGCCCGACACCGATGACATGCGCGAAGCGCCGTCGATCGCGCTGATTGCCGGCCTGCTTGATTTCGGCGCCAAGGTAAGAGCGCACGATCCCATCGGCATGGAGCAGGCGAAGAAGGAACTCTCCGACATTGAGTATTGCGACGATCCCTACACCTGCGCCCGGGGCGCCGACGCGCTGGTGATCGTGACCGAGTGGCGACAGTTCCGCGCGCTGGACCTCGAGCGGATCAGAACAGACATGGCCACGCCTGTTATCGTGGATCTGCGAAACATCTACAGGCCGGAAGACGTGCGGTCGGCGGGGTTTAAATATGAGAGCATCGGTCGAGCATAAAACGAACACTTCAGGAAACGACGCCTTGCTGGCCCCTTCCATGGCCACCATCGACAGGACACAACAATTGCTGCCGAGAATGTCGTCGGACGAAGCAGCCCTGTTCCTGTCATTCGTCAGGAACAGCCGCATCTATGTCGAGTTCGGAACCGGCGGAAGCACTGTCGTCGCATCGAGACACGTCCAGAGTTCGATCCTTTCCGTCGACTCGTCCCGGGAGTGGCTCGACCAGGTCAGGACCGCATGCGCTCCAAATCAGACAAAGCCGGAGCTGATTTTTGTCGATATCGGCCCGATCGGAGAATGGGGATTTCCCACCGATGCCTCCACAAAAAAGCGCTGGCCGGACTATCACTCGGCTATCTGGAAAATGCCGCAAAGTTCCGCCGCGGACCTCTATTTCGTCGACGGCCGCTTCAGGGTCGCGTGCTTCGCGCAGATCGTGTTGCACTGTAATCCGAATGCGATTATCGGCATTCACGACTTCACGTCACGTCCGAAGTATCATTGCGTCAGGGAGATCGCGCGCGAGATTGCAACAGCCGGCGATATCTCATTTTTCCGTCCCTTACCGGAAAAGAAAATTGCGGAGGCGATCCTGCAATCATTTTTTTCCGAGCCCTCTTGAGAATTTGAGACCGACTTCGCTTTTGACGGGATCAGAAGCGAAATCTCCGTAATCCTGATCTGACGCATATTTCCATGGCATGATCTGATTCAGACTTGATCGGATCATGCTGTAACAGTTTCGGTGTCCCCGCCGCAATCGGCTGGCGCATGGAAGATGGTCCGGCGTACAGCTGCTATCCTGTTCTGTGCAGCATTCTCATCGCAACCCTTAGCGATGAATCAGCGTCTTGAGCTCAGGCAGAAACTTCAGGATCGTCCGATCCTCGACGTCGTTACGGTCGCGAAGCGTAAAGAACTCCATCGCCCGAATGCGCTCCGGATCGCCTGCCGCCAAGGGCCTTCCTCGCTCCCGTTTCTTCAAAAGCTGCTGTCGAGATTTCGTATAGTAATGATTGATGGCCAGCTTCCTGCGCTTGGGAACCGAGCATCGGCCGCCGATCGGAAAAACGGGAGTGCCATCCTCCTGAACGTAACATCCGAGCACCAGAGACTGGTGGGGGTGAAGATAGGCCACGATCGCGTCTGGGCGCACGATCGATTTCATCACATAATGATCGGGGAAATCATCAGGAGCCCTTCGCGTGAATGACTCGATGCAAAGGCCGTCTGGCTTTGCATCGAGACCATTGGAGCCGAAATTCAGCCATTGAACCGCGACCGCCGGTGCCGAAGGAATTCCGTCCAGAACATCCCTGATGCTGCTGCCCTCGACGGGATAGAGAAACTCATCGGCGTCGATGAACGCGCACCACTCGGAGCTGTTCCGGTAGCTATCGATCGCGTGATGAAAGGCGCGTATCTGTCCGAACTCACCCTTCACATAGTGGTACGTGATCATATCCGGCCAGGGAAAGGATTCGATTATCGCACGTGTTTCGTCGGTGCTTTCATTGTCATACAAATAGAAATGATCAACGCCGGCCAGCTTGTGAAAGTGCAGCCACTCAAGCAGATCATCCGCCTCGTTCTTGATCGCGCAAACCACGGATAATCTGTGCTTCTTGCGGCTCACGCCGGCATAGAGCTTTCCGGCCTCCATCACCCGCAGGAGGCCGGCGAACTCCCGCCGGAGATTCTCGCTCGCCGGAGCGACAGCCAAGGCGGCGAGGTAGGTGTCTTGCGCCGCCTGCGCCGAGCCCATGTTCAAATGGGTCACGGCAAGTCGATGCAGGATACGGGGATCGGGCGGCGATTCTTTCGCGAGGCGCATTAGAATCTCCCGCGCTCGCGTAAAATCGCACGCCTGCATCAACACCGCGGCTCTCGCGAATTGATACTCGCTGTATCCGCTAAATTGCTCTTCCAGCTCCTTGACCGACCGCATCAACTCTTCAGGATTCGGATTGGCAATCCGTCCCGAAAAGAACTCTTTCAATCTCGGCTCTATGTCGTTGGCCGTGAGCGCCTCAACGCCCCGATCCAGACCGAGCTTTGTCAGTGCCGCAGTTTCCGTTTCCACCCCGTCATGCTCCAGGCTTGTTCAAAAAACCGGACATCGGTTCTCAGTCCCGACGACGTAACTTGATCCGCCGAATTGTTATACAGTCTTATCAGAGCAGTGTTCCGGCTTATATGTGTGAAACCTGTTTTTGATTGTTGTAAGGTCCTCCCCCGGAAAATCAACAGATTAGTTAACAAAGGCGGCCACCAAATGTTAACGATCTGAGCAAACCCATACCGGGCGGGCGAAACAGACGGAAGGCGTTCTCGCATGTTGACCCGGCGCGCGGTTGTAGCTTCGCTGGCGGTAAATCTGGTTCCGCCTATTTTCGGCCGAAGGAGCTTCGCCGCGACGGTGAAGCCCCGGCCGTTGGTGGGAGCAATCCGCTGGGACGCCTGGTATTCGCCGGGCTCAGCGCCGACTGAGGCCGTCGAGAATTCGCTATCGCCTGAGAAATATCGCTGGCGAGCGCCATTCTTTGCGAGAGGCCCCGCACGTGACTCAGCGTCACTTTCGTTCCCTCCTGTCACTCCGGAGGAAATGGACAAGGAGATACGTCAAGCCGTCTTTGCCGGTCTCGATTACTGGGCCTTCGTTGCTTACGGATCACATCATCCGATGTCGAAGGCGCTCTATCAGTTCAGAGCGAGCGCGGAGAAGGACAACCTCAGATACTGCCTGTTTACCGAACTCGACCGGTGGGGATCGAGCAACAAGCCGACAACCTTACCTCAGGAGCATATCGGTCTCATGGCGGACAGGAACTACCTGCGAGTCGTCGGCGACCGGCCTCTGTATTTTCTGGGTTTCATCGCACCTGCCTCGATCGAACGAAACTGGAAAGGAGTCGCGGGCCTGAGGGAGCAGATTGAAAAGTTCAGAAAAATAGCTGCCGGATCGGGATTGGCTGATCCCTACATCGTGCTCGCCGGGGACCGGAATTTCCTGATGCGCGAAGCCAGGAATATCGGCGGCGATGCGACCGGATCATACGCGCTTACGGTCGGCAACGGTCGAGGATCTTTCGCCGATCTTGCGCGAATTGCGGAGCGAGGCTGGGATGAACTCAGCAATGGTCATCTGCCTGTCGTGCCGACTGTGATGACAGGATGGGATCGACGTCCCCGCATTGAGAATCCTGTCCCATGGGAGAAAAAACAACGTCCGGGGGAAGGCATGGAGAATTTCTTCGCAGCGCCGACCAAGAAAGAACTCGCAGATCATTTGGCGCATGCGCTCGGTTGGGTGGCGGCCCGGCCGCAAGGTGAGCAGGCTCCAGTCGTGCTGATCTACGCCTGGAACGAGAACGATGAGGGCGGCTGGCTGATGCCGACGTTGCCTTGCCAGACAGACCGCCTTGACGCACTGCGTGAGGTTCTGAAGAAGACAGCCGCCCCCAGTCGTAAGCCAGAACTCTGCTAGATCACAACGCACGCCGGTCTGGCTGGATCAGATCCAGGACTATCGCCACCTGAGCGGCATCGTCCACTCGTTCCAGTCCACGGTCCGATGGTCGGGATGGTAAGGAGCATACAACTGCTTCACCCAATAACAAAAGTTCGGATGAAGCTTGATAAGGTTGTAGAAGGCGTCTCCGAAATTTAGGGGGCTGAGGCAAACCCTGTTGATCGGCCGTTGAGCTATCGCGTTGACGCAGTATGACGACATGCAGGCCTTCGTTTCGCGTTCGGCTACGTTGCTCAGGCTGCGAAAACTGTTCGTCGAATGGAGCCGATACATATAGCGATCCGATTCAACGTATTTTGGCTCGACCACCGTTACGGCGCGCAGCGCAAACTCCCAGTCGTGGCAGTATTTCAGGTCGGATAGCAACCCGATTTTCCTGAGCAGATCTCTGCTCAGGACGAAGTTTCCGCTTGAGGCGGCGACCTGTGAATCCAGGAATATCCAGGATAGCGGAGAGCCCGTTATCCGGCTGCGATCGATGGCGTATCGAAGCCTCGTCGGAAACTGGTGAGTCGTGACGGGCTTGCCGCTTTCATCGATCGGCTCGACCGCCGAAAAGCCAAAGAACAGCTTCTCTCTCTCATACTGATTCGCAAATATCCGGATACGATCCTTCGAAAATTTATCGTCCGAGTTCAGGAAGAAGATCATTTCTCCCTTGGCGAGCGACAGCGCCCTGTTCCAGGTGCAGGGTGCTCCGAGGTTGAGAGGATTCTTCAGAAGCGAGCAGGATGCGAACCGCTTGGCAAATGATCTTTGTCTGAGCATTTTCTGCGCGATCTCGAAGCTCCTGTCAGGCGAGTGATCGTCGACGATAATGAGCTCGACGTCGGAGAAGGTTTGCCGATAGATCGTCTCCAAGCATTCTTCGATGTACGCTTCATGCTTGTAACAAGCGATGACGACGCTGGCCAACATGCGAATTCTCTCAACTCAACGTCGAATAACGATCGAATGATTCGATCTGATGAGCGCGCGGCTCCCCTCACCCACCTCCAGAACCGCAATCTGGTACTCTCCTTCAGGAAGGTCATGCACAAGAAAGGAGAGCTGGAAGCCAAAATAGCAATCACTGCTCTTGGTCCTCATATACTCTTTGACATCAAATCGCTCATGCCAGTCCACGACCAGGCAGTAGCCATTTTGATCCTGCTTTCTGGAATCCGTGGAGAGGAGGATGAGGAAAGCTATCCTCTGCTTGTTTGCCTCGAAGGCATCGCCCGCACAGACCCATCCCCGCACGAGCACGACGGATCGCGGGTCCACCACCACCCGTTCGTTCGTTTGCGAGTTGATGTTCTCGATAACCAGCAGCGATTCAGCCGGATTTTCCGGTGCGCCTTCCGCCTCGACGGGCATCCCGGCGCGCGTATGCTGCAGGCCGGAATAGACCATCTCCGACCGATGAATGTTCGCAAGAAGCTGAACGTGAGTCGATGCCTCCTTCATCGCCTGCTCGAGCTCCTGCCGGCTCAGGCAGTCCAGCAAATCCGGATTCGAGCGGACCTGAGCCGAAATCGGCTCGGACGACGCCACCCTTCTCACCGCTTCCAGGAATGCCCGGCCGTATCGCGAGTCCGGCTCCAGGTGAGCCCCCTCGGCCCATTCGTTCCAGGAGTTGATGAAGACGATCGGCTCCGCAAACGGACCGCGTCTTGCCCGCCCCGCGGCGTCCCGCAGCCAGACCTCAAACGCCTCCGGACTCGATCTGTTGAAGACATGCCCCCGTGAGCCTTTGCGAGGCGTGTTATCCCAACGCGGCATGACGGCAGGAAAATAGGGAAAATCATAGGTCTTGCCCAAGGACGAACGCACGGCATCGACATAGTCGTAAACTTTTCCGGTGAAGCTCTCCGGCGCGCCCAGCTCGGACAGCGGCTGCTCCCTCGTCGAGACGGTATGCGGAGGAAACTCCACGGCCGCATCGCAGCTCAGGTCACGCGGATCGAATTCTCCGAATGTCATGGCGTTGCAGATCAGAATTTCGCCGATGCCCAACTGTTTTGCTCTTGCGCGCCATGTATCGAACAGGCTCTGCCTGTCCGGCAACAGGGAGGGGCGATAGACCAGAATGATCTTGCGGCCATCGACCTTGATATAGCGCTCATCGAGCAGCAGCTGCGCCATATCGTCGATAAAGCGAACGTCATCCTCCAGCGCGTGATTCTGTCCGAGCAGAAGCTCGGCATCCGAACCGTCCCAGCGACGCGACCAGTTCTCGTTCGCCCAGCAGATGCAGAACGGCAGGTCCGGCTCTCCATCCTCCAGAAGAAGCTCCAATGGTCTTTCGAGAAGCCTGCGGCCCTGAAACCAATAGACGTAGTAGCAGAAGCCATGAATACCGTAGCGCCGGGCCAGCTCGGCCTGTTGCCGGCGGGTCTCCGTCAATCTCACGTCATAAAAACCGAGGTCCGCCGGCAGCCAGGGAGATTGATGCGCGGGAAACTGAGGACGCATACGCGAGATATTGGTCCATTCGGTAAAGCCGGGTCCCCACCATCGGTCGTTCTCCTCGAACGAATGGAACTGAGGGAGATAGAAACAGACATGACGCACCTGTTTGCCGGCCGGATCCGGATCAGGCGTGATAAGCCTGTTGTTATTCGGGATCAGCAGGTCCGTGTAATCGGAGGGTGAGAATCCGAGCGCAACGACCAGCTCATCGGGGGCGATGGCGTCAAAGAGCGGGATCTCGAAAAACTCTCCATCATCCAGCCGCACGCGAAGATAGATGTGGGTCTGGCCCGGATCCGCCAAAGTGTTTCTGAGCGCACGCGCCAGGCGGCGGCGCGCGACAGGGTTTGCCAGATCGATCCGGAATCCGGGACGGCCGATTGCCGTTCCAGACCCGACTCCCGCAGGAGCTGCGCGATCCGTTCTCGTCTCCTCGATGGCGTGAGACCCGACAAAGAGCGAAAGAGAAACAGATTCCGTCAACGACCTGGTATCGACAATCCAACCGGAGATTTCCCGGCCGGACTGCTCCAGTATCGCTCCGCGAAGGCGCGCACCCGACTCCAGATCGTCGAGATCCGGATCCAGGAACGAGCTTTGAAGATTTTCCTCATGTGAAATGGGACTGGCGACGGGTTGCGTCCCCTTTGCACTTCTCACATCGCGTTCCGCAATCTTGTTCATCGCACCCGAATCTCCTCACAGCCCTGAAACTGGTAGACACATGACCTCGCATCACACGAGCGGCCCAAGGCAGGCACCTGCCATCCCGTCGGCGAGACCTTGCGTGAAGAAGGATAGCCCCGCATTCATTCCTCAAGATCGAACCTGATCGCGAACGGCGCTCAGCCATCAACCGTCGTTACGCCGATCGCATTCAGGCGGCGCCGGGCGCCTTCATGATTGTGACCGGCCGCCCGGCGATACCACTGCACCGCCGCGTCCTGATCCTTCGTCACGCCGCTTCCCGACATCAACGCGTCGCCGAGCGCGATCTGCGCTTCCGCCACATCCTGCCGGGCCGCCTTCTCCAACCATTCAACCGCCTTCCCGGCGTCGGCCTCGCATCCCTGTCCTTTTCCAAGCATCACCGCGAGGTTGAACTGCGCGACCCTGTGTCCCTGTTGCGCGGCGGCCTCGTACCACTTCACTCCCTGCGCAAGATCCTGGGCCAGGCCGGAGCCGGTGCAATACAGCACGGCGAACTGAAACTGCGCGCCGGCATGGCCCGCATGCGCGGCCTTCGTCATCCAGGACGCGGCGGTCTCCGCATCACTGATGCCGCTGCCCGGATCGAGATGAAGCAGCGCCAGGGTATATTGAGCATCGACATGACCCGCGCCGGCGGCGCGGGCGAACCATGCAACCGCGGCCGCGATGTCTGCTTCCCCCCCGAACTTGCCCATATGCACCACGCCAAGCTGGAACGCGGCCGGCGCGTGATCCGCCTCGGCCGCCTCGATCAGCAGCGCCCTTGCCTGCTCAAGCTGTTCCGCCGAACCCTCCTGGTGAAGCAGGAAAAGCGCATAGGCTGTCCTGGCGTCCGGGTCTCCGCCCATAGCTGCCTTACAGAGCCATTCTCCCGCCAGCTTGGGATCGCGCGGAACCCCATTGCCTGCCGAGTAAAGTTTTCCGAGTTGCAACTGCGCGGCGGGGATGCCGCCTTCGGACGCGCGTTCGAACCATTCGATCGCGCGGTCTACATCGCGCTCGACGCCGGATCCATTGAGATAGAACACGGCGATGTTGAACGCGGCCGTCGCGTGACCGTTGCGGGCCGCACGCTCGAACCATTTTGCAGCCTGACGAATGTTCGGACCGACGCCGGTGCCCGTCGCATAGAACCGGCCCATGAAAAACTGCGCCTGTACGTCGTCCCGCTCGGCGGCCTTCTCGTACCAGACCGCGGCCTCCCGCAGATCCGGAGCGAATCCTCCGCCGTGGGAGTAAAACTCCGCCAGCGCCTGAATCGCGGGAAAGTAGTCCCTGCGCGCCGCCTTGCGCAGCGCGGTTTCAGCCTTGTCGACATCCTTCGCGACACCATGGCCTTTCAGGCGCAACAGGCCGATGTTGTACAGCGCGATGATATCGTCATGCCTCGCAGCGCCCTGGAACAGACGGGCCGCTTCCGCGGGATTCTCCGGCATTCCCGTTCCCTTCAGGTTCATGAACGCGAGCGCGACCTGCGCCCTGACATGATCCTGCTCGGCCGCCTTGCGATACCAGGCCGCGGCCTGCTCGAAATCGACGGGAACCCCTTTGCCCTGGAAATGGATATCGCCGAGAGCGAATTCCGCCGCAGCGCAGTTCTGCTCAGCCGCAACCCCATACCATGCGAGCGCGATCTGGAGATTCTTCTCGCAGCCGAGTCCTTCACTGTACATATTGCCGAGGACCGTCTGCGCTTCGGCTTTGCCTTTGTCCGCCGCGGCCGATATCCAGTGAAACGCCGCGTCAACATTCCGCTCAACGCTCGTTCCATGCGGAAACACAAGCTGGTGTATGTTCGACGCCTTGTCGCCCAGACGTATGGCCGAGGACTGACGCCATGTTTCGTGGCGATGCAGGCCCAGCAGCGGCTTCTCCCCCTGCAGAAAGATCAGGCCGAGTTGAAATTGCGCTTCGACATGGCCCAGCCGCGCCGCGCGCTCATACCAGATCGCGGCATCGGGCACGCTCCTGACAACCCCTTCGCCTTTCACATAAAGCTTTCCTATTCGATAGGCCGCCTCGGCCTCGCCCGCCTCCAACGCCAGCTTCCAGCACCTGATCGCTTCAAGATACTCGCCACGCTCATACGCGCCCATTCCATGCTCGAAGGGGCCACCGCGAGAAGACCCAAGAACCGGACGACGAACCCATTGGAGAAGCGATCTGGATGAAAGCATCATGGCTCCCGCATGGCCTCGCTCATGCCTTTCAACATTCCGCCGAGCAGATACATCGCCACAGAACGGGTCCCGACGTTGATGTCTCCTTGCAGGGTCATGCCGGGAATGAGACGAAAATTACTCGGCACGCCCTTGAAGGCGGACGCGTCCACCGAGCATCTTGCCTTGTAATAGGCATCGACCGGTTTGCCGTCATCGTCGGTCGTGAATGTGCCTTCGCTGATCCAGCGCACCTTGCCATGCGCCGTGCCATGCTCCGCCGCATTGAAAGCGTCGATTTTCATCACGCAGGGGTCGCCTGCCCGGATGAACCCCACATCTCGCGCGGAGATCCTGATTTCCGCTTCCAGCTTGGTATCGATCGGCATGAGCGTAATGAAGGGATCGCCTGGCTTGAGCACTGATCCGACCGAAAGCTTGGCCATCGTCAGGACCACGGATGGTTCGGCAGCTGTCCAGCGCACGAGATCCTGGTGCTTGAAAGCTTTTTCATAGGTTGCCCGCGCTTCATCCAGCTTGTTGCGCGTCGTCACCAGGTCCTGGCTCAGTTGCGCAAACCATTGCTGCTTGAACGCGTCGCGATCGGCGGTGATAGATCCCAGTGTATTCTGCGCCTCGATCAGGCCGTTGTGGGCATTCTCCAGCGTCCGCAGCAACTCCAGCCTGGCGTCCTGGGAGATGTACATGTTGAGCTGGGATCCGGTGCCGCGCTCGGCGAGCGTCGTGCGCATCTGCTCGATCTTCGCCATGATCTCTTCGCGCTGCCGATAGCGGGTATCATCGGCGCGAAGTTTCTCGATCGTCGCCTTGGTTTCCCTGATCTTTGATTCGAAGCTGTTGAGCTGGGCCTGATACTGAGCCACGCGCTGTTCATAGAGCGCCTTCTGCAAAGCGGCGTACTTCTGGAAGTCGGAATCCGGATTATCAGGAAACACCAGTGGCTGCTGTTTCAACTCGGCCTCATCGCGCCCCGCCTGCGCCTCCAGGCTCGCGATCTGCAGCTTCGCCTGCGTCAGATCCGCCGAGGTGAAAGTGGCATCGAGCGTCGCGAGTAGCTGCCCGGTCTTCACCTGCTCGCCCTCGCGCACGTCGATCGTCTTGATGATCGATGGATCGAGCGCCTGCAGGACATTGACGTGACCGACAGGGACGATGTTTCCGCTCAAGCTGGTGATGACGCGATCGACCTGCGTAAGACACAGAATTGCGACGATCGAAACCAGGAATGCGGACAGCACGAACAGGGTGACGCGCGCGACCAGCGGCTCCGCCGCCTCCCGGATTGCGTCGGTCTCCGACTGAAACTGGCGAACGGTCGCGAGCGAGGCCTGGCTAGGAGACAAGGGTTGGACTCCGGAGTTTCGGCTTATCGCTGCGGACCGCGGGCGCGAGGTGCGTATTCTGCTGGTACCAGAGCGAACTGTAGATATCGTTCCGCGCCAGCAGTTCCTCATGCCGCCCGATATCGTTGACCACGCCACGATCGAGCACGAGGATGGCATCGGCGGTCGTCAGCGACGACAGACGGTGCGAAATGACGATCAGAGTCCGGCCGCTCGCTATCCGCGCGATGTTGGCATTCACGATGGCTTCGCTGTCGGCGTCGAGCGCGCTCGTGGCCTCGTCGAGGATCAGAATCGGCGGATCGACGATCAGCGCGCGCGCAATCGCGAGCCGTTGCCGCTGCCCTCCTGAAAGATTGGGCGATCCTTCGTAGACATAGGTTTCGTAGCCGCGCGGTAGCTTGTCGATGAACTCCTCCGCGCCAGCCAGCCGCGCCGCCTTGACGATATCGTCAAAAGTGGCGTCAGGAGTGGCCGCGCAGATATTCTCCCGGATCGTGCCGCTGAAAAGAAAGTTCTCCTGCAGCACGATGCCGACATTCCGGCGCAGGTGATCGATGTCGTATTCGCGAACATCGATGCCGTCGATCTTGATCAGTCCGTCATAGTCGGAATGCAACCGTTGCAGGAGTCGCGTGATCGTGGTCTTCCCCGAACCGCTCTTGCCCATCACACCGAGCGTGGCTCCGGGCGTCGCTTCAAAGGAAATACCGTTCAGCGATGGCGAAACCGCCCCCTTGTACCGGAAGGTAACGTCAGAGAACTCAACCTTGCCTTCAATCGGCGAGCGAACGCCGTGGCCGGAGCGGCCCTCCTCGGCCGGCTGGTTCACCAGCTTGCTGACCGTAGCGACCGCACTCCGCGCTTCGTCGTACTGATTGATCAGCTGCGCGATCTGCATCAGCGGGCCCGACACGCGCTGCGACAGCATCAGGAAGGCGAACAGCGCGCCGATATAGACGGGATCACTGTTTACAAGTGCGAGATAAACGCCGACCGCATAAGAGCCGCTCACCGCCAGCCGCTCCAAGGGGCGCACCACCGCCTGGATCGCGTTTCCGGTCATCCCCTCCGCAAGCCGCGCCTTGGCCACGCGCGCAACCAGCACATCCCACATATGTCGCTGCCGCGCGTCGAGCGCGAGCGACTTCACCGTTCGGATACCGTTGAGCGTTTGAACCAGAAACGCGCCTTGAGCGCCTTCGGCGACCAGAACGGCATTTGATATCTTACGGTAGGTCGGCAGCATCAGCATGAGCCACCCGACGATCATCGCCGATATCGTCAGAACAATCAGCGTCATGATCGGGCTGAAGAAGAACATGACAGGCAGGAAGAAGATCAGCGTCGTCGAATCCAGTATCGTGCCGAACAGCTGCCCCATCAGGAACGAGCGGATCCGATAGACTTCATGGATGTCGCGCGCCACGAGGCCGACGGCGGTCTGCTCGAAATAATCGATCGGAAGATTGAGGACCTTCTCAAACACGTAGGTGGACAGCTTGACGTCAAGCCTGGTCGTCAGCCGATGGACAAGGACTTGCCGGAGGAAGGCGAAGACGGCCTCGAATGCGATGATGACCAGCATCGCCAGACAAAGCACATAGAAGGTGTTGAACGCGTGATAGAAGATCACCTTGTCCGACAGCAGGCGCCAGAACATGATGGGCGCGAGGCCGAGGAAGCCCAGCACCAGCGCGGCGATGGCGACATCCCGAACGATACGACGCTCGCGAAACAGCAGCGCCGCGACGAGACCGAAACTAAAGGGTTGCGACTCGTCGGAGATTTCGTAGTTGCGCTTTGCCAGAATGACATCCCCGGACCAGATGTCTTCAAAGCGAAGCCTGTCGATCACCAGCAGGGCGTCTTCCGCGGCGTTCGGATCCCTCAGAGCGATGCGGGTATTGTTGGCGTCTCCCTCCACGGCCAGCAGCACCATGAAGCTTCCGTTGCGGAGGCCGACAATGGCCGGAAGCGCCTTTTTCAGATGGGACAGCCCGTCCCAATCCAGATTGACGTGCTTCGACCGCATGCCGGCGTTCTCGGCGCAGCGGACCAGCTGGCCGGGAGACACCTCGCTTTCGGCAAGAAGATTATCCTTGGTGAGCTGGGTCGACGTGAGATCGAGTCCATGCTGCCGGGCGATGATGACCAGGCATTCGAGGCCGGACGGCGGCATGGGATCGATATCGGCATCCTCGGCGACGGCTGGCGCGACCATGAATCTCGCTCTGTCTGTTGCAATTCATGATAGGTCATCTTTGCTATCAATAGATTGATAATGACCACTCAATAATAACATTACATACAATGAAAGTGACGGAAACACGAACATCTTAAAGTGATAAGGCGGCGACGTTCGGGCGGTAATCGACCGCATTCATCGCGCTACGGAGCCCGGATCAAGCAGCAGGAAGCCTGGGCTTAACATTGTGTCCCGCACGCATCGGTCGAGGCATGGCGTTTTCGAGCGAAAGCATGCTCTCAAGGCTCGACCGCGGGATGGGCATACCGGTGCGCGCGAATGAAGCGCGTCAGATCAGATCTGAGAACCCCGTTTTTGGTTCATCAGAAGCGGAGGGGTTCTAACCCGCCAGTTCCTGGAAGTTGAACCCGCTTACCAACAAGGTTTTCTTGATGGCTGCATCATCAGCCTCGGGCATCAAAGCCAGCGCGCAGACCTCGAAATTCTGCATCGCCACCGACACGGCGGGAAAGCCGGCCGTCAATAACAGATTGCCGAGCCTCTCGGCGGTAAACCCGGTGCGGTGAGCCATATGAACATGCCCTTCCTCGATCGCCCGGGAATGACCATAGAGCATGTCGAGCGGCCGGATCGGACCGGCCGGCGAGTGATAGGCGACGGCCGCAATGCCTTGCTCGACGATAAAGCGAGCCACCGCCGTAACATCAGGGCTCATGATCAGGGCGAAGCCGTCCGGTTTCAGGACCCGATGGAACTGGCGCAGGGTGGGGAAAATCTCGTGGGCATAGAGATGCTCAAGAACGTGCGATGACCATATCACATCAAACGATTGCGGCGCGAACGACGTTTCCAGTTCGAGGATGGAACCTACGACGTGAGGTTTGACCTTCGGGTCGATATCAAAGCGCAATTCCTCCAGTCCTCGCTCCTGAACCAGCCGAGCGATTCGTCTGGCGGATCCGGGGCCGGAGCCCGCATTGAGCAAGCGCTTGATAGCTGGGTTCAATATCGGCTCCTGGTTCCCGCCGGAGCTATCGGAGAACAAGATCGAACCATACCGCTCCGGCGACCGCCAACCATGACCGTATCGATGTGGCCTCACAAAGGCACGAACGGCCTTGGGGTCTTCATGTTTTGACGCGTCTTCTTCACGCGAACCGGATTCCATACCCGGCTCAGGTCCGAGGACATGCTTCGCTCGAAAACACTATAGAGGCCTGTCATTGCATCACAGAAACGAAGAAGTATCACACAAGCAAAAGCCCCGCCGAGGCGGGGCTTTAACAATCCTGTCCTCCTGGCTCGGACTACGAGAGCTTCGGCAGGGTGACGATCTGGTCGCTGAAATGCAGTTCCTCAACGCCATTAACCGCGACGGTCTGTTGATCGCTGAAGTGCAGTGTGTAGGTCGAGGTGCTCGCATCGACATCGATCTTGGCGACATCGAAGAACGACCGGCCAGCGAATTCAGCCGTGTCGTTACCGCTGCCGCCGAAGATCGTATCGCTGCCACTGCGCGCCTCGATCCGGAAGGTGTCATCGCCGCCGCCGCCGTACAGCGTGGAGTTGGCACTCCCATCACCGGACAGCAGCGTAAACTGATCATTGCCAGCACCGCCCTGCAGCACATCGCCCTGCACGCCTACCAGCGTGTCGTTCCCAGCGCCGCCTATAAGCGTGTTGTATCCTCCCGTATCGCCGCCACCGCCATGGTCGCCGCTACCTCCGCCACCATGATCCCATCCACGGTCACCGCCGCGACCGCCACCGTGATCATCTCCGCGACCCCATCCACGGCCATCTCCACGACCGCCGCCATGATCATCTCCGCGGCCCCATCCACGGTCATCTCCACGACCGCCACCGTGATCATCTCCGCGGCCCCAACCACGGTCATCTCCACGACCGCCGCCATGATCATGCCCACGGCCAGCGGCGCCGAAGGCGCTGTCGTCCGCACTGGCAATGCGCGCGTCGCCGCCACTGCCCGCGGCCCGCGCACCACCGGACACCAGGAGGTCATTACCAGCACCTCCGTCCAGCGTATCGTTGCCGGTACCGCCGTAAATGCTGTCATTGCCGGCCCCGCCGAACAGCAGGTTATCGCCTTCGCTCGCCCGGATCACATCGTTGCCGCTGCCGCCGTAGACCGTATCGTTGCCGCTATCATGCAGGTTGATCGTATCATGCCCTTTGCCTGCGGCGACAAAGACGTCGTTATCCCCTCCGGTCACGTCAAGCCTGGCGCTGTGATCATCCAGCACGATCGCTTTCAGGTTGGGGTTCGTCTCGACATTCGTCGAGTTGGATACCCCCAGAATCTGGACGACAGGCGGAACCTCTCCGCCTGGAAACGGCCCGGACTGGAGCCATCCCCTCGCACTATTGTCGTCATCGTTGAACACACCGCTTTGCTCGAGCGAATCGATCAACGCCGATCGCACGCCCGCCTCGATGTTTCCGTTACTATGGAAAAACTCGCCTAGCTCGGTCTTCGTCAGGTAGGAAACGGCCATGGCGCCCTCTAGCTGGATTCTTTAAGAGACTGAATTCTTCAAGAGTCATGCGAAAGCAGAGATGACGGTCGACGCCAATCGACACCGCATGCTGCAATTCGAAGGTGCTAGACTTTGTGCCAAATCCGAGCCTCGCATATAACATATAAATGTTATGCAAGCCCTAGATTGTTAAGTACATGTTAGTGGCACCGCAGCACCGAAGTCAAGCGTCAAGTTACGCTCCCTTCATTTAACATTTAGGGGGGTCGCATCCCTGGCCGCCATGCGTGCTTCGCCGCTGGGATTTCGGGCCGATTTCACCCCATTCCCGCCGAAATCGTGGGGCAGACATGCAAAAAACGTAAGGAAGACCGCTGAAAACCTTACCTCACATCCAATTGTGACGACCGGCCAATCGATGGTAACGTTCGCGGATGCTTTTACCAGAAAATGTGAGGATGTGTTATCGTGGCGCCCGCATGAGTTCTCCCCGTCTGAGACGGAGAATCATCACCGTTACTCAGCGCAAAGGCGGTGTCGGCAAAACCACGATCGCTATCTGTGTCGCCGCCGCGCTCGCGCGCCGCGGACACGAGGTTGCGCTTGTCGACAGCGATCCCCAGCGTTCCGCCTCGCAGTGGGCGGAGCCTGGCAATCTCGAATTCCCCGTCTATGAAATGGCTCTGGAGCAGACGTCGGTCCCTGCCTGGGCCCAGGAAGTGCGCAGTATTGAAGCCGGAATTGTCATTATCGACACCGCCCCCAACGCAAGGGAAATGGGAGCCTCGATCGCCGTGGCTAACCTGATCCTGGTACCCTGCACCCCGTCCGGCCTCGACCTCGACGCGACGCTTCAGACGCTTGCGATCATTGACGCCGCACGCGAGCGCCGCCGGGATCGAATCAAGGTGATCCTGGTGCCGAACAGACTCGACCGCCGCACGCTTGAAGGAAGACAATTGCTTGATGAGCTGAGCACATTTGGCGAAGCGGTTGGCCCGCCGATCGCCAGTCGCGCCGCATTCGTACGTTGTTTCACCAGTGGTCAGTCGGTAGCAAGCTTCATGCCCGGAGATACCGCCGATCAGGAAATCCAGGAACTCGCGGACGCGATCGAACGGATCGAACTGGAGGAATAGGCCAAAGTCTGCACCCGCCGCGAGACCATTTCTTGTCTCTCTCCGGGATCTCTGCCTCTCCGGGCAATCATGAGAGCGGCTATCTCGAATTGGCGGGACCGAGCAGAGCCTGGATCACACCTTGCGTTTCCGACTGGGGAGGGGATGCGGAAACAGCAGCTTCCTCGAGCCTCATTTTCTCAAGCAGGAGGTCCGTGACAATCTTACGAAGCCGCTGGTTCTCGAGCTTGAGTTCCTCCAGAACGTGACGCATCTGATCCGTCGCCGGAGGCTTGATGGATACCGCCGCTTCTCCCGCATTGTCCTGAGGAATATCCGCTTCCTGCCTTGGCAGAGGCAATTTCCTCCACCGATGAAGCGTCATGACGCTCACACCAAGCGTCTTGCAGACGTCGACCTGGGAACTGCCGGCGCGAGCGAGTTCATCCGCCCGGGCAAGCTTCGAAAGAATTTCCTCCCGCGAATGCTTCTTCATCTTCCTACCTGAATATGGCTTCGATGACAGAGAACGAAGCGCCTAAACAATGACCAGAATCAAATGAAAATCTCAACTTAAGAACAAGTTCACGACAATAATATAGTATGAAAGCCGCGCGTTGCGCTATCAATCATCACTCAAGTTCGCGCGAGTTTTATCTCTCATGTTAGCTGCGGTGCAGCGTAAAGTGACGAAGTCAGTCGATCCGGTTGTCGCGCCGGTCATAAATGACAAATATCACGCGAGCCGCGATCACGCATATCACTTCTTCGAAGCACGCGCGATATCCTCCGCCATTGTCTCAGTTTCTTATCAGGTCAATATTTCGCGTCTGGACAACCTGTAACACGGCCGCATCCCCCGTCGTTACCACAGGGCCGCCGACTGCGCCGCCAGCAGCGAAGGCATGCCGGTGCGGGTAACATTCTACGGCAGATCCCCATTTAGGGATATGCTCCGACCAGCGGCTGAATACGCGCAAGGATAAAAACGATCGGGGATCCGATCGTTCTTATCGTCCTCGTCGTCCTCGCAGCTCATTATGAGAGGCAGTCACGCTCCGGCCACCACACCGGTGATCCACGGGGCGGGGATGCCCATCAGGATCGACTCCGCCAGCCGCCTCAATCCGACGACGCTTGAGATTTGCTGCTTTGACGCGCTTTCTTCGCGCGAGTCGGCATCATTCCGGGTCAAGCTTGAGGACATGCTTCGACGCGCGCTGTCGCCTGCGCCCTTCTCACATCGTCCTCTATCAATGCTTCATGCAACCCGGACGGAGTTCAGGAAATTGTCGACCTCCGCCTTGAGCCTGGCGCTGTCGCGCGACAGCGTTTGAGCGGCAGACAGCACCAGGGACGAGGCATTTCCGGTATCCACCGCCCCGCGCTGGAGATTACCGACATTCGAGGACACTTCCTGCGCACCCTGGGCGGCATGCTGCACGTTGCGGGCGACTTCCTGCGTCGTCGCCCCCTGTTCTTCGATGGCTGACGCGATCGTAGAAGAGATTCCGGAAAGCTTTTCGATGGAGTTCCGGATCTCATTGATCGCGGCGACGGATTCGTGGGTGGCGGACTGGATCCCGCTGATCTGTTGACCGATTTCGCCGGTGGCCTTGCCGGTTTGCTCGGCGAGCGCCTTGACTTCCGAGGCGACGACCGAAAATCCGCGACCGGCTTCCCCGGCGCGCGCCGCCTCGATGGTGGCGTTCAGGGCGAGAAGGTTGGTCTGTCCCGCGATATTGTTGATCATCTCGACGATGTCGCCGATGCGAGCCGCAGCGCTCGATAACGCGCTGACGCGCTCGGTCGCCGAATGCACCTGATCGACGGCCTCGCCCGCCATGCGCGCCGATTCCTGCACTCGCTGGCTTATTTCATGGACCGAGGCAGTCATCTCCTCCGTGGCCGAGGCCACCGAATTGACATTCGAGGAGGCCTCGGTCGAACCGTTGGCGACGCGCGCGGCAAAATCCTTTGCATGGTCGGCGTTCGAGGCCAGCGTCGTCGCCGAAGCCTCCAGTTCGGTCGCCGATGTCGCGACAGCCTGAACGATCTCGCCGATGGCCGCCTCGAAGGAATTGGCGATCTTGGTCATGTCGATCTTGCGCTGAGCGTCGGCCCGGCGTTGCGTGGAGTTGACCTCCTCCCGGCTGAACCGGATAAGCGTCTGCACGGTCTGGAGGTTGCGGAGGGCTTCGCCGATCTCGTCGTCGCGCCTGATTTCGATCCGATTGTCGAATTTGTCGTGGACGAGGTTCAGCATCGTTTCGTTCAGGTGACGCATCGGCCCCTCGAACGCACGCAGGGTCTGGCGTCCCACCATTCCCCCGACAGCGATTCCGGTGGCGGCGAGAAGGATGAGGGCGAGGCCCCATATGCCGCCGATGACGGCTGCGCCCAGCAAGCCGCAAGCCAGCAGAAAAGCAGCCTGCACTGTGATCAGCGTTGTCATTCGCGCCCGCATGGTGCGGGTAAACAGTCCGAAACGATCAAAGACCGATCGCTTCCTGATAATGCCGGCGTCGATCCGATACGGATGGGGACGCTTTTCGCGAATGGCCGCATACACGTCTTCCGCGAGGGTGCGCTGGTCGGCGGCAAGCCTGGTGCGGATCGAGGTATAGCCGGTGACCTGCCCGTCCGTGCGGATCGGCGAGGCCGTTGCCAGCACCCAGTAAAAGCCGCCGTTCTTGCGCCGGTTCTTGATGGCGCCGACCCATGGTTTCTCGGCCTTCAAGGTGTCCCAGAGATTCTCGAACGCCTCCGGCGGCATGTCCGGGTGACGAACGATGTTATGCGCCTTGCCTATCAGTTCCTCGGTGGTGAATTCCGCGGCGTCAATGAAGTCCTCATTGACATAGGTGAGACGCCCCTTGAGATCGGTCCGGGAAACGATCAGCGTGTCATCGGAAACGGGATACTCTTCGTCGGTAACCGGAAAGTTCTTGCGCACGGGAAAACTCGCCAATCTGTTATGGTGAAAGCAAGCGTCACGACCGATGTGCCGTCATGACGCGATTCGCAAGAAATCGCGTCAGCGGAAATCGGTACCGAACCCTCAAAAGCTTACCTGGGATTGAGATCGCGCCGAGATCGATGAAAGCGGGGCAAGTGAACCATCGGGAGGCACCTTCTGTGGCTTACCGGAACTCGGCTCTGACGCGATGGCGAGAGGATGGAACAATTCAGTTAAAAAACGGTGGCTACGCGGCAGGGCCTGCGTACTCCAGCCTGCCGGCAATCAGCAGACGGAAGCCAACATCACCCAGGCATGCCGGGATGTCCGGATCATCACCCGCAAGGCGCTGCTGATGGCGCTGGGCGTCGTCGAAACTGATCATGAACCCGCCGCGCGTGGCGTCGGTGCGGTCTCGATTCTCAACCTCGGCGGCTTCTTGTGCTATTGCCGGGGGCGCTGTTCCTTGTTCAGCCGCAGGCAAAGGCCCGGCCAGGACGCACACGGACATAGTACCCACCCATCATCCTCCTTCGCCATTCGGAGAAAGTCATGCGACACGCTTCAATCGCCGCGCTGGTCGCGGGGTGCCTGTGCGCCCCCGGCCTTTCCATCGCTCAGGAACAGGTCATCTGGCGGGAAACGCAGAACCTGCCCGTGGGCCTGAATCTGCCCGCCGGAATGAAGGCCGATGTCCTCGGTATTGCGGTTGGCGGCGGCTACTCGGACGCCAAGGCCAAGTTGCAGGCGCTGCTATCGGAAGCGCCTCCGGCGGCGGCAAAGCCGATGACGGAATCCGAGCGGTTCGCGGCGGAGCGCAGCGGGTCGGACATGCGCCCGCCGCTGACCGAGGAAACCACGGTCATCACAATGCATTCACCCGGCACCTCGGCGCGGGTCGAGGCGACGTATATCGGGGATCTGCGGCTGGCGCGCCAATTGCCCGGATCTGGCGCTGTGAAAATCCGCGAGGAAATTCTCGTCCGCCTCAGCGCGCCGTCCTCCGGCCATCAGGTGCTGGGGGTCGAGCGACGGCTGGCCTATGACTCCGCCGACGAGCCGCGCGTCTCGGAGATCATCGCACGGCTTGCGGAGAAATTCGGGGGACAACCGCAGGTCTACAACGGGACGGAATACAGATTCCAGTTCAACGACGGGGCGGCCTATGTGCCGCCGCAGGGGACGTTGTGGACGGATTGCTACAACTATCACGTGATCGACAGCAGCCAGAACCTGCCTCTCGCCAACCGGACCGGCACGTGTGACGTGCTCATGACCGTGCGCGTCAGCCCCGGCAAATCGTCGGATCATGCCCGCGAACTGACCTTCATTCTGAGCGACAACGAACGCGCCAAACAGAACGTGGGTGCGGACTACGCCTTTATGTCGGCCTACATCGATGAACTGGCCAAACGCTCCAGCGGAGTCGCGCCGAAGTTGTAACCAACGGCAAACGGCTCGGCCAACGCTATTCAAACGAAATGGAAACGCATGGCGATACGCGGGCGCTCGGTGGCCTCCTCGAAGGCAGAACGGCGCTGGCGATAGAAGCCCTGTATCCCCTGTAGTTGCCGGGGCGTTACGCCTTGCTGATGTTTCTTGGAAGCATCGTTCTCGCGCTCGCCCTGCCGCCAGGCGCGCCATCGGCTCGCCGAAAGCCGTGAACTCTGAAGAGCCTGAGCAATCGTTCCAGGCAGGCAGTTCATCATGCTGAGTGACAAGGAGAAGGCCGGTATCAAGGCCGAGAAAACATACCGGCAGTCGGTGCGGGACGCCAAGGTACGCGAACCGTGATCCACTTCGCTCGAGAACATTATAATAGAGTCGGAATCGAGAAAGACGGAGGGGTAAGTTGGTGGGCCCGGAGGGACTCGAACCCCCAACCAGACCGTTATGAGCGGCCGGCTCTAACCATTGAGCTACAGGCCCCGGCCGGACGTCGCGTGCGCAACCGCCGTCGGCGCAAGGCATCCCTTACAATGTCATGTGCCGCGCGGCAATCGGCGGTCGGAACTGTTGAGGGCCGGAGTTTGCGGCCGACAGACGGAAACGGCCCGATGGTGGCGCGTATCCTCTTCAAGCCTCGATCAGGATGCAAACGCCGCACCCCGCCGGAATATTAACCCTTTGCTAACCATACACCGGGCAAATTTTGCCCAGGAAGCCGCGCGTCGCCAGATGCACGGAATGGCCCCTCGCGGACGCCAGCGCGTCCCACTTTCAAGGTGGGGCGCCGCGACGGCCGCGCAGACGCCTCTAACGTTGTCGAGCAAAGCATCTCCTCGGGCGTGACCCGCGGATGAACATGGGTTCGCGTGAAGAAAACGCGTCAAAACAACTGCCGGGGTCTGGTTCCACTGCGTTGAATCAGACCCCAGCCTTAACTTTTTGATCGAGCATGATCCTGTCCGAAAACCGGTTTCCACTTTTCGGGATCATGCTCTAGCGCGTGCGAGCGGTCCCGCGCGAGGGAGACGACGAGGATGAAGGGCATCACCGCGGATCAAGGCGCAACCGCACCAGCCTCGGGTTTCCCAACCTTCAGCCAAATCGGGGTCATGCTGAAGCGCGGTGATCTCGCGCTCGCCTTCGGTATCCTGACGATCCTCGTCGTCCTCATCATGCCGCTTCCGGCGATGATTCTCGATCTCCTTCTGGCGATCTCGATCACGCTGTCGATCCTGATCCTGATGACCGCGCTGTTCATCCAGTCGCCGCTGGAATTCTCTTCCTTCCCTACCGTGCTGCTGATCGCGACCATGCTGAGACTGTCGCTGAACCTCGCCTCCACAAGGCTGATCCTGTCGGACGGGCATGAAGGCCCGGCCGCCGCCGGCCATGTCATCGAAGCCTTCGGGAACTTCGTGATGGGCGGCAATTTCGTGATCGGCATCATCGTCTTCGGGATCCTGGTGATCGTGAATTTCGTGGTCATCACCAAGGGCTCCGGACGCATCGCGGAAGTGGCGGCGCGCTTTCAGCTCGACTCCATGCCCGGCAAGCAGATGGCGATCGATGCCGACCTCTCCGCCGGCCTGATCGACGAGAAAACCGCCAAGGAACGGCGCAAGGCGCTCGAGGACGAAAGCGGCTTCTTCGGCGCCATGGACGGCGCGTCGAAGTTCGTGCGCGGAGACGCCGTCGCCGGCCTGCTCGTTGTCTTCATCAACATCATCGGCGGCATGATCATCGGCATCGCGCAACAGGACCTGAGCTTTGCCGATGCGGCGCACAGCTACACCATTCTCACCGTCGGCGACGGGCTGGTGACGCAGATTCCCGCTTTGATCGTCTCGACCGCGGCCGGCCTTCTGGTTTCGAAGGCCGCCGTCACGGGCGCCGCCGACAAGGCCCTCATGAAACAGCTTTCCGGCTATCCGCAGGCGCTCGGCATGTCGGCCGGGGTGATGCTGGTGCTGGGACTGCTGCCCGGCATTCCGATGCTGCCGTTCGTCGCGCTCGGCGGCGGCGCGGCCGCGCTCGCCTGGAGTTCGCGAAAACGCCAAAGCGCGGCGGCCGCCGAAGCCGTGGCCGCCGCGGCGTCCGAAACCGCGGGCACAGCAGCCACGAATGTGGAGGAGCCGATATCGGCGGCGCTCAGAATCGACGATCTGAAGATCGAACTCGGCTACGCGCTGCTGCCGCTGGTCAATGGGCCGGACGGGCAGGATCGCCTCACCGAGCAGATCAAGGCGCTCCGCCGGTCGCTCGCGATCGAGATGGGATTCGTGATGCCGTCGGTACGGATCCTCGACAACGTGCAACTGGAGGCCAACACCTACATCATCAAGATCAAGGAGGTCGACGCCGGCTCGGGGCGCATCTGGCCGAACCAGTACATGGTGATGGATCCGGCCGGCGGTCAGGTCGGAGTCCCCGGCATTCACACCACGGAACCGACCTTCGGATTGCCGGCGACGTGGGTCGACGCCTCGCTCAAGGAAGAAGCCTCGCTGAAGGGTTATACCGTGGTCGATTCCGCGACCGTGGTTTCGACCCACCTCACCGAACTGCTCAAGGTCAACATGTCGGACCTGCTCTCCTATGGCGAAGTGCAAAAGCTTCTGAAGGACCTGCCGAAGGAACAGGGCGAACTGATCAAGGACATCGTGCCGGGCCAGATCTCGATCTCCGGGATCCAGCGCGTGCTGCAGCTTCTCCTCGCCGAACGCATTTCCGTCCGCGATCTGTCCACGATTCTGGAAGGCATCGCGGAAGCCCTCGCCTTCTCGCGCAATCCGGCCACACTGGTCGAGCACGTGCGCAGCCGCCTTGCACGTCAGATCTGCGCCCAGAACACATCGGTCAACGGCTACCTGCCACTGGTCGCGCTATCAGCCAAATGGGAGCAGGCTTTCGCCGAATCCATCATCGGTCAGGGGGAGGAACGCAGCCTTGCGATGCAGCCGTCAAAGCTATCGGAATTCATGGCGGCGGTGCGCGATCGCTTCGAACAGGCCGCTCGCGAAGGCGAGGCTCCGGTGCTGGTGACCTCGGCCGCGATCCGGCCATTCGTCCGCTCGCTGGTCGAGCGTTTCCGCGCCCAGACCCCGGTTCTATCGCAGGCCGAAATCCATCCCCGCGCCCGGCTCAAGACGGTCGGCAGCATCTGATCGTCCCGCTCGAATCACACCGGCCGTTATGCGGCATTTCTGCATCAGACAAATGGTTTGTGTCTAACCTCGCCTGTAGGTACGGGGACGCGACCAGCCTCCTTACTTAATTAAGTAATTGATATAACTATCAAATATTAAGATTCCTGCTTGGCGGCGTAGTTCGCTGATCGCGGCTGTTCACACCTTTTCACCACCTTGTGATCGCTTCTTCGGAACATCGACGCCAGTTCCTACGTTGTAGGGGCGCGAGACGATGAACCTGTGCGCGAGAAGCGGAGACTAATCTTCAACAAGGAAGTGGATGGGCAGGAGGCTTCCATGAATCATTCGATTTACAGCGCGGATCGGACGACCCACCTGAAAATCGTGGTTGTAGCTCTTGTTGCAGGTATCGCAGTGGCAGGTTTCGCCATTTCAGCGCGCATGAACGCTGATGACGGCTATACGCAGACGGCACGCATCATCAAGGCAGGCAAGCCGATGGCGGTGACGAGTTCGAATGCGATGGTCGTTCGTTGAAGGAGTTTGAAGAATTCACGAGGCTTCTTTAGATTTGCCCCCCGAAGTCGCCACGTGAGTACGTAGAGGACCCACTAACCCCAAGTGGACTACGATGGAAAACGCCCGCCCCCCACGGGCGTTTTCTTTTTTTGCGATAAGCACACTATCTGGTTCGCGGGCGCGTAAGGGGAGCTTCTCTCATCGGGGAACCACCCCTCGGTTCTCAGATTCGAGCGAATGAAGACTGGAGGGTTCACGCGATGGAGGCGGCCCCCATGCGCGAGCGCATCAAACCGATACTGTCGAGATCGGCCTGCTCGCGAGCATTCTCTTCCGCACGTTCGCGCGCCTGGTCGCGCTCATCGAGCAATTCGACCTTCTTGAGATCCTCAAACGCTTCCGCCAGCGACATCTTGGCCTCCTCGAGCTGAACGCGCAGTTCATCTGCTGAGCGGGTGAGATTTTCCCGGCGCTGGATCGCTGCCTTGGCATAGGTCGGATAAGCGAAATGCGTGGGATCATCGATCCCGGCACGTTCCTGCTCGATTTCGATTTCACGCTCCAGATCGACCGACATGCGCTGGAAGTCAGCAATCATGCTTTCGATCTGAGCCACCCTCCGACGCTTCTCCTCGACCTGGAATTTCTTCAGGCGGATCAGCGTTTCACGCGACTTCATCGACTCGTACTCCCCAGAAGTCCCAATCTACGCGGGACAACGGCGACATCCCTTCTGATCCCGCCGCACCACTCTTATGACGGGCGGATGATGGCCCGACAAAGTTAGCTTTCCGTTGCTAAAGTGTTGACGATTTGCTGCAATCTTCGATAACCATCCCCGATGCTGGTGACTTCGTCCTTCGCCTGACGCAGGAAATCCTCGATGACCGGATTCAACCTGATGGCCTCGTCGACCTCCGCGTTGGAGCCGGCGCGATAGGCGCCGAGCCGGACCAACTCCTCCATATCGGAGTACGTGGCCATCATCTGCCTCGCGCGGGTAATGTCCGGCAGGAAAGCCGGATCGGCCGATTTCGGCATCGTGCGCGACACTGATTTCAAAACGTTGATCGCGGGATAGCGGCCCCGCTCGGCAATGGCGCGCTCCATCACGATGTGCCCGTCGAGAATGCCGCGCACGGCGTCGGCCACCGGCTCGTTGTGATCGTCACCGTCGACCAGCACCGTGAAGATGCCGGTTATTGTTCCCTTGTCGGCTCCGGGCCCGGCGCGCTCCAAAAGCCTCGGCAACTCGGTGAAGACGGTTGGCGTATAACCCTTCGTGGTCGGCGGCTCGCCGGTCGACAGTCCGATTTCGCGCTGCGCCATGGCAAAGCGCGTCACCGAGTCCATCATGCACATCACGTCCCTGCCCTCGTCGCGAAAGAATTCCGCAATCGCCAGGGTCAGATAGGCCGCCTGCCGCCGCATCAGTGCGGGTTCATCGGAGGTCGCGACCACGACAACCGATCGTGCGAGCCCCTCCGCGCCGAGATCGTCCTGCAGGAACTCCTGCACTTCGCGTCCGCGTTCGCCGATCAGCCCGATCACCGAAATGTCGGCATCGGCATTTCGCGCCAACATCGACAGCAGCACCGATTTGCCGACGCCTGAGCCCGCGAAAATACCGAGCCGCTGGCCGCGGCAGCAGGTCAGGAATGTGTTCAGGGCGCGAACCTTGAGATCGAGCGGCTGGCCGACCCGTTGGCGCGAATGCGCCGACGGTGGCGAATTGCGGTACGGCACCGGCGTTGAGCCCTGCGGGAGCGGTCCCTTGCCGTCGATCGGCTCTCCCAGGGCGTTGAGAACCCGCCCGAGCCATGCGGCGGCCGGCCTTATCTTGTCGGAGGCACTGGCGACCAGGGCGCGGCAGCCGCGTCGTACTCCATCCAGGCTGGCGAACGGCATGACGACAGCATTGTCGCCGTTGAAACCGACCACCTCCGCCGGGATGGTCCGGCCGACCCCGGTCTCGATGACGATGCGCGCTCCCACCGACATCGCATGGATAGGACCCGCTATCTCGACCATCAGTCCGCGTACGCCGACCACGCGGCCATAAATATTGACGCGCTCGATTTCACCAATCCGCTCGGCCAGGCCCTTCATCGTGAAATCCTTAGGTTTCCGCACATTAGCCGAACTCCTTTAACCTCGTGTTTACCCGCATCGTTAATCATTGCGTCACTGTCTTTGGTGACTGAGAGCGTGTGTCTTCAGGAGGAAGGCGAGTCGCGAAAGTCAGTTAGGCCTGACTTTTAATGTGGATCCTGAGCGTAACGGGATAAGAAAAGCTGCTTTAATGCAACACCTTAGGGCGATTCGATGAAAATTGCACCGAAGAGACTTGCGGAACAGAAACAGTTTTTGTTAACCATAGGCGGTCAGGGTTCGAATCAGTTGCTTAAAGGCGTTTCCAGTGCCGCAAGTATTGCGGCCGGCCTGACGCCCAGCGCGGCGACGATTAGGGGACTGGCATGCGCGTTTTGCTGATTGAGGATGACAGCGCCGTCGCGCAGTCGATCGAGCTGATGCTCAAGTCCGAGAGTTTCAACGTCTATACGACGGACCTCGGCGAAGAAGGCGTCGATCTCGGCAAACTCTACGACTACGACATTATCCTTCTCGATCTCAACCTGCCCGACATGTCGGGTTACGACGTGCTCAAGCAGCTTCGCGTCTCCAAGATCAAGACACCCATTCTGATCCTTTCCGGCCTCGCCGGCATCGAGGACAAGGTCAAGGGTCTCGGCGTCGGCGCCGACGACTACATGACGAAGCCATTTCACAAGGATGAACTGGTGGCCCGCATCCATGCGATCGTGCGGCGCTCCAAGGGCCATGCCCAGTCGGTGATCCAGACCGGGGATCTCGTGGTCAATCTCGACACCAAGACCGTGGAAGTGGGCGGCCAGCGCGTCCATCTCACCGGCAAGGAATATCAGATGCTCGAGCTGCTCAGCTTGCGCAAGGGCACCACGCTGACCAAGGAAATGTTCCTCAACCACCTCTATGGCGGCATGGATGAGCCCGAGTTGAAGATCATCGACGTCTTCATCTGCAAGCTGCGCAAAAAACTTGCCAATGCCTCCGAAGGCCGCAACTTCATCGAGACCGTCTGGGGGCGCGGCTACGTTCTCCGTGAACCGCACGAGGACGAAGTCCGTATTCCGGCCTGACACCCGATCCTCCGTTCCTCCCGGACTGACCCCGCCGCAAACGGCGGGGTTTTTGTTTGGTCTATAGCGTTTTCGAGCGAAGTGGATGACCTGTTCGCGTGACGAAAACACGTCAAACAAATCTGAAAGCCCCCACTTCTGATTCAATCAGAAGCGAACGTACCCTGGCGGCGAGAGCGGATCAGATCACCGATGAAACGGGGCGAATCCTCTACCCGCCGGCCGCCGCCCTGGGTGACGGCATTCCCGCCGCCCGCGAAGGCGGGGAAACCCGATTGGGCCGATAAAGCCCGCGCTTGTCAGGATGAGGTTTGAACGCGTCGGTCAGCCCGACCACGGTTTCGGCAGCGCCGAGCGCAAGAAAACCATCAACCTCCACCTGCCTTGCGAGCCGCGTGAAGACGCCGGCTTTGGTTTGCTGATCGAAATAAATCAGTACGTTGCGGCAGAAGATCACGTCGAAAACCCCAAGATGGGAAAAATCCTGCAACAGGTTGAGCTGGCGGTGCTGAACCATCGCGCGGATGTCGGGGTTGATCTGCCAGAGTTCACCCACCTGCTTGAAGTACTTGATCAGCAACTGAATGGGCAGCCCGCGCTGCACTTCGAACTGACTGTAGAGACCGGCCCGCGATTTTTCGAGCACCTCGTTCGACAGATCAGTGGCGATGATCTCGGTGCGCCAGCCCGTGAGCGGCGGGCCGCATTCCTTCAGGCACATCGCGATCGAATAGGGCTCCTGCCCTGTCGAGCCTGCGGCGCACCAGATCCGCAAGTGCCGACGAGCCGCGCGGGCCTGGAGCAGCGCCGGGATCACGGTCTCGCGCAGATGCTCGAACGGCGTCTTGTCGCGAAAGAAGAAGGTTTCGTTGGTGGTCATCGCCTCGACGACGTCGATCGTCAGGGCCGCAGCGCCGGTCTTCATTTTCTGCACGAGGTCGCCGATACCCGAGAGGCCGGCCTTGCGTGCAAGCGGAGTCAGCCGACTTTCGACCAGATATTGCTTCTCGGCGGTCAAGTCGAGGCCGGACCGTTCCTTCAGCAACTTGCGCAAGTATTCAAAATCAAGCGGTGTCACAAACGGTCTCCCGCGAATAGTCGAACCAGCTTCGGAGCGATTTGTTGAAGCGGTAGAACGGCAGCGCAAATTCCGGCCTGTACGGCGGCGCCCGGCATTCCCCACACCACGCTGCTTGCTTCGTCCTGGGCGATGACGCTGCCGCCCGCGGCGACAATCTGCGTGCCGCCACGCATTCCGTCCGACCCCATTCCGGTCAGGATCACGGCCAGAGCACCGCCCTGCCAGACGTCGATCGCTGACATGAACAAAGGATCGACCGCCGGCTTGCAGAAATTCACCGCCGGACCGTTATCCAGAACGATGACCGCGTCTGCTCCTTTTCTCGCCACCCGCATGTGACGGCCGCCGGGTGCGAGATAGATATGGCCCTGCTTCACGATCTCCTGATCCACGCCCTCATGCGCGGGACGCCCCGCGGCCCGCGCCAGATGCTCGGCGAGAATGGTGGTGAATGTCGGAGGCATGTGCTGGGTGATCAGCACCGGACAGCGGTCGATCACCGGTCCTATTCCGGCCACCAGGGCCATCAGCGCCTGCGGCCCGCCCGTGGACGAACCGATCAGCAGCGCACGCGGGAGGTGCGCGCTGAAGGAACGCAGCGTTGGCTGGGGCCGGATCATCGCGCGAACGGCTTGAGCAGAACGCGGTTGCTGTTCGCGCTGGACCAGAGCGGGATGAGGAAAAGTGCGTCGCGGTTTTCCGCCCGCATCCCGCTCTGAAACATTGGAATCGACCGCGTTCATGATTCTGGATGCGTTCGATCCAGAATCATCGTGATCTCGCGGCGGCGAAGCGACCGTCACCGGACGACGGCGTTTCGCGGTGAGATGCCGGATCTTCTGCATCAGGTCATGCCTGAAGATATCAGCCGCGGCGACCTCGCGCGTGCTCTCGGGCTTCGGAATGTAATCGGATGCGCCGAGCGACAGCGCCTTGAAACTGATCTCCGCGTTGCGGCGGGTCAGCGTCGAGGCCATGATGACGATGAGGTTGCGCTTTTTGGCCAGCAGTTGCGGCAGCGCGGAAATGCCGTCGAGTTCGGGCATTTCGATATCGAGGACCACGACATCCGGATCAGCGCGCTCGACCTGGTTGACGGCGTCGCGGCCGGTGCGAAGCGAGGCTGCGACCATCATGTCGGGCTCGGCCTCGATCCATCTGGAAATCAGCCCGCGGGTAACGGCGGAGTCATCGACCACCATGACCCGTAGCGGCTCCAGCTTTCCCGAATCCAGAGCCATCGGACTTGCCACAGCAGTACTCATGCCTTTTGCGCGCAAGATGAAAAATATCCGGCCGGATCGCGACGAGATTCAGATCAGGCCGATTTCCTGAAATTTCGCCGTCACGATGTCCTTGTCGAACGGCTTCATGATGTATTCGTTGGCGCCCGCGTGGAGCGCGCGGGCGATGTGCGCCACATCGTTCTCCGTGGTGCAGAACACCACCTTCGGCTGATCGCCGCCAGGCATCCGGCGCAGGTTGCGAAGAAATTCGTAGCCGTCCATGACCGGCATATTCCAGTCCAGGAGCACGGCGTCAGGCAGTTCAAGCCTGCAAGCCTCCAAGGCCTTCTCTCCATTTTCCGCCTCGACGATGCGAAAATTGAAGCCTTCCAGGATGCGTCGCGCAACCTTGCGAATGACACTCGAATCATCGACGACCAGACAGGTTTTCATTTTGGTCTCCGTGCCCTCTCAGCGCTTTTTCCTCAGCCGGCGCGCCAGCGCCGCCGTGGTCAAGCTGCAAGCTTGTCCGGTGCAATTTCCAGAACGCGATCGACATCGAGAACAACCATCAACTGCCCGTCCAGCCGGTACACGCCTGCCGACAGTTCCGCTGTCCGCCGGTCGAGATTGGCCGGATTGACCTCACGGCCTTCATCCGGGAGTTTCATGACCTCGCCGATCGAGTCGATCAGAAGTCCGTAGGACTCGCCGCGCAGTTCGACGCCGACGGCCATGGGCCGGCGATCGGCTTCCCCCTTGGGAAGCTTGAGCCGGGCGCGCATATCGATCGCGGTGACGATGCGGCCGCGCAGATTCAGAACCCCCGCGATATCGTTCGAGGCCAGCGGCACACGGGTCAGACGTTCCGGCTTGAACACGTCCTGCACCCGTGAGATCGGCAGTCCGAACAACTGCCCGCCGATCGTCGCGGTGACGTATTCGGTAAGCGCGCTTTCATTGGCTTGATTGACGGTGGTCATGTTCCGGTCCCTCATGCCGCCCGGCCAATTTCGGCGGTCTGCTCCTTCAACGCGGCAATCAGGCCAGGCCGGTCGAATTTGGCGACGTAGTCGTGGAAGCCAGCCTGACGGCCCCGCTCGATCGCGGCCGGAGAAATCATCGACGACAGCGCGATGATCGGAGTGCCGCTCAAGCGATCATCGGAGCGCACGGTCTCCGCGAACTCGAATCCGTTCATGTCCGGCATTTCGATATCCGTGAGGATCGCGTCGAACTCCTGACCCGAGCGCAGCGCGACGAGACCCTCTTGTGCGTTGGTCGCAAGCCGGACCTGATAGCCCGCGGCCTTGAGGACCGGCGCGAGCATGTTGCGGAAGAAGGCGCTGTCATCCACCAGCAGAACCGATCGCGCGGTGGCGGCCGCGCGCATCTCCTTGCGCCTGAACCAGTCGGAGAAAGCCATCGGCAGGAAATGACCGATGTCGATCACATCCGTCGCCCGGCCCTTGATGATGGCGGAGCCGAGGATACCTGACCTGCTGCTCGCCACCTCGATGTTCAGACGCTCCTCGACGATGTCGATGATCTCATCGACCACGAGTCCCGCCGCCCGGCCGTCATCAGCGAACACCAGGACCGGCTGCGTCCCGTCCGTTCCGATCGAAACGCCATCCATCCGTACCAACGGCATGAGCTGCTCGCGATACTGCACCATATGGCGGCCGTCGGAGATCTCGATCTTGGCGACCGCGATCTCCTCAAGTCGCGTGACGAGCGCGAGCGGCACGGCCTTGGGCTGATCCGATCCGGCGCGGAACACCAGAAGCGACGTCTGCTCGGCGCCGCCGGCGCGCGCGGCATTCTCATCGGCGATCTCCTGCTGGGTCACGACCGATGCGCCCAGCGCGTGGGCGATCCCGTTCGGATCGATGATCATGATCACGGCGCCGTCGCCCAGGATCGTGTTGCCCGAGAACATGCCGATATGCCGCAGCATGGTCGACATCGGCTTGACCACGATTTCCTCGGTATGAAACACGCCGTCCACGACGATGCCGAAGGTCTGGTTGCCGACCTGCGTCACCACGATGAAGCCGTTCTCGGGATCGCTGTCCGCGCCATCATCGATCTTCAGAAGCCTCTTCAAGTGCATCAACGGCAAAAGCTTGTTGCGCAGCCGCAGCACCGGCGTGTCCCTGATCCGCTCGATACGGTGCTCCGAATTGGCGCGCGCGCGCACCAGCTCGACGACCGAGAGCTGCGGTATCGCAAAGCGATCGCCCGCAGCCTCGACGATCAGCGCCGACACGATCGCCAGCGTCAGCGGAATCTTGATGATGACGCTCGAACCCTCGCCGGTCACCGACTTGATGTCGATGGTGCCGCCGATCTGATCGATATTGGTCCGCACCACGTCCATGCCGACGCCGCGTCCGGAGACGCTGGTCACGGCCGCGGCGGTCGAGAATCCCGGAGCGAAAATGAACTTGTGAATCTGCGCATCGGTCATCTTCTCGATTTCGGCTTCGGTCGCCAGACCGTTCTGGATCGCCTTGGCCTTGATGCGTTCGGTATCGAGCCCACGGCCGTTGTCCGCGATGCAGATGATGATGTGGCCGCCTTCATGATACGCCGAAAGACGGATCGTGCCCTGCTCCGGTTTTCCCGCCCTGATGCGCTCCGCCGGTGTTTCCAGGCCATGATCGGCGGAATTCCGCACCATGTGGGTCAGCGGATCCTTGACGAGATCGAGAACCTGACGGTCGAGCTCGGTATCGGCGCCATGCATCTCGAGTTCGATCTGCTTGCCGAGTTCGCTCGAAAGGTCGCGCACGATTCGCGGAAGTTTCTGCCAGGCGTTGCCGATCGGCTGCATCCGCGTCTTCATCACCCCTTCCTGCAGTTCGGCGGTGACGTTGGACAACCGTTGCAGCGGCACCTTGAATTCGGTGTCCTCGTGGCGGCGGCTGATCTCAAGCAACTGATTGCGGGTCAGCACGAGTTCGGACACCATCGTCATCAGGTGCTCAAGCGTATCGACGTTGACGCGAATCGACTGGTTGGCGACCCGGTCGCCTTCCGGCATATCCTCCCCTTTCTTCGGAGCAGCCGTTGCCACCAGCTTCGAAGCAGCCGGCGCTGCGGGTGCGGACTGCGAAGCGGGCGCGATCGACTCCACCTCCGTCTCGCGGAACGCGCGCTCGAGATCATCAAGCGACACCTCGCCGGGGCGCAGGGGCCGTTCGAGAATCTGGTAGGTGAGCGTCCCCGCTATCTCACATTCCGGCGTCGCTTCGGGGATGTCGGAAGCCGGCCCGGATGGATCACGCTCGGCCATGCGATGCAGCGCGTCGATCAGATCGGCGTCGGCTCCCTCCGGCTCCGTCCCGCTCGCTTCGAGCTGGCCCAGGATATCCTTGATGCGATCGATGGTGGACAGGATAAGCGTCACGGCCTCGCCGGTCACCGCCATGCCGTCGCGAAACTTGCCCATCAGCGTCTCCGCCGCATGAGCGAGCGCCTCTAGCCTCGGCAGGCCCAGAAAACCGCACGTGCCCTTGATGGTATGGACCAGCCGGAAGATGTTATCCAATATCTTCGCATTGTTCGGGTCCTGCTCGAACCGGACGAGCTGATTGTCGACCGTATCCAGACTCTCGTTGGTCTCGGTCAGGAATTCGCAGAGGAGATCATCCATAGCCTTCTGGCCTTCGAAACGCCGAGACGCCGCGATCGCGCCTTTCACAGCCGGGCCAGTTTCAAGGCAAAGCGTTAATATTGGTTGAGCAGATCAAAAAGAACGCGCCAAGCGCGTGTTTCGCGGACGCCATGCCTGGTCCGCGTGAAGGCGACGCGCCGAATAACAATCTCAAGCTTCGCTTCTGGTCCCATCAGACGCGAAACGCTCAAGAAACCATTTGTTAACCTGGCCGGTCAGTCGAGACCCTGACGGGCGGTTGCCACGACCTTGTCACCATCGGCGACCAGGGAGACGCTGATGCCGCAGGCCTCGGCCAAAAGACGGGTGTAATAGGGTTGAACGGCGTGGGCATCGACCGCGCCAGTCGAACCGGACGCCAGAAGCTCGGCGACGGGCTGCGACACGCGGGCATTCAGCCCGGCGGCGGTGATCTGAAAGCCCATGGTCTCACCCTCACCGAGCGGGTCGACCGTCAGCACCCCTCCGCGCGGAATCGTCTGCTGCGCAATCACCAGCAGGTTGAGCAGAAGTTTCACCCTGTTCTTCGGCAGCAGCAGGCGCGGCAGATTCCAGGCCAGCGTGATCTTGCCGTCCTCGAAATGACCCTTCGCGATGTTCTGCGCATCGCCCAGATCGATCTGCGCGCTGGGCGAGCCCGCCGCCCCAAAAGCGAGACGGCAAAACTGCAGCCGCGCCGACGCGGTTCTGGCGCTCTTGCGAATCAGATCAAGGGCGAATTCGCGATCGTCCGGCTTTGGATCGTCATCCAGCACCTCAAGTCCGTTGACGATTGCGCCCACGGGGCTAATGAGATCGTGACAGACGCGTGAACAGAGCAACGCCGCGAGTTCGAGCGCGTCGGGAGCGGGACCGGGAGACGATGTGCCAGACATAAAACCTGTTCCTGGGATCTGTTTCGGCAACTCCGCTGCGCGCGGACACGGCGAATCAAACGACCTTCGGGGTTTGATACACGGCCTGAGCCTGGGCTGCCACCTTGAGGCGGCCGCCGTCCTGCGGCGGCACGCAAGGAAGCCTCGCACATGCCGGTGATCGACGCTCAATCCGCCGCGACGCTGATGGGGTTGCTCACCGACCTGGTCGCGAAAGCCGGCGTCGCCGTGCTCTCGGTCAATCGCGACCGCATGATGACAGGCGGCAAGATCGACGGCTCTCCCGTCACGGACGCGGATCTCGCCGCTGACAACGTGATCGCCGAAGGGCTCGCGCGGCTCTGTCCCGATATTCCGGTGCTCTCCGAGGAACGGGTGCATCTCGCGACACCGCCTTATTCCGGAAGCCTGTTCGTGATCGATCCGCTGGACGGCACCAAGGAGTTCATCGCCGGCCGCAACGAATACACCGTGAACCTCGCGATCGTGACGGACGGCATGCCGCTGCTCGGCATCATCGGCGCGCCGGCGCTCGGGTCGATCTGGCGCGGCCTTGTCGGGCGCGGCGCCGAACGCCTCACGGACGTCTCCGACTCGCGCGCCGGCGTCGCCGAGCCGATCAGGACACGGCCGTTTCCCGGACCAAACTCTCAATGGATCGCCGCCGTCAGCCGCTCCCACGCCGACAGCCGGTCGGACGCCTTCATCTCCCGCCGTCCCGGCGCGGTGCGCAAGCCGCTCGGTTCCGCCGTCAAGTTCTGCCGGATCGCGGAAGGCTGTGCCGATATCTACCCGCGCCTCGCCCCGACCTGCGAATGGGACGTTGCGGCAGGCCACGCTTTGGTCACCGCCGCCGGCGGCAAGGTCACGGACGAATCGGGTGCGCCGCTACGGTTCGGTGAAGCGCGCGAGGGATTTCTGGTGCCTGGGTTTATCGCCTGGGGCGACCCTTCCGCCGCGCCTTGAGGTTCACACGGGCCCGGGCCGGCGCTATTGCGCGAGCATCTCCTTCAACGCGGCCCAGCGACGCGTCGCCTCGCGCAGATAACGCGCCGGATCGGCGGCGAAAGCCGCGCGGGTGTCCTCATGGCCGAACAGGTAAAGCCGCTCGCCGACAATCAACCACAATCGCGCGGTCCCGGCGCGGGTCACGCCCCGGGCAATATCCACCGGATCGTATCCGCCGAAACGCGGACTATAGACATCGGGGTCGGCGAGGAAAAAAGCGCGGTTGTTGGGGTTGCTGAAGCGCCAGATGACGCCATCATGCGACACCTCGAACTCGGAGACGCCTCGTACCGGCCGCGCGTCGGTAAAAAACGCCACGGGATCGAATCCGCCGATCGCGAGCCCCGTATACCTGTCGACCACGATCCGTTCGGAGGTGGCGGCCAGGGCCGTCAAATCGAGGCCGGGAAAGGCAAACCCGCCGCCCAGCACGGCGATCACGGCTATTGCAAGACGCAAGCCATTCCTTTCCTGCCGCCGTGCCGTCATACTTGATGCCGATAACGCGTGAGTCGGGGGTTGATCGCCGCATCCTACGGACCGCGTGTCAGCATCCGGTTAAGGACGCGGTGACAGGTTTTGCTACGTGGGGTGCTTTTACTGGGGTGCCATACTTGGGGTACTTTCTTGGGGTACTTTTCATGATTTTCATTTCGCGCCTTGCAGCGGTCGCGCTCGCTGCGGTGATGTTCGCGATTGTGCCGGCTTCCGCCCAGCAATCAGCGCCGTACCAGACGCCACCGGCACAGCCTTACCAGGCACAGCCGTACCAGGCGCCGCCGGCGCATCGGAACGGCAGTCCCGGCACCTATTCGTCGGATGAACTCCTCAAATCCGGAACCCGGTTCTTCGGCAACGTCTCACGGGGTCTCGCATCCGTCATCGAGCGTGCGGTGAGCCAGTGGGGCCTGCCGAACGGCTACATCCTGGGCGAGGAAGGCTCGGGGGCCTTCGTGGCGGGCCTGCGCTACGGCGAGGGCACCCTCTACACCAAGAACGCCGGCGATCTGAAAGTCTATTGGCAGGGACCGTCCGTCGGCTTCGACTGGGGCGGCGACGGCGCCCGGACCATGACGCTGGTCTATAACCTGCCTGCCACGAACGCGATCTATCAGCGTTTCGTCGGCGTCGACGGTTCCGCCTATATTGTCGGCGGTTTCGGAATGACGGCGCTGACCGCGAACAACATCGTACTGGTGCCGATCCGCTCGGGTCTCGGGCTGCGGCTCGGCGCCAATGTCGGCTACCTGAAATATACCCCGCAAGCGACCTGGAACCCGTTCTGATCTCCGTGGCCTGTACTTGATTCGAGGCCGGGCGCTGGCGTTCGGCCGGCCGCCCGTGGCATGGTAACCAGATCCTTGCCGGGCCTGTCCGGGGTTGTGGAGCGTTGCTCATGGTCGAGCCGATCATGTATCTGGCGATCGGTTTTCTGGTTTCGATGCTGTGCGGGCTGATGGTCATGCCGCTCGTGCATGATCGCGCCGTCCGCCTCACCGTCAAACGCATGGAAGCCGCCACCCCGATGTCGATGGCTGAGATCCAGGCCGACAGGGATCAGTTGCGCGCCGAATTCGCGATGTCGGCGCGACGGCTGGAAATGAAGGTCGACCAGTTCAGGAGAAAGGTCGCCAGCCAGTCCGCTGAACTCGGCAAAAAGGCCGAAGCCATCAACCGCCTGAAGGTGGAACTCGGCGAGAAGAACGAGAGGATATTCAGCCTGGAAGGACGCGGGAAGACGGTGGGAGAACGTCTGCAGTCCGCGGAACAGGAGCTCGCCGCCAGGGCTGAAACGCTGCGGAGCGTGGAGCAGGCGCTCGCCGAGCGGCAGAACGATCTCGGGCGGCTCCGTCAGGAGTTGTCGGAGCGCTCGGTGACCGCCGAGAGCCGGCAAGCCGAACTGTTCGTGGTGCGCGCCGAGATCGAGCGATTGCAGAGCCGGCTCAACGAGGTCGAAAACGAACTCGCCTCCACGCAAGCACGGCTTGAGCAACAGCGCGATGAAACGGCAACCGTTGCCCGGGAGCGTGACGACGCGCGCAAACACGTCGAGAACCTGAGCCAGCGCATCGTCAACATCGACACCCAGTTCATCGACAAAACGAAGGACGCTGAAAGACTCGGCGGCCGGGTCAGAGCACTCGAAACCGACCTCGCCGCGCAGGCCAACGCGCTCACCGAGCGAAATGCAAAGAACAGTGAGTTGCGGCGAGCGAAAACCGCCGCGGAGCGCGCCAACAATGAGTTGCGCGACGAAATTGCGTCGTTGACCGGCGGCAAGTCTCCGCTGATCGATACGCTGCGCAACGAGATGCTGGCGACCGAACGGGCGCTGCGCGCCGCCCACGACGAGCGAGCCAAATTGCAGCGCGACATCAACGTGCTCCAGCGTCAGACGGAATCCGGCACGGTCGAGCAGATGGAAAACGCGCTGCTGCGCGAGCATATCAATGACATCGCCGCCGAGGTCGCAAGGCTCGCGATGACCATCGAGGGGCCGGATTCACCGATCGAAACCATCCTGGCGGCATCAGCTACCGGCTCCGCCAAAACCGCCAATGGTTCGGCGGGCGCGATTCCGGTCGGCACGCTGGCCGACCGCATCCGCGCCCTGCAACCTCAGGCCCCCCGCAGCGAGCGGCGGTCGAGCTAGAATCCTGCACTGCTTCATGGAACGGTGAAGACGCTTCTTTATGTTTGACGCGTTTTCTTAACGCGAGCCGGATTCCATCCTCGGATCAAGCCCGAGGACATGCTTCGCTCCGCTTCTGATCGCTACCCGCCCGCGCCGAGACACCAGGCCAGAATGCCCTTCTGTGCGTGCAGGCGATTTTCGGCCTCGTCGAACACCACCGATTGCGGCCCGTCGATGACCTCGTTGGTGACCTCTTCGCCACGGTGCGCCGGCAGGCAATGCATGAACAGCGCGTCAGGTTTGGCAAGACGCATCAGTTCCGCATTGACCTGATAGGGCCTGAGCAGATTGTGACGGTGCTCGCCGTCCTTGTCGCCCATCGACACCCAGGTGTCGGTGACGACGCAGTCAGCACCGCGCACCGCCGCTTCGGGGTCTGTGCCGAGCCTGATCGAGGCCCCGCTCGCCCTGATCCAATCCTTCAGCGGCTTGTTCGGCGCCAGCTCCTGCGGGGTCGCCACGTTGAGATTGAAGCTGAAGCGCTCCGCCGCATGCACCCACGACGCCAGCACGTTGTTGTCGTCGCCGGTCCACGCCACGGTCCGCCCCGCGATCGGACCGCGATGCTCCTCGAAGGTCATCACGTCGGCCATCACCTGGCAGGGATGCGAGCGCCGCGTCAGCCCGTTGATGACGGGCACGGTAGCGTGAGCCGCGAGCTCGGTCAGCGCGTCGTGGCTGAGGATGCGGATCATGATGATATCGACGAAGCGTGACAGAACCTTCGCGGTATCCGCGATGGTCTCACCGCGCCCGAGTTGCATTTCCGCTCCGGTCAGCATGATCGCCTCGCCGCCAAGCTGGCGCATGCCGACGTCGAACGACACGCGGGTGCGTGTCGAGGGCTTGTCGAAGATCATCGCCAGCGTCTTGCCTGCGAGCGGCCTGTCGGCGATCAAACCCTCCCTGCGCCGCTTCTTCATCGCGACGCTGGCGTCGAGGATCGCGCGCAACTCTCCGGCCGGCATGTCGAGCAGGTCGAGAAAATGTCTCGGCGCTTTGCTCATTGCGCGGCTTCCCTGTTGGCGGATGCGCCCGACAGCCTGACGCAGGCCCGCTCCAGCCGCTGCGCCGCCTCGTTGATCTCCGCCTCGCCGATGATCAGCGGCGGCAGCAAGCGAACGACGTTTTCGCCGGCGCCGACGGTCAGGAGCTTTTCCTCACGCAACGCGCTGACCAGATCGCCCGACGGAACGACGGCCTTGAGGCCGATCAGAAGCCCCTCGCCGCGCACCTCGCTCAGCACATCGGGATATCGATCGACGACCGAGGCCAGCTTCTGTTTCAAGAGCAGCGACATCCTTCGCGTCCGCTCGAAGAAGCCGGGCGCTAGCATCACGTCGAGCACGGCATGAGCCGCCGCCACCGCCAGCGGATTACCGCCGAAGGTCGAACCGTGCGAGCCCGGAGTCATGCCCGACGCGGCTTCCGCCGTCGCAAGACAGGCGCCGATCGGAAAGCCGCCGCCGAGCGCTTTCGCCAGCGACATCACGTCCGGCGCGACGCCGATGCGCCTGTAGGCGAACAGATCGCCGGTGCGGCCCATGCCGGTCTGCACCTCGTCGAACACCAGCAGCAGTCCGCGCTCGTCGCAAAGCTGGCGCAGCGCCCGGAAGAACGCAGGAGGCGGCTCGCGCACGCCGCCTTCGCCTTGCAACGGCTCGATCAGGATGCCGGCGGTCTCGGGACCGATCGCCTTCTTCACGGCTTCGATATCGTCCAGCGGCACCTGGTCAAAGCCGTCAGCGGGCGGCCCGTATCCTTCGAGGTATTTTTTCGAGCCGGTGGCGGCCAGCATCGCCAGCGTGCGGCCGTGAAAGGCGCCCTCGAAGGTGACAATCCGATAGCGTTCCGGATTGCCCCTGCCGGCATGATAACGGCGCACGACCTTGACGGCGCATTCCACCGCCTCGGCGCCGGAATTGGCGAAGAAGGCGAAATCGGCGAAGCTCTGCTCGCAGAGCCGCGCCGCCAGGCGCTCGCCGTCGGGCGACTTGAACAAGTTCGAGACGTGCCACAGCTTCGCCGCCTGCGCCTGAAGCGCGGCGACGAGATGCGGGTGGCAATGGCCCAGCGCGTTCACGGCAACGCCGCTCGTGAAATCGAGATAACGTCCGCCGTCCGAGCCGAACAGCCAGGCTCCTTCGCCGCTCTCGAATGAAAGATCGACCCTTGCGAAAACGGGCAACAGATGAGACGCCGCGGCTGTGGTCATGACGGTTTGCCGGTTGGATGGTGGGAGCGGATCGGCCCGACTGCACTGTGGCGCGATCAATGAGCTGTCAGCCCCCAAAGATGAACTGTCAGCCCCGAAAACGAAATGTGCCGCCTTTCGAGGCGGCACGCGTCGGTTATTCTAGGTGCGGGGCGATCACTGTCAATATTCCATTTGCGCGGCGGTGATGCTGGAAAGTCGCAGAATGAGCGGTTCTTCTCGTTTTCCTGCATAACATGTGGACGCCGCAAGACCCGACTCTTGCGCGTGAGTCACGGCATATTGTAGCGTTGGGCCCGTCGAATACGACATCTCGTGCGGCGTTTTGATCCTCGATCGGTTCCTGTTCTCAGCGTAAACGCCCGGGCGTTTTTCCCGCCCGGCGAGGGCTAAGGGATTCTGTCGGCACGGGTTTTTCGGGGGCGCTTAGATGCGCGGCCTTGGGGAGGCACGCATTACACAAGGGAACAATGTGCGATGACGGTGATAACCTGGACCGACGACCGCGTCGAACAGCTGAAGAAGCTTTGGGAGGCGGGCCTCTCCGCAAGTCAGATCGCCGCCGAACTCGGCAACGTGACCCGCAACGCAGTGATCGGCAAGGTGCATCGGCTGGGCCTTTCGGGCCGGGCGAAGAGCCCGTCGTCCACCGTGCCCCGGACGCGCAAGGCCCGCCCCGCCCAGCATATGGTGCGGGTGTCTCGCCCTGTCTCCCGGGGCAATACCGCGCTCGCGCAAGCTTTCGAGGTCGAGATCGAAGCAGACCCGATCGCCTACGACAATGTCGTGCCCATGAGCCAGCGGCGATCGCTGCTCGAACTCAGCGAAGCCACCTGCCACTGGCCGGTCGGCGATCCCGCGAGTCCGGAGTTCTTCTTCTGCGGCGGCAAGGCTCTCACCGGCCTTCCCTATTGCGCGCACCACTCACGCATCGCTTATCAGCCCGCCGCCGACCGCCGCCGCCAATCACCGAAGACGCGGTAATCACAGCGTATCCGTCAGATCCCTTCACGGCCGGGCTTGAACCGGTCATCTCCGCTTTGCGACGGGGATCGTGAATCCGCGGTTATAGCGTTTTGAGCGAAGCGGGCGCCGGTCCGCATAAAGAAAACGCGCCGGATCAGAATCTCAGAGCGCTGCTTCCGACTCTATCAGAAACGGAACGGCTCCGGCCGCGGCAGGCGCTTTTGGTGCAGAGTAACGCGGATCATCGACGCTCCTCAGCTCGCCCCGCTTACTCGGTCCCGCTTGCGAACTGCTCGTCCAGTGCGTAGCCCGCGCCGCGCACCGTGCGGATCGGATCCAGCTCGCCGTCGGGATTGAGCAGCTTGCGCAGCCGACCGATGTGAACGTCGACGGTACGCTCGTCGATGTAGACATCGCGGCCCCAGACGCTGTCGAGCAATTGCTCGCGGCTGAACACCCGGCCGGGATGTTCGAGAAAAAACTCCAGCAACCGATACTCGGTCGGGCCAAGATCGATCGGGCGGCCGGAGCGCACGACGCGGTGCCTGTCGCGGTCGAGTTCTATGTCGCCAAAACTCAGGACCGACGCCAGTCGCGCCGGGCTCGCGCGCCGCAGCAGGCTTTTCACCCTCGCCAGGAGCTCCGGCACCGAGAACGGCTTGACCACGTAGTCGTCCGCGCCGGTCGCGAGCCCCCGCACCCGCTCGCTCTCCTCGCCGCGCGCGGTGAGCATGATGATCGGAAGCTGCCTGGTGTCGGACCGGGCGCGCAGCCGGCGGCACAACTCGATGCCGGACAGGCCCGGCAGCATCCAGTCCAGCACGACAAGGTCGGGGATGCGCTCTTTCAGCCGCGTATCCGCCTCATCGCCTCGCACCACCGTTTCGACCTCGTAACCTTCCGCTTCAAGATTGTAACGCAGCAGCGTCGTCAGCGCTTCCTCGTCTTCAACTACCAGAATGCGTGCACCCATCGTGTCTCGCCTGATCCCGTTTCAGTTTCCCGGAGCCGCCGATGCGAAACCTGTCATGTCCCCCTTGGGACGCTTGTCGGGGATCTGCTGGCCTTCGATCATGTAGAACACCGTCTCCGCGATATTGGTGGCGTGGTCGCCGATCCGCTCGATATTCTTGGCGCAGAACATCAGGTGAATACAGAACCCGATGTTGCGCGGGTCTTCCATCATGTACGTCAGGAGTTCGCGGAACAGGGAGGTGCAGATCGCATCCACCTCCTCGTCCCCTTTCCAGACCGCCATTGCCGCAGGCAGATCGTGCGCCGCATAAGCGTCGAGCACCGACTTGACCTGTGACCGCACCAGATCGGTCATATGCTCAAGACCGCGGATCAGTTTCAGCGGACGGAAATCGCTGTCGATTGCGACCACACGCTTGCCCATGTTCTTGGCGAGATCGCCGATGCGCTCCAGATCGATCGCGACCCGCATGGCGCCGACGATCTCGCGCAGATCCACCGCCATCGGCTGCCGCCGCGCGATGGTGAGCACGGCGCGCTCCTCGATCATGCGCTGCAACTGGTCGATCTCGGAATCGGCGGCCACCACGCGATCGCCCAAGGTGGCGTCGCGGCGGATCAGCGCGTCCAGCGACTCCACGATCTGCCGTTCAGCCAGTCCGCCCATTTCGGAAACCAGCCGCGTCAATTCCTGGAGATCGTCGTCGAAAGCCTTTGCGGTGTGTTCAAAAGCCATATCAAATTTCTCCCCGCGATTCCGCGCGCAGCCTCAGCCGAAACGGCCGGTGATGTAATCCTGGGTGCGGCGATCAGACGGCGATGTGAAGAGTTTATCAGTGGGACCGAACTCGATCATCTCGCCGAGATACATGAACGAGGTGTAATCCGACACGCGCGCCGCCTGCTGCATGTTGTGGGTGACGATCGCGATCGTGTAATGCGTTTTGAGTTCGGCGATCAGCTCTTCAACCTTGGCCGTCGAGATCGGGTCGAGCGCCGAGCACGGCTCATCGAACAGGATCACTTCCGGCCGCACCGCAACCGTACGCGCGATGCAAAGGCGCTGCTGCTGACCGCCGGAGAGGCTAAGCCCGCTCGCGTTGAGCTTGTCCTTGACCTCGGTCCACAAGGCGCCGTCCCGCAACGCCTTCTCCACCCGGCTGTCCATGTCCGATTTCGGCAGCTTCTCGTACAGGCGGATGCCGAACGCGATGTTCTCATAGATCGTCATCGGAAACGGCGTCGGCTTCTGAAACACCATGCCGACCCGCGCACGCAGAAGATTGAGGTCGAGCTTGGGGTCCAGGATGTCGGTGTCATCAAGTAACACCCGCCCCTCGACGCGCTGGCCGGGGTAGAGATCGTACATGCGGTTGAAGATGCGAAGCAGGGTCGACTTTCCGCAACCCGACGGACCGATGAAGGCCGTCACGCGGTTGGCGGCGATCGACAGGTTGATGTTCTTCAGCGCGTGATGCTGGCCGTAATAGAAATTGAGGTTACGGGCTGCGACCTTCGCCGGCACCTCCGGATCGATCCTCGGTGGGGGAACGGCCGGGCCCGACGCGGCGGCGGTGGAAACGATGGTCATTTCGCGGTCCTCTCAGAGCCGATCAATCGCGCACCGATGTTCAGCGCCAGAACGGCCAGGGTGATCAGCAGCGCCGCGCTCCACGCCAGCTGCTTCCAGTAGACGTAAGGGCTCTGCACGAAGTTGTTGATGGTGACGGGAAGGTTCGCCACCGGGTTGGCCAGGTCCAGGCTGAAGAACTGATTGCTCAAGGCGGTGAACAGCAGCGGCGCGGTCTCGCCGGCGACGCGCGCGGTGGCGAGCAGCACACCGGTGATCAGGCCGGTTCGCGCGGCGCGATAGGCGATGCGCCTGATGACGAGCGAGCGCGGCAGGCCGAGCGCCGAAGCCGCCTCACGCAGTGAGTTCGGCACAAGGTTCAGCATGTCCTCGGTAGTGCGCACCACCACCGGAATCACGATCACGGCGAGCGCAAGCGAGCCCGCGAGCGCCGAGAAGCCTCCCATCGGCACCACAACCGCTCCGTAGATGAACAAACCGATGATGATCGAAGGCGCACTGAGAAGGATGTCGTTGATGAAACGAATAACCGGCGAGAGGCGATCGTGCTTGCCGTATTCGGCAAGGTAGGTGCCCGCGAACATCCCGATCGGCGCGCCCACCCCCACACCGATCACGGTCATGATGAGCGAGCCAACGATGGCGTTCAGCAATCCCCCTTCGGAGGCGCCTGGCGGCGGCGTGTTCTGGGTGAAAAGCTGCCAGCTCATGCCGGCGAGGCCGTTATAGAACAGCGTGAACAGAATGAGCCCAAGCCAGGAGACGCCGAACGCGGCGGCGACAAAGCACAGGGCGCGGACGATAATGTCCTTGCGTCGGCGGGAGGCATAGATCGGATTCATGGCTTGACCCGTCCAGGCATCATCACCGAGCCAACGAATTGGTCGGTCGCGAAAACCCGGCTTCTGTTTCTCCGTGCCATGCCTATTTCCCCGCCTTCTTCTCCAGCCGCAACAGCATCAGGCGCGCCGCGGCGAGAACAAAGAACGTCAGGACGAACAACAGCAGGCCGAGCAGCATCAGGCTCGACTGATGCAGGCCGTCGCTCTCCGCGAACTCACTGGCGATCGCCGCGGAAATCGTCGTGCCTGGCGCGAAGATCGATGGCGAGATCCGGAACGAGTTGCCGATAATGAATGTCACCGCCATCGTCTCGCCGAGCGCGCGCCCGAGCGCCAGCATGGCGCCGCCGATCACGCCAACGCGCGTATAGGGTAGCACGACGTGGCGGACGACTTCCCAGGTGGTGCAGCCGACACCATAGGCCGCCTCTTTGAGGACCGGCGGCACGGTCGCGAACACGTCGCGCGAAATCGCGGTGATGAACGGCAGCACCATGATCGCGAGAATCAGCGAGGCGTTGAACAGGCTCAGATAGGACGGCGGACCGCCGAAGATCGCGCCGAGGATCGGCACGCCGTCAAACAGGCCGATGAAGAAGGGCTGAACCGTATCGGCGAGGAACGGGCCGAGGATGAAGAAGCCCCACATGCCGTAGATGATCGAGGGAATGCCCGCGAGCAGTTCGATCGCCATGCCGATCGGGGCCCGCGCCCACAGCGGACACAGCTCGGTGAGGAAAACGGCGATGCCGATGCCGACCGGGATCGCGATGGTCATGGCGATGATCGAGGTCAGGATCGTGCCATACAATGGGCTCAGCGCGCCCAGCACCGGCGGTTCGGCGGACGGCGCCCAGCGTTGCGTCGTCAGGAAGGAGCTACCGAACTCCATGATCGCAGGCCAGGATCCCACGATCAGCGAGATGATGATTCCGCCGAGCAGCACCAGGACGAGGATCGCGCTGATGCGCGTGATCCAGTAGAAGACTCTGTCCCCGAGCTTGAAGGCGTCCATCGCACGGGAGCGGTCATGGGAGGCCACCTGTTCGATCGCGCTGCTATGAACGGCCATTTCCGCCACGCCCCACCCCTGTTTCCTGCAGACCATCCGGATACGGAGAACAGCTTCCCGCAACCATCCCGAGGAGAAGCGCCCCGACGCTCCTCCTCGGCACAGGATCAGCTTTTGATTTCGGAGGTCCAGGTTTTTTCGATCTGCTTCACGACAGATTCCGGCATCGGAATGTAGTCGAGTTCCTCAGCCATCACGCCGCCCTTCTCGAAGGCCCACTTGAAGAACTTGATCGCTTCGGCGGACGCCGCTTTATCGGAAGGCTCACTGTACATCAGGATGAACGTCGCCGCGGTGATCGGCCAGGAGGCCTCGCCGGGCTGATCGGTCAGGATCACGTGATAGCCAGGCGCGCTCGCCCAGTCGGCATTGGCTGCCGCGGCCTGAAAAGAGGCCCCGCCCGGCTGCACCACCTTGCCGGCCTTGTTGATGAGCGCGGTGTAGGTCAGCTTGTTCTGCTTGGCATAGGCGTACTCGACATAGCCGATCGCGTTCCGGGTCTGCCCGACATTGCCGGAAACCCCTTCATTGCCTTTGGCGCCGACGCCGGCCGGCCACTCGACCGCGGTGCCCTCACCGACCCTGGACTTCCACTCCGCATTCACCTTGGACAGATAGTTGGTGAAATTGAACGAGGTTCCCGCCCCGTCCGAACGATGCACCACCGCGATCGAAGCCGAAGGCAGCTTGACGCCCGGATTGAGCTTTACGATCGCAGGATCGTCCCACTTCGTGATCTTGCCGAGGTAGATATCGCCGAGCAGTTCCCCCGAAAGAACCAGTTCGCCGGGTTTCACGCCCTCGATATTCACAACGGGCACGATCGCTCCCATCACCATCGGCCACTGCACGAGACCATCCTTCTCGAGCTTGTCGGCTTTCAGCGGCGCGTCGGTCGCGCCGAAAGTCACCGTCTTGGCGAGAATCTGCTTGATGCCGGCGCCCGACCCGATCGACTGATAATTGACTCCGTGGCCGGTCTCTTTCTTGTAGGCATCAGCCCATTTCGAATAGACGGGAAACGGGAAGGTCGCTCCCGCACCGGTGACATCGGCCGCCTTCACCGCAACCGAAAAGACGGACGCCGAGGCGACGACGAGGCCGGCGGCGGCGATGGCCTTGAAGAAATTCATGCGCGATCTCCCTTCGCATTGAACAGAGCGCAGGACGCTCATGACGCCTTCCTAGATGCGACCGATGCTGCTTTTACGAACGCTTGACGACAGCGGGATGACAGCACTAAGCATCTCCAACTATTCAGCTTCTTGCCTCCGACACGTCCCTCGCCGGCGGGAAGCCGGCGGTAAAGCTCGCGCCCTGCCCGGGCACGCTCTCGATCAGCAGACGGCCGCGATGCCGGTTGAGGATATGCTTCACCAGCGACAGGCCAAGGCCTGTGCCGCCCTGAGCCCGGCTGTCGCCGGCGTCGACCCGATAAAAACGCTCGGTCAGGCGGGGCAGATGCTCAGGTGCGATGCCGGGACCGAAATCCCGTACCACCACCCGGAATTCCGGGTTCCCCTCCGATGAGACGTCGAGCCTCGACGACACCATGACCCTGCCGCCGGATGCGCCGTATTTCAGCGCGTTCTCGATCAGGTTCTCGAACAATCGCAGCAGTTCCTCACGGTCGCCGCAGATCAGCACCGGGGTTTCCGGCAATGCTGTCTCGATCTCGACATGACGTTCCGCCGCGAGCGGCTCAAGTCCGTCGACGACCTCGCACACGATCGGAACAAGGTCGACGATCGTCTCCGGGCGCACATGAACCGATAGCTCGACCCGCGACAGCGACAGGAGATCGTCGATCAGCCGCGCCATTCGCGCCGCCTGCGCGTGCATGATACCGAGAAACCGCTCGCGCGCCCGGGCGTCCTCGCGCGCGGGGCCCTGGAGCGTGTCGATGAATCCTGACAGCGCCGCGAGCGGCGTCCGCAACTCGTGGCTCGCATTGGCGACGAAATCGGCGCGCATTTCCTCGACCCGGCGCAACGGCGTCTGATCGTGAAACGTCAAAAGCATGCAATAGTCGACACCGCCGAATGCCGTCGGCACCGGAATCGGCGTGATGATCAATTCCATCCACCGATCGACCGGAACATGATTGAGATAAGTCGCCCGCCGTGCTTCCCGTGTCGCGATCGCTTCACGCAACGCGGTGACGATCTCAGGCGCTCGCAGCGCGAACTGCGCGAGTTCATTCCGGCGTAGCGCCGGTACGAGTTGCGCCGCCGCGGCATTGAGATGGATGACGCGGCCGGCCCTATCAAGCAGCACGTTGGGATCCGGCATGCCAGCCACGAGAGCATGCGCCACTTCCGTCTCTACCGGGTTGGCTCCGAACTCGATTTCGCGCGACGCATCCGGATCATGAACCTGCCAGGGCACCAGCGCCGCGCCGGCGATGCAGGCGAAAGCGACGGCGGCGCCCAAAGGTTGCAAGCCGCCGAACACAACCAGCGCGGCCAATGCAAGCCCGGCAACCAGCAGGATGAGCGCGGCGCGACGCAACCGGTCCGGCCAGGATGTGGACCTCGCGGCGAACCCCGGGGCGCGGACGTTGTTTCCCTCCGCAACCACTTGAGTACTGTCAGGCGCCAGAATCGCCGTGCCCTCCCAGATAGGGCAGTTGACTGTCGGACTCGGCGTTCGATCCGGTCCGCGCGTAACCTACGCGTCGCATTCGCGCGCTGACAATAATTTCCCGAAGTGTCAGCAAGATGATGGAGATCGCGAACGGCGTGACATAATAGAGCAGCCGGAACAGCAGCATCGCGGCCAGAAGATCGTTTTTCTCCATCTGCCACAGGCCGATCAGCATGGCGGCGTCGAACACGCCGAGTCCTCCCGGCGAATGACTCGCGAAACCGAGCAACGTGGCGGACACGAAGATCACCGCGACGACGACAAAGCCGACATTGGGCTGATGGGGCAGCAGCACGTACATCGCGAGCGCGCAGAACCCCAGATCGACGATCCCGATAAAAATCTGCAGCAGCGTCAGCCGGCCGCCCGGCAGAACCACGGTCCATGACCCGCTGCCAACGCGACGCGGCCGCATCCCAACCCAGATCACGTAGGCGATGAGGCCGAGTATGATCGCGATTGCGATCAGCCGGTTGAACCAAGGCGGAAGCTGATCGATGCTGGTGGCCGCCTCGGGGTGATAGGCAATGCCCAATCCGAGCACGGCGGCGTTGCCGAGCCAGAAGGTAAGACCCGCCAGAAAGCAGACTTTCGCGACATCGATCGCATTCAGTCCCCAGGCGGAATAGATGCGATAGCGCACCGCTCCGCCGGTGAATACGCTGGCGCCGACATTGTGGCCGATCGAATAGCTGGTGAAGGCGGCGAACGCCGTGACGCGATAGGGAACATGGGTGATACCGATGGTGCGCACCGCAAACAGATCGTAGAAGGTCAGCGTGAAGTAGCCTGCGGCCACGAACAGACCCGACAACGCGATCGAATGCCACTCGGTCCGCTTGACGGCCTCCATCACCTCCTCGACATCGATGTCCCGGAGAATATGGAAGAGCACGTAGAACGCGACCGCGATCACGGTGACGCTGATCACCACACCCAGCTTGTGCAGGATTCGTTTCCGGCGCAGAATCGAAATCGCTCTGCGTATTGATCCGAGCATCGAAAACCTCGAAATGCGGCACGGCAAAGGCGCGCCTATCCGCATTCATTCACGTGGCAGGGTGGTAGCGTGTTCTGGTTCCTAGCAGAATTCGGCCGGCCTCAATGAATCTCTTCATTTCAACACGTTAAAGTGTTCCGTTGGAATGCTCCGTCGATCCGGACGCCGCCTGGCGTGAAACCACCCCATCGCGCAACCACGATCCGACCGCGCACCCCCCAAGATAGACACCGAGCATCACCAGTCCAAGGTCCAGCCAGTAACCGAACCGGCCGGGAACAACGTGCATGACCGCCAACACGATCAGCGCCAGGAGCATCGCCGCCAGCCACCGCGCGGTCAAACTAGATACTCCCCGCCCGCGATGCACCACCGCAATCCAGCCCATGGCCAGGCCAAGCAGCAACGATATAACCAGCCAGACCCAGTGAAACCCTGCCAGGTAGACCATATCCTTACTGCCTCACAATGAAATCAATGCGCCGGTTTTTCGCTTTGCCCTCGTCGGTGTCGTTGGCGGCGATCGGCTGAGCGCTGCCATGCCCGATCGGCGTGAACCGATTGGCGGGCAATCCGGCTTTCACGAGAAAATCCACCACCGCCTGCGCGCGTCGCTCGGACAGTGCCTGGTTGAACGAAGCGTCGCCGTCGCTGTCGGTGTGCCCCACGATCTCGACGGTGGCCGTCTGGCAACGGAGCGCGGTTTCCGTCAACTGGTCCAGCAGGCCAATCGAATCGAGATGCAATGTCGCCTGACCGGCTTCGAACTGGATGGTGCGCTTTTCAAGAAGCTCGCCGAACAGTTGCTGACAGACCGTCGGATCGACCGGGGACGCCGACGGCTTGATTGAAACGTCCGTTTTCGTCTCCCAGCCGCGCGGCAGATCCTTGGGCAGATCAGCGCGGATCTGTTTTCCGGCCAGGTCATACAACGCGTCGCCGGAGAGTTCGACATTCCGATCAGAGACGACCAGTCTTCCAGTCGACAGGCGCGACAACGAACGCAGCGCCCGCGTGACGACGGCGTCGAAGCCTGCCGGCGCACCGAGACTCGCCTTGAGCTTATCAACGATCTTCTCGCCGAATTTACGGCCGGCCGATGCGACGATCGCCGCATGAATCGCGTTATCGGGTACATATCCGGTCAATGTCAGCACTCCGGAGACCGGATCCTTGTTGGCCTCGAAGACATATGGCGGGGCCTGGATATCGTCGGCGACCGAGTATCCCTCGGGCAGGTTCTTCAGCGCCGCGGCGATCGCCTCGCGTCCACCCAGTTCACGCGCCATGCCCGACAGATTGACCGTTAAATCCGAAATCGTTGCCTTGCCGCTCTTGAGCTTGCTCGTCTCGCCGATCAGCAACATCGCCGCGGCTTCGAACCGCGGCGGCGCACCGCGCTTCAAATCCATGCGATCAGCGATGTCGATGCCGGCAAACCTCGCACGCGCGGCATCCAGCAGCTTGTTCCTGACCACGGGCAACGGCGCGCTTCCGCCGAGCGTCACCCTTCCGACCCCACGTTCGATGCTCCAGACGAACGGTTTGGCTTCGGCCACGAGCGCGGTGCGATCGTTGACCCGTCGCACGCCCGGAACCGTCTCCACCGAGGCCACCGCATTGCTGCGTTCCTGCTCCGAAAACGCATCGGCTGAGAACGTGATGTCGCGTCCGGCGGCGCTGATGGCGGTCTTATCGAGAACGCTGTCCTTGAGCGCGACCGCGGTCTGCTCGCTCAGATCGGCCTCCAGCGGAGCCGTCGTCGTCCAGGCGGCCAGCCCCCAAAGCACCGTGAGCGGGATGACACCCGGCCACCACTTGCTGCTCCATCTGAAAAAACCGCGCATTCGATATCCTGTCGCGCAAAATCCGCCGGCTTGCGATGGACCGCATCATGCGGTCCATTTGGAAGCACGCTCCGGGTAACGCCGGACGCGATTCGGTCGGCCACGCATGATGAAATGCAGAGAAAACAAACCCCTGCCGGGCTGTCAAACCGAAATGAGGGCGAAAGCGCCACCGCCGAGGGAGGGACCCGGATAACCGTTTCTTCAACCGTTTCCGATTAAGATCCGGTCAACAACAGGGGTCAGATCGGCCGATCCACGTCAAATGAAGCAGCTTCGCAACGCCATCATCCGGACCGGATTGGATGCCCTGTACTTCAGCGGCGCCCATCACCTGCTGCGGCCGGTCTTCGCCGGAATCGGAACGATCTTCATGCTGCACCATGTGCGGCCGCGCCGAAACGCCCCGTTCCAGCCCAATCATCACCTGGAAGTGACCCCGGAATTTCTGCGCATGGTCCTGGCCCATGTCAGATCGCGCGGCATCGACATCGTGACCATGGACGAAATGCATCGCCGGCTGACACAACGCGACTTCTCGCGACGGTTGGCGTGCTTCACTTTCGACGATGGCTATCGCGATAATCGCGACTTCGCGCTACCCGCGATGCGCGAATACGACGCGCCGTTCACCGTCTATGTCGCCAACGATTTCGCGAACGCGACCGGCCGCCTGTGGTGGGTGGCGCTCGAACGGGTCATCGCCGCCGCCGACCGCATCGACAGCACGATCGGCGACACCGCTATAAGTCTCGACACCAGCACGATCGAGCAAAAGCGAGAAGCGTTCTCTCGAATTCACGATCTGCTGCGCGGGCTGCCCGACGACCGCGATGTCGCGCGCGCTGTGGAGGACTTGTGCGCACGTCATGGCGTCGACGAATCCGCCATCAGCCGGGAGCTGTGCCTGTCCTGGGATGAACTGAAATCGTTCGCCGCCGATCCGCTGGTCACGATCGGCGCGCATACCGTCAGTCATTGCAATCTCGCAAAGCGAAGCGAGGAGGAGGCCCTTGAGGAGATCACCGTCAGCCGGACACAGATCGAGGCTGTCTTGCAGCGCCCGGTCGTTCATCTTGCCTATCCCTACGGCGACCGCAACGCCGCCGGAGCGCGCGAGTTCGCCATGACCCAGGCGGCCGGTTTCAACACCGCGGTCACGACGCGACCCGGCATGATCTTTCCCGAAAATGCGAAACATCCGACCGCGCTGCCGCGGGTTTCCCTCAACGGAAACTATCAGACCGCCCGCGTCATTCCGGTGCTGACGTCGGGCGCGGCCACCGCGCTGTGGAACGGATTCCGGCGCGTCGACATCGCCTGAGTTCACACCGCTCGTTATCCCTTATCGCGCTGCATTTTCCGGTGATCCCGGGCAGAAGCGGCGAGACGGGTTCTGTTATGAGGAGAGCTTCAGTTCGTCGCCGGAACGGCCGCCGGACCGCTCCACGGGCGCGACGGCGAAGCAAGGCCGATCAGCCTGCCCTGAATGAAGTCGCAACCCCAGTCCCGCAACATGGCCGCCGACTGCTCGTCCTGAACCCACTCGGCGACCGTTCTGATATCGAGCCGGCGCGCGAGATCGATCAGTGTCTGCACGAACGCCCGGTCGTCGGAGGAGCGCGCCAGGTTCTGCACGAACGCGCCGTCGATCTTGACGATGTCCACGCCGAGCTTGCGCAAGTTCCGGAACGAGGTGTAGCCGGCGCCGAAATCGTCGATCGCGATGCGGCTGCCCAGATTCTTCAACCGCGTAACGAACCGCTGGACATCGTCGACATCCTGAATCGCCGCGGTTTCGGTAATCTCCACGATCAGGCGCTCGGCCACGCCGGGATGCGCACCCATCAGTGCTTCGATCGCCGCCCACCAGTCGACGTCCATGGTGGTTTCCGGCGAGATATTGAGACTGAGCTGGACGTGGGGCGTTTCCGCGAGTTCGGCGATCACAAGCTCGAGCACGCGATGATCGACCAGACGGATCAGGCCAAGCTTCTCCGCGACCGGCACGACATCGGGCGCGAGCACGATCTGACCATTCTGCTGCTGCATCCGCACCAGGCACTCATAAAACGCCGCTTCGCGCGTGCGCGCGTCGACGACCCGCTCGAAAGCGGTGAGGATGCGGCGCTCGTTCAACGCGGTGACGATCTCGTCGGTCACCCGGATGTTGATCCGGCGTTGCGCCTCACGCTCGGTATCGGGTCGCCACACGGCGAGCGAACCGCAGCGGCGGCATTTCGCAACTTCGAGGATTTCCTGAGCGCGATTGATCGCTTCATCGGCGGTCTGCGCATAACGCGGTGCCAGAACGGCGCCGATCGAGGCGGTGACCGAAACGGGGCCGGATTTGGTCATCACGATCTCTTCGCGGATGCCCGCCAGAAGGCGTTCGGCGGCGATGCTCACCTCATCCAGGCCGCAGTTCTTCAGGATCACCCCGAACCTGTTGCCGGAAAAGCGGCCAAGAATGTCGCCGCTGCGCAACCGCCTTCGGATGCGCCTGGCGACATCGCTGATCACCTCGTCGGCGACATCGAAGCCGAAAGCATTGTTGATGCGCGCGAGGTGATCGATCCCGATCATCATGAAGGCGACCGGCGTGCGGTAGCGCGCGGCTTCCTCGATCGCTTCGGCGAGAGCCGCTGTCAGATAGGTGCGATTGAGTTCGCCGGTGAGGGCATCGTTCCGGGACAGGTTGATCAGTTGCTCGTCTCGCGCCCGCCGCTCATTCTCAAGCCGCACGATGCCTTCGACGCGCACCGCCTTGCCATCGGCGTCGGCGAACCAGCATCCGGCCTCCTCGATCCACAGCATCGGCGCGGAGGCGCTGGCGCGCACGCCATACTCGATAAAATAGGGCACTCCCTCCTCAAAGCGCCGCCGGGCGGTTGGCGCGGCCGAAAAGATATTGGTACGGGCCGATCCCGACGGTTCGATCAGGCGTCCATACCGGGCTCCGGTCGCGAGCAGCAACGGGTCGATGCCTTGAAAGATCGACGCCGCTCCCTCGGTCCAGGTTATCGTGTCGCTTGGAATATCCCACACAAACGCGGCCCGGCCGAGCGCTGTGAGGATCGCCGACACGCGCGGCTCCTGAGTTGCCTGAGGCAGACGAGCCGACGCGTGGGCGGCTTGTGGCGCATCGGCGCCCGACGAGGGATTGACTGCCGGTGAAATGGCGGATGTCACGGTCGCCTCATTATGGGACGCTGCAAGTGATTCCCTTCTGAAGAATAGGGTGTTCCAACCCGTTCACGCTAGGTAAAGTTCGTGAACAATCTGAAAAACCGCCATTCCCAACTTAAATGGAGTTTCCTTCCCCGAAATGAAGTCCCGGCACGGCTTTTGCCACGGTGGTTGCTGACCCGGAGCCCGATGTTCCGGAACAACACATTCCCGGAGACTGCACGGATGATGACAATCGCGGGAACAGGCCGGATACCCGGAATCGCCGCCAACGCCGCGCGGCCGGACCGTGACGGCGCGACAAGATCACCAGGATCCAATCCGATATCAGCCGTCGCGCCGGTGGAGCATCGGCCTGTTCCGCGTTCCGCGACCCGCCATGACGTGTTCTTTGTCGCGCAACTGATCGCCATCGCGGAACATAGTCCACAGACGCGGATATTCCGCCGTGCTTCGCCGCAGGTTGCGCAGGCCGCCTATCATTCGACGGGCGAGCGGAATCAAGCTGGCGCGCAGACTGGTCCGCGGCTGCTCCGCACCATCTAAGGCAATCGATACTTAGTCTGGATTGCGCTGCTGGATGTCCGGACCGGGAACATCCGGATGCGGTTTGGTTCTGGCCGCCTCGGCTTGCCCGTACTCAACCTGTCCCGTCCCCTCAAGCCTAGTCCCGCCAGGTCCAGTCTCGGCATGAACGATCGCCTGCTCGGGGGCTCGCTCGGGAGCCGATTCGGCGGCAGGCGCTGACGCGTGAGCAGGCTCCTGCGATGAAATCGACGCCGCCATGGATGCGGACGCCGGATCGGCGCGCGGTTCGTGTGCTTCCGCCTCCTCCGCTACGCCTTGCGACGGTACGGCAAGCACGCGAGCCGGCCTTCGTCCGCGCAAGACGAAGCCGGCGAGGAAATCGACCAGCGCCAGCAGCGTCAGCATGAAGTAGGTCGACGAGCCAAATTGCGGCAGCATCACGAATTGCGCCGCGGCGCCCCCGAACACCGCCAGCGACAGCAGGTGGTCGGTGAGATACTTGCCGCCCGGGCGAACGCCCTTAATAATCTCAAACAGCAACAGGACGATGCCGAGCGCGAGCAGCGTGTCCCCGAGCGTCACCGTCCAGGACACGCCGGACATCAAGGTCAATGTGAGAACGGGCTCCGTCAAGAGGACGCCCGGCATCAGGAAGACGATGATGTTGCAGATCGCCAGGGGAATCAGAAGCAGAGGGAAACCGATCACGGACATCGCCAAGGCCTCCTTCATTCAGGCGGGAACGTTAACCCGCCTGCCGAACTCCTCCGCCCCTGCGCTTCCCTTCAGTCCGGCCCTGCTGGTTCCGGACCACACGCCCGACCGGGCCTGTACTCAGGAGTCGCTCTTGGCCTTCAAAACCTGACGGCCCTTGTACATGCCGGTTTTCAGGTCGAGATGGTGGGGGCGGCGCAGTTCGCCGGAGTCCTTGTCCTCGGCGTAGGTCGGTTTGCTGAGCGCATCCGCCGAACGGCGCATGCCGCGCCGCGACGGCGATGTCTTTCTTCTTGGAACGGCCATATCCGGTGTCCTTGCAGGATGTTGCCGAGTTCCGTTTCGGAACGTCGGTGGGCAGGCGCGACGAATCCCGAACGCGCGAGCTGAATGCTGATAAGCCCGGCCTTATAGGCTACGATTGCCGCTCCAGCAACCGCGCAGTTCAGCCGCCCGGGCCCGGGCCATATAGGTCCCGGCCAGCCGGCGGACTCCCGGACCCGGCTTTCGGGCGCTGCGCCGGACCGGATTGGGCAGGATCGCCGCCATCAGCGCCGCCTCCCGGGCCGTCAGACTGGCCGCGGATCGCCCGAAAGCATAGCGCGACCCTGCCTCGACACCGAACTGGCCGCCCGGGCCCCATTCCGCGATGTTCAGATAGATTTCGAGAATCCGCTGCTTGGACAGCACCGCATCGATCCACATCGCCAGCGGAAATTCCAGCGCCTTGCGGACCATGCTGCGACCCGGCCAGAGAAACAGATTTTTCGCCACCTGCTGCGTGATGGTGGAGCCGCCGCGCTTGAATTCGCCGTCCTCGGCATCGTCGAGCACTTCCCGCAGCGAATCCCAATCGATGCCCTGATGGCTACAGAATTTGGCGTCCTCCGACGCGACCACGGAACGCGGCAACGCCGGCGGAAGCGCGGCGAAATCGATCCACTGCCGCGACATCGGCGCGCCCGAAAGCGTGCGCCATATCATCAGCGTCGAGACCGGATGGCCGATCCGATACAGCGGCGTCAGCAGATAAGGCAGCAACAGCAGGCCGATGGCGGTTAGCGCCATGACGCGGATCGCCCGTCGCATCAGGCCGCAAAGCCTTCAATCGATCGGCGGGCAGGTTCACCGTGTCCGCGACGAGGAGCCTTCACGAAATCACCCTTGATGACACCGGAGCCGGCGGCAGATTGCCGGCCGGCCGGAATTGACGAAGCCGATACCATGAAGGATTGTCCGGCAAAAATCGACCTCGCCGGACTTTCGCGGCGAGGACGCCGTTTTCATTTTTTGGAGCCCTTTGATGACGTCAGGACTTTCATCCGCCGATTTCGCGAAGCGCCTTGACACCACGGCGGACGAGACCGAGGCCGTGCTGGAAAAGCTGCTTTCCGATACTGCCCTGCCTGACGAAATCGCCCGGCCCAAGCGGCTGATGGACGCCATGCGCTATTCCTCGCTCGGCGGCGGCAAGCGGCTGCGGCCGTTTCTCGTGGTGGAAAGTTCGGCCGTGTTCGGCGTCCCGCGCGAGGCGGCGCTGCTGGCCGGCGCGGCGCTCGAATGCATCCATTGCTATTCATTGATTCATGACGACCTGCCGGCGATGGACAACAGTGACCTGCGCCGGGGGCGTCCGACCCTGCACAAGACCACCGACGACGCCACCGCAATCCTCGCCGGCGACGGTCTTCTGACACTTGCCTTCGACATCATCACCCGCGACGAGGTCCATGACGATCCCGCCGTTCGCCTGTTGCTGACGCGCGCGCTGGCGCGCGCCGCCGGCATTGGCGGCATGGTCGGCGGGCAGTTGCTCGATCTCGCCGGCGAAGGCCGCTTCGGCGACCGCGGACCGGTCGACGTGGCGCGCGTGCAGCAGATGAAGACGGGCGCGCTGCTCCGCTTCGGCTGCATCGCCGGCGCGCTGCTCGGCCAGGCCTCGCAAAAAGACTATCAGGCTCTCGACACTTACGGCCGCGCGCTGGGCGAAGCCTTCCAGATCGCAGACGATCTTCTCGATGTCGAAAGCGACGCGGCAGCGCTCGGCAAGCCGGCCGGAGCCGACGCGGCGCTCGGCAAGACTACTTTCGTCACCCAGCTCGGCATCGATGGCGCCAAGAAACGGGTTCGGGATCTTCTGGCGAAGGCGGACGAGGCTTTGTCGGTGTTCGGGACACGCGGCGACGTGCTGCGCGCCGCCGCGCACTTCGTCGCCGACCGCAAGAGCTAGAGCATTATCGCTTCTGATTGAACCAGAAGCGAAGCTCCAGAGCATGATCCGTTCACGTTGAATCGAACCATGCTCTAGAAATTATTGTCTGGTCGCATTTTCTTGCGGCGAACCGGTATCCACTTCGCCGGAAAATGCTCT